>JANPCB010000106.1:0-8151 GCA_031430735.1 Ferruginibacter sp. | reverse complement strand
CTTCTGATAAGCTGTCTTAAATCCTGCCACATGGTCGCAGGCTTCCGAAATTAAATTACTTTTTTTTGATGCATAATGGTTAATTTTATTTTAATGAAACGCTAAGGTAGTTTACCCGTAGGGTTTTGTTCAACATCGGGTCTGCTGCAAGGCTGGCTGAACATCGGAGCAATGAGTATTTTATCGCTGTTGTGCTTCATCTGGGCAGGATCCCGTACGTACGGGACCGGACTTTTGTTTGTTAAACTGTACTTTTATATCTTTAACCTGCCTGCAGGCAGGTTAGCAGCAATTCCGGGCAGGACGAGCAATGAACCTGCCTGTCGGCAGACAGGTTCCAGCCCTGCAGCAAGCTCTGCCGTTATCGGTCATTGTAAAAGCTGCCCTTAAACAAAATCATATAAAAGACATGCAAAATCTTACAACAAAAAGAATTGAACAAATTGACGCAATACGAGGCTTTGCATTATTTGGTATAATAATGACCCATATGTTTGAAGGCTATTTGGCTAGTATGACACCGCCTCGATATGTGGGATTTAATATTTTATATCCTATAGACAGCTTTTCACAAGTTATAATTCAAAACCTGTTTGTTGGAAAATTTTATGCAATATTCTCAATGCTATTTGGGCTGAGTTTCTATTTAATATTAGACCAAAAAAAAGGTTCAAGTTCTTTGAAATTTATCTGGAGATTAGTGTTGTTATTCCTCATAGGTTTTATTCACCATATTCATTATAGAGGTGATTTTTTGACCGTCTATGCAACCTTTGGTTTCGCATTAGTGCTTTTTAGAAAAGTTCCTGATAAAATCATTTTGATTCTTGGACTATTTCTTGCTTTCAACGGACCTACTATATTAACAAACTCTATTTCATTAATTCAGAAATCAAGACAGGAAACAGTCCAAACTATAAAAGAAACAAAAAACATAGCTGTCAATAATACTGCAGATAATCCCGTTACACAGGCAACTGCTTATTTTGATTTGATACTTAAAGGTGAATACCAAAAATTGCTTGCGTCTAACAGCACAATTGGCTTTTACAATAAATATAATTACCTAAAATTTAGTGGCAGACTATGGGTAATACCAGGATTGTTCATGCTAGGACTTTGGATAGGTCGCAAAAAATGGCACGAACAAATAGACAAAATTCCATTGGTTAAAATAATTTCTTTTTCAGCTTTAATAGGTATACCGCTGACAATAATAAGCAATTACTTTTCGCAACCGTCTAACACTGAATTTATTCGTTTTGTCGGCTCAATTGCCAAAGATGCTTCCAATATTTTTATGCCTCTTTTATATATCGTTATCTTCCTTTCTTTGTTCAAACAAAGTAGCACAAATAAAATCGCCAGTCAATTGATACCGGTAGGTAAAATGGGGCTGACCACTTATGTATTGCAATCTGCTTTTGGGATTTTTATATTTTATGGCTATGGACTTGGACTTTTATTAAAATTGTCAGGTACAGCAGCACTTGGACTTGGGTTGATATTTTTTCTCATTCAAATATTGTTTAGCAAATGGTGGTTCAGCAAGTATAAGTTTGGACCTTTGGAATGGCTTTGGAGAAGTGGTACAAATGGAAGATGGGAATCATTTAAGATTACAGACTGACCGGGAAGAACAACAAACAGCCAATATGGAGTTTTATGCAAGCGGGGCTGAACGGAAGAGCAATCATCATTTTTGCAAAGCCAGGCTGTGGTTCGAGCTGGACTAGCATCGCTGGACTTTAGTTCATAACTTCAACAAATATTTTCAATCGTCAGGGCCTGTCGGCGGACGAAATGTTAATCCAACGGCTGCATAAAACCCTGTTAATTGTGTGCTACTTTACGAAAGAACTCAACCATCATAACAAAATATAAATAGCAATGAAATATATTAAGACAACTTACTTAGTCATTTTAATCTTGACAATTTGTAGTAACTCATTTGCACAACAACTTTTAGCCCAGACAGCGAATACTAAAAAAGTACCTGTTATTGAATTGAATGGCAACGGTTATCAGCGAGGGTTACAACACGGCAAGTTGTTAAAAACTGAAATTGCAGAGGAATTTAAAAAATGGAAAAAAGATTTAGAAATCGGCACAAAACAAAACGCTGATACCGTAATTGACAATTTTTTCCGTAGTACCAATTTTGAACCAGCTATCAAAAAATGGACACCTGAAATATATGAGGAGATAAAAGGGATTGCCGAAAGTTCTGGTCAGACTTTTAAAGATGTGTATTGCTTTCAATTGGTGGATGAGTTTTGGGTGTATTTAGATAAAATTAAAAACATGGAAGCAAACCATTGCAGCGGAATCGGTGTTGCAGCTAGTGGTTCAAAACCAGCTTACATTGCTCAAAATTTAGACGTTCCTTCTTTCATGAATGGAAGCCAGGTTTTGCTTCACATCAAAGCCTATAAAAATGAGCCAGAGCAATATCTTTTAAGTTCGGCAGGTTTAGTTGCTATGAATGGTATTAATTCTAAAGGCATTGGAGTTACTGTTAATACACTAATGCAATTAAGTGCAAGTACAGACGGGTTACCGGTAGCTTGTGTGGTTAGGGGAATTTTGTTAAAAAAAGACAAAAAAAGTGCATTGGAATTTTTACAAACTGTCAAACATGCCTCTGGGCAAAATTATATCATTGGCTCTATTGATAGTGTTTACGATTTTGAAGCCTCAGCGAATAAAGTTGTTCGGTTTATACCTATTGCTAATAACCCTTCGCTTGTTTATCATACCAATCACCCTATTAGTAATGACGATATAAAACCCTGGCATATTGAAAATGTTAGAAAAGCATTATCCGGTGAAAGTGTTGGTAATAGTGTAACTCGTTTTATAGCACTTAAAAACAGGCTTGACATAAGCAATCCAAATTTTTCAGACAACACGATAAAAGAAACATTGCGTTCCAAAGACAGTGAAAAATATCCTATTTGTATAGCTTATAAAAATGACAAGGGCGGGTCGTTTACTTTCAGCTCTATAATTTATACATTTGGGAAAAACCCGACAGTTCAGATAACGAATGGCTCACCTGACCAGTCAGAATATGTATTGCACAAATTTACATCGGACAAATAGAGAAAAAAGCAGCACACAATAAAAGGTTTACCGCAAAGCCGGCGGACGAAATTACAATCGGCTGTTGTGCTCCATCTGGGCTGGATCCCGTACGTACGGGACCGGTCTTTTGTTTGTTAACCTGTACTTTTATATCTTTAACCAGTCCCGAAGTTTCGGGATTACGGGCGGATGAGCAATGAACCTGCCTGTCGGCAGACAGGTTCCAGCCCTGCAGCAATCTCTGCCCGTTGGCAGTAATGCGTTCAACTGTTCAGTATCCTCTTTAAGCTAAATATTTTCCGTTATTTTAACCTAAACCAAAGTATCATGTCATCTACCAGGCAACAGCATTTTTTTCTTTCATTACTATTTATACTGTTTACATACGTAAATGTATCTGCACAACAAATTGATGAAGCGTACAACCAAAAAATAAAAGAGTATACCACAGATAAAAAATTCCTTCCATCCTCTGTTCTTAACCTTGTTACTGATCCTCAAATTCCTTCTCCGCAAAAATTTTTCGGAACCATCATTGGAGCACCGGGTGTTATGCACCACACAACAGATATCTATAATTATTATAAAAAACTGGCGGAGACTTCGTCCCTGATATCCATGCAGCAGGTGGGTACAACAGAGGAAGGCCGTGCCATAAACCTTGTGATGATAGGTAATGAAGATGCAATGAAACGTCCGGATTTTTTTAAAAATCAATTAGCACTTTTAGCCGATCCGAGGAAAGTAGGAATGATGGATGTTAATCAAATCATCAATAGTACAAAACCTGTTTTTTATCTGAACGGGGGACTGCACTCAACTGAAATGGGTTCACCTGAAATGCTAATGGAACTGGCATACCGCCTTATAACAGATAATACCAGTGACATTAAAAAGATCCGTGAAAATATTATTGTCATCATTAACCCGGTATCAGAACCCGATGGCCGTGATAAGCAGGTAGATTGGTACTATCGCTATTCAAAAGCAAGAACAAATTTTGATGATGGCTTTCGTTATTCGCCGCCATACTGGGGCAAGTATGTTTTTCATGATAATAACCGGGATGGCATACAGGTATCGCAGCAACTTACAAAAACAATATTCAATATTTATTATGACTGGCACCCTACCGTGATGCTGGACCTGCATGAATCAGTGCCTTTAATTTATATGTCCACAGGCACCGGGCCGTACAACGAAACCGTTGACCCGATAACCATCGGCGAATGGCAGGTAATGGCCAATCACGATATTACTGCCTTGGCTGCACAAGGATTGCCCGGCGCATTTACCTGGGCTTTTTACGACGGCTGGTATCCAGGCTATGGTATTTGGGTGGCCAACAACCACAACTCCATTGGTCGCTTTTACGAAACCTTTGGAAATGCCGGTGCCAATACCTACCTGCGTGACATATCGGAAATGAAATATGCCGGTGATGCAGCCACCAATAAGGAATGGTACCGCCCCGACCCTGCTACACCAATGGTCAACTGGTCGGCCCGCAACAACATTAATTATATGGAAGCGGGTGTGCTTGCTTCACTTTCATACACCGCTGATAATGCCAGGGTATTACTCCGGAATTTTTACCAAAAGGGGTTGAATAATATCAGAAAAGGAAAAGAAGAAAAGCTCCGTGCATTTGTAATTCCGGCCGAACAACACGACCCAGTGATGGCTGCATATCTCATAAACCAATTGCGTAAGCAGCAAATAGAAATACATCGTGTGGATACAGGAAAAAATAAAAATGATTATGTGATATTGCTGGATCAGCCCTACCGAAACCTGGCTGTGTCGTTGCTTACAAAACAAAACTTTTCAAAGGATGCCAAGTTTCCGCCATACGATGACATTGCATGGACGCTTGGTTATTTGTATGGTGTGGATGTGCGTACCGAAGACAGCGTAAAGTATTTAAAAGCGAACCTTAAACTACTAACCGAAGATGCAAAATATGAAGGCGGCATAAAAGGCACAGGCACTAACTATGTACTCAATTATAAAGCACAGAATAAATTATTGCCTGCATTGTACTGGTTAAAAACCGATAACACAAATGCCACAGCCACTGTGCTTGATACCAAAGCAATAGCTGACGGGTCCAAAGATAGCCTTGCGGCAGGATCCGTTTTATTTAAAGGCCTAAGCCAGGAACAGGCAAAAAAACTATCTCAACAATTCGGATTCGACCTGCAGGCAACAAAAAATATTTCGGCTGCAAAACAACATGAGGTACGCTTACCGAAAGTGGCCATCTATCATACCTGGTACAATACGCAGGACGAGGGCTGGGCTAGGTACACTTTTGAGCAACTGGGAATTCCTTTTACGTCTATAAACAAAGACGACTTGAAAAATGGCGGCCTTCGAAAAAGGTTTGATGTGATACTGATACCACGAACAGGTGGGAGTGCCAGTGACTTCATAAATGAGATTGACAGCAAATTTGGCCCTATGCCTTATACCCGTACCACAGAATTTCCATCGCATGGTTTTCCTGATTCTACAAACGATATGACTGGTGGCCCCGGCTTTGCAGGTATGGCACAGCTAAGCCAATTTGCACAGGATGGAGGTGTTATCATCAGCCTCGACAATTCGTCGCAAATACTCGCAAATACAGGCATTGTAAGGCACCTGCAAACTGCAGATGCTGCCGGACTTTTTCATCCCGGGTCTATTGTGAATGTAAAAGTTAGAAAAGCTGACAGCCCGGTAATGTATGGATTTCCAGAAACCTTTCCCATTTTCCGGGGCAACGGGCCTTTGCTGCAGACAGCAAAATATAACCGTGATATGATGCTGTTGCAATACGGAACAAAGCCATTGAAAGATGAAGTACAATATACCGGCCCCATACTTGGTATGCCCGACAAAAAAGAAACGCCTGCTGCTAAAGACACTGTAAAAAAAGAGGTTCCATATGTTCTTTCCGGTATGGTAAAAAATGAACAAGCAATTATTGGGCACGGTGCCATCTTTAATGTACCTGTTGGTGCAGGAAGAGTCATCGCATTTACTTTTGACCCCTTACACCGTTACCTCAATTTGCATGATGCCCCTTTGGTTTGGAATATTTTAATCAATTGGTATTATTTGAAAAATCATTAAACAATTAACAACAAAAAATCCTATTATTTTAAATATGATTTTTAAGGTTTAATAATTGTAGATGCTGACTAATAGCAGCACTACAGCCAACAAGCATCAGCAGCAGTTCGGGCTCGACATTCAATTTTCAGCTTTAGTTCTTAACTTCAACAACATATTTTTAATTGGGCATTTGCACCTGGCTGGACAATCAATGAATTCCATGTCTTCGCAAACACTCGAACGTTTTGCGTCATATTAGGAAATTTTTTCTAACTTTCATCTATAAGACAAACCAACAGTATATGAAAAAGGAAATCTTAAAAATCAATAAAAACGGTGAGACACTTACAATCACTAAATCCTCTGCCGAAACTGAGGGACAAATAACAGAGTTTGAAGGTACCGATGAACCTGGAGTTGGGCCACCAATGCATGTTCATTTCAGGCAGGAAGAAAAAGTTAAAGTTGAAAAAGGGAAAATGCGTATCAAGACAATATCAAATGAATTTTCCTTAACTGAAGGTCAGGAATATATTTTTCAACCAGGAGAGGCACATCAATTTTGGAATGAAGGTGATCAAACCTTACATTACTCTGGCCATGTAAAGCCATCAAACAATTATGAATACTTTATAAGTCACATTTATAGATCTGCAAATGAAGCTAACGATGACAAACCAAGTCCATTTGATGCAGCATTCCTATTGACTAAATATAAATCGGAAATGGATATGCTGGTAATCCCTAAACCGGTTAAATTAATTTTGTTTCCAATTTTATTAGGTATAGGAAAACTAACAGGAAAGTTCAAAAAATTCGCAGATGCACCTGCAGCAATCAAATAAGCACGAACCGCTAAGATTGGGTTTGCTGTAAGGCTGGCTAAAGGACGTTATAAAATATCCTAGCTACAGCAATAAATGCCCGTTATAAGTCATGCTTGGCAACCTGCAAACTCCAAATTGTGGTGTAAGAAATTAACTTGGACAAATTAAGTAGAACAATGAAAATCAGTAGTCGCCTTTTTGAGTTTGAAGATTTATCTTGGTTTCCAAACAGCATTCGAGACAGTATGATGGATTGTTTAAGCTTTATTATTAAAATACTCAATATTTACCAACCTGTAATACCCTTAATTTTGGAAGGATTACAAAAAAAAGATTCAAAACAAATAGTTGATTTGTGTTCAGGAAGTGGCGGTGCAATGAAACAAATTTCTCAAAACATCAATCGACAATCTGATGACAAAATAAAAATTGTACTTACTGATAAATTTCCAAATGTAAATGCCTTCCAACTATTGGCTACAAAATCAAAGGGTGATATTTCTTTTTTAGAAATATCAGTTGATGCAGCCAATGTTCCTTCGAACTTAATAGGGTTCAGAACTATTTTTTCTGCCTTTCATCATTTTAGCAAACCAATCGCAAAATCAGTTATCCAAAATGCTGTTGATGCAAAATCAGGCATCGGCATTTTTGATGGCGGCGATAAAAATATTTTTATAATCATAGGGTTGATTCTCATTCATCCATTTATCTTTTTTTTCTGCACCCCTTTTTTCAGACCGTTACGTTTTTCAAGATTGTTTTTTACCTATTTGATTCCAATAATTCCAATCTGTCAAATATGGGATGGAATTGTTTCAATAATTCGTTTATACAAGCCCGCTGAACTTTTAAAAATCGCTACTGAAGTTGACACTGAAACTTATTGTTGGAGAGCGGGGAAAGTGAAAAATAAATTTGGAATGCATGTAACCTATTTAATCGGGTATCCAAAATAAAATGGCAGCAAACATGACACGACAGTACAAACTTTGGGCAGATTGTTATGGAACTTCCAAATATTTTTTTAGGTATTTTCTTATCATTTTAGGCGGCTTTTTCACAGTTATTCACATATGGGGTTTTGTTTTTCACTACGGCCACTACTCTGAGGACTATTTTATTTCTGATAGCA
>JANPCB010000105.1:0-2331 GCA_031430735.1 Ferruginibacter sp. | reverse complement strand
TGCTATCAGAAATAAAATAGTCCTCAGAGTAGTGGCCGTAGTGAAAAACAAAACCCCATATGTGAATAACTGTGAAAAAGCCGCCTAAAATGATAAGAAAATACCTAAAAAAATATTTGGAAGTTCCATAACAATCTGCCCGTACAAATGTAAAACGATACAAACAGCCGAAGTTTTAATGTACAGCCCCAGTTGCAGCAATGTTGTGTGCTGGCATTCTCACTTGGGGATTTCAATTTGCTTTTGTCTTCTTACAATTAAGTAATCAATTCCAATTGCAGAAATTTTTGGAACCAATAACATAACAAAAAATACAAAATATGAAACAGTTACAATTGGTGGTTGCGCAGCTAAAATGAATAAGTGATTTCCTTCTGGTTTGTCTGGGAATACAAAGTTTTGTGTTAAGTTCCAACCTAAGTGTATTGCAAATGGTATTAAAATTGAAAATGTCTTTGCGTAAGAAAAAGCAAGAAGAAGTCCCATACAAAAGCTGAATAAAAATACAATACTCATTTGTATTGCATTTCCAAAAACGCCGTTGTTAAGCCAATGCAGCAATCCAAAAATTATGGATGAAATAATTATTGCCCACTTACTGTCCAACTTTTTTATTAAAATATACAATAGAATACCTCTACAAAGTAATTCCTCGGTCAATACGCCTCTGATGTTGTCCCATAGTTCTGAGAAAATCAAGGATGCAGTCAACTTTGAATTTATTGTATACTGTTCTTTTGCAAAATACATTTTCAAAACGAATGCTGTCGAGCAACAAACTGCTGTTACAATAAAAAGATAAAAGCAAAGTTTCAATCTGTCCTTTGTTGGCATTAGCCCCAACACTGATAAATTGTGTTTGTCAAACAGCCAAACGATTAACCAAGAAATTGCGACGAGTCCGATGATTTGTAACATTCTATTTCTTTCAAGTTTTGGAGGCTGTCAAATATGCGTGTAAAAACGCAATCCTTGTGCCTGCATTTGTTGTTACTTCAAATCTAACAAAATCTTTCTACATTTCTTTTGCAGTATTCCTTTCCATCAATGAAGTATAATCTATCTCGCATTCGCCTAGCATAGTGACCGGCCGGTGCGGTTTTAAATACTTTTATTTTTTGAAAATAAGTTTTAGTTATTTGGGCGGCTGGTTGGAGACCACGGCTCTCACGGGTGGGATGGGAGCGGGCGTCCAACGAAGGCTAACAGAGTTCCGTCCGCTAAAACCAAAGCCTGGACCTGCATGCCAGCAGGCAGGTATACACCGCCGATGATTGTTTCAACGTGTTGCCCCAATTGTACAAAACCTTTTGTTAGCGGTGGTTTTAACCTTTTACAATGGATTTTAGAAATGCCTGAATACTCTCTGATTTTCCCAGTGGCTCTATTAGACAGTTCAATAAATTGACTCCCAAGGCAAGATATGTAGCTGGGTGTGTTAACTTTTTATATTTCAAAGCCCCAAAGAAAAGCAATGCAATAATTACTATTTCCGAATAGTAGATAGGTTGCATGATATTAATATTTGGCCATTCTTTGGAATGCATATCAACATATACATTTTGTATTCCTCGTCCTAAAGCTGGCATCATAATGATGAAAACTGTGGAAATGAGCCACCAGGAATGGTCTTCTAATTGCTTTCTGTAAATGATGCTTTTGATAATTGCAAAACCAAAAGCGGTCATCATTACAATTTCTATTGCTGCAACACCTAAAAAGAACCATGGTTGAAATGGACCAAATCTATCAGCTTTTTCTAAGGCATTTTGTGCGTTTACAATATCTCTGTTCATCATACTAAGAGCTGTCAAGCAAACTCCGCCTGCGATAAACATGCCTATAATGCCGTTGGTTCTATGCCGTTGGATTTGTCCATGAGTAGCAAAGTAGGGCTGAATAATTAAATAAAGGTACCAAACAGTACCTGTCCAATAATGTATATGAACTGACCAGGCATTGTCTGAAAAATCTCCCCAATAATCTTTAAAAATACCGAGTTGCATAATGATCATTGGGATGAGCATCCAAATGTGTAAAGTCTTGTATTTATTCATTGGAGATGTTTATTTTCTTTTAATACACAAGTGCCTAATAAAAATTACCGATAATGGGCAGGGAGTCCTTCGCACCTGATGGTAACCCATAGCTAACAATATTGAGTGCCGAGGATTGTCCTTACCCTTGTTGGTACTTCAAATCTAACAAAATCTTTCTACATTTCTTTCGCAGCATTCCTTTCCATCAATGAAGTATAATCTATCTCGCATTCGCCTAGGATTTCTATGACAAAAAAAAATAAATTTTACCATGGTCTAAGCAACTTTTTTC
>JANPCB010000104.1:0-28218 GCA_031430735.1 Ferruginibacter sp. | reverse complement strand
TTAAGGCTATTTGCAAAATCATTTGTTTTTGACATCTTCTTTAATTTGAACATTCATAATACAGAGATATAAGTTGATTAAATCTCCATTTTTTATTACGCTACGTAATCTCTACTCACAATAAACTTTGTTAGAATAGGTAATTTTTGTGCTGCAAGTGCAAATGCATGCTTTGCTGTTTCCATTGGTACACCATCTGCTTCAAACAAAATACGACCCGGTTGTACAATAGCTGCCCATCCTTCTGGGTTACCTTTACCTTTACCCATCCTTACCTCTGCAGGCTTAGCGGTTATTGGTTTGTCAGGGAATATTCTAATCCAAACATTACCTTCTCTTTTCATAGCACGTGTCATTGCCTGACGAGCACTTTCAATTTGCCTGTTTGTAAGTTGTACACTATCCAACGCCTTTAATCCAAATGTGCCAAAAGCTAAAGTAGCTCCACGCTTGGTATCTCCCTTCATTCTTCCTTTCTGGGTTTTCCTATGTAATACTCTCTTTGGTGATAACATCTTTCTTTAATTTGCCAATTTGAAAATTTGCTAATGTGCTAATTTATTCACATCTAGCGTTATTTAATATTTTTTAGACTTTGTAGTAATTAGCAAATTAGCCAACTAGCAACATCATCACATTTGTTTCTATCTTCTTCCACCTCCACCACCGCCTCTGCGATCATCACCACCTCTTCCACCACCTCTCCTATCATCTCCACCTCTTCTATCATCTCTTCTTTCAAATCCACCTGGTCTGTCTGGACCTTCATTCTTTCCACCAGCCAATACATTTGGATTTAAATCTCTTTTTCCTAATACTTCTCCTTTACAGATCCATACTTTGATACCAATTTTACCATAAACAGTAAGCGCAAAAACATTGGCATAATCTATATCCATACGCAAAGTATGCAAAGGTGTACGACCTTGTTTGATTTCTTCTGAACGAGCAATCTCTGCACCACCCAAACGACCACCAACTTTTACTTTGATACCTTCTGCACCCATACGCAAAGCAGAAGCTATTGACATTTTGATTGCACGCTTATAACTAATACGGTTTTCCAACTGGCGAGCAATGGTATCAGCAACTATTGCTGCGTCTAATTCTGGACGACGTATTTCTAGTATGTTTATTTGTACATCTTCTTTACCGCACAACTTTTTCAATTCTTCTTTAATTCTATCTACCTCTCCACCACCTTTACCAATAATGATACCTGGCTTAGAAGTGTGAATAGTAACAATTAACTTATTAAGTGTACGCTCTATTACGATTTTAGAGATACCGCCTTTGTTGATACGAGCATTAAGATAATTTCTGATCTTATCATCTTCAATCAATTTTTTTGCGTAATCCTTTTTGTGAGCGTACCAGTTACTGTCCCAACCTCTTGTGATTCCTAACCTAGCACCTATCGGATTTGTTTTCTGACCCATAGTATTTATTTAGTATCCTTCGTTTTTGCGAAGAATTTTTATTTTATTATTCGGTTTCTGAATTTACTTTTTTCTTAGCCGGCGCTTTTTTAACGGCAGGCTTTTTTACTTCTACAACAGGCTCAGCTGCTGCTACTACTACTTTTTTGGTAGATTTTGCAACTATTGGAGCCGCTGTATCTACAAAAACAGTTACATGATTGCTACGCTTACGAACCCTGTAACCACGACCTTGAGGTGCTGGGCGCATACGCTTGATAACCCTAGCTGCATCAACGAATATAGTCTTTACGATAAGTTCGCTTTCATCTGCACCTTCATTTTTTGCTTTCCAATTGCTAATAGCAGAAAGGATAAGCTTGCGTAAAGGAACCGAAGAATGTTTAGGATTGAATTCTAAAACCGCTAAGGCTTTTTCTACCTTCATACCACGAACTAGATCTACTAATAAGCGCATCTTTCTTGGTGATGTAGGTTCGTTATTTAATTTTGCTACTGCTTCCATTTTTATATTTGTTTCGGGTTATTTGTTGCGGGTGGCGGGTTGTAAGTGTGAACTCGTAACCCTAAACTCGTAACTCGTAACTTTTATTTTTTATCCTTTTTTGTTTGAGTGTCCTCTAAATATTCTTGTTGGTGCAAATTCACCTAATTTGTGACCCACCATAAACTCAGTTACATAAACCGGTATAAATTTGTTACCGTTGTGTACCGCGAAAGTTTGTCCAACGAAATCTGGAGAAATAGTACTTCTGCGACTCCAAGTTTTTATAACACCTTTCTTACTTTTCCCTTCAGCCATTGCTAGAATTTTTGCTTCAAGCTTTGCTTCTATGTATGGACCTTTTTTTAATGAACGACTCATATTATATTTATTTTTGTTTATTTCTCCGAAATATTTCAGAGCATTTTAACAATGAAAATTACTTACTTAACTTCTTTCCGTTTTTACGCTGGATGATCATTTTATCTGATCCTTTTCCACGTGTACGGGTAATTTGACCTTTAGCATATTTACCTTTACGACTACGTGGGTGACCACCAGATGCTCTACCTTCACCACCACCCATCGGGTGATCTACGGGGTTCATCGCAACTGCTCTTGTACGAGGGCGAACACCTTTCCAACGATTACGTCCTGCTTTACCAGCACTTTCCAAACTATGATCACTGTTTGAAACAACACCAACCGTAGCGTAACAATTTATAAGTACTCTTCTCAACTCACCACTTGGCATTTTAAGAATCGCATATTTTTCTTCTTTGTTGCTCAATTGAGCAGATGTACCTGCACTTCTTACCAAAATACCCCCTTGACCAGGTTGCATTTCTATATTGTGTACATTGGTACCAAGTGGCATGTTTTTAAACATTAACGCATTACCCAATTCTGGTGCAATAGCATCTCCACTCATAACCGTTTGTCCAACTTGTAATCCAGCTGGAGCAATGATATAACGCTTCTCTCCATCTGCATATGCAAGTAATGCGATAAAAGCTGTACGGTTTGGATCGTACTCAATTGTTTTTACCGTAGCAGGTATGTCTTTTTTATTTCTTTTGAAATCGATGATACGGTACATTGTTTTATTTCCACCACCCATGTAACGCATACTTCTACGTCCTTGTGAGTTACGTCCAGCAGTATTTTTCTGTGCTTCTAGCAAAGATTTTTCAGGTACGTTAGTGGTAATTTCTGCATATGCATTACCAATTCTCCATCTAGTACCTGCCGTGGTTGGTTTGTATTTTCTAAGTGCCATTTTTCTTAATTACTTTTTTGTCAAAACTTTGCGGTGCTGACCACCATTCTTTATAAAATGATCTGGTTAAGATCGATTGTTTATTATGCGCTGTAGATGTCTATAGTTTCACCTTCGGCAACAGTAACAACTGCTTTCTTCTTTGCAGGCTTGCGACCTACTACATATCCAGCTTTTGTATATTTAGCTTTCAATTTAGAAGGTACAACAGATGTGTTTACATCATCTACTTGCACGCCATAGAATTGTTCTACCGCTTTTTTTATTTCCAATTTGTTTGCCTTTCTATCCACTATAAAAGTGTAACGATTCATTTTCTCTGCTTGCTTATTCGCTTTTTCAGATAAAACTGGCTTTATTAATACATCAGACGGTTTCATGTGTCTCTATTTTGTTATGTTGATGATTAGCAAATTGCTAATTCACACTTTGTTAATTTATTATGCTTCTACTTCTTCTGTAAATAATTTCGCTGCGCTTTCAGAAAGTACCAATACGTTTGCATTTAAAATATCATACGTATTCATATCGCTTATCACCGTTCCATTTACACCTGGTACATTACGAAGACTTAGGTAAAAATTATCATCATATTCTGGTACTACAAACAAAGATTTTTTACGACCCATGTTTAAGCTCTTCAAAATACTAACAACTCCTTTCGTTTTAGGCGCATCCATTTGAATATCTTCTAAAACTACAATGCTGTTTTCTTTAGCCTTGTAAGAAAGCGCACTCATTCTAGCCAAATCTTTTACCTTACGGTTAAGTTTGATATCATATTTGTGCGGCTTAGGGCCAAAGATAGTACCACCACCTTTGTATATAGGGCTACGTAAATTACCTTTACGAGCACCACCCGTACCTTTTTGCTTATGTAATTTCTTAGAAGAACCTTGAACTTCCGCTCTTGTTTTTACCTTATGTGTACCTTGGCGTTGTGCACCCATGTACTGCTTTACAGCAAGATAAATTACGTGGTCGTTCGGCTCTATTCCGAAAATTTCTTCTGGTAACTCTATCGTTCTTCCAGTTTTTTCTCCTTTTGCGTTTATTATATCGAGTTGCATAATTATTTCTGTATTAAAACGATTGAACCAATGTGACCCGGAACCGAACCACTTACCAATATGTAGTTTTTCTCAGCGAAAATCTTTACTACTTTAAGACCTTTCATCATTACTCTATCTCCACCCATACGACCACCCATGCGCATACCCTTAAATACACGACTGGCATCTGATGAGTTACCAATAGAACCCGGCGCTCTTGAACGATCGTGCTGGCCATGAGACTGACCACCAACGCCCTTAAAGCCATGGCGTTTTACAACACCTTGAAACCCTCTTCCTTTTGTAGTTCCTACAACCTCAATACTATCGCCTTCGGCAAAAATATCTACGGTAATAGTTTCTCCTACATTTTTATCTGATTCGCTATTGCGGATTTCTTTTACTGTTTTTTTCGGTGCTGTATTAGCTTTTGCAAAGTGTGCAATTTCCGATTTAAGAGAATGTTTCTCTTTTTTGTCACCAAATGCAATTTGGAGTGCATTGTATCCGTCTGTTGCAACGGTTTTCTTTTGTGTGACTACGCATGGCCCAGCTTCTATAATTGTTACAGCAGTTTGTTTACCTGTTGCATCAAAAATACTGGTCATGCCAATTTTCTTTCCAATAATACTTTTCATTGTATCCTATTTGTATCCAGCGCTCCGTGTTGTTTTAAAGGCTTCGACAAGCTCAGCTTGACAAAGTCTCAACAAGGAGATGGATGTTTAATTTTTTCTTTTAAGAACTTACCTTTTGCCTTTCCACCCATTGTGGAAGGTTCATTAGGCCTTTATTTCTACATCTACACCACTTGGTAGATCTAATTTACTTAATGCATCTACCGTACGACTGCTGCTAGTGTATATATCTAACAAACGCTTATGTGTACACAATTGAAACTGCTCACGGGCTTTTTTATTAACGTGAGGAGCACGCAATACAGTAAAAATTTTCTTCTGTGTAGGAAGAGGAATTGGTCCTGTAACCACTGCACCAGTGCTACGTACTGTTTTTACAATCTTTTCAGCCGACTTATCTACTAAGTTGTGGTCGTAAGACTGTAATTTTATTCTGATTCGTTGTGACATATATAAAGAGCTTTTAAATGCTGGTTTTTTATTTGGAGTGCAAAAGTAAGGGATGTATTCTAAATGGCAAAGTTTTTAATAACTTTTTTTTAAAAAAAAATAGTAAGGCTTGTAAGTTATAAAAGTTTATATAACAATACGTTGCTATAAAATTTGAAGATTATAATAGTAAAAGGCTATTTATTGGTTACCGATCCGCCACTACTTTCGTTTTTCTTTATAGATGCGGCACCGCCTGTATGTATAATATTGGAACCACTACTTGCCGCTGCATCTAAACTTACACTTGCAAAAACTTTAATTGTACTTCCACTACTTGCTTTGGCATTTACAGTTTCGGCTTTCAAAGATTGTAAATCCATAGTGCTTCCACTACTTGCATTTGCCTTTATATTTTTTGCACGCCCAGATAATATTATGCTAGAACCACTACTTGCATTTAAGTCTACCGTAGGGGTTTCTACTTGCAATGTTATTTTTCCTGAACTACTTGCTTTTAAATCAATACGCTCCATATTAGAAATATTCGTTTTTCCATCTATTTGTGCAGCTGAAGATGCTGTTAAGCTTGTAATGTCAGGTGTAATAACATGCACTTTTATCGTTGCATTTCTCAAACTGACATTATTTTTTAGCTTAATGCTCAATTTCCCTTCTCCGCTACTCACCGTTTCTATGTCTGAAATGATATTGTCGTCTGCTTCTACTACTACCGAAGTTTGAATGCCCAATTGAACATCGACCTCTATAGCTTGTGAAACACTAATTTTATTAAATGGCGCAGTATTTCTATTTTCCGTTATTATTTTTCCGCTACCCGATTTTGAATAATTACATGCAGTTGCTGTAATGATAACTAATAATAAAACAATGTATTTCATATGAAAAAAATTTATGAGAGTGCAATTTATTGTTTTAATGCCTAATAATAAATACCGTATATCAATTTTGTCTAAAATAATCATCAACCAAACTTTTTATGCCTTTTTTTTCTACTTACTTTCGTGGCTGTAATGATAAAAATTATTTACCCAGATCAAAAACCGGCTATAAAGTCTGAAAACGGAAAAGAATACATTTTCTGTATTATCCGTAAGCGCTGGTTTGTAATAACGCCAGAAGAGTGGGTTAGACAAAACTTCTTGCTTTACTTAATACATACATTACAATACCCTGCCTCTTTAATTTCTGCGGAAAAGCAATTAACCATAAATGAAGTAAAGAAAAGATTTGATATTGTAGTTTACCAAGCCGCTTCCCCCTTTATAATTGTAGAATGCAAGGAAATGAATGTAGCATTATCGGAAAGTACCATCCGACAAGTATTAAATTACAACGCTGCTATTCAAGCGCATTGTATTGTTGTAACCAATGGTTCTTATTGTGCCGCCTTTGTAAGAGAAGACGGTAAGTTTATTGAAATTTTTGAAATACCCCTACCTATAAAGCTATAATTATAAGCCATCTGCTGTTATTGATTTTTATTTTTCATTCATTTTTCTAAAAGTAAGGTTTACCCTCGGGGTCTTTATTTTAACCGATTTGGTAAGCCTATGCAACCAATTTGTTTGTGTTGTATCCATCATTGCAAGTAAGCTGCCATTTTCTAATAGTATGGATATTGTTTGTCCTGATTTTTTATGTTTGAACATAAATTTTCGCTCTGCACCAAAACTGAATGAAGCTATGCAGCCGTTTTTTGCCAATTCCTTTTCATCGTCGCTGTGCCAGGCCATTGCTTCATCTCCATTATGATATAAATTAAGTAAACAAGCATTGTAGGTTGCATTTGTTTTTTCTTCTGCAAGTTTTTTTAATTCAAGCAATTCTTTTGTCCAAGGCAAAGCGTGCTTGGTAGTATTCGAATACGTATATGGATATGCTTTATCTCCATACCATGCTGCTTTTCTTTTGGTGATAATATGTTTACCAAAAATAATTGCTTCATCATTTTTCCATTCAATATTGTTAAACAATAAATCTGTGAAAGTATTGGCAATGTTGGGCTCTACAATTTTACCATAATAAATTACTTTGCCATCGCAAGGCAAGATATTATGATCAATTGCGGTATTGAATAATTCCATGTTTAATTCTTTAATAAAAAGATAATTAATATCCTGCTACTTTTACGGCTTCCCACCCTAACATAGCCGTTTTCCTTTTTGCTCCCCACATGTATTGTCCAAAAATACCTGTAGATTGAATAACCCTGTGACAAGGTATTAAAAAAGCTACCGGATTATCGCCAATGGCAGTACCCACTGCACGGAACGCTTTTGGGTTGTTTATTTTTTTGGCAATAGCTCCATAGGTAGTTAATTGTCCTATTGGTAAAGTAAGCAATGTTTCCCAAACCTTTAATTGGAAATCTGTTCCCTTTAAATGAAGCTTCATGCTTTCCGCAATAGTAAAGTCGCACTTAAATATACTTGCGATATTTTGGTGATGGTGGTTTTCTTTCTGCTCTAATGTTGCTTTTGGAAATACATTTTTTAAAATGGAAACAGCCTCCGATTGATCATTATAAAACGCAATATGGCAAATCCCTTTTAATGTAGACGCAATAAATATATTTCCAAAAATTGTTTCAGCAAAACTGTACTGGATATGTAAGTTCACTCCACCATTTTTATACTCTCCTGGTGTCATCCCTTCTATGTTTATAAATAAATCATGTAACCTACTCGTTCCCGACAATCCCGTTTGTATGGCTGTATCAAACAAACTAGCTTGTTCGTTTCTCAATTTATTTTTTGCATAATTAATAGAAATATATTGTATAAATTTCTTTGGACTTACTCCTGCCCAATCGGTAAACATTTTTTGGAAATGAAAAGGGCTAAGGTTTACATGTTGTGCAACTTCTTCTAGCGATGGTTGATTAATAAAATTATTTTTTAGATAATCAATTGCTTCTGCAATTCTATTAAAGTCAATTTGCTTTTGTTCATTCATTATTCATGGTTATTTGCAAATGTATTTATGACTTTATGATGAAACAACCCGAAACTGGCGGAATACTCAATACAAGTTGAGCAATCTTGATAATACTACAAAAGTAGCAATCGAAATGCAGTAGCTTTTTTGTTGTAACTTACTTTTAAAGTTCGTTTACTTAATCTTAAACCCATTAGCTGTAGCAAAACTTCTTTGTGAAGCTTGAATTTTATTTGTAACCCCTTGTCGATCAGCAACGATTTTTTGAAGCTTTACAACAACTTTATTTCTTTCCTCTTCGTTTGGAGCGCTGCCAAATTCCCTGTAAGTTGTATAGACACTTTTCATAAACTCGAAGTACTTAATGATATCTACTTTAAATTTTTCTCCATCTTTGGCGTCAGGCGCTGGTGTATCCCTTATTTCTACGATTACATTATGAATCAATTTCTCTGTTTTTGCCCCTTCTACTACAATACTGTCATATTGTTCTTTTTCAATAAACGCCGCAACTTTTTTTTCTGTTGCTTCAACGCTGGGTACTAAACTCAATTCTTTTTTTACGAAGTTTTGACTATAATTAAAAGCATTTTTTGACTTACAGCTGGAAAGAATAAAAACAACAATGATAAAGCTGAGGGTATTTTTTAGCATAAATGTATTTTTTAGAACGGCATGGTAAAGTAATGAACTAGAAAGATAATAAAAAATATCTATATCAATAGACCAGCAATATTTCATTTAAAAATAAAACATGTAACACCATTTTCATTAAAGGAGTCCAAAAACAATTTTTTCATTTGAAAAATAGGCATTTTTACAAGCTTAGATAAAAGTCTAAAAATGTGATACTCCTCACACGCAGCGGCCGAGGTAGCGGTGTACATAGCTAGTTGCGTACCGCTGGGGCGGCATGCACCATTGCTTGCAGCGCCTCATTTTTATTTGAACAAATTCTTGCTTGTAATTTGCATGAGCATAAAACCTTTGATATTGTCGATTAACCAACCGTCCAAAAAAAAGAGGTTATTCCAAATAATGAAATAACCTCTTTTAAAAATATAGCAATTGACTATGGGAAAATGCCTAGCTCTTCATAACTAGTAGCTACTTTATTAATAGCATTTACATAAGCAGCCGTTCTCATATCAGGAATGGCAGGATTGCTAAGCCAAATTTCCATAATTTCTCTGGTTGCACTTATCATAGACTCTTCCAAGCCGCTATGAACTAGATCAACTTCTTCAGGCCCATGCATAATAAAAGCACGCTCACCAGGTTCAACTGTTTTACCGGTAAGGGTTTCTATTTGAGAAAGTATGTGACTGTTTAAATTTTCTGTAAATCGTTTTTCCATACGACCATAACGTACATGACTTAAATTTTTCAACCACTCAAAATAACTCACGGTAACGCCACCAGCATTTAAATACATATCTGGTACGCAAAGTATGCCTCTTTGTTGAAATACTTCATCCGCTTCTGGTGTGCAAGGGCCATTGGCCGCTTCTCCTACAATTTTAGCTTTTACCCTTGGTGCATTTTCTCCGTTAATTACATTTTCTAAAGCTGCAGGAATTAAAATATCACATTCTAACTCTAATGCATCTGTATTTTTTGCAAGATTGGTGGCTCCTGGGAAATTTAAGATAGATCCTGTAGCTTTCCTGTGTTGAAAAACATCTTCTTCGTTTAAGCCTTCTGCATTGTAAATAGCACCCTCATATTCTGCAAGTCCTACTACTTTTGCACCACTCTCTCTAAAGAATTTGGCAGAATGATACCCTACATTTCCTAAACCTTGTACCACCACCGTTTTATTCTTTATACCTATCTCTAAGCCTTGACGCTTCATTACTTCGGGCATATTACAAACTTCACGTATTCCAAAAAATACGCCAAGGCCGGTAGCTTCTGTTCTTCCACGCACGCCACCTTGTGTAATTGGTTTACCGGTAACGCAACCTGCCGCATCTATTTCGCCTGGCTTAAGAGACTGGTATGTATCTACAATCCAGCTCATTTCTCTTGCACCTGTTCCATAATCTGGAGCCGGTACATCTATACCAGGACCAATAAAATTTTTCTTTACAAGCTCGGCTGTATAGCGGCGGGTTATTTTTTCTAGCTCATATTCTGAGTAGTTTCTTGGGTTTATTTTAATACCGCCTTTGGCTCCGCCAAATGGTACGTTTACAATAGCACACTTGTAAGTCATTAAAGACGCAAGCGCCATTACTTCATCTTGGTTTACTTCGTCGCTAAAACGAATACCCCCTTTGCAGGGACTCTTGTGATGACTATGTTGCACACGGTACGCCTCTATAACTTCAATATCTCCATTATCCCTTTTTATGGGAAAACGCATTTGCAATACACTGTTGCAGGCTTTAATTTGCTCTAAAATACCATTGTCAACATTTGTAAATTTTGCTGCTTTGTCAAAGCTTCTTTCTACACTTTGAAAGAAACTGTAGTGTTGGTCTGAACTCATAAATTTATTTTTTAGCAATCGTTGTTTATATAAAAGCAGTTTCGTGCTGCTTATTTTTTAGTTATGGAGGAATATCATTCCTTCTCTATTTTCGTAATTTTTCTATCAAGTAAAAATACATAGAAAAACAGCCCTATTAAAATGGTGAGACATACAGCCACCACAATATAAATTTTACCATTGCTTCTCATGCCATCTGCCATTTCCACTTGCTGTGTTTGTGCTTTACTTGCAATAGATGAAATCATGATAACCATTAACATTACCAAACGAGAAAAGAGGGAGGGGAAACGATTAAACGGTATTTTCATTGAGTAAACTTTTATCTTTTAATAATTGAATTCTAATTTTCAAAGTTGCTATCCAAACGCCCAGCAATGTCCACCCAATAACTGCCGGGTAAAAAATTGCTCTCATACCCATATCCATATCATTTTTATCTAAAGCTGGATTTCCCGTATCACTGCCAGGTGCACCTGGGTGTAAGCTACCTACTAACCTAGGAATAATCCATATAGACGGAAATAACATGGCAAAAGCAAAAATATTATACACTGCGCTTACCCTGCTTCGCTTATCAATGTCGGTAAAGGAACCCCTTAAAACAAAATAAGCCCCATAAATAAGCAACGCAATGGCTGCACCTATTAGCTTTGGCTCTTTTAATACACTTGCAAATGATTGACTTTGGTCGGTTATCCAAGTTACAGAAACCCACTCTGATCCAGTTATGTAACCTAGTATACCAAACACACAACCTAAAGCAGCATAGCTAGATGCATAAATATCATACTTATGGTTGAATTTACTTAAATAACGAATACTATGAATTACACTTAATGTAAACAAAACCATCATACCCATCCACATACATACATGGAAAAACATGTTTCTAATGGTTTCATTTAAAATAGGGAGGCGTGGAACTTTCGTAAGAAAACCCGCTACAACCGTGTAGATAAGGAGTAAGAAGGATAATATTTTCCACCAATTTTTCTTCACAAACAGCGTATCATTTGTTGAGGGTGCAAAGATAAGGGGGAATAATTGTTTGAGCATTATGATAAATCTTTTTTAATCAAAAAAACAAAATACATTTTTTGAAATTTTATTCAATTCAATTTTAAATGTAAGCTTTTGTATATATCTTTATAATTTAATTATAAATTTTAATCTTTTAAATGAAAAAAATATATTTATTTGTCTTTCTTTTTCCTTTAAGCTTTGTTAGCCAGGCTCAAGATATAATAGGTAAAACAATCACTGGTATCAAGGGAATTACCAAAACAGTAAATGAAATAAATGCTTATAGCAAAATGTATGATGCCGAAAATAAGGGTAAGATTTTCCCGTTAAGACCTGAATTAGAATTGCCTGATGAATTACCCAGCATTAATTCGGAAAATCGACCTTTTAGTAAATGGCCCTTGGATGCTCCTAATTTGGAAAATACAGCCAGCAGAATAAATGGAGTTACCCAAACCATACATTCCAATTTTATGGCTACTGATTTTTCTTCTGCTGCTGGTGGTTGGCCACCAGATAACAATGGAGATGTAGGATCTACCCAAGTTTTTATTGCTCAAAATTATAGATTAAAAGCATATGCCAAACCAAGTGTAATTGCTGCAGCAGTAACTACACCTAATGGCACTTCCACCACTTTACTTGCAGCGCCAGTATTGGATGTTTCTCAAAATAATTTTTTTAGAACAGCATTTGCAGGTGTAAACACTACTGACCCTCATGTACGCTATGATAGGCTTACCAATAGATGGTTTATTATATCTATGAGTACAAATGAGACAACTAATAATTATTTACTTTTTGCAGTAAGCAGTGGGCCTACCATTACTGGTACTGCTTCGTTTACCTTTTTTAGAATACAATTGAGTTCATTTCCAGCAGGCAATTTAGATATTGGTAAATTTTTAGATTACCCAACGTTGGGTATAGATGCAAATTCATTGTATATGGGAGCTAATATTTTTTTAACTTCCTCGACTAGTTTTTCTCATTCTTCGGCTTATGTGGTAGATAAATCAGATATGATTGCTGGTACTTTAACCATTACACCGTTTAGTGCAATAGGAACTTCTGCCGCTCCTGTAGGATTTCGTATTAGAACTCCACAAGGTGTTCACAACGATGACCCTACTGCTACAGAAGGCTATATTGTTGGTAATACTGCTTTCTTAAGTCTTATGGCTTTTAGAAAAGTTACCTATCCTGGTGGTATTACTACCTTAGGAGCAGAAGTAGAACTATCTACTAATACAACAGCAACACCCATTCCACAAGTTGCTTTGGGTACTACTGGTGGCAACTTAGATGCAATAAATACAAGGTTATTTGCTGCCATGATTATGAAAAATAAAATAACTGGAGCTTCTAGCTTATGGACAGCCCATACTATCCAGGTAAATACAAGCGGAGTAGGCTCATCTACAGGAGGAAGAAATGGTTGCAGGTGGTATGAAATTACAAATTTTAGTACCACACCAACAGTTTCTCAATTAGGTACTTTGTTTAATAATGCCGCTACAAACCCTAGAGGCTTTTGGTTTCCAAGTATTGCCATGAGTGGGCAAGGACATTCCATTTTAGTTTCGAGTTCAGCCTCTGCTGTGGATAGAATAAATATTGTAGTGGCTGGTCGTTACAGAACATCTGCTTTGGGAGATTTAGAAGATTCTACTTACGCAACAGCTACTACATCAGATTATAATCCTTTTAGCGGCCCTACTTTTGTAAACAGATGGGGAGATTATAGCCAAGTATGTGTAGACCCAGATGATAATATGACGATGTGGGCATTTCATCAATATTGTAACACAACAAATTCTTATGGCGTAAGGGCTATACAATTAAAAGCCCCTCCTCCTGCTACTCCTTCAGCATTGGGAACAATTAGTTGCGGTGTTGGTCCTGTAATTGGAACACGTACAACACCCATTACACTAAATGGTACATCTACAAATAACAGCGAATTTTATGACCCTGGTACTGGTTATACAAATAGATTGGCTGTAACAACTACAGGTGCCGGGGTTTCTATAACCAATATTCTATTTGTAAGTCCAACACAAATAACTTTCAATATAGTATGGCCTACAACATTAAGTGGAACAAACCAAACATTAACAATAACAAACCCCGATTTGCAAAGTGTAAACGCAAACTACACTTTACCTAATGGCTGTGCACTAGTTCCCATAAACCTTATTGGTTTTACTGGAAAAGGCTTAGACAAAAAAGTTCAACTAGATTGGGTTACCGAAAATGAAATAAGCAGTGATTATATAGTTGTAGAAAAAAGCACCGATCAATTTACATACAATGAAATAACAAGAATGAGTTCTATAGGAGTAAATGGTGGAAATTATCAGCACTTTGATAACAACCCTGCAGATATTAATTATTACAGATTGAAGCAGGTAGACATAAGTGGTGCATTCAAGTATTCAAATATTGTAACTGTAAGGTTCAATGAAAAACTTGGCTTTTCTTTATATCCAAACCCTGCAAGCTCTTCGCTTACGGTAGAGTATGCAGCTAGTTTTAAAAATGGCATAATCAATTTAATTGATGCTACAGGAAAGAGAGTATTATCTAAAAAAATACTTGAAACAAATAAAACAATCTTGGATATTTCTGTTATACCATCGGGTGTGTACGTTGTGGAAATAACGAATGACAAAGGCTTAAAATTTCAGGAGAAATTAATTGTAGAAAAAAAGTAACGTTTTTTTTATTGTAATAAAAAAAGAAGGATTCCACTAAAAGGAATCCTTCTTTTTTATGATTAATAAGCTAAGACAAAATTTTATCTATACATTTTTTTAAACTGTCTTTCCAATTTGGAATTACAATCCCATAAGTTGTTTGTATTTTCTCTGTATCCAAAACAGAATATTTGGGCCTTGCAGCAGGTGTTGGAAATTGCAAAGTGGCAATTGGATTCACTATGCATTTTGAATGGATAAGTTGTGCAATTTCTTTGGCAAAATCATACCAAGATATTTTACCTTGGTTGGAATAGTGATAAATACCAGCAACAAATTTATTGGTAGAAGTTAATTGAACAATAGCCCCTGCAAGATCTGCAGCGTAAGTAGGGCCACCAAATTGATCATTTACTACAGCAATACTTTCTCTTTCCTTCATCAGACGTATCATGGTTTTTACAAAATTATTCCCAAATTGGCTGTATACCCAAGCAGTACGAATGATGATGCTGTTTTCATTTTCTTTTAAAGCATATAGCTCCCCTTCGAGTTTAGTTTGTCCATAAAAATTAACAGGGTTGGTTTTGTCTGTTGTTTTATAAGGACTGCTATTCGTACCATCAAAAACATAATCGGTAGAAATATGAATAAATTGAATATTATATTTTTTGCAAGCTTTGGCTAAATATCCAACGGCTTTTGCATTTACTGTTGTTGCAAGGTCTTTTTCTTGTTCTGCTTTGTCAACTGCGGTATAAGCTGCACAATTTACACAAACATCAATTTTGTTTTTGAAAAAAAAATGGTCTATTGATTGTTCATCTGAAATAGAAAGCGCTTCTTTGCTTGCAAATAAAAAATTATAGGGTGTTTGCCCTTTAGCTATTTCTTGAAACTCCAGCCCTAGTTGCCCTTGGGCTCCGGTAATAAGAATAGTTTTTGTATTAGTTGAATGATTTTCCACTAAAATTCGAAATTATTATTACAAAATTCGAAAGTAGGTAGTACCAAGTCTTTTTCAGAAACTATTTCTTTACCTCCTTCAATTTTCCAATCGATGTGAAGGAATTTATCATTGTACAATAACCCAGCTTCGGAGGCTTTATTATAAAATGAATCACATTTATAAAAAACTTCGGCTGTAGGGCTTAATACAGAATAGCCATGTGCAAATCCTTTGGGAACGAGTAACTGTAATTTGTTTTCTGCAGATAATTCTATGGAGAAAGATTTACCAAATGTTGGGGAACCTTTTCGCATATCAACTACAACATCTAAAATATTTCCGCTAATAGCCCTTATAAATTTTGTTTGAGCATAAGGAGCAAGCTGGTAATGCAAACCACGAATTACCCCATACTCAGAACGAGCTTGGTTGTCTTGAATAAATGTAATATCTACTCCTTCTGCGCTGCAAGTATTGGCATTGTAACTTTCAAAAAAATATCCACGACTGTCCTCAAACACTTTTGGTTCAAAAATTAATAAGTCAGGAAAATCGGTTTTAATAAAAGGCATAGCTAACTAATTATGAATTCTTGTAAAGATTTTTAAAAAACGATATTGTTTCCAACAGTCCATCTTCAAATCTTTTTGTAGGAGCGTAGCCCAATAAATTTTTTGCCAATGAGATATCTGCCAACGAATTTCTAATGTCACCATCTCTTGGCGCTCTATATGTAGCTTCCCAATCGCTTTCAATATTTTTTTTGCAAATATTATATAAATAGTTTACACTAAAATTTTCTCCTACAGCTACGTTATAAACTTTGTTTAATGCTGTTGCATTTTGAGTAAGCATTCCTTTTACATTTATTTGCACAGCGTTGTCCACAAAAGTAAAATCCCTTGTTTGCTCTCCATCGCCATTAATATAAATAGGAGTTTGTTTCATTATGCCTTTTACAAACAATGGAATTACGGCAGCATACGCACCATCTGGATCTTGCCTTGGGCCAAAAATATTAAAGTACCTAAACCCCATTATTTTGAGCCCATAAACATCTGCAAAAACTTGTGCGTACAATTCATTTGTTTTTTTCGTAGCAGCGTAGGGCGACAAACAATTACCTATTTTAGATTCTACTTTTGGCAAAGTTTGTTCATCTCCATACACAGAGGAGGATGATGCATACACAAATTGTTTTACAGCATTATCTACAGCCGCTTTAAGCATGTTTACAAATCCACCAACATTTACCTCATTAAAATAAACAGGTTCTTTAATAGAGCGGGGTACTGAGCCTAAAGCAGCTTGATGGCTTATGTAGTCAATTCCCTCACAGGCCTTTTGGCAATCATCAATATTTCTAATATCGCCATGCATAAATTCAAATGCAGGATATTTTTTTAAAACGTCCAAATTACTATCAAATCCATTAACCATATTATCGAGTACCCTTACTTTTGCAGCACCATGCTGTAAAAGATATTCTGCCAAATGTCCACCAATAAAACCAGCACCGCCAGTTATTAGAAACGTTTTATCCGCTAAACTTCCTTCATGAAATACTTCCATTATTTTTTATAAGCTTTTATACGTTCTATTTTTAATTTCATTTCTATATGTTCCTTTCAAATCGAAAATAAGTGCATCTTTTTTGGTAATTGATACAAAATAGGCATCATCTAAATCCTTGTAAGCAGCATGTGGTACTGCTACAATTACAGCATCGTACGCTTTTCCTATATTTTCAGTTAAACCAAAACCGTATTCATGCTGTAGTTCTTCGCTACTTGCATGCGGATCTGTAATGTCTACATTGAGCGAAAAGGATTTTAATTCTTTTACAACATCTGCCACTTTGCTATTACGAATATCGCTTACATTTTCTTTAAAAGTAGCACCCATTATGAGTACGCTGGCATCTTTTATATTTCCGTTGTAATGAATCACATGTTGCAAAACTTTTTTTGCAACATAACCAGCCATGCCATCGTTGATATTTCTGCCTGCTAGTATTACTTGGCTATCGTAACCAAGTTCTTTGGATTTATAAGTAAGATAATAAGGATCTACCCCAATACAATGTCCGCCTACAAGCCCCGGTTGAAAACGCAAGAAATTCCATTTTGTACCAGCAGCTTCTAACACTTCAAAAGTATTTATGTTCATTTTGTCGAAAATAATAGAGAGTTCATTCATCAAAGCAATGTTTAAATCCCGCTGTGTATTTTCGATAATTTTTGCAGCTTCTGCTACTTTTATGGATGAGGCTCTGTGTACACCTGCTTTTACAACTAATTCATATACTTTAGCAATGTTTTCTAAACTTTCTTCACAACAACCGCTTACTACTTTTACAATGCTGGTTATAGTATGTTCTTTATCTCCAGGATTAATTCGCTCTGGTGAATACCCGATTTTATAATCGTTGTTCATTTTCAATCCAGCTATTTTCTCAATTACTGGTACACAATCCTCTTCCGTACAACCCGGATATACGGTGCTTTCATAAACAACATAATCACCTTTTTTAATTACTTTCCCAATTGTTTCGCTTGCCTTTAGTACAGGTGTAAGATCTGGCACATTGTGTTCATCTACAGGTGTAGGAACTGCTACAATGAAGAAAGTTGCTTCTTTTAAAATCTCCAAATCATTTGTAAACTCTATATCACAACCTTCAAATGCAGATGAGTCCAGCTCTTTACTTGGATCAATTTTATTTTGCATCATTTTTACTCGATCTGCATTAATATCAAATCCGATAACTTTTATTTGTTTTGCAAATTCCAATGCAATGGGTAACCCCACGTAACCCAATCCGATTACAGCTAATTTATTTTCCTTTTTAATTAATTCTTGATACATAATTGCTATTTTCTTCTATAATATTAATTTGAATTTTTTGTAAATTCTTTGGGTAATTTATTCAATTCTTCTTTGGGCAGGTTTTTAAAATATTCATACGTTATTTTCAATCCTTCTGCCCTACTTATTTTTGGTTCCCAGCCCAGCAGTTCTTTGGCTTTTGTAATATCTGGCTGCCTTTGTTTGGGGTCGTCTACTGGTAAAGGCTTAAACACTATCTTTTGAGTAGTACCGGTAAGTTTAATTATTTCTTCCGCAAAATTCAATAAAGAAAGCTCATCAGCGTTTCCAATATTTACTGGCAATACATAATCACTCATTAAAAGTCTATATATGCCTTCTATCAAATCATCAACATAACAAAAACTTCTTGTTTGACTTCCATCACCAAATACGGTAAGGTCTTCCCCTCTAAGTGCTTGTCCAATAAATGCTGGTAATGCACGACCATCATTTAGCCTCATTCGTGGACCATAAGTATTAAATATTCTTACAATTCTAGTATCTAAATTGTGAAATGTATGATAAGCCATCGTAATAGCTTCTTGAAAGCGTTTTGCCTCATCGTATACCCCTCTTGGTCCTACAGGGTTCACATTGCCCCAATATTCTTCATTTTGTGGGTGCACTTGGGGATCTCCATATACTTCGCTGGTACTAGCTACCAGAATTCTAGCATTTTTTGCCTTGGCTAATCCCAAGCAATTGTGCGTTCCAAGCGATCCTACTTTTAATGTCTGTATGGGTATTTTTAAATAATCTATCGGACTTGCGGGCGAAGCGAAATGAAGTATATAATCTAAGTTTCCTGTTATGTGAATGAATTTAGACACATCGCTATAAGAAAATTCGAAATTTTGTAATTTAAATAAATGCTCGATATTTTTCAGGTCTCCAGTAATAAGATTATCCATACCAATTACATGATAATCTTCTTTTATAAATCTATCGCACAAATGAGAGCCTAAGAAACCAGCTGCACCTGTAATAAGTATTTTTTTTTGCAAGAATATTTTATTTAAGTTTGTTTAATACCTTTTCTACCAACACTCTCGTAATGAAAACCAAGTGTTTTCATTTGATCAGGATCAAAAAGATTTCTACCATCAAAAATAGCTTTCGATTTTAATGAAGCACCAATTCTTTCAAAATCGGGTGTTCTAAATTCATTCCATTCTGTTGCTATTATTAATGCATCGGCACCCTTCAATGTTTCATATTGATTTTCTAAAAACAGTATCCTGTCTTCATATACCAACCTAGCATTTGCCATAGCTTCCGGATCAAATACAGCAATGGTAGCTCCACATGAAAGTAATGAATCTATCATATAGAAAGCGGGTGCTTCTCTTACATCATCTGTATTTGGTTTAAATGCCAATCCCCAAAAAGCAAAATGCCTACCCTTTAAATCTTCTCCAAACAATAATTTTATTTTAGGAATTAAATGCAATTTTTGAAGTTCATTCACTGCCATTACTGCACTCAATATTTTGAAATCGTATTGCGTATCTTTAGCGCTTTTTGCTAAAGCTTTCACATCTTTTGGAAAACAACTTCCTCCATAACCAATTCCCGGAAAAAGAAATCTTCTACCAATTCTATCATCGCTACCTATTCCTTTCCTTACCATATCCACATCTGCGCCAAGTCGTTCACATAATTGTGCAATTTCATTCATAAAGCTAATCTTTGTGGCTAGAAATGCATTGGAAGCGTATTTAGTAAGTTCTGCACTTTTCTCATCCATATAAATTACTGGGTTGCCTTGCCTTACAAAAGGTGCATATAAATCCTTCATTATTTTTATAGCTCTTTCAGATGTTGTTCCAATTACAACCCTATTGGGTCTCATGAAATCTTCAACGGCTACACCCTCTCTCAAAAATTCGGGGTTACTTACTACATCAAATGAATTTTCTATACCAATGTTGCCAGCGCCTAATATGGCATCCTTTACTTTTTCTGCAGTACCAACTGGCACCGTACTTTTATCTATTATAACTTTATACGAATCTGGTTTCAACAGTTTTCCAATATCGTTTGCCACTTCAAGTACATATTTCAAATCTGCCTCACCATTTTTACCTGGTGGCGTTGGAAGTGCTAAAAAAACAATTTCAGCATCAAGTATGGCTTCGCTTAAGGTTTCTGTAAACTTTAGTCTTCCTTCTTTTTGATTTCTTTTAAAAAGTTTTTCCAACCCTGGTTCGTATATGGTTATAATTCCAGAAGAAAGTTTTTCGATTTTTGACTTATCAATATCAACGCAGATGACAGTATTACCCGTTTCTGCAAAACAAGTTCCAGTTACCAATCCAACATATCCCGTTCCTATTACAGCTATTTTCATACAGTTGGTTAATTATCTATTTACAAAAGCAAGTACATTATCTACAATAAAAGACTGTTGTTCTTCATCTAACTCCGTATGCATTGGTAAAGAAATTACCCTCTCTGTTAGCCAATCAGTTTCTGGTAAATTGTATTCACTACCCCCAAAGGCATCAAACATTTTTTGTTTGTGCGCTGGTACTGGGTAATATATCATTGATGGTACGCCCTGTTCTGCAAGGTATTTATTTAATGCATCTCTATCTACCCCATTTAAAGTTAATGTGTATTGATGAAAAACGTGCTCATTGTTTGATGCTCTAAAAGGCGTTGTGATTTTTTCATTTCCAGCAAATGCAGCATCATAAAAGTCCGCAGCTTTGCGACGAGCCGCAATATACTCGTCCAATTTTTTTAACTTAATATCCAATATGGCAGCTTGCATAGCGTCCAATCTCGAATTACAGCCTACTACATCATGGTAATATTGTCTGCTTTGCCCGTGAGATGCAATCATTTTTAATTGTTCTGCCAGTGCATCATCGTTTGTAAAGATGGCACCACCATCACCAAAAGCACCAAGGTTTTTTGAAGGGTAAAAAGAGGTACAGCCAATGTGCCCTATGCTACCCGTTTTCTTTTTTGTACCATCACTAAATATAAAATCATTTCCAATTGCTTGCGCATTGTCTTCTATAACAAATAATTGATGTTTTTGGGCAATTTTCATAATAGCTTCCATATCTGCCGCATGCCCATATAAATGAACAGGTACTATTGCCTTAGTTTTGGGTGTAATGGCTTTTTCAATGGCTGCAATATCTATGCAGAAAGTTTGTTTATCTACCTCAACAAAAATCGGTTTTATGCCCAATAAGGCGGCAACTTCTACTGTAGCAATATAAGTAAAAGAAGGGGTTATTATTTCATCGCCCGCTTTTAAACCAAGTGCCATCATGGCTATTTGCAAAGCATCTGTACCATTTGCGCACGGTATTACATGCTTACTATTGTGGTATTGGGCTAGGCTGGTGGCAAAATCCGAAACTACAGCACCTCCTATAAAACGGGAAGATTCCATAACAGCTATTACAGCAGCATCTACTTGCTCTTTTATTTTTAGATACTGTGTTTTAGTATCTACCATCTGAATTTGCCTCATAATAGTTTTTTTGGCTGCAAAGATACAAATTTGAATCGCTGAAATTTCGGGTAATTAATAATTAGTTAAACAACAGTTTTGCCTTTAAATTTGCCTCAAACTTGTACTATTGACGCTTTTTTTATATAATATTTTTATTAGGGTTTACGTTTTAGGAATAAGGATAGCTTCTATAAAAAGTAATAAGGCTGCCTTATGGCTAAGCGGAAGAAAAAATATATTCAACGAATTACAAAACTGGAGAAACAAATACTCAGGTAATGAAAAACTTATTTGGTTTCATTGTGCCAGCCTAGGCGAATTTGAGCAAGCAAGACCAATCATAGAAAGTATAAAAGAACAATATCCTGCATATAAAATACTACTTACCTTTTTTTCACCGAGCGGATATGAAATTAGAAAAAATTACAATAAGGTAGATGCCGTTTTCTATTTGCCAATGGACAATAAAAGAAACGCAATAAAATTTATTAATATAGCAAACCCTACTTTGGTTATTTGGGTTAAATATGAATATTGGTATTATTTTTTAACAACGCTAAAGCAAAGAAATATTCCTGTTTTGCTGGTGTCTGCCATTTTTAGAGAAAGCCAACCTTTTTTTAAATGGTATGGTGGTTTGTGGAAAAAAATATTAAAAAGTTTTTCTCATGTATTTGTACAAAATGAACATTCCATAGAGCTGTTAAAACTGATTAAGCTAGATTCTAACAGCACATTATCTGGAGATACAAGATTTGATAGGGTTATAACCATTGCAGAAAAAGGCAATCAATTGCCTGCATCTTTATTAAACTTTTGTGAAGGAAATAAAATAATTGTTGCCGGTAGTACTTGGGAAGAAGATGAAGAGGAAATTGTACATTATACCAAAATACACAAGGATATTAAATTAATTATTGCTCCACACGAAATAGACAAAGAGCGGATTTTAGAGATACAAAAACTTTTTAAAAATACCATTTTATATTCAGATTTTATTGTAGCTAACCATGATGCTCAAATAATAATTATTGACAATATCGGTTTATTATCTACGCTGTATCAGCTTGCTGATGTTGTTTACATTGGTGGTGGATTTAATCAAAGTGGCATTCACAACATTCTAGAAGCCGCAGTTTATGGTAAGCCAATTATTTTTGGGCCTGTATATGAAAAGTTTTCGGAAGCCTTGGATTTGGTAAACAACGGTGCCGCTTTCTCTATAGAAAATGCACTAGAGCTAGAATGCTTACTGGATAAGCTTTTTAATGAAGAAAATCTTAGGGCCAATGCTTCCCAAATAAGCAAAAGTTATGTATATAAAAAGCGAGGCGCTACAAATATTATTCTACAATATTTTCAAGCAAACCGTCTTCTTATCAATTGATCAAACTGTTTTACTGTTTCGTATTTATCATCCCACCCAAGTTTTAATTTCAATTCTCTTCTTATCCAAAATTCAGCCTCCGGATAAATATCAAATGCATTAATGGTTTTTATGCTTCGTTCATACATGGCTTCATCGCCTCTAAACAATTCGTTTAGATAAAGAAAACGGTCATTTACGCCGATAGCTTTTTTTAGATCTTTTACAGGTACCTCTTGCAATGTATCACTTACTTCATTTTGCGTATTTCTCAATACATCATTTATTGAAGCAGCATTGTTCACTGGCAATACTTCGTGTATTTCTTTTACCGGAGCTTTCTCTACAGGATTATTTGATTGACTATGCCTATTTGCAAATGTCGGAATGTCTTCCAAACTTTCGAAAGAAATAGAAGGCCTGTTTTGGTAGGCAAGGTTATTTATTTCTTCCACGTTTTTTTTAATTTCTTCCAGCTCTGCTTCTACTTCTGCTTCGTCAATTTGAAGTATTTCTACGATTTTTTCTTCTTCATTTGCTATTTCTCCTGTTACTTCTTCTTTATCTTCCATTAACTTTTTAGAAATATGAACGGAAGCCGCCAATTCATCATTAACAGCATTAGGAGTAATACTTTTCAAATGAAGCAATTCGGACTCCAACATTTTTACAGTACTAAGCAATTCGTTTATACTTACTTTTTTTTGCAATTTATCTGCCAATAAATTACAAAGTGTTTCTACTCGTTCCATATCGTTGGCTTTATTTTTTATTCAAAGGATAATAGTACGACTTTTGTTTTGCCTTTCGGTTTTTATCATCAATCTTTGCAAACTTGCAATAAAGTTACGGAACGCAATCATAAAATGTAAAAAATGTTCATAGAACCAAATTTAAGGGGAGATAGAAAAGGCTGGATAGAAGTTATTTGTGGAAGCATGTTTAGTGGAAAAACAGAAGAACTGATACGCAGATTGAAACGAGTTAAGATTGCCAATCTTACAGTAGAAATATTTAAGCCTGCTTTAGATACCCGCTACGACGAAGTAAAAATAGTAAGCCACGACACCAATTCTATCCACAGCACCCCTGTAGAAAATGCACACAGCATTTTACTAATGGCACAGGATGTAGATGTAGTAGGCATAGATGAAGCACAGTTTTTTGACGAAGAAATAGCCTATGTATGCGAGCAACTTGCCCTTAGAGGAATAAGGGTAATTATAGCTGGTCTAGATATGGATTACCAGGGTAAACCTTTTGGCCAGATGCCCAACTTGCTTGCAATTGCAGATTATATTACAAAACTTCATGCCATATGTATGAAGTGTGGAGGAATGGCAAGTATATCTTATCGCAAGATTGCTACCGGTGGACAAGTTTTGTTGGGCGAAAAGGATATTTATGAACCAAGGTGTAGAGAATGTGCTCAAGAAAAATAGGATAATTACTTATAACAAATAACGCTATTATTTTCAACTGTGACTAAACGAATAATTGCCCTACTAAAAAAAGATATTATGTTGGAGCTTCGCCGCCAGCATACTTTTTATGGCATTTTGCTTTACATAGCTTCTACCGTATTCGTACTGTCTTTATCAATACCTAATGATCCAGATGCCAGCACTTGGAATAGTCTTTTTTGGGTAATCCAATTATTTGTTTGTGTAAATACGGTAGCCAAAAGTTTCTTAGCAGAAAGTAAAGGTTTGATGTTGTATTATTATTCCATCACGTCTCCGGTTGAATTTATTATTGCCAAACTATTATTCAATATTGTACTAATGCTTATAATGAGTAGTATCAGTTTGATATTATTCTTTGCTTTTCTTACGAATCCGGTTACCGATTCTTTAAAGTTTTTTGGAATAGTATTACTAGGGGGCTCTAGTATTAGTCTTACCTTTTCTCTTATGAGCGCTATTGCAGCCAAGGCGCAACAAAACGCTGCACTTATTGCTATACTTGGTTTTCCTGTTATTTTACCCCAGTTGTTACTCCTTATGAAATTAAGTAAATCTGGCTTTGCGGAAGTATTCAAAGATGGAGCAGTATTGCAGCTTACTGGCCTTATAGTAGGTTTGGATATACTTGTGTTTGCTTTGGCCGTTATTCTATTTCCTTACTTATGGAAAGATTAGAATGATCTTAGTTTTCAATTATTATTTTGCAGTGCTCAAGTTTAAGCATTATGTTATGGTAGTTCGGTCTCCTTCCCTATTCCCTTCGAGCTAGCATGTATTAGCTCACCTGCTGCGCAAATAGATGGCAGTATGCATATCGGTTCCTTCCTGCCTACAAAGACAGCCACCCTCTTTCGTTTCCTGTATTTCTTTGCAAGGGGGCAATAATTAAAAAATATAAAAATCAGCTTTTATAAACAATGTAAAAAGTATATAACAAAAAAACCTCCCGCAATAAAACGGGAGGTTATATTTTAAACAATCAAGAGATTATTCTCCTGATGCTTCTTCTGTAGCTTTGCTAGCAGCACCGGCTTCATCACTTGTTAGTTTAGCTTTCAAATCAGCCAAAGCACCTAAGTCACCAAGTGTCGTTTTCTCTACTTTACTTTGAATAGCTTTTACAGCTTTCTTAGTAGATTCAACTTCTGCTTTTTTCTCTTTAATCTCTACTTGTCTCTCTTCTTCTTTTTCTATTTCCCATAATCTTGTATGACTAAGAACAATGCGTTTGTCATTGCGATCAAATTCAATTACAACAAATTTTGCAATCTCATCTTGCGCAATAGCTTTTTCATCTTCTTTCATCAAATGGCGAGTAGGAACATACCCTTCAAGACCATAAGGAAGTTGAACAACTGCACCTTTTTCGTCTTTCTTAACAACGGTACCTTCGTGTAAAGAACCTACAGCAAAAGTATCTTCAAGACTATTCCAAGGATCTTCTTCTATTTGTTTGTGTCCAAGTTGTAGTTTACGGCCTTCTTTATCGATGCTCATAATCATAACCTCTATTTCATTTCCAACCTTGGTGTACTCATTAGGATTATTGAAACGCTTTAACCAGCTTAAATCACTAATGTGTATCATTCCACCAATACCAGTAGAAAGTTCAACAAATACACCATAAGGGGTAATATTCTTCACCGTTCCCATGTGCTTGCTAGCTTCAGGGAATTGATTTTCTATAGTACTCCATGGATCTTCTGTTAATTGCTTAATAGAAAGACTCATTTTGCGTGTATCCTTATCTAATGTAACCACTTTAGCTTCGTACTCATCTCCTAATTTGAAGAATTCTTTGGCGTTTATAGGATTATTAGCCCAAGTAATTTCACTTACGTGTACAAGACCTTCCACTCCTGGCATAATTTCTAAGAAAGCACCGTAGTCTTCAATATTTACAACTTTACCTTTTACAGATTCACCTTCTTTAAAGGTTTCTGCCAATGTATCCCATGGGTGAGGAGTCAATTGTTTCAATCCAAGACTGATACGTTTTTTATCATCATCAAAATCAAGAACAACTACATTTAATTTTTGATCCATCTTCAATACTTCTGTAGGATGGTTTATGCGGCCCCAAGAAATATCAGTGATGTACAACAAACCATCTAATCCACCAAGATCAAGGAATGCTCCAAAATCAGTAATGTTTTTAATTGTTCCTTCCAATACCTGGCCTTTCTCTAATTTGCCAATAATTTCAGCTCTTTGAGCTTCAATATCACTTTCAATAAGTGCTTTGTGAGATACAACTGCGTTCTTAATGGTTTCGTTTATCTTAACCACTTTAAACTCCATTGTTTTACCTACAAATTGATCGTAATCAGTTACCGGCTTCACATCTATTTGAGATCCTGGCAAGAATGTTTCCATTCCAAAAACATCAACGATAAGACCGCCCTTGGTTTTGCTTGTAACAAGACCAGTTACGATTTCACCTGTTTTATTTACTTCCATAATACGCTCCCACGCACGTGTAATACGAGCAGATTTGCGGCTAAGGTGTAAATTGCCTTCTCTATCTTCTTTTTCTACAACCATTACTTCTATTACATCACCTACTTTTACTCCACCCGGAATATCTCTAAATTCATTTAAAGAAATAAGTCCGTCACTTTTAAAGCCGATGTTAACTACTGCATCTGTTTTGGTTAGAGATTCAATGGTTGCTTGAATCATTTCACCATCATTGATTTGTTTGAAAGTGTTGTCATAAACACCGTCATACTTTTCTTTTTCTTCTTTCGAATAAGCAGATACATTGCGTTTGTCTCTACTCCAATCAAAATCGTCGTGTGCTGTTTGCACAGGAGCTACATAAGCTGGTTTTTCAGCTACGGGCTCTGTAATTGTTTCTTCAACTACTTCCGTAGTTGTTTCTGCTACTACCTCAGCAGCTGTTTCTGTAACCTCAGGGCTGTTTGTTGTCGCAGTGGCCTCGATTGCATCTGGTGCAGCCGTTGGCTCCTGATCTTCTGCGTTTAGTTGTTTGTTAATATTAAATGACATAAATGAACCCGTTTGTTTTTTTAACGGGCTGCAAATGTACGATTTTTTTCTGTTTTTGCGTATTTTTTACTTCAAAAGAGATTATACCGTCAGTGAATAAAATTTAGTCCAATACATAGATGTGTCGGACACCTAAGCAATGCCTTTAAGTTAGATATTCTTCGAGAAAGCTGTCTGACACATATTGGACTATTTTACAATTCAAAATGGTATTAATACCGATTGGACAAACAATATAGCCCAATATTGGCAAAGCCTCATTGGGCTATTTGTTTGATACCATACCGAAAAATCGGCACAGGTCGGCTTTTACTCCCGACACAGTGTCGGGATAAGATTGTCCTTTTATAAACGCTTAAAGAACTTTTTTATTAAGCAAAGCAAAAGGGCCATCTTTTCAGACAGCCCTTTTAGCATTTTATTAGATAAGTGTGTTGATTAGAATACCATTACACTTCCTGTTTTCAAACGATTTCCTTTCGTATCTACTACATCTACACGATATACGCCTCTTGCGTGTATGCCTAGGTCAACCCTCATTGGCTGATAACCTGCTCCTACGCTGTAAGTTCTTGTAA
>JANPCB010000103.1:0-31787 GCA_031430735.1 Ferruginibacter sp. | reverse complement strand
CATTTTCAGGATATGAACATTACCCAGTTTTACCGGATGGCTGTAGATCCAAATGATTATATAAATATGATTGCCGGCGCCCAGGACAATGCTGTTAAAAGAAAAACCGGTGCAACAACTTATTTTGATGAAATAGCCTGTTGTGATGGGTTTGGGGTTGGTTACGACAATACCAATTCAGATACTATTTATGCAGTAAACAACCAAGCTATTAACAGGTCATTTAATGGAGGAAACACTTTCACTAATATTACTCCGGTGCAAAACACTGCATCATGGGCAACCAGTTTAGCAGTACATACTTCATTACCTGGTGCATTGTTTGTTGGTTCCGATACTATCTGGAGATCTACCAATAATGGAACAAACTGGGCCGCATCATTTAATAATATTCGGGCAGGTTGGTTTTTGCGAACCTGCCCCAGTAATGGCAACCGTGTTTATGCAGCAGGTGGTGTAGCTTATAATTCCACAACAGGCGTATTAAGGCGCAGTGATGATGGCGGATTTACCTGGCCTAATGGAAATATTTTAAGCAGCGACACTAACTTTCCTGTTAATTTTCCAAAAATTACCAGCATCAATGTTGATCCAACAAACTCGCTGAGAGTATGGGTAACATTCGGGGGCTTTACCAATAACATGAAAGTTTTTTATTGCGACTATAATGTAAACCCTAACGGAAACTGGGTTAACAGAAGCGGTACTTTGCCCAATGTACCGGTAAATACAATTGCACTCGACAATGCTAATAATGCTTACCTGGGCACCGATAACGGCGTGTATTACCGCGGTGCAGGTATGACCGACTGGGTTCCGTTTTACAATAACCTGCCCTATGTACCCGTTACCGATTTAATCATTTCCGAAGCAGAGAATACGATAAGGGCCGCTACTTTTGGCCGTGGCATCTGGAGCAGTGAATTATACAGTACCTGTGTAACCGACCTGAACATAACCGGTACATTAGAAGGACAAGAATTTTATGAAGCCTCCAATAATGTTGTATCCACCGCTTCTCTATTAACATCGGAGGGAAGCAAAGTGCAAATGCGGGGTGGAAATGAAGTTGTATTACAGGCCGGCTTTACGGCAAGAGAAAATACACAGTTTAAGGCAGCCATCGGGCCATGCGGAAGCGGCGGCGTTGCAGGGTTTCGCATGAATGCAAATGATGATGCTTTGCGCCTTCCGGCACAACAATATCTTCCACCAACAGGGGGCAAAAAATCGATGGTCCATATTTTATCCATTACAAAAAATGAGGTTCAGTTTGAAATAAATCAAAAACAACATGGCGTAACAGATATTTTGCTGACAGATGAAATGGGGAAAATAATAAAACAAAAAACGATTGAATCTTCGGTAAATGGTAAATGGATTAATGCCATCCCTATTACAGGACTTGATAAAGGCATTTATTATTTACAGGTGTTGTTGAATAAAAGAGTGGAGCATTTACAGGAAGTGATTATTCATTAATTCTTGATCTACTTTTCTTTTAACATTGAAATTTTTGAAAGTAAATACCACAGAATAAGAGCAAACAACCTTACACTAAACCAAGAATAAAATTCAGAATAAAGCAAATTATTTTTGAGTTCTAAATTAAAAAAAGATGAAAAAACTAGTTATTTTATTTGCAATTATTTTTCCGGTATTACTTTTTGCACAAGGGGTTGCAATAAACACGGATGCTTCTGCAGCACATAATTCAGCCATGCTGGATATAAAAAGTGATTCTAAAGGAATACTGATGCCACGGTTAACCACCCTTCAAAGAACATCTATTGCTGCACCAGCAATTGGGTTAACCGTTTTCGATATGGATACCTATAGTTACTGGATGTTTCGTGGAGATTTAAATGGCGGCTGGGCAGAAATGCAACACAACTATCAGAATTTTTGGGGCAGTTCGGGATCAAATGTATTTAATACGAATTCAGGTAATGTTGGAATTGGAACCAATTTGCCTGGCGAAAAACTTTCGATTAATGCAACCAATCCTGCCATACAGTTTATGAATGCCGGATCAGCCAAAGGTTTTTTACAGGCTAGTGGCAATGATATGAAATTGAATACCTATGTTAACAATACAACAGGCAAACTTATTTTGGGTACAAAGGCTATTGACAGGATGTGGATTGATGAAACCGGATTTGTTGGCATTGGCACTTCTAATCCGTCTGCTCTGTTAACTATCAATGGGCTTAATTCCGTACTACAAATGAGTATAGCAGATGTTGCAAAAGGGTTTTTACAGGTCTCAGGAAGTAATTTAAGACTTGGAACTAATTCAACTAATACAACAGGAAATCTGGTGTTTCAAACAAAGGCAATTGACAGAATGATGGTAGATGAAAATGGACTGATTGGTATAGGCACTATTACCCCTTCAGCCCTACTTACAATCAATGGCACTAATCCAACCCTTCAGCTTCGCAATGCTGAGGCAGATAAAGGTTTTATTCAACTGGTTGATGACGATATTAAGATAGGAACCAATTTATCCAACCCTAATGGCAATTTTATTGTTCGTACCAATGGGGCCGACCGTGTAACTGTAAACGAGAATGGCAATGTTGGTGTTGGGTTAACAAACCCACTTTATAAACTGGATATAAATGGTACTTCAAGATTTACCGGCGCCCAGACAGTAACCGGTAATCAATTTGTTTCCGGAGAGATTACAGCGGGTGATATGGAAATTAACTCAAGTTCTCCTGCTTTAGAATTAAAGGACCCAAGTTCAACCTATGGCCAACTTAAAATTGACAATAGCTTAAACGTTGTTCTAGGAAAAGGTTTTTATGGCGGTGCAATTATCATTGATGGCGCTATTGGCTCAAGCACAAAAAGATTATATATCAACAAGGCAAACCATTTTAATATCGGAACCGGTTTATCACCTTCAGGTTATACGTTGTCTGTAGAAGGAAAAGTAATTGCAACAGATTTTACCACGTTACCGGTTGCCAGCTGGCCCGATTATGTTTTTGCAGATGATTACAAATTAAAACCACTCAGTGAAGTTAAAAAGTATATCAATGAAAATAAACACTTACCCAATATTCCTGCCGCCAGTGAAATAGAAAAAAATGGAATACAATTGGGCGATATGAATAAGCGATTGATGGAAAAAGTGGAAGAACTTACTTTATATATAATCGATATGCAGGAACAAATTGACGCATTAAAAAAGAACAAATAACAGGTATAAATGGAAGATATTTTAATTAAAAGAAGTATTTTCAACTCACTTAAATTATTAACCTTACTTTATTGGCAACATTTATAAAAATATCTTTTTTAATAGTATGCATTATTACCACAATGCCGGTGTATTCACAAACACCGGCATTCTATCATTTAAGTACAGCAGAAGGATTAAGTGATAACAATGTAAACATGGTTGCCAGAGACAGGAACGGCATATTGTGGATCGCAACTTCTGAAGGGCTTAATAGTTTTGATGGCAACCGCATCACTACGTACCATAAATACAATTACCCAGGGCTGGCAGATAATAATATTGAAAAAATTGTTGTTGATGATAACAACCGTATCTGGATCAGAACGAACACCCACTGTCTTACCATGCTAGATGAAAAAAGAAAATTTCATAAGATACTGGTTGGCGATACAACAGATGAAAACAATGTGACCGGACTGTGGCATACCGGCAGCCGGGGTGTATTAGCTGTAAAAGGTCGCCAGCATTATTTTCAGAAAAAAGGAAGTGTTGGCGTTTTTGAAAAAACAAATACGCCTTTTGATGAGCCGCTGAAAGGCAATATTGGCTTTACATATGGCATAGATAAGGATAAGATCATTTATTACCGGAACAGGAACTTGGTTGTAATTGATTATGCCAAAATGAAACTACTGCTGCAGATGCCTTTACCCGACTTGAGCGGTGCACATTATATCAATGAAGATGAGCTCTTTGCCTATACAGTTACCGGGGATGTATTTTACCGTATCAGCATCAGCCAGAAAAAGATCGTAAAGGAATACCGGGATATTAAAGACCAATATAACCTACCAATAACCGGAAATCTGCGTAACATAACACGGATTGATGAAAATCATTTTGCAGTGACCACTTATTTTGCGGGCCTTTATTTCCTCGACCTGCAAAAGCAAACAGCACAGCATTGGGTTCATGACCCTATTGACCAGCGCAGCATTGGAGGAAACAATGCTTTTAATATCAGGTATGATACCAGCGGTTATCTTTTTGTAACAACACAAACATCAGGCGTTCATTTTTACAATGTAAAACAACAGCATTCGGGCAGTAAACCTTATTTTATTGATGACAACAAACAGATCTTCGACGGTTATATCCAAAATGTAGTAACAACCGATGAATCAATAGTATGGATAGCAACGCAGGACCGGCTGATACATTGGGACCGCTTACATGATAAGACAACGTATGTTCCCTGTCTGTTGCCGGATGGCACTAATATCACCGGCAGGGAAACAATCAGGCGGGTACACCTAGATGACAAACAGAACCTGTGGGTGGGCACATCACGGTTTGGTATATTAATTCTGAACAAAGCAAAAAAAACAATTGTACAAATAACCGATTCCATCCCAGGTAAAAAAACAGGACTCCCTTCTCCATGGATCAATGCAATTTGTGCTGATCAATATGGTAACCGATGGGTTGGCACACTACGGGGTACCTGCATGATCAATAAAGATAATTTTGAGATCATCTCATTCAAGGATCATCCGTTATTGGCTGAAATGAGTAAGCTGTCCTGTACATCCTTATTGCTTGATGAAGCTAGAAGAATGTGGATCGGCACAGTACGCGGGGTTTATTGTTTTGATGCTGACAAGAATAGCATTATACATTACAATACCCGGAATGGACTTGCACACAACACAGTTTATGCTGTTAATAAGGATAACCTGGGTAATATTTATTTTGCTACAGCAGGCGGGTTCTCCATTTTATCTGCAGATGGAAAATTACAAAGCTTCAACCGTACCAATGGCCTGCGCAATGATCGCTGCGAAGGTTTGCTGGTAGATGAAAAAGGCTATGTGTGGATCGGTAATCTGAATTGCATCTTACGTTACGACCCTGTAAATAAAAAATTTACGGTGTATGAAGAAGGAATGGGTTTCAGTCATGGTGGTTTTCGCATGCGCACAGCACATAAAAGCAGCTCTGGAGAAATGATCTGGGGTACTGACAGGGGGCTCCTTTATTTTTTTCCTGAACAAATGAGCAAAGCCCCCTTACCGTTATATCCCTCGGTAAATACATTACAGGCAGGTGGTGGGGTCTTCCAGTTTACGGGTAATGATCAACTAAAGTTTGCATACAATACTGCCTCTTTTGTTTTTATCTTTTCATCCGGCGAACTGTCCGGCGACAAAAGGAACCAGTTTCTTTACCGCCTCAATGGTTTTGATGACGAGTGGAGATCTCCTGTAACCGTTGGACAGGCAGTGTACAGCGAGCTTCCACCGGGTGATTACAGTTTTGAAATAAAAGCTTCACGTGATGGCATCAACTGGTATAATGCCTCCTACCCTGTTGAGCTCATTATTGCCCATCCCTGGTGGCAGCAAACTTGGTTCAGGCTTTTGGTAGCTTTACTGTTAATAGGCATCATTTATTTTACCTATGGTTATTTTCAAAAAAGAAAAAAGACAAGGGAGATCAACAATACCATTGAATATTTTGCTAACTCCACCTATCAGCATTCATCCGTAGAAGATATTCTTTGGGATATTTCCCGCAACTGCATTTCCCGACTGGGCTTTGAAGATTGTGTGATATACCTGAATGATGAAGAGAACAAAGTATTGGTTCAGAAAGCAGCGTATGGCCCTAAGAGCCCGGGGGCATTTGAAATACTCAATTTGATTAATATACCTTTTGGTAAAGGCATTGTGGGCAGCGTGGCATCAAGTGGAAAAGGAGAGATCATTGGTGACACATCAAAAGACAGCCGCTACATTGTTGATGATGAAAAAAGATTATCAGAGATCACCGTCCCCATTATTCATGAAGGGAAAGTGATTGGCATCATTGATTCTGAAAACAACAAAAAGAATTTCTTTACCCAGCAACATCTTAAAACGCTGCAAAAAATAGCGACCTTGTGCTCTGCCAAAATATCAAATGCAATAGCTGTTGGTGCCATGAAAAAGAGTAAGCTGGAACTGATGGAGCTGAATGTAAAAATGGCGGAATCAAGATTTTCGAACCTGCGGCTGCAGATGAATCCACATTTCCTGTTTAATTCTTTAAGCTCAATACAGCATCTCATTGTTTCGCAACAAACAACCAAAGCATATAAATACCTTACGGTGTTTTCCAATTTTTTAAGAACACTTTTAAATTTTGCTGAAAAGAATTTTATTCCGCTGGATGAAGAGATCAAGATACTGAAAATGTATATAGAGCTGGAATCATTACGATTTGATCAATCATTTAATTATGAAATAACGGTAGAAGAAACCCTTGCAAATGATGAAATATTAATGCCCACATTAATGATACAGCCTTTTGCCGAAAATGCTATATGGCATGGCTTGTTGCACAAAGAAGGTGATAAAAAATTGTCCATTCGTTTCAGCAACAGTGCTGAAGATTTTCTGACCTGCATTATTGAAGACAATGGTGTGGGACGTGCAAGCTCAGCTACCATTCAAAAAAACAGGATCAGTTCTGCTGTGCATGAAAGTAAGGGCATTGGTATCATCCGGGAAAGATTAGATCTGATGATGCAGAAAACCGGCAAGCCCGCAGATGTTGAGATCATTGACATGTATAACAATAAAAAAGAGCCAACAGGCACCAAAGTAATTATTACCATTCCTTATTACAACCCCGAACAATCATGATAAAAGCACTAATTGTTGATGACGAGCAGGCATCCATCGACCTGCTGAACTGGCTGATTACAGAGTATTGTCCGGATATCTCATCCGTGCAATGGGCAAGAAGTGTAAAGGATGCAATGCCACTGATAAGATCTTTTCAGCCCGATATTGTTTTCCTGGATATTCAGATGCCGCACCAGAGTGGTTTCGATCTGCTGACGAATATTGATAACTGGAACTTTGAAGTCATCTTTACAACTGCCTATAACGAATTTGCCATACAGGCCATCCGTTTCAGCGCACTGGATTATTTATTAAAACCAATTGACGAAGCAGAATTAAAAAAAGCAGTGGAACGCTATAAAGTGAAACGCATCTATGCGCCTGCAGGACAAATACTGTTTCGGAATTTTATGCAAAATATAGCCCAAGGTAACCGGGAAAAATTTAAATTGGCCCTGGCAGATGCTACAGAAATAAAATATGTGCAAATAGAAGAGATTATCCGTTTACAAGCAGAAAGTAATTACACACATATTTTTTTAACTGGCAAAAAAGTTTTTATATCGGCAAAAACCCTGAAAGACTATGACGAAATGCTGCAGGGACAAAGGTTTTTAAGGGTGCATAAATCTCACCTGGTTAATCCGGCACATATCATTGCTTACGACAAACAAGGTATTTTACAAATGAGCGACCATTCCAAAGTGGAAGTAGCCAGAAGAAAAAAAGAATTTCTACAACAGGCGCTTGCCGGCAAAGTATGAAGTTGCTGTAATTTTAAACATGGCCAAATTAAAAAATGAAATAAATTTACAAAGTTTATAGTTTTATTCTATATTTAAATTTAATAAAATTATTGTAATGAAATTTAAACTAACGTTGGTAAAATTACTTTTTAGTCTTAGTGTTTTTTCACAAAATTCAACCAACAAATTATCTTCATCACAATTAGACCAAATAGAAAGAGGTTATGGAATGTTTATCCATTTTGGAATAAATACTTTTAATGAAATCGAATGGTCTAAAGGAAATTTACAAGTATCTTCTTACAACCCTACAGATTTAGATTGTGACCAGTGGATAAAAGTTGCCAAAGAAGCAGGCTTTAGATACGTTATTTTAGTTACCAAACACCATGATGGATTTTGTCTTTGGGATAGTAAATATACCAATTATGATGTGGCATCGTCTCCTGTAAAAATAGATGTAGTAGAGCGTGTAGCCAAAGCATGTAAAAAATATGGCGTAAAATTGGGACTTTATTACTCTTTATGGGATAGGCATGAACCATCTTACAAGAATGAATTGGCCTACAAAGATTTTATGAAAAATCAGCTAGCAGAGCTTATGTCTAACTATGGTTCAATTTATGAACTATGGTTTGATGGTGGCTGGGACAAGACAGAAACTGCATGGCATTTGCAAGAAATATATGATGCTGTAAAAGAAAAACAACCCAATTGCTTGATTACCGTAAATCATTCTATTGGGTATGTAAAAGCCGGCACAAAAAGCATTCGTATAGATCCTAAAAATTACCAATACGGCGATCCCATTCGCTATTTCCCAATAGACTTTAGAATCAAAGACCCTGATTTTGCCAGATGGGATGATCCGAAATATTATAGATACAATGATCAACTTTATTATCTCTCTTTTGAACATACGATATGCTTATCGGATAGATGGAATTGGTTTCAAAAGAAAAAGATACTAGCAGCAAGGCCCGTAGACGAATTAGAAGAACTTTTTTATTGGGGCACAGCCAATAACAATACGATGATTATAAATGTACCTCCAGATACTTCTGGGAAAATTAGAACACATGAGAAAAACAGCATTTTTGAACTTGCCGATAGATTGGGCATTAGGGGTGGGAAAAACAAATTGCCATCAGGCCCAATTAATGTAAGCTTCAACCAAAAAATAACTGCTAGCAGCGAATCAAAGGAATTTACTGCCAATAAAGCAAATGATTTTAGCCTAGAAACCTATTGGACCGCCACCGATTCTGTTGCAGATCTAGAAATGGAATTTGAAAATAAAATTACGTTCGATCGTATTGTTTTATTTGAGAACCCAACGATGAAAGATTTGGGCGATAATTTTTCTAAAATTCGTAATTTTAAAATAAAGGAATATGAACTACAATCATTTTTAAATGAAAGATGGGATACATTTTATACTGGTGATTTAATTGGTGCATGCAAAATAATACAACTTCCAAGTGAGATTACAGCAGAAAAAATAAGGCTAAAAATTATTCAGTCTAGTGGTATGCCGTCCATTAGCCATTTTTCTGTTTCAAAAAAATCCTCTAAAGGAATTAGGAAAATAATTAAACCGTCATTTAACAGCCAATGATATTTTTCTAAGAAAATTAAGATATCATTCATAAAAAATTACATTTCGCTCTTCCGCCTTGGTTCGTGTCTCACAAACGATTCGTTAAGGTAAAACAAAAGTGGTTATTGATACACAAATAAAGACGCAGGAAAAAATCTATTTAAAAATCGTTTGCTAAATAAAAAAACCGAAACGTGCACGTTCATTTTTATTTTAAATTAATAGAACCACTTTGCTGAACTCTTTGTACAACAGTGCTTGTAAATTATCTAGCGCAACAAAAATGAGGTAGCTTTTTTTTACAAGAAAACCTCACAAAAAATCTACCGCAATAAATAAAAATTTTCCGAAACAGCATAAACAAAACCCTTGGCTCTATTCTTCAAATAAGCTTTGCCCATTCTTCAATGTTTCCAAATCGTTAAATCTGTATTACCAAAATATTAACTGCAATATAAGCTACGATGTACAAATAATTTTGCGCTACTATTAAATGAATCATACCTATATCACATTCATAAATTATAAACACACATGAACAAAATTAATTACTATTTGAGGATACTATTTTTTTTTGCAACCCTTATTGGTGGCAGCCAAGCTGCCAAAGCCCAGTTTACTACAGGCAGGTTAGTAGTGTTGCAGGTAGGTGATGGTTCTGCTGCCCTATCAAATGCAGCTACACCTGCATTTCTAAAAGAATTTACTACAACAGGTACTGCAGGCACGTCTGTTTCGTTACCTACAACGGGCGCTGATCGATTAACGATAAGTGGCACTTCTACCTCCGATGGGCAGATTACCCTTTCTGCTAACGGACAGTTTATCTCCATTGCAGGATATGATGCAGCTGTAGGTACCGCAGCAGTTACTGGCACTACATCAGCAACTGTAAACAGGGTAATTAATACAGCCAATGCAGGTGCTACCATTACCCGTGCGGCATTTACATCCACACAGTATTCAGCAAATAACTTTCGCTCTGCGGTAAGAGGTAATAATGCCGATTACTGGGGAGCTGGTGGCAATTCTGGTACTTATTACTTGGGTACTACCGCCGCAGCTTCTTCTGTACAAACTACTACAGCAAATACCAGAGTGGTGAATATTTACAATAACAATTTATATTTTGCCACTGGCTCAGGCACAGCAGGAATTTATAGCTTTGTTGGTACCCCATTGAGTACTGCCACTTCATCCATTTTTATTGCTACAGGCACAGGATCTTCTCCTTACGGTTTTGCCATTAATGCAGCAAGCAATGTGGCGTATATAGCCGACGATAGAACTACAGCTGCTGGTGGGGTGCAAAAATGGACTTTTAATGGCACTGTATGGTCGTTGGCTTATACATTTAGTCCTGCTGCTAGTACAGGGGCTCGTGGTTTAGCAGTTGATTTCTCGGGTGCTAATCCCATCATTTATGCAACTAGCACTGCCAACACATTGGTTAGTTTTACCGATGCTGGTGCTTCTTCTGCAGCTACTATTTTAACTACCGCTGCCACCAATACTGCATTCAGGGGTTTATGTTTTGCACCAATTGCGCCTGTTGGTAACCCCTCCGTTTCTCTTTCTGTGAGCAGCAACTCGGGTACTGAAGCTGGCACAACTGCTATAACCGTTACCGCTACTGCATCTGCCGCTGTTGTTGGTGCACAATCGGTAGATATAGCCGTTACCGGAACCAACATAACAAGTGGTGATTATACCTTAACTGGCACAACTATAAATATTGCAAACGGTGCTACTACAGGTACGGTAACATTTACCGTTACAGACGATGCATTGGCAGAAGGCGATGAAACGGCCGTACTTACCATTAGTAATCCTTCTGCAGGTATTACCCTTGGCTCTCCTACAACTCAAAATATTTTAATCACCGATAATGATATAGCATTACCAACAGTCAACATATCCGTATCTTCCAACACAGGTACAGAAGAAAATGCTACGTCTATTACAGTGACAGCAACTGCCTCCTCTCCTGTTAGCAGTAATCAAACTGTTGCATTAGGTATTAACGGAACGGGCATTACAACTGCCGATTATACATTGTCTGGATCTACCATCACAATACTTAATGGGCAAACTACGGGTACAGTAACTTTTAGGGTAAGAAACGATGCTGAGACAGAAGGCCTTGAAACTGCAGTACTAACCATCAGCGCTCCATCAGCCGGTATTACCCTGGGTACGCCTGTTACTCAAAATATCAGTATTACCGATTACAGTTGCCAACCGTTGATTCGTAAATCAACTGTTACCAGTACAAACGGTGCCGAAATATCTACTTTTGACCCCACAACTAATCGGTTGTTTACTATAGCTGGACCAGCAATGGAATACTATTCTTTAAGCAATACAGGTACATTGAATACAGCAACCAATATGCCGTTTGGCTTTACATCTGCTGGCAATAACATTTTGCCAAACAGCGTGGCCGTTAAAAACGGAATTGTAGCTGTAGGTTATGCCATTGTAGATGCTGTAAGTAATGCACAACAACCTGGTGTGGTGGCTTTTTACAATTCTTCTTCTGCAACTTATTTAAGTCAAGTAACAGTGGGTTACCTACCAGATATGATCATATTCTCACCAGATGGAACCAAGATTTTAACAGCCAACGAAGGTGAACCAAATAGTTATGGTCAGGGTAATTCTTTTGACCCAGAAGGATCTGTTTCAATAATAGATATTTCTAGTGGGGTTGGTTCTGCAACTGTTCAAACTGCAGGGTTTACCGGTTTTAATGGGCAAATGGCTGCCTTAAAAACTGCTGGTGTCCGCATTTACGGGCCAGGTGCTACAGTAGCACAGGATATGGAGCCAGAATATATTGCCTTCTCAGAAGATGCTACAAAAGCTTATATAACATTACAAGAAAACAATGCAGTAGCAGAATTAAATATTGCAACTGCAACCATTACACAAATTTTACCATTGGGGTTAAAAAATCATAATACAGCTGGTAACGGTATGGATGCTAGCGACCAAGATGGCCCAGGTGGAACAAAATTAATAAATATACAAAACTGGCCAGTTTATGGAATGTACCAGCCAGATGCCATATCAAGTTTTACGGTAGCAGGCACAACTTATTTTATCACGGCAAACGAAGGTGATTCTAGAGCCTATACTGGTTATTCAGAAGAAATAAGGGTTGGAGCTGCAGGTTATGTATTGGATCCAACTGTATTCCCGAATGCTGCTACGCTTAAATTAAATGCAAACCTTGGCAGATTGCAATTAAGCAATGCTACCGGAGATACAGATGCTGATGGTGATTTTGATCAGATTCATGCATTGGGCGCTCGTTCTTTCACTATTTGGAATAGTTCGTTCGCACAAATATTTGATAGTGGCGACCAATTGGAGCAAATAACTGCTGCACAAAATCCAGCGAGTTTTAATTCCGATGGAACAACGGCATCATTAGATACCCGTAGCGACAACAAAGGGCCAGAGCCAGAAGGTGTAACCACCGGCTTGGTAAATGGTGTGCTGTATGCTTTTATAGGAAGCGAGCGCACTGGAGATATTTTAGTGTACGATATAAGCAATCCTGCTACTCCAGTATTTAAACAATACATAGATAATCCTACTGACCTACAAGTAGAAGGAATAATTTTTGTACCAGCAGAACAAAGCCCTACAGGCAAGGCATTAATCATTGTAAGTGCCGAAATAAGCAGAACAATTTCGGTATATGAATTTAGTTTGGTGCCCAATGCACTGGCAACGGTAAACACTAGCATTACAACTACACAGGGAATAACAACAACCTATGGCGATTGTGGCGGTCTTATTGCAAAACTAAATCAAAACGGTGCAAGCCCTGTAACTGGTACCGTTAATACCAAGGTATGGATAGAGCCTACTGTTCCATCACAAAGTGGAATACCTTTTGTACAGCGTCATTATGAAATAACGCCTGCTACAGCCCCGGCTACAGCAACAGGCAGGGTTACACTTTATTTTACCCAAGCAGAGTTTGATAATTTTAACAGCGATCCAGCAAGTGCCACAGATTTACCTACAGGCCCTTCTGATGCTGCCGGAATTTCCAACTTAAAAGTAATTAAATACCCTGGTGTGAGTAACAATGGTACCGGTTTACCATCAAGCTATACAAGTTCTCCAGTGGGAATAGATCCCGTAGATGCTGATATTATTTTCAATGCAAGTGCAGCAAGATGGGAAGTAAGTTTTGATGCAGTAGGCTTTAGTGGTTTTTTTGTACAAACCAATACATCGATACTGCCAGTAACGCTTATCTCATTTACTGCCGTTGCACAAAAAAATGATGGATTAATAGAATGGAAGAGTAGCAGCGAAATAAATCATGACTATTATGAAGTACAGTATAGTGTAGATGGACGTAGTTTTAAAACAGTAGGACAACGCAATGCGATTAGTGGAACAAGCGAAAAGAATTATACTATTGTACATACAAATGCGGCATCAATTGCAAATAAGCTTTACTATAGGCTTAAGATGGTTTCTACCACAGGTGCAATTAGTTTTAGCAATATTGTTACATTGAGGTTTTCTGCAACGGGGCAATTGGTAACAGATGTATATCCAAATCCTACAAATGGGATTATAACTGTAGCTACTTACGGCTTATCTTCTGCTAAACCCATTGACTTAAAACTTACAGATGTAAGTGGTCGTTTGATTTTTACTAAACAAGCTGTTATAGTAAATGGAAACATTACAATTGATCTTAGTAAATTTAGCAAGGGCAATTACACGCTAGAAACGATAATGCCCGATGGAAATAGGCAACAATTTAAAATAATTAAAAACTAATATATTTTTAATTTCATTTCATAAAGGCTGCTTCTTTGGAGTAGCCTTTTTATATTGAAAATGCTTTTAGCATTGGAACTATCCAAGAAGGGCAATAAGCCGAGCGGCAAATAAACAAGTTGTAATAAAAATATTTTTTCAAAAACCATTTAAGCAGTTGCTCTAGCGTATCCAACGGTTTCCCGGTACAATTGTGGTGAAACATCTGCATTAACTTTAAAGAACCTACTGAAATAATATTCATCTTCGTAACCTAACTCATAAGCAATTTCTTTTACCGTTTTATCGGTAAGATAAAGTTCCCGTTTTGCTTCTATGATGATGCGTTCGTTAATAAGACTGCTAAGTGTTTTATTAAAATGTGTTTTTGTAATTTTTGCCAATGCTTTTGGTGTGATGAATAGCATCTCAGCATAATCTGCAGGGGAATGCTTGGTTTTAAAGCTTGCTTCAATGGCATCTTTCAGCTTTTGTAAAATGAATGGTTCTTTCTGATTTTTTAACAACTCCGCAGCTGCAGGTTGTTGCTGGGTTTTTAAACGGGCTGCAGTAATTAAAAATATTTTGAGATAAGAAACCAATAATTCATATTGGGCAAGATCAGTATTTTGCATTTCGGTTTTTATCTGCTCACTTAACATTTGGAACGTAGCGGCAGATAGTTCATCTACTTTTACAAAAGGAGGATTGTAAATGTTATTATACAACACACCATTGCAAGAAACTTCTTTGTGATGTTTGAAGATGCAGAAAAATTCGGAGTGAAAATAAATAGCAATTCCCTTTACGGGCTCTTTTGCAGTAATCATATACGGCTGGTAGGGCGAAAAGGCAAATAAAGTATTTGCTTCAAAATCATATTCCGCAAAATCTGCTTTTACTTTTCCATTGCCTTCCTGTACCCATATCAATGAAAAATAATTGTTTCGTTGAATGTGATCGAAATGAGCATTGTCTTCAAAGGAGAATAGTTTAAAAGCCAAATTTCCGTTTTGCGGGTTTACCAGTGTATATACAGATTGATTCATCATAAATAAATTTTAAAATCATATTTTATTGTAGCTGAAATAAATCAGCTACACCAATGTATCGGTTGGATGTAAATCCTTCGGCATAAGCTGCATTGATGGGTCTTCCATAAATACTGTTCATGCTTTTTATCTGATTCAATAATCCCAGAATGGAATTGGCCGAATTGTCTTCCGGATGTACAAATTGAGATTTGAATGCAAGAATAGCTTCCATTTTCTGCTCCATTTGATTCGTAATATCAACCACAAAATCAGGCTTAATAAAATAATCCTGTATATAATGGTACACCGCTTGTGGCCGCCATGGTTCTTGTTGGTGACCATCAATAAATGTTTCTTTCTTTTTTAAACCTGATAAAAAAGCAGCATCCGCTATGAGTTTCGCAGCATTGGCATGATCCGGGTGCCTGTCATGAATGGCATTGCATACAATAATTTCGGGTTGGTATTTACGGATGGTCTGTATCAACAATAACCGGTTGGCTTCATTGTTTTCAATGCCGCCATCCGGCAGATTCAATTGTTCACGGTGTTGCACACCAATTATTTTTGCAGCTGCTTCCGCTTCTATTTTTCTGCTCTCTGCAGTTCCATAACTTCCCATTTCGCCTGCCGTTACATCAACAATTGCCACTGTTTTACCCATGGCGATATGTTTGATTAAAACTCCGGCAGCAGCACATTCAACATCATCGGGATGAGCACCCAAAGCCAATATATCTATCTTAGTCATTATACAAGATATTTTAATTTTTGTTGATCGATTATCTCAGCATCTTTTAAATCATATTCACGAATTACTTGCTCTAATAAATAATCTCTCACCACAAACAATAAACTATTATTCCAATGGGCAAGTAATTTTAAAATTAAAGAATGATGGCCTTCTTCTTTTAATTCCAATTTCCCAATTTCATCAACAACGAGCCACCGTTTATTGGGCTGTTGAATTGCATTCCTTACGATTGTGTTAGCTATTTCAAATGATTCTTTACAGAGCTGGTATTTTCCTACTTCAATGCTGCTGTCTCCGCTTGTATTCATCTCATAGTTACTGTTTTCTCCTGTTTCAATATTGTACAATAATTTTATGTTATTGAAGGTCGGGGTTATAAAACCGGTAACAGATTTCCCATCGATCCATTGCATTAAAGCACCTGAATTGCCGGAATGAACCGGACCTGAGAGAATGACTATTCTACGCTTTTCATTTTTGCTCATAAAAAACATTTAACCAGATTGCGTAAGTTACAAAAAATTTTATCTTCTTTAAACCATGATGGTCTTCTGCTAATTTCCAAGCTACTTGTGTTCTTCTTCTTATTTCCGGAATGTTGTTTACAATATCATTTACCGTTTTTTTGTTTTTCTTAAATAATACATTTTGGTGCTTTCTGATTATCTGAGGTGCAATCAATAATAAAAGCAAAAGCATCAGTATGGTTCTTAATAAATAGAAGCCAGATATCTTGCCAGCGAGAAATGGAATGATAATGATAAGAATAAATACAGCAATGCTTATCATCATTAGCCAATGTTTTCTATTGACCCTATTATTTATTTGTGGAAGTAACGGCAAGTATTGCTGCAATGCAATATCCCCGATTTTATTAGTATGTAAATGCTGGATATTCTTTAGCAGATAATTTAGCCATTGCGATAAAACAACTCCCCAAATAAAATACAGCAACAGATACGATGATAAAAAAAGAAGAAATCCATCTGCAATTATTTCTTTAGACATGCTAAATGTATTAGAAAGTAAAACCAACGTTGCATTCAGGAATTCTTTCCCAAATACAATATAGGCCATTGCCGGTTTTTGAATTCCGGATTCCATCATTACAATCGTAGCGAAAAAGAATACAGTAACACGATTTAGGCCAAAAATGGAAAAGACAACTACAGCCAACAGCCCTTGAAAACTTACCGCAATGTAAGCACCTAAAGGAGTATACGGACTTAATAAGAATTTTACAGCCAATACAATGCCCAATGCTTTTATAAAAACAGAAGCTTTATTACTTCCAAATTTTGCCAGTAATACAATGATAATAACTGCAAAACCACCTACAATAAAACCTGTTAACGGAATATGCAGTAAATGCAAAAAACCTCCCAGTCCCGCTTCAATAAAAGCCCAGAAATAAATCAGCTTCATCACTATATTACCGTTCTCATCAATTGCTCCTTCGGTTTTATGTGTTGTTTCAATTTTCATTAATATTAAGAAACATATTTTTTAAAAATAGTTGTAGCAATATGCCCTCCAAAGCCAAACGTATTACTCATGGCATAATTGATTTCTTTTATTTGGGCTTTGCCTAAAGTAAGATTCAATTTGTCTTTCCACTCCGGTTCTACTTCATTCGTATTTATGGTGGGGGGAACCATATTCTCCTCAATAGCTTTAATAGATATAATTGCTTCAATAGCCCCAGCTGCACCTAGTAAATGACCAGTCATAGATTTGGTGCCACTGATGTTCAGCTCATTTCTTTCACCAAATACCCGGAGGATTGCCTTCAACTCACTCTCGTCGCCTAAATGAGTAGAAGTGGCATGTGCATTTACATAATCAATTTGTGACGCATCAATTCCTGCATCTTCTAATGCATCCAACATTCCAAGATAAGCGCCTTCGCCTTCGGGATGTGTACCGGTTAAATGATAGGCATCCGCAGCCATACCACCCCCAATGATTTCTGCAATAATAGTTGCACCTCTTCCAAGTGCGGAATCTAGGCTTTCAATGATCAAAGCCCCTGCCCCTTCACCCATTACAAAACCATCTCTCTTTACATCAAATGGCCGGGATGCAATCTGGGGATTTTCATTATGGGTGGATAATGCTTTGGAGGCATTGAATCCACCCACACTGCTTTCATTAATAGCAGCTTCCGAACCACCCGTAATAATGATATCTGCTTTACCAAGACGTATATAATTAAAGGCATCAATGATTGCGGTGTTGGATGATGCACAGGCTGATATCGTAGAAAAATTCAATCCACGTAAACCATGGCGGATAGAAATCACTCCTGAAGGAATATCTGCAATGATCTTTGGAATAAAGTATGGGTTGAATCTTGGCTGTTTGTTATTTTTAAAAAATTCTTCTAACTGATCCTGGAATGTTTGTATACCGCCGTTGCCAGAACCCCATATAATACCAATCTTGTTCCTGTTTAATTTTTCAAAATCTAGACCTGCATCTTTAATGGCTTCTTCTGCAGAAGCTACCGCATACTGGGTGAACAGATCGTATTTTCGGGCCTCATTTTTTTCAAAGTAATTTGCCGGAGCAAAACTTTTTACTTCTGCAGCAAATCTTGTCTTAAAATGGGTAGTATCAAATTTGGTAATTAAACCTACGCCACTTTTGCCTGCAATAACATTGTTCCAAAATTCACTTACAGAATTTCCTAACGGTGTAATTGCGCCCATGCCGGTAACAACCACTCTCTTTAAATCTTTTAACATAGCTATATTAATTAATCCTGTTGTTAGCTTATTTATCTAGCAAACGTCGGTGGTAATTTATTTGCCCCAGGTGATACGTTAAATGCGTAGCCAGGTGCACTAAAAAATATTGGGTAGTAGTTTTTTCTTTAAAAACAAGCAATGGATATTCACTGTTAAGTTGTTCATTAGTCAGATGTTCTACTACCTCTGTTACCACTATAATGGTTGCTTCAATTTTGTCAATTAACGCTTCTCTTGGAATATTTTTTAAAGAGAATTCCAGATCTCTTTGTCTTACATAGCCCGAGTTACCTAACTCCGCTCCTACATAAGCATTAAGGTTTCCAACGAGGTGCAGGCAGAGGTTACCTGCTGAATTGGTTATGCCTTCTGTTACGTCCCAAATGACTGTTTCATTTTTATAGGTAGCAATTTCTGCTTTTAGTTTATTCAGATCACGGGTGAATAAAGCCGATAGTGTTTTTGTTAACATAAACTTGACTGATTTTATTCGATTGCTTTTAATTTATTTTTAAATGCTTTTACTTCTGCTTCCAGTTTGGCAATATGATTACGTTGTCCTGCAAATGCTGCTTCAATTTCTTCGGCTGTATAGCGGGGCGTTATATGTTGCGGACAATTCCAATCGTATGCTTCAATTTGAAACAGCATCATCCGTTCCGGTTTGAATTTATAATCCTCCAGATCGAGTAATTCAAACAACGCAGGATCATCTTTTAATTCAACAATTGTAGCCTTCGCCAAAATTTTCAATCTGGCACGGGCGGGATAATCCACCATGATCAGCGCTACATTATTATTGGTAGCCATATTTCCTACTGTAATGTATTGCATATTGCCACGAAAATCGATGAAGCCAATCCGTTTCTCATCCAGCACTTTAATAAACCCTTTCGGGCCACCACGGTGCTGGATATAAGGAAAATTATTTTCACCGATACTGGCCATGTAAAAACTATCCCGCTCTGCGATAAAACCGATTTCACTATCCGTTAATCCATCTACATAGCTATCCCGTTCCATCCTTGCATAACTGGACCTGCTTCCTGCTTTTTCCTGCATCGCTTTAACTGCGTCAGTAAAAGCCAATGTTGCAAAATTTTTAGCCATAATTATTTGTTTTACCATAAGAACACAAGCTTTTTTGTTTTCTTTTGTTCTTGCTACCTTATGGTGTTTTTTATTTTACCACAAGAACACAAGAGCACAAGCATTTTTGTATTCCTTTTGCTACGTTACCTTATGGTGTTTTTTTATTTTACTACAAGAATACAAGAGCACAAGCTTTTTTGTTTTCTTTTGTTCTTATGACCTTGTGGTGCTTTTTTTATTTTACCACAAGAACACAAGAGCACAAGCTTTTTTGCTTTCTTTTGTTTTTGCGACCTTGTGGTGTTTTTTATTTTACCACAAGAACACAAGAGCACAAGCTTTTTTGTTTTCTTTTGTTCTTGTGACCTTGTGGTGTTTTTGATTTTACCACAAGAACACAAGTGCACAAGTACTTGTAACTTTGTGTTCTACTCGTTATTTAAATTTTCTGTCTTTTTCCTCTATAGGCATATCATTAATACTGGCATATCGCTTCCTCATCAATCCATTTTCATCAAACTCCCAGTTTTCATTCCCATAAGCACGGAACCATTGCCCTTCTGCATTGTGATACTCATATTCAAACCGCACTGCAATGCGGTTATCCGTATGGGCCCAGTATTCTTTTTTAAGTTTGTAGTCTAATTCTCTTTCCCATTTCCCGGATAAGAAGGCAACGATTTCCTCTCTTCCATTTACAAACTGATTTCTATTTCTCCATTCGCTATCGATGGTATATGCTTTGGATACTCTAATAGGATCTTTACTGTTCCAGGCATCTTCGGCCAGTTGAATTTTTTGCTTCGCTGTTTCTACTGTAAAGGGTGGAAGGGGATGACGTTGTTCCATGTTTTTTTATTTATGATAAACAATCAGGACAAAATAAATTGGCCCTGTATATTAGTTTTGCTACTTCTTTTTCCAAATCCTGTTGTTTGTTTTTGGCATACCACAAATGCAATTCGTTGGCATAACCGGCTGCAGTAGCCGGATTGGATTTTAATTCCTTAACCAATTTTTGCGCAACCGATGGCCTAGGTCCCCAGATGCCTATAACATTCAAATGCTCGTCCAATTGTATCAGCTTGGGAATAGACTTAGTTCCATTGGTAAGATACGCATTCATGAGTTCATCGTTTTGATCACGGTAAACCAGTTTCATCTCAATTTTTCCAGCGCTTAATTCGGCAATGGTACTTAAAGCCGGCAAAGTTTGAGAAGCATCACCACACCAATGTTCAGTTAGGATTAACCAGTAGGTTTTGTGCTTTAGTTTGTTTACCTGTGTAATTATTTCGGAAGAAGGGACATACGTTTTTTCCACCCGGTGCATCCGGCGCTGATTCAGGTTAATATATTCTTTAATTTTTAAATCGGCATTCAAAGCCAGGTCTTCAGCCATTTGCTGTTTGTATTGGTTGTAGCTGATGCCTTTCTGTAGATAGTTTTTATAATCACCCCTACTGAGTGCCTTTTCATTAACCGTAGCTATTGTCATTTTGTTTGATTTTAGAATACAAAGGTCAGGTAAAACAACATATTTCAAAATGGATGATGAACGCAAAGGGATGGACAATTTTCCCGGGATAGATAAAAATGCAAAAAAAGCCGGCAAACTTTACCGGCTTTTGACTTTGAGAATAATATTAATTCAAACTTGGTTCTGCCAATTCCAATGAGGGAGCCAAAGGAAAATCAACCGGCACTTCGGTAAGGTTGTGCACATAGTTCATGGCAATTTTATCGGCCACTTGCAAGATCACATCAATCAGGTTCTCGTTGTTATAACCTTCTGCAAAGAATGCATCAACTGCGGCAGCATCTGCTTTACCTTGTTTTTTGGTAATGCTGGCAGCCAGTTTTACCAAGGCATCCAATTTTGTATTTTCTGATTTACCACGACGGAAGTCCAACACCTGTTCATCAGTAAAACCATTCATTTTACCAATAACCGTGTGGGCACTTTGGCAGTAAATACAGCCGTTGATCTGACTTACTATTAAATTAACCGCTTCTTTTTCCCGGTTGCTTAAAGTTGTTTTTGCATTTTGATAAGCCAGGTAACGGGCCAACCCATTTTCAGAATAACCAATGGTGGCATACAGGTTGGGAACAAAGCCAAGGGCTTTTTGCAGGTTGTCGAAGATGGCTTGATTGGTGGCTGCAACTTCGTCTCTTGTAGGTACTGTGAACTTTTTCATTGTTTATATTTTTTAATTTTTGATGTCGTTATTGACAACACAAAAGTGCATCAACTTCAAGCCTTAAAAAATGGATGATGAACGCAGATGGATGGACAATTTTCCTTTAAGAGCTTCACACTAGCTATTTCCCTTTTCAATTATTTAAATACCTAGCTGTGCAATTGGATGATTGACTGTATTTTCTCATAATTTGTAAATAGTGAAATGTAAATCTCAATAGATTTGCGACAAACAGGGAACACAGGGTCTCTTTTACCGCTAGGCTTTGGTTTGTTTCCCACAAACCATTCATATTAATCAACTTTTATAATTTTTAATTTGTATGTTTAAAAATCAATTTTCTTAGATCTAAAAGTTTACTATTTTATTCAAATAAATATTGATGCAAACAAACCAAAGCGAACGGTTCGAGAAGGCTCAAACCGGGGCGGAACAGATAATTTTTAGCTTCGGCTGTGAGACCTCACTGGGATAGCAAGGTAATTATTTTTCATCCAATATTTTTTGTTTCGCTTTTGCATATTCGTCTTTGGTAATTAATTGCTTTTCGAACAGATTTTTAAGTTCTCTTAACCTATCTTCTTTTGATTTACCCGTTTGCTTATTTTCAGGTTCATCAGGAGTAACATTTTCACCGGTTTCATTAAAATACAAAGCCTTACCATTTGACATTACTTTTACTTTCCCGTTTATAAAATTACCCACATCTTCGTAAATAGGAGGTACAATTTCTTCCCCTTTTTTATTTATGTAACCCCAGTTATTGCCTGAACGAACAGGTGCAATACCCTTAGAAAAAACAAATGTCCTGTCATATTTAAAAGGAATAACAATCTTTCCGGCTTTATTGATATAACCCCATTTCCCATTTAATTTTACTGCTGCCAATCCTTCAGTGCAGGCCATCGTTTCTTCATAAATAAAAGGAATTACTGTGTTTCCCTTTGTATCAATGAATCCCCATTTACCATTTAATTTCATATCAACCCAACCTTCCCTGTACCGGTAGCCCGTTCCATCATATATCAATGGAATGGCAACCTTTCCTGTTTTGTCAACAAACCCATATTTTTCACCAATATTTACCATACCAAATCCCTCTACGAATTCAGAAGCATAATCATAAACCAGTGCAACAACCGGTTTACCGCTTTCATCAATAAATCCATATTTGTTATTGGTACTTACAACAGCAAAGCCTTCATAAAATTTTTCAATTTTTTCATAACTAAATCCATTGATACTGGTTAAAGGCTTGATATACGTTTGTTGGCTTTGAGTTGATGGATAGGTCCTTGCCGGTGTCGCTGCGGGTGTAGGTTTTGGTGTCGGTTTTGGCGTTGGCGTTGGCTTTGGTGTTGGTGTTGGCGTGTAGGTATTTTGCTTACTCTTGGTTTCATCATACCGCCGCTGTTCCACCGTTTTTATATTGCCACTTGAATTATATGGAGATACATACTGTGCATAAATGCTGCTGAACGGTATTAATAAAAAGATACAAGAGGTGCAGGCTGCAATTGCAGAAGCATAATATTTCATAGACCGTTTTTTTAGTTTGAAATAGAAAGATAGGTTAAAAAACTGGTGAATGAACTAATTATCACAGCCAATACTCCGTACAGATTAATGCAAGCTTTTCTAACCCATTTTTAAAGATAACGCTGTCTTCGTTGGTCACTTAGTACTTTAGAGTGTGCTCATTGCTGCCATATATGAGTCGCTGAGGTGTACCTTCGACCAGCCGACCAAACAATAATAAAACTCAATTAACAATTTTACTATAAAGGAAAATTATATAATATTATTTTACTTGAAGCTTTCTTACAAATAGGCTTTGCAGTTCAAAGGCCAAGCAAATGCATGTAATTATTGCAATGGAGGCTACCTTCTATGTAGCATAAGCTTTTTTCCTAGTTTGTGCTAGCAATGTATTCCCCTTCCTCAATTGAGGCATCATGCAGCATCCCACTCTAGTGCAACAATGAGGCAAAAGTTTATGAACTGGCTTTCTACAATGTAAATTATAATAATCCCTATGCGTTGTACCTTATTTTTGAATATTTTTTTTGTTATAGTATTGAAAAATTAAATTGCATTATGGATACAGATGAATTATCAACACAAGCCTATAATGCAGTATTGATTGCTGCAGAAAATTTTAATCATAATTTGACTTTACAGTTTGGATTATTATCTTACCGATGCGAAAATGAAAGTGATTATTTGCAAAAGTCAATTGAATTAATAAAAGAATGGAGCGAAAACATAAAAGATAGTATTGAAGAAATTTTCTTTGATGTAGAGCATCCAACTAAAAAACAATTTAAAAAAGTATTAGATGAAATTAGCAATAACATTGCGAAAGTTTTAGAAATACCTTTAGAAAAACGAATATTTGAATTTTAATTTATGGAAATTGATTACAAAGAATTGTACGAAGGACTAAAGAAAAAAATGGAGGATGCGCTTCCAATAAAAGCTTATCCAATAAGAGCGCTTGTACAAATTTTTAGAAATAATGCAATGCCAATAACTTTAAATACTCAAGTTGAAATATTAAGTGTTTTTAATAGTGGAGATATTTCAGGTATAATTTGTACAATTCAATCCACCGAGAATGCAAATATTGGTATGGCTTGTAGCTTAACCCATTTAATGTTTGATAGTAATTTTCATTTATACAATGAGATTACAGCATACCAAAAAAAAGGGCAAAACGAATTTTGCAATTGAATAAAATGTAAAAGTTTAATCCTAACAGCTCATAGATGTATTCTCTTGTGCATAAATGATGCAAAGGTAATTGTGTCTTGGTTTTCCCTCAAACCGAGGCGGTGTTTAATACTACCCTCATTTTTATTGTTTCAAAATTTTTTGAATAATCCAAACAATGATTACTTAAAATGCAAAACCAGGGGCAACAATAAATAGAGTAAAAACTTTCTGATAATATTTGTAACCATAACACGCTACAAAATAAAGCTTACAACAAAAAAATGTTCACCAGACTGTCTTCATTTACTTTGTGCTTAATACAAAATAGTAAAGTTAGTATCATATCCAACCGTAAACGCTACAGTAGGATTTATGGTAAAAGTGCGAATAACAATATTGGAATTGGTAACTACCGTTCCGCTATTAATGACCACATCTGTATTTGCATCTGGTAATTTTCCACAGCTCCAATTTGCAGGGTTTTCCCAATCTGAACTTACTGATCCTGTCCAGTGATTTGTTCTGCAATTGCTGCTATATACCGCTACAAAACCAGGCTTTGTAGTGGCATTATCCGAACGGAATTGTATCGTCATTGCTCCATCGGTTGCAGATATGGCTGCTGGTAAACTATTACCTGTAAAACTTCCAATCAAAGGAGCAGCAGTGGTTGTACCATTGTAAATTCTTAATGAATCGTACCCCTGTTCCAAATCGAAAGATAAAAAGCTGAGTGTTATCGTACCTGCTCCTGTAGGCGCAATGGTAAACGTATAATTCTCGGTATTATGATAATTGCCTGTAGGGCCGCCCATATCATACAACGTATCTGTAATAGGCGTAACTGCACAATTGGATAAATTTTTATTCACGAGGTTCCAGCAATCATTGTAACCTGCATCATATCCCAACCGCCAAACGGCAGCACCTGCTATGCCTCGTTGTTTTATAACATCGTATTTTTTTTGCAAGCTTATGGTGTCGTCCATAAACTGTTGGTTGGGTATTGCACTTACATCAGTAAAGCAATGATATGCATTAAAGCTATTTACTTCTCTTAAAGTATTGCTGTAATAACCATTCGTATTTGCCCTAAATTGTGCATACGTTTGCGTGCTGATTGTCGCAGCACTTCCATTTGCTGGTATTACACAGCCATTGGTAGTTCTCCATCGCCTACCATAATATGGCATACCTAGTATAACTTTACTTTTATCTACAATCTTTAAAATATTGTTCAAATCATTGGAAACATTGCCATGGCCAAACGGGTCGCTGGTTGCTCCCGGAAATTGGTATGTAGGTGCCACAGGCCCAGGATAAAATTGTCCTCCCCAATAATAATCGTATCCCATCAAAATAAATAAATCTACCGATGGCAGTAAACCATTCAACAAGCTTGTACTACTCGCATACGTTCCCTGCAAATCTATACTCAACTCCGACCCTGGTACTGCATTGTGCAGCGCTGTAGATAGTGTGGACATGAAAGAGGTGAATTGAGTTAAATAAGTTGTACTAAGTCCTGCTCCTTCAAAGTCAATATTTATTCCATTTGCATTTGCCGCTACAACCAAATTAATAAGATTTGTAATTAACGTACTTTGTGCAGTAGCGCTTCCAAAAAATGTAGGAAACTGTGTAGTGCTTTGAAAAAGTGTAACACATAAATTTACATTGGTGCCATTTGCTATAGCAGTGGTTACGGTAGAATTTGTGGCGAAGGAAGCCATTAAAGAAGCGTTTACTGCATTTCCTGTAGGTGGGTCTACTTCATAAGAAAAATAAGAAAGATCGCTCAACAAAGCCCATTGATAAGAAGAGGATGAAGTACCTATTGCATGCCAACCAAACATGCGTCCAACCAGTGGGCAGGTAACAATAGCTTCTTGCAAGGGAACATCTGTAGGCACATATTCTCCATACCATACCTTTCGCAAACTATCCCATTTTGAAACAGGATAAGCAGCCATTGCTCTTTGCTTCTGCATTTCATTATAAGCTTCTGTAAATTGGTAATTTTGCGCTTGCGCAAAATGAAAACTAAGAAATAGAAAGATAAAAAGTACAATTAATTTCATAAGTAAATAATGCAAAAGTTACTGTTGGTAAATTAAAAAAGACTTTAATGAAGTTAAAGAAGTTTATCTATAAATGCAATGATATTAAAAAAATAACGCTTAGCATAATTGTTTTAATAACCCAAAAACTGATTATAAGTAGCATACTTCCCTCAAGTGATAAAAAAAGTTCACCAAAGAATGCTTACCCTGCATATTTATACTTTTAAAAAATGTAATTTTATACAAAATTTTTTAGACCAAAAATGTCACGCAAGCTACAATAAATGATAATTGGGGATGAACGAATCGGATGATTATCTTTTGCGATTTTAATCCTCCTTCACAAAAATGTAAATAAATTCAAAAAATGCAAAAAGTACTTTCCCTTATTGCTGATAATCTTGATAAGATTTTGAGAAATCAATTCAGTTTAGATGAAAACATAGTTGTATTAAACAACCTAATAGATATAAACGGAATGGAACCGCAGAAAAATCAAAATAAGATCGTACTAACCTTTTTTAACTTATCAGAAGAAAACAATTTAAAAAATAACAAACCCATCGGTGCCGGTAAATTAAATCAAAATAATAACAACAATATTTCCTTCAATTTATTGCTCACAGCCAATTTTGATGATTATGCAGAAGCATTAAAAATTTTAGATGCTGCACGTCTGTATTTTAATAAAACGCCCATTTTTAATACCGCTTCATTCCCCCAATTACTGCCAGAACTAGAGAAAATATCGGTTACGTTGGTTTCAACTACGCTAGAAGAATTACAAATAATATGGGCTTTGATGGGTGTTAATTACAAACCTTCTGTTGTGTATAAAGTTAATACACTAAATAAAGTAATAATTTAGCAAACGAATAATCAATTTCTCGCTAAAACAAATTAAGCTTTATAGCAATTTATTTTTAAATAAAGGACTAACGTACCTGTTCATCTTCATTGGAACAAATACATCTTCTACCCTTCCCGCTCATCTACAATTATTGCTACAAAAAACCTCTAACAATATATATAGAAAAAGTATACAGTGAACTATCCTTTTTTCTTTACTTAAGTTTTTTAAAAACGAGGTTTCTTACCCGTCCTACATCTTTAAGTATAAATCCCGAAATTTCATTGGCAGCATTTCTTGTAAATTGAAAACCACAAACAGGTGATGCAAAATAATCTGCATATTCAGCTATCAATTCTGCTTCCGGATTGCCTTTACAAAACTGGGCCAGGGATTGGGGAAATTTTACATATAATTTATCTTCTTTAAAAAAGATTGGGTAGGTTGCGTTAATTTCTTCGCAGAAAAATTCCCCTGCATATTTACTCAATGCTGCAGCTGTTAAAGGAATAATATTTGCACCCAAATACTCTAACGGAAATTTTTGGCCATCTTGTAAAATGGTAACTTTTTCAGTTGCCCCTTTAATGTCTTTGCTAAAAAGGAATTTTATATCTGCAATGGTTGCAAAAAAAGTAGTGTCAGACGAAGGATATATTTCGAACTTATCCTGATAGGGCACCTGAAAAACAAGATGATCAGCTTCTTTGCTAATCGTTGCCACAAGGCCTTGTTTTGCATCGAGGTATTTTCCAATATAGGTTTGCAGTACTGCAGTATCAATCATTGCCTTTTTCGGTGCTAACGAAACTGCAACCGTTTTGGGATTTCCTTTAATGTACAAATCGGTTATGTTATAGGCAAGTGTTGTTACTTCTACCGGCAAATTAAACAAGCATACAACAGCAAATTTTTCTGATGGAATTTGTATGTATTGTGCGGTGAAATCTGCTGTGCCTCCTTGGTGACTAATAGTTTTTAATCCATTGTGTTCAGCAATTTCCAAACCAAAAGCATACCTGCCTATATTGCCATTGTTGAGCTTTGTAAGCGAAGTCATTTCCTTTGTAAAATTCCATTTTCCTAGTTTATTTTTATAAAAATTGTTATCCCACCGAAGGAAATCTTGCACACCAGTATACATATTTGATTGACCAACGACGATGCTATTAATTTTGCCAGTTTTTTTAAACTTCCCCTCGCCTGCCCATGTGTGGCCAATTGCGCTATTCTTTATTATTTTACCATGCTCGTCAAAAATATCGGTTTGATACATCCCCAACGGTTGAAAAATCTTTTGCTCAATGAATTTACCAAATTTCATTCCACTCGTTTTTTCTATGATCTTTACCAGTAATACATATCCCGAATTGGAGTATAAAAATTCATCGCCTGGTGTAAAGTTTAGGGACTTTTGTTTAGTGATCAAATTATAAATTTCCTCTTGGGCTTCTATTGAATCCTGTGTACCTGCCATTAGCTTTAACACATCATATGATTTTATTCCGCAAGTATGGTGCACCAGGTTTTCAATGGTAATAGTATGTCCATAATCAGGAAAATCGGGAAGGTATTTTCTTATATCGTCCTTAAGCGCAAGTTTCTTTTCTTTTGCCAGTATCAATATTGCAGCCGCTGTAAATTGCTTAGATACGGAAGCAAGATTAAACAAAGTAGAAACGGTATTAGGCGCTTTTGTTTCTACATTAGCTAGCCCATAGGCTTTACTAAAAATAATCTTCCCGCTTTTTATAACAGCCACTACCCCACCAGGCGTTTTAGATGACAGGCCCATTCGAGCTATCAATGTATCAATCTTAATTTCATTGGAATCTTGTATCCCTTTTAAATAAGAGATTGTTCCAGATTTTGCTGTTCCAATATTGCAAACAAAAAGTACGGCAATGGCAATTATTTTCAACATTTTCATTTTTTCTTGTGCTTTCATACTTTGTTTCATCATCCAACATACGATTATTAAATGCAATAATTTCAGCAATTCATCTCAAAAAAAAATAAATTCACAAAAACATATTATTGTTGAAAATATTTTCAAAGCAAGTTATCCCGCTGGGCACGCTGTAAACATAACTGGCGATATAGATAAAATAACAAAACCTAGGGGCGATGAGCCAATACCATTATTGAACAGCAGTAACACCTGCCCCGCACTTGTTGCGGGGAGCTATCCGCTGTACCGACTCCCGTGCGCAAGACTACGGCTCATTCCTCGCCTTGTTTGCTAATACGGTATTGGGTGCCGCTACTATCCCTGCGCCCTTTAGCATATGTTCTTTGCTCAACAATACTTCGAAGATGTATGCTTTTGGGCATTGCTTTTATTGTTAATGTATTGAACCTAAGTCTCTCTTTTATTACAAATCATAGAGACGCTGCACTTAACTCTACAGAAAGGCGGTTAAGCATTCCATTAGTCATTTTTTTCCTTTAACAATTTTTCAAGCTTTTGTTTTGTTTCGGGAATAGCCTTTAATGATAAAGTTTTTTTGAAACTTGCTATAGCTTTTTCTTTATCAGCTTTTGCCAGGTACAAATCACCCAATCCATCATAACAATTAGCCGTTTCGGGATAGTTTGCAATATTTAGTTTAAACAAAGCTTCTGCCTTATTAAATTGTTTTTGGCTCAACATATAATATCCAAGACCATTAACCTGGCTTTCATCTGGTTTAATGAGATAGCCAATTTGTGCAGAAACATTATTGTAGTGTGTTACAAATAAAGAATCCAGTTTAAAATTGGGATTGTCCAATTGACTATTATAAATTTTAAGTTTATAATAATCAAAAATAAACCGCAGCGCATCATACTCCCCAATCAACCGGACGGAGCTGTGATCGTCATCTTCATAATATTTATGTTGGAAACGCAATTGATTTGTTTTATTTGCGAATACATTTTTAATTAATTCAAGGTTGCTTCGAATAAGCTCTGTACCCTCAGTGCTGTCTTTTTGAACTTCCAGTGTATCTACTCCCCTTTCCATTCGGTTTGCCAATGCCATAAACAATGTTTTCCCTTTATAATTTGTATTTGCTAAATTCTTTTTGGCTTCCTTTACAATTTGCTGATCGTTCCACCATAAAGCGCCATCAAGAGAAACATAGTCATTGAATAAATTTGGATGATGTATTAAAGTGTTCACAACAGCAAGGCCGCCAACAGAGTGACCAATGAAAATCTTGTAAGGAGCTGTTGGATAATTTGATTCGATGTATGGCATCAATTCCTTTTCCACATAGCGCATGAAATTTTCACCATTGCCAACGATACCAGGCGTTTCCTTATCTGTACCAAAAGTCAGCTCGGTCATTCGGGAATGATGTAAAATACCGACTACGATCATTGGTGGACAAAGACCTGCATTACTCATGAATCCAGTCATACCAACGACATCATTAAAATTTGCATCTCCGTCTAATAAATAGATGACGGGGTAACGTCCTTTATCGGTATTATCATTTCCTCCATTGCTGTTTGGAATATGAATCCAGACTTTACGCTGTTCACCTAATATTTTTGAGGGCACACTTTTTTCAAATCCAGTGGTAAAAGGATTGTTTTCTTGCGACTTGGCGCAAAAAGAAAAAAGCAATAAGGCGAAAGCATAAAAAAATGTTTTCATAAAATCTTTAACGATTGGTTTAAAATATTGTTTGATGGTTTCCACCGGTATAGCAGTATGGTTGTAAAACTAACACTAATTAATCCAGGGTGAACCTTAGTTGTCCCAATAAAGCCGGGATGCAGTGCAGTATCAATTTGCAGCTGATTGCTCTTCCGTCAAGCCCCATTTACCGGCAATACTTTTGTATGCCATTTTTTATTCGCTTTTTAAAAAATCATCAAGAATTTTATTAAAAATTTCGGGTTGATCCATTAATGGTAAATGTCCAGCATCTTGAATTAAATGAAGCTTTGCATTTGGAATAATTTTAGCTGCTGCTTCACCATATTTAGCAGGAAATAATTTATCATCTTTCCCCCAAATGATCAATGTTTCATTTTTTATTTGCTTTAATGATTCTTCTGATATTTTAGATACTGCGGTTCCACGCCCCTGCTTAAATGCATTTTTTCCTCCTTTAGATTTGAGAACGGCTATTGAGTAGCCAATATGGTTCGGGTCTCTGTTTATAGGTTTATGAAGTATGTAATGCGAATTAAAACGATTTGCCAAAGATGATGGAAAATAATTCATCCATATTATTCCAATTAAAGGCCAAAAAGAAACTTTTGCACTTAAACCTGCAGCGTTAACTAAAACAAGCTTATCAACCATTTCGGCATTGTCTATAGCAAA
>JANPCB010000102.1:0-22026 GCA_031430735.1 Ferruginibacter sp. | reverse complement strand
GCAAAGGAAGTTAAGCCTTCAAGCATAGACTTCCATGTGCGTTCAGCCTCCTAGGCAAAGGAAGTCAAGCCTGCAAGCATAGACTTCCATGTGCGTTCAGCCTCCTAGGCAAAGGAAGTCAAGCCTGCAAGCATAGACTTCCATGTGAGTTCAGCCTCCTAGGCAAAGGAAGTCAAGCCTGCAAGCATAGACTTCCATGTGAGTTCAGCCTCCCCGGCTTGACTTCCTTGTGTGTGAGCCTTCTAGGCTTGACTTCCTTTTACGTGCAGATTCCCAGGCTTGATTACCTTTTAAGTGCAGACTCTAACCAGGGCCAATAGCCCTACTCAATTGAAAATGGGTTTTCAAAATAATTTTCACTCATTTCAATATGTGTTTTAATAAATAAGTCTTTACCTCCAAACCATTCTAATACTTCTTTTCGCATTATTAATGTTGGTGCATTTGAAATAATACTATTGTACGACGACCATTTGTACGATTGAAAATGTTTGGCAATTTTGTGTTTTATTGGATTGGCATGGATGTATATTAGTAAGCGTGTAAAATAAGCGTCGGAATTTACTTTTATTCTTTTAAATGGATTAATAAATAAACCCCCTGATCGCTTGTATTTTTTATTAAAAGCCAAAGAGTAGGTTATAAAAAAATCTTTAAACTGAAATTCCAACGCTTCTTCAAAGCTAATTTCATTGTTTAAAAACTTTTGCTGATGACTTTTAAGATTTAATGTTTCAATCTTGCTTAAGTGTAAAACCAAATCAGCATGTGAGCAGCATTTTACAAGCCAATGCACATGATTATCCAATAAACAATATGCATAGGTTTGTACATAACCATTTGTATATGCGGCATATTTATTTAAAAAGTAAATTCTATTTTCATCGTTTTTAAAAAGCACATCTTTTCCTACAGCTTTGCAATAAACATGAAAAAACGAATCTTCTTCAAAAGCAGCAATGTATTTTGTGTTGACAGGCATAGTATGAAGATAATATTTTTACACAAAATTGCCCAAAGGAGGTTAAGTCTCGAGGGTAGTGTCCAAAGGAAGTCATGCCTCGAAGGCTTGACTTCCTTGCGAAGTCTGTACTCAGGGGAAGTCAAGTCTCGAAGGTGGTGCCCAAAGGAAGTCAAGCCTCGAAGGCTTGACTTCCTTGCGAAGTCTGTACCCAGAGGAAGTCAAGTCTCGAGGGCTGTACCCAAAGGAAGTCAAGCCTCAAAGGCTTGACTTCCTTGCGAAGGCAGTACCCGGAGGAGGCCAAACCTTCGAGGCTTGACTTAATTCCGAATTCCTTCCTGGGGGGAAAGTATGTTAAATAAAATATAGCACTTATCATTGATTTACATTTATTTAAAACTTTTATGTGTTGTAATACTTCCTGTATTGCCATATTGGCAATTTTGCTCGCTTAATTGTGAAAAAAATGAACAGAATTTAAGTAAACTCTATGTTTATTTTTATGTATAAAATATTGATTTAGAAATTATAATGAATTTTTTATAATCTATCGATTTATGTAAAAAATTCAATCATTCTACCTTACGCAAAGGAAGCAATGTCTTTAAGGCTTCTTACCAAAGGAAGTCAAACATAACATGCAAAGGAAGTCAAGCCTATAAACCTATATGCAAAGCAAACTAAGCTTTTGAGGCTTGACTTCCTTAAAAAAACAATACTCCAATTGTGGATAAACCTATAAACAAGGTTTATAATTTGTGTACAACTATAAGCAGCTTAACACAATAATAATATGTCTACTTAATATAATAGGTTAATTTTGTTTTGATTAATTGCAATGTTCTAAGCAGCAATACTTTGTTGTTTACACATTGCTATTTTTTTTAGAATTTATACATATGAAAAATATTTACACGAGTCCAAAGGGCAAGTTTGTTGGGTTTTTGAAAGTGCTGCTGATGGCTTTGGTGTTGGTGGGGTGTGGGGTGAAGGGTTGGGGGCAGACTAATCCCACAGCATTTGATTTGTCAACTGGAAATTGGACTTTGACCGGATGGAATTCTACAGTTCCTACAGGTAGTTATCCTGGTAATGGTGCAACTGGTGTTAACAATTCTACAGGGGTAGTGGCTACTGCTGGTAATGGAAATATGATGTTTTGGAAGCATGGTACCGGAGATCCATTAATTGCAACTGGTTCTAGTGCAAATTATACAGGTTCGTATACTGTTAATACAGCTAAGATTTATGGAAATGGATTAAATGGTATAGCATTCGATAACACTGGAGGAATAGGAATAGGATCAGCAGTTTTGGGAATCAATACACTTAATAGAATTAATATACAAATTGGTTGGACTGGAAGAACCATTGCAACAGGTGCAAGAACTTATGGGATAAGATTAATGTATCGAGTTGGGACTTCTGGTAGTTTTGTTGATGCAAATGCAACTGCGACAAATATTTTTTATCCTGCAAACGGAACTGCTGGAACTTCATCGATAATGCCAACTATAACTCTTCCAGCAGCAGCTGAGGGACAATCTGTGGTCCAAGTGATTTGGTTTTATTATAATGAAGCTACAGTAACTTCAGGGGTAAGACCTAGTTTAGGTTTAGATGAAATTAATGTCACTTCTACACTTTCAAACGCAGCCCCAACCGCCTCATCAGTTTCAATAGCTGGCACAACAACAGTAGGACAAACCTTGACTGGTAGCTACACTTACGCTGATACAGAATCAGATCCAGAAGGTATATCTACCTTTAAATGGTATCGTGCAGATGATGCCGCAGGCTCCAATGAAGTAGCTATAGGGGGAGCCACTGCAACTACTTATACGCTTGTGGCTGCAGATTTAAATAAATTTATACGTTTTTCTGTAATTCCAATTGCAACATCTGGTACTTTATCAGGTGTAGAAACATTTAGCGCTCGGGTAGGTCTTGTTTGTATTACACCTACACTCAGTTCGGCATCGCAAGCGGCTACTGTTATATGTGGCTCTGGTACTGCTGTTATAAATATGGGCGGGCTTGTTGCAAACAGCCTTGGTAATAGAATAGACTATACCATAAATAGCGTACCGCAAACACAAATTACAGGTGTAAATGCAGATGCATCGGGCAATGCTAGTTTTACAACTTCATCTTTGACTACGGCAAACAATGGACAAACTTTACAAATTACTGGTATATCACATGGTGCTTGCAATACGGCATTTACTCAAAATGTAACACTTGCAGTAGCTACCATTCCTACTGCTTCTGTTGCTCCTACAGTAACTGGTACGAACCCTTCTTGTGGTGCTACATCTTTAAATATCATAGTACCAGCTGGCGGAGAAACCTATTATTGGCAAGGTACAGTTTCATCGGGAACATCTATTGGTAGCCCAACTTCCTCTACTTACCCTGTATCTGCAACAGGTACTTATTATGTACGTTCACAAAACAATACTTCACTGTGTTGGAGTGCAGCTAGTAGTTTGCTCGTTACCATCAATATCCAACCTGGTACACCTCCAACTCCAGCTAGCGTATCAATTGGTGCAGGCAGTAATACTTCGTTTACAGCCACCACAGCCAATGCTGTTAGCTATATTTGGGAAGTAGATAACGGTGGAGGTTACACTACAATTGCAAACGGAGGAATTTATTCCAATGCCACTTCAGCTACAATAAATTTAACTAATGTGCCTTTGGCGAATAACGGATATCTATACCGGGCGACGGCGGTTGGTAGCAGTCCATGTGTTAATTCTGCAGCTTCTTCTCCTGCTACACTTACCGTAACTCCCACTTCTAGTACCACAGATTATTTTAGGAGTAATTCTGGCAATACTGGAACTGGTGGATCTTGGGCTACCGTAACAAACTGGCAATCTTCTCCAGATAATGCAACTTGGATGACGGCTACATTAGCTCCTACATCGGCTGCTAACGCTATTACCATAAGAAATGGACACAACATAGATATAAGTTCTGGTACTCAAACAGCAGATGAACTAACAATTGATGCTAGTGCTTTATTAAGATTTAGTGGAGGTACATTTACGCTTGCAAATGGAGCAGGAACTGATTTAACTGTGAATGGTACATTTACAAGAACTACTTCAAATACTTTTACCCAAACAGGTACAATTACCTTTAATGCATCTTCTATTTACAACCATGCATGCAATGGAGGTAATATTCCAGTATCATCATGGAATATCACCAGTATTTGCAATATTACTGGAATGACTTCAACAGAGCCAACTTCTGGTTTTGGACAGGCTTTTGGTATTTTTAATTGGAATTGTGCTGGTCAAACTACATTTTCAATTATTGGTGCGGCTGGTGCTTTTAATCCTAAGGGTCTAATGACAGTATCAAATACGGGGTCAAGTGTAATTGAACTTGAATCTGGTGGTGGAGGATCAACTTATAATTTAGATGGCGGTTTAACGATTAATGGAGGAACATTTGTGGCTAACTATGATAATAGTGGAGCTACTTTAGAAGTAGTTTTAAATATCACGGGTAATTTAATTATCAATGGAAATGGTGTTTTTGATATTTTACAAGGAAATGGTAACGTTACGGCTTCAGGTTACGGAGCTTCTGTTAATTTAACTGGGGACATTACAATTGGCTCATCAGCTTCATATTGTGTTACTGCTACAGGTAATATTAATTATGGTAGAATAAATTTTACAGGATCTTTAGTACAAAATTATTATAGAACTAGCTCTTTAGCATCACAATATGTTGATTTTGGAATTCCTGTTGGAAAATCACTTTTTCTACAAAATTCAATGCAATTATTTTCATCATCAACAACTGTATATGATCAAATTTTTGTAGACGGAACTTTAAATACAAGTACAAATGCAATTATACAATCAGCAGGAACAAATGCAAGATTTAGTGTTTTTTCAACAGGTACTATAATAACTTCAAATACTGGAGGTCTAGTTTCTGCTATAAATGTGGGAGGTACAAAAACATATACTACAGGAGCTAGTTATGTTTTTAATGGAGCTACTACAACTCCTTTTCCAACAGGAACTTTTGGTAGCCCTGGTAATTTAACTTTTAATGCCATAGTTGTTTCAAATAGGACTTCCTCCATGACTGTTTCGAGTGCAGTAAATATTAATGCAAATGCGGGTTATACTTTAAATGCTACCACCAATAATTTAACTTTGGCAGGGGCGATGACTATAGCTTCTACAGGGTTTTTTGATAATGGAGGTGAAAACCAAATCCTACTCTCTGGTAGCCCGTCTATAGTTGTTAATGGTACTTTTAAAACACGGGATGCACAAGGATTTTATGGTACTAATACTTCTGTTCCTTCTGTTCCAATTACATTTAATTCTGGAAGTACCATAGAATTTTCAGGTGCAAGTCAAGCATATCAAGATATGGTAGCCGGTCAAATTACCGGTTTGCCAACAAATATTATTTTCTCAGGTTCTGGAACAAAAACAGGGGGTAATATCAGTACGCTAAATCCAGGTTTAGTAACAATTAAAACAGGTATAATAGTAGATGCAACTGGCGGAGCTGCTTTTGGCGGAACAGGTACTGCATTAACTATGGAAGCTACCAGTAAATTAAGCGTACTAGGTAGCAGTACACAGCCTACAATGAGCGGAACTTATACCTTAGATCCTAGTTCCAAAATTGACTTTGGGGGCTCATCAGCAACACTTATTCGTTTATCACCTACTTACGCAAATATTGATATTTCAGGCTCAAACGTAGGTTTATCAGGAGCAACAAGTGTGCTAAATATGCAAGCTGCTGCTACTTTTACTATTACGAGCACAGGCACATTCAATGTAAAAAATACAAATGGCTTTTCCGGCACAGCTACCACTGCGATAAACAATACCAACAGCCCTACAATAACATTGGTAACTGGTAGCACTATTAATTACGACGGTGCAGCCCAAACCATCACCAATACCCAGGCTTACCAAAACATCACCCTTAGCGGCTCAGGCTCAAAAACAGCCCCCGCTACCAATCTATTAATAAATGGCAATTTCTCTCGTGCAGGTACTTGTTCATTTGATCCCAATGCAAGTAGGGTTGTATTTCAAGGTACAGCTGCACAAACCTTTAGCGATGTTACAGGATTAGCTCCAATAGATTTTTACAATGTAAGCAACACAAATACGATTAACGTAATTGTTAACAGTGCTTTTGGTATTTTAAATGAATTAAATTTAACGTCTTCAGCAAAATTAAATTTAAACACGGGTGATATTCATATGCGTTCATCTTCTACCAGAACTGCATATATAACCGATTTAGGAACTAATACAACTTATACAAATATTACTTATGGCACTGGCCGCTTTTCCATAGAGCGTTACTTACGTGCATTCAAATCTTGGCGCTTTTTGGCCACACCAATTATTGGCGGAGCAGGAACAGCTACCATCAACGAATCTTGGAGAGAAGCTGGTACAACACTCACAGCAAACGGTTATGGCACAAGGGTTACTGGGCCAGGTACCATTGCTTTTCCAGGAGGTGTAGATGAATATACCCTGCGTGGCTCTATGAAAAGCTACAGCATGGCGCTTAATAATTATGTAGAAGTTACCAGTGCCGACCTTGCAGCCAATAAAACCATAGCAAACGATGAAGGTTATTATGTATTTGTAAGAGGCGATAGAGGTGTAAATGTGGCTGGAGCTGCAGGCACAACGAACCTTCGTATAAGAGGTCAAATTCGCATGGGTAATCAAACATTTAGCGTAAATGCTGGTGCTTTTCAATCGGTAGGTAATCCTTTTGCCTCTCAAATAGATTTTAGTAATGTTTCTAATGCAAGTATTGCAGAAGCATTTACCATTTGGAACCCAAGTAGTGCAGGCTCTTATAATGTAGGAGCTTTTGAAACCTATGTTAAAGATTTAAACCCACCCTATGATTTCAAATTAAATGGAACAGGAGCTGTATTAAATAAAATAGAAAGCGGACAAGCATTCTTTATTCAATCTTCATCAGCCGGTTCTATTACTATTAAAGAATCAGATAAGACAACCGGAAGTGCTTTGGTAAGCAGAGAAAACGAGCAAGGAAGACCAGGTGTAACTATACCTACCTTAGAAATTAATTTACATACCAATGATATCAATGGAGTAGATTACATAGCTGACGCAGCCATGATTAATTTTAACAACAGTTATAGTAGTGATTTGGATAACTTGGATGTGAAAAAAATTACCAACGCTGTAGATAATCTTGTAATTAAATACGGCACAATAAATCTTGTAGCGGAAAGAAGACCAAACCTAATTGTTACAGATACCATTAGATTAGGCCTCACCAGCACCCGCATAGCCCCTTACCGTTTCGAAATAGACCCATCGGTATTAGGCAACCTACAACTAGCAGCTTTCCTTAAAGATAAATTTTTGCAAACAGAAACGCCGGTAAGTTTAACAGCAGTTACCAATTACAATTTTAATATAACAGCAGATGCGGGTAGTAGAGTGGCCGATAGGTTTATGATTGTATTTAGGCAGCCTGTTGCTGGGCCATTGCCGGTAAGATTTATAGATATTGCTGCCACTAAAAATACCGATAAAACCAATGCTGTAAAATGGACTGTTGCCAACGATATAAACATGCAGCAGTACGAAATAGAACGCAGCGACAAAGGAACCAATTTTGTAAGCATTGGTAATACCATGCCAAATAACAATAATGGGGGCAATTACACCTATAACTTTGTAGATGCCGCACCATTGGCACTGGATAATTTTTATAGAATAAAAGCAATTTCTGCCAACGGTCAAATACAGTACAGTGCCATTGTAAAAATAGTGGCAGATGTGAAAGAACCTTTTATAGCAGTAAGCCCTAACCCGGTTGAAAATAAAACGATGCAATTGCAAATGGGCAACCAAGCAAAAGGATTATACAGTGTGCAATTGATAAATAATGCGGGACAAACAGTTTATAGAGGCTCCATAACCGTAAACAATTACATGCAAACAAATTCGATTGAATTGGATAGAAATACTGCAACTGGCAACTATCAATTACTTATTGTTTCTGCCAATGGAGATAAAACGGCGAAACAAATTATGGTTCAATAACCAAACAATATGCTACGAAAAGGGTGCCAAGCGTACCCTTTTTTTATGCGTACTTTTCTTTATAGTTTTAGCATTAGCAAGGTAAACTACTGCTTTTTATAAAGAAGCTGCTTCTTAGCTTATTTTTAATAAATGCGTAAAAACTCCTTTTATGTAAAACTCCTATGGTACGGATTCTTTGTAGGAGTTACATACAAAAAGAGCGCATTTATCTCCCCTTTTTTTCATTTATTTTTTATTTTCAAAATTATTTTACTATTTTTATACAACGTTTTCGTTACGTAAAACGAAGAAATGCTTGTCCCTTGAAAAAACCCATCAATGGGTTTATTATTGCTAAACAATCACAATAACCTATTGTTAATTTATAATTTAATTTTAAACAATATGCGTAAAATTTCTACAGCACTTGTTTTGTTGTTGTTTGCTGCCCTTGATATGTTTGCACAACCAACAGTATTATACAGTTCTATCAACTCTACACCAAGAATTAGCCTCACCGATTTTGGAGTTTTTAGGCAGGGTCGTTTACAAGCAAACCAAACGGGGAACCAATTTTGGGCGTTTCATTTGGGTACAGTAGGAAGTCCAGATTATTCTCAGGTTTGGAGGCCAAATTCTAGTGGAAATGTAATTTCATTTGGCAATTATATACCTACTAGTTTTGCAAATGGAGCAAAGTATAATACTTTTGGTGGTGGAAGCGATGGACAAATTAATGGCACTCAAAATGGATTTTATTATACTTTTAATACGATAGAGCGTGGTAGTGCTGATGCTGAAATGCAAGTTTTGGAAACAAGTTATAACCCTACCGCAATAAGTTCTGTTACGCAAAACCCAATAGCAGCAAGTGTTGCTGGAAATAATGCAGTTTCTATTACAATAAATTTGGCTAGTGTACCTTCGGTTGGAGAAAATGTTTATGTTCGTTATACAACGAATGGTTATGCAAATTCCACTTTGTTGCAAGCTACCTTTGTAAATGCAATGGGTACTGTAGTCTTGCCTTGTCAAAGTGCTACTACGGTGGTTTCATATTATGTGTTTTCTTCAAATGAAACACTTATTGGCATAAATTCAGATGTGGCGTCTTATGGTCCTAGTAGTTATGATTTAGCTACCCTCAATTTAAATAACAATGCCGGTAGCAATTACCAATACACCGTGCAAGCTGGCGGAACTACATGGTCAGGAGTTTTAAATACTGATTGGAATAATACAGCTAATTGGTCATGTGGAGGTGTTCCAAATAATCTTACAGATGTTAGCATTCCTGCAAGTTTACCTCGTTACCCAATTATTACAGGTACAGTAAATGCAAGAAACATAGACATAGCTTCTGGAGGTTCTGTAACTGTAAATACTGGCGGATTTTTCAATCTTTATGGATCTGTTACCAATGCCGGTAGTTTTGATTTAACCAATGGTACATTAAAACTAGACGGAGCAGGTCCGCTGAGTATTGCTGGTAGCAGTTTTGTAAATGCTACTGTAAAAAATCTTACCATTGGCACCGATGCATCTTTGTCAAACGAACTTAAAGTTACCGGTACGGTTTCTTTTTCTATATCTACTAAAACACTTACCACAAACGGCAACCTCACACTTATATCCAATGCAAGTGGTACGGCAGATATTGCAAATACTACGGGCAATACGATTACAGGTGAAGTAATTATAGAACGCTTTTTACCAGCTAAAAAAGCCTGGCGCTATTTGGCTACACCCGTTGTTATAGCTACTTCTCCATCTATAAACAACTCGTGGAGAGAGGGAGAACCTGTAGGTACCAACACCGCTACTGGTTATGGCACAAGAATAACAGGGCCTGTTAATATGGATGAATATACTTTGCGAAGCTCTATGAAAAGCTACAATATGGCAACAAATGCATTTGTAGAAATAAATAATACAACGCTTGCTAATCCGATAGCCAACGAACAAGGATATTTTGTATTTGTAAGAGGCGATAGAGGTATAAATGTGCCAAGCAATGCGGTAGGCGCTACAACTCTTCGCATAAAAGGAGAGCTGCGTACGGGAAATCAAATATTTAATGTGAATGCAGACAAATTTCAGTCAGTTGGAAATCCATACCCATCTGCAATTGATTTTAGAACGGTAACCAAATCTGCGCAAATTGTAGATGCTTTTTCAGTTTGGAATCCCTATAATGCAGGATCGTACAATGTAGGTGCTTATGAAAACTATATTTATGACTTGGGCACGGGGCATTATGTGAAAACACCTGGAGGTACAATTAGAGATTCTATACAAAGTGGGGAAGCCATATTTATTCAGAATGGCGATCTGGTTTTAAATGGATCAATAACAATAATGGAAACAGATAAAGTGGGCGGTAGTCGCCTTGTAAGCCGTGGAGATGATCAATCAAGGCCAGGGGTTTTGGATCCTACTATGGAGATAAACCTACATGCAAAAAATACGGATGGAAGTAATTTTCTGGCAGATGGGGTAAAATTAAATTTCGACAATAGTTTTAGCAATACATTGGATAATATGGATGTACGCAAAGTGAACAATAGTTTTGATAATCTTGCTATAAAAAGCAATGGAAAAAACTTAGTGGTAGAAAGAAGAAGCAACTTATTACTTGTTGATACCATCTTCCTACAGCTCACCAGCACCCGCATAGCCCCTTACCGTTTCGAAATAGACCCATCGGTACTAGGTAACTTACAACTTGCGGCTTTCCTTAAAGATAAATTTTTGCAAACAGAAACGCCGGTAAGTTTAACAGCTGTTACCAATTACAATTTTGATATAACAGCAGATGCAGGTAGTATAGCGGCCGATAGGTTTATGATTGTATTTAGGCAGCCTGTTGCTGGGCCATTGCCGGTAAGATTTATAGATATTGCCGTTACTAAAAATGCCGATAAAACGAATGCCGTAAAATGGACTGTTGCCAACGAAATAAACATGCAGCAGTACGAAATAGAACGTAGCGACAAAGGAACCAATTTTGTAAATATTGGTAGTGCAAGCCCGCTTAACAACACGGGGGGCAATTACGCTTACAATTTTGTAGATGCAGCACCATTGGCACTGGACAATTATTATAGAATAAAAGCTATTTCTGCTAATGGGCAAATACAATACAGTGCTATTGTAAAACTATTGGCAGATGTAAAAGACGCTTCTATTGCCGTTAATCCAAACCCTGTAGAGGGCAAGAAAATGCAGATTTACTTCAACAATAAAATGGGTAAATACAGTATTATGTTGATAAGTAATGAGGGGAAAACGGTATTTGCACAAAATATGGTAGTTTCCAACACAAATGAAATAAAAGTAATAGAACTAGATAAAAGCGTGGCAAAAGGCCATTACCAGTTAATTATACAATCTGCTGCTAGTACCAAGCAAGTTTTACCTTTGGTTATACAATAAAGGAGTATTATAATCGTTTAATAATTAGCTAAGAGGAAACTTTCTGGTTTTTTTATGGTCGTGTTAAATATACATTAGTTAATGCTGAACTATTATAACTGGTGTAAACAAAGTCTTATTTTTGTAAAAATAGAATAAATGAAAAAATTGAGGCGCTTAATTTCAATTGTAATAATTATTGCTTTTCTTGTTATACCATCTATTTTAATAGCACAACCACCACCAGATCCATGCCCAGATCCAATGGATCCAGATTGCCCTATAGATTCCGGATTGGTTTTTCTTATGGCTGCGGTCATATTAATTGCGCTAAAAAAGGCGTACGATTTTAAAAAAGCACACAATACAAGTAATAGATAAAATTCAAATTAGAATATTCGTACAAGGACAATCTTCAACAGGTTGTCCTTTTTATTTTTTTACAATTAATAAGGTTTTATACTTAGTTTGTAAACATTTTGATAAGCCCCTCGGTTTAATCAATTTTTTTCACGATTTTTGTTACAAACCAACTTAGCTCAAAAAGTAATTTTTAAGCATATTCATTATGATGAAAAATAATCTCCTTCATCCCTTAAAAGGAAAAGGTTTGTTGTGCATATCAATATTGTCATTTGGCTTTATGCTTTTTTCTTTTAGTTCATGCAAGGTAACCAGCCAGTCGGCTTATTTTAAAACCTTGCAAAAAGATACAACACTTAAAGGATTTTTTAGCAACGACTTTGAAGCAAAAATCATAAAAGGAGATAGGCTTTCTATTACGGTAAGCAGCTTAAGCCCTGTAGAAGATGCTATTTTTAATGCTACTGGTCCGGCTAGCGCTGTATCTTCAGATGGTGGAGGTTATACCGTACAACAAGATGGCACGGTACTGTTGCATAGACTTGGCGCAGTAACAGCAGAAGGACTTACTAGAAAAGAGTTATCAAAAAAAATACAGAATAGTTTAACTGCCTATACAAAAGAACCCATCGTTTCCATTGCTTTTTTAAACCATAAAATAACTATTTTAGGTGAAGTAAGGCAACCACAAGTACTTAAAATGCCCGAAGAACAAATTTCTATTATTGATGCTTTGGTATTGAGTGGGGATGTAACAGCCAATGCTAAGAGAAATGATATAACCATCATCAGAGAGGAGGGTAATGAGAAAAAAGTAAAACACCTCAATTTAGAGGACCATTCCATTTTTTCTTCTTCTTGGTATTATGTAAAACCCAATGATATTATAATAGTATCTTCCGACAGTGAAAAATTTGTAAAAGAAGAGAAAAAACAAAAATTGCAAACTACATTATCGTTTGTAGCATCTGCAATGTCGCTTGTAATAATAGTAATAAGCCAGATTTTTAAATAAACAAAACGAGAGCATGAGCGAAGATCAATTTTTTGAGGATAAACCTCAATCAAATATACTAACACAAATATTTCACCGCTATTTACCCTTTTGGCCATTCCTTGTCATTTTCCTTGCCATTACCTTATCTGTTGCTTTTGTTTATTTACGTGCACAAACAAAAATATATGTGGCTACTGCAAAAGTGTTATTGAAAGATCCTCAAAAAGGAGGGGGTGATAGCAAAGTATTAGATGCCTTAAATATTTTTAGCGAAAAGAAAATAGTAGAAAATGAAATATTGGTGTTAAGATCAAGTTCTATTTTGCAAGAAGTGGTAAAACAATTGGATTTTTATACTACCGTGTACAATGAAGGAAAAGTGCAAACAGAAGAATTGTTTGGTACAAATGCACCGTTGTTTTTTCAAGCAGTAAATAAGGATACAACCATCAATGGAGGAGGTAAATTTTCGCTTGAAATAGACTGGAACAAAAACACCTACAAACTAGACAAGATAACACATGGGTTTTCTGATATCATTAATATAGCTGGAACAGAATACCGTGCAATTATAAACAATGAGTACAATAAAAATGCCATTGGAAAAAACTTTTTTGTGATATTTAATAACCTAGCCTCGGCTGCAGGAAGCATATCGTTGGCTATAGAACCACTTTCCTTTTCTTCTACAGTTTTAAATTTAAGTATACAAACTCCCGTACCCGAAAAAGGGATAAAAATATTGAACAAGCTTTTTGAAGTGTACAATATTGCTGGCATTAAAGATAAAAATGAAATAGCCATCAGAACATTAAAATTTGTAGATGATAGATTAAGTAAGGTAACCGCCGATTTGGATAGCGTGGAAAGGAATGAATCTGCTATAAAAGCCAGAGAAGGCATAACAGACATATCTGAGCAAGGCGGAGAATATGCGGGGATACTTAAAGAGCTGGACAATAAAAAAACGACTATAGATCTTCAAATGGATATACTATCTGGCGTACAGAGTTATGTGAACAGCAAGGGTAGGCAACGGGGTACTGTTCCTGCTACACAGATGGTGAGCGATCCGATAATGTCTGGTTTAATAAGCCAGCTTTATACTGCAGAGTTTGACCTCGAAAACGCCCGATCTACTGCTGGCGAGAAAAGTGAAACAGTAATTTTAGCAGATCAAAAAGTAACTAAGATAAAGAATGATATAAAAGAGAGTATAAACAACATTCGCAATAATTTTCAGATAGAAAGAAGCAGTTTAAATGCAGGTATTGCCAAATACAATAGCTTACTTGCACAATTACCAGGTAAAGAAAGAGCTTTACTAGCCATTAGCAGACAGCAAGCCATAAAAAACAATATTTATACTTTCTTGTTAAATAAAAGAGAAGAGACCGCTATCTCTTCTGCATCTACCACTGCAGATCTTAGGGTATTGGAAAATGGGGGATCGTATGGCCCCATAAGTCCGATACCCAAAAATTATTATTTAATGGGATTGCTTGCAGGGCTATTGGCCTTCTTGCTATATGTACAATTAAATGAGCCATTAAACAGCAAAGTATTGTTTAGGTCTGAGATAGAAAACAAAACCAAAATTCCAGTAATTGCAGAAATTATACAAACGCCCGATAAAAATAATATTGCCATTACAGAAGGAAAGCGAACCGTAGTAGCAGAACAATTTAGGGCACTTAGAACCAACCTAGGCTATATGGGGCTTAGTGAAAAAAATAAGACAATATTGGTTACCTCCAGCATATCTGGCGAAGGGAAAAGTTTTATAGCGACCAACCTGGCGCTAAGTATTACCCTTACAGGCAAAAAAGTGGCACTACTAGAAATGGATTTGCGTAAACCAAAGCTTAGTAAAGAACTTGGCGTAAAAAGAGACCCAGGTATTTCTGGTTATTTAATAGGGAAATCTACCCTAGAAGAAATTATAAAGCCTACTGCTTACAACAATCTTTTTCTGATAACGGCTGGCCCCATACCACCCAATCCTACCGAGTTAATTGGTAAGCCCGAATTTGCCGTAATGATAGAAGAACTAAAAAAGAGGTTTGATTACCTCATTATAGATTCTGCACCAGTAGGGCCTGTAACAGATTCTCAACTGTTGCACGAATATGCGCAAACAACTATTTATGTAGTGAGGCATGATGTAACACCCTCTGTTTTCTTAAAATTGATGGATGGTTTGTATAAAGAGAAAAAGTTTAACAATATGTGTGTGGTTTTTAATGGAATAAAACCAAGGGGGGCATCTTTTTTAAACTATGGCTTTGGTGGGTATGGAAATGGGTATGGTTATGGCTATGGTTATGGTTATGGTAGCGACGCAAGTAGTTATTATGTTGCTGATGGTAATGCACCTGGCTATAAAAACCTTTTTGGCTTTGTTGGATTTATAAAAGCTTTATTCAAAAGAAAAGAGAAATACAAATAATTTTTAGGAACTTGCGATAAAAATATACGGTTGTAAAATAAGTAGGTAAAAATAAAATTTAATAACTTAATAAAGTGTAGATTGAGCTGGTGAGGGTACTATAAAATACAAATGTTCTTTTGTGCTGTTTAAGGAAAAATGGGACTGAGGGACGGCGAAGCCTTGCCCAAACTGAAAAAGAAAAATTGAAAAAAATAAAACTTGGATGCAGAAAAACAATGGTTTGTAGTATATACAAAACCAAGATGGGAAAAGAGGGTATCGGCTGCATTGGTAGCAAAAGGCATAAAACAATATTGCCCGCTCAACAAAGTTACCAAGAAATGGAGCGATAGAAGAAAAGTGGTTTTGGAACCCTTGTTTAAAGGGTATGTTTTTGTGTGCCCTGAAGGAACACCCAAAATTTCTTTTAAACAAATAAATGGTATTTTAAATTTTGTAACCTGGCAAGGCAAACCGGCTGTTGTAAGAGAATCGGAAATAATAATTATAAAAAAATTCTTGAACGAATTTACAGATGTGGAGGTTACAGATTGTATTGCAACGGTAGATGAAATGGTTGTTATTAAAAGCGGTTTGTTGATGAATTATAATGGAGTTATTGTAGAAATTATTGGAAACAAGGCAAGGGTAAAAATTGAGACCATGGGCTTGTCGTTAACAGCCATGTTCGAAAGAAAAAATTTGGTAAAGATTGGAACATAATACGATTTTCGTTGCTCCTTTTGAATGAGATAAGATATTATATTTGTAATACTAAAATTAACTGATTACACTATATGAATTTAAATGATAAAATATATGTAGCTGGACACAATGGCTTGGTAGGAAGTGCGATTGTACGAAAATTACAAAAAGAAGGTTACCGGTATATCATAACCTGTAATTCTGCAGATCTAGATTTAAGAGACCAGTACGCTGTAAAGAAATTTTTTCAAAAAGAAAAGCCCCAGTTTGTATTTCTTGCTGCGGCAAAAGTAGGTGGTATTTTGGCCAATAATAATTTTGGTGCGGAGTTTATATACGATAACCTCGCCGTACAAAATAATGTGATACACGAGTCGTATAAAAGTGGTGTAGAAAAGTTATTATTCCTAGGGAGTAGTTGTATTTATCCAAAAATGGCCAAGCAGCCTATGAAAGAAGAATATTTGATGACAGGGCCATTGGAACCTACAAACTCGCCCTATGCCATGGCAAAAATTGCAGGCATAGAAATGTGCAAAGCTTATAATAAACAATATGGTTGCAATTTTATAAGTGTAATGCCTACCAATTTGTATGGCCCTGGTGATAACTACGATTTAGAAAATGCACATGTATTGCCGGCACTTATTAGAAAATTCTATGAAGCAAAAGCTAGCAGAAAAAAGACAGTAACTATTTGGGGAACTGGCAAGCCAAGAAGAGAGTTTTTACATGTAGATGATGCTGCCGCTGCCTGTTTTTTTATAATGAATAATTACAACGATGCAACTTCCATCGTAAATATAGGTTGTGGGGAAGATTATTCCATTAAAGAAATGGCAGAAGCAATAAAAGAAGTAGCTGGTTACAAAGGCGAACTTATATTAGATAGCACAAAGCCAGACGGTACCATGCAAAAATTGCTGGATGTGTCCAAACTTACCAAACTTGGTTGGAAATACAGCATACCGCTTGCAGCGGGATTAAAATCTACCTACGAGGATTTTGCCAAAAAATACCAATACTACAAAACAAAAAAGCACAGCGGTACACCCATAGAAAATGTGTAGGATAGCAGGAATTTTAAACCAAACAATTGGTACGGCCATTTTAGAAAAAATGGTAAAAGCTATGTGTGATTTATTACAACATGGCGGTCCCGATGATGAAGGGATATTTACCTCGGCAGCAGATAATCTTGTAATGGGTAATAGAAGATTGTCATTGCTGGACCTATCTGCTGCAGGCCACCAACCCATGCAGTTTAACGGGCGATATACCATCACATACAATGGAGAACTCTATAATTTTGTAGCTTTAAAAAATGAATTAATATCGGCGGGTGTTCATTTTAAAACAGGTACCGATACTGAAGTAATACTGGCAGCATTTGCCCAATGGAATACACAAAGTTTTGCAAGACTAAATGGGATGTTTGCTTTTGCTCTTTGGGATGATGAAGAAAAAATGCTGTTTTTGGTAAGGGATAAAGCTGGTATTAAGCCTTTGTACTATGCCACACATGGAGGAGGCTTGGCTTTTGCATCTGAGCTGCGGGCATTTGCACCCATTGCATATTTGCAAACTACCAATGAAGCTGCCAGCGTGTATCAACTTGCCTATGGATATTTACCAGAACCCATAACAACACTGGCACACGTAAAACCAGTGCCAAAGGGATGTTATATAGCATACAATGCACAAACACAATTGCACAGTCTACAATCATTTTCATTTTTTAGTTTTAGTAATAGTATTAAAGAAGAAGGTATTGCAAAACAATCTATTTTTATTGGGCTATCGGGTGCAGTAAGGCGTCAAATGATTGCTGATGCACCAATAGGCGTTTTCTTAAGTGGTGGCATAGATTCGGCCATTATTGCTAAGCTTGTAAACAACAAAGACCAAAAAGACCTTCATACCCTTTCGATTTATTTTAATGAGAAAAAGTATTCTGAAAAACAGTATCAGGATATAATCGCTTCCAATCTAAAAAGTACACATCATGCTGTTTTATTGCAAGAAGCCAATTTTCATGCCCATTTTCCTGAAATCATCCAGAGCATGGATTTGCCTACTTGCGATGGTATCAATACTTGGTTTATAAGCAAATTTGCTGCTGCCGAAGGATTGAAAGCAGTATTATCTGGTGTGGGTGCCGATGAATTGTTTGGAGGATACCCCTCTTTTAATAGAATTGGAAAAGCGATGCTGTTGCAAAAAATGCCCAACCTGGCGCTAAGTATCAGTAGCAAGGCAAGCGTTCAAAACTATGATCGTATTTCTTATTTGCAAATAGAGGGCATAAGAGGGTTGTATCTTTTTTTAAGAGGGCATTTTACGCCGGTTCAAATAGCCAAGCAGTTGGGTGGTTACGAAAAAGAAACTTGGCAAATGCTACATGATTTTCCAACATCGCCAAAGCTGGAATTGGAAGGGTCCAAAAATGCGGCAAGTTGGATGGAATTTAATATGTATATGCAAGACCAATTGTTGAGAGATGCAGATGTGATGGGTATGGCTCATGGCCTCGAAATAAGGGTGCCTTTTTTAGATGATGAAGTAGTACATCCTGTTTTTGCGATGGATGAAAAAATTAAATTCAAAGGTAAAATACCTAAACAATTGCTGATAGAATCTTTCGAAAATATTTTGTCAAAGGAAATTTGGGATAGGCCAAAAATGGGTTTTAGTTTTCCATTTGCAGAATGGATGCGCAATAGTGTCTTATTAAGAGAGTTAGAACAAACCAATAATATCCATACCATAAAGGCTTGTAAAGATTTTATGAATGGAAAACTGCATTGGAGTAGAATCATGTCGCTGATTGTTTTGAAAAATAAAATATCAGGAACTGTTTAGTTAGTAGCGTATTTTAATAAAGTAAGTAAATAAAGTAAGTAAAGTAAATAAAGAATAGCTATCCGCTATTAGGTACAAGGAATATAAAATTGTAGAAAATTAAATATAAACTGTATAAAAGTTCATTCTTCATTTAAAGAATTTACCCATATTATCTGTAATCTATTTGTGTAATAGTCAAGAGTTCATATACAAAACAGCTTTTCTGTGAATCTGTGGCAATATTTTTGCCACAGATTCACAGAAAGAAACAGAAATATCATTTTAATCTACCGCTTTAAAAATCATACATTGTGTATTTCATACATTAATTTCTTTTGCACCCAATAACGGATAGTCATTAAATAAAGTAAATAAAGTAAGTAAAGTAAATTAGCCATCAATCAAGTATTATTTTTAACGCTTAAAGTTTTTTCTGCCACTGGTGGTATAGAAAAAGTATGCAGAATAGCTGGAAAAGCGTTGTATGAATATGGGTTGGAGCATAATAAGCCTATTCGAATTTACAGCATGCATGACGCTGCCGAAGCTTGCCAGGGTAATTCCTATTTTCCTGCAGAAATATGTAAAGGTTTTGGTGCAGCAAAAGTTAGCTTTATAACCGAGGCGGTAAACGAAGGGCGAAAAAGCAGTGTTGTAATCATAAGCCATATCAATTTGGTGGTGGTAGGATGGTTGATAAAAAAGATAGCACCCAAAACAAAAATTATTTTAATAGCGCATGGTATAGAAGTGTGGAAGCACTTGGATAGGAAACGGATGATGATGTTGGCTGTTTGCGATACCATTTTATCTGTAAGCAGTTTTACTAGGGATAAAATTATAGAAATGCACCAGCTCCCTACTGCAAAATGCGCCGTATTAAACAATTGTATAGATCCTTTTTTGCAAAGGCCATCTGTAAAAAAACGCAAGGAGTCTTTGGTAAATCGTTATGGAATAAAAACCGACGACACAGTCATACTCACGCTTACAAGGCTTTCGCTTAAAGATAGGTATAAAGGATATGGTTACGTATTAGCTTCATTAGGAGAAATTATTAAAACCAATACCCATGTAAAATACATTCTTGCCGGCAGCTACGAACCATCAGAAAAAAAGTATATAGATGAACTTATTGAAAAACATGGTTTGAAAGATCATGTAATCATAACAGGTTTTATAGCCGAAGAAGAATTGCCGGCACTCTTTTCTTCGGCAGATATTTATGTGATGCCAAGTATGAAAGAGGGATTTGGGATTGTATTTGTAGAAGCCATGTATTACGGTGTACCTGTAATTGCAGGAAATGCAGATGGTTCTGTAGATGCGTTATTGAATGGAGATTTGGGGTTGCTTATCAATCCAGAAAATGTAACTGCCATAACAGATGCGTTGACTAAAATGATTGAAAACAACAAAGCATATTTACCAAACCATCAATTGCTATTGGATCATTTTGGGTATACTGCTTATAAAAGAAAATTAGAAGGATTTATAAATTTACCATAGAATTTTAATTAGGATAATTTTTAAGTAAGTAACAATACATACAGCCTCTCAGTATACTTAGTGTAAAACTTTGTGAACTTAGTGGTGAGATAATATTTTAATTAGGATAATTTTTAAGTAAGTAATAATACATTCCCCCTCTTAGTGTAAAACTTTGTGCACTTAGTGGTAAAATAACATGGAAAAAATAACTACAGAAGAACATTGGGATGAAGTAATAGAACCAAGTGGCAAACTCTTTGACCTCCGACTTAAAGAAGTGTGGCGGTACAGAGATTTATTGTTGCTTTTTGTGAAACGGGATTTTTCTGCACAATACAAGCAAACAATATTGGGGCCAGTATGGCACTTGATACAACCTATTTTTACAACAGCCGTTTTCTTATTGGTATTTCACAGCATTGCCAATATTGATACCGATGGTATTAATGCCATTCCATTTTATATGAGCGGCATTGCTATATGGAATTATTTTTCTGCTTGCCTCACAGGCACATCCAATACATTTGTAGCCAATGCGGGTATTTTTGGAAAAGTATATTTTCCTAGGTTGGTAATACCTCTTAGTACCGTATTGAGCAATATTATAAAATTTGTAATACAGTTTTTTTTATTGCTTATGGTAATGGTTTATCTTGGTATAAGAGAGGGCCATTTCTATTTTAGTATTACCTGGTTGCTAGTACCATTGCTCGTACTTATGATGGCAGGCATGGGGCTTGGCTTGGGTATCATTATTTCATCGCTTACTACAAAATACCGAGATTTTGCAGTGCTCATCGGCTTTGCCGTGCAGCTACTCATGTATGCAACACCGGTGGCTTATCCGTTATCTTACATAAAAGGGAAAAGTTATGAGTGGTTTATTAGTGCCAATCCGCTTACACCCATTGTAGAAGCATTTCGTTATGCATTGTTTGGCAAAGGCAGTTTTGAGCCGATGCATTTAATGTATAGTGGTATTTTTATTATTTGTACGCTTTTTATAGGTACTGTAATTTTTAATAGGGTGGAGCGGAGTTTTATGGATACGGTGTAGAATTATGAATGAGGAATGAGGAGTGATGAATGAGGAATGATGAATGAGGAATGAGGGGAAGGGATTTTGAATAATTTTATGTAATCAATTTTAAAACATAAAACATAAATGTATGAATGAGTCTAAAAATATTTTGAAAGAAAAAAGTTTTGCACTTGCTCTAAGAATTATTAGGCTATATAAATTTTTGGAAGAAAATAAAAAGGAATATGTATTGAGCAAGCAAGTCTTGCGAAGTGGTACTTCTGTTGGGGCAATGATAAGAGAGGCACAAAATGCAGAAAGCAAAATGGATTTTGTTCACAAACTTGCTATTGCCCAAAAAGAATGCGATGAATCTTTGTATTGGTTGGAACTGCTTGTACAATCAGATTATATTACAGATGAATCATTTAAAAGTGTATACGGTGAAACTGAACAAGTTTTTAAAATGATAAAAAGTGCAATACTTACCACAAAAAAGAATTTGCAAGCAAATAAAAAATAGTTCAGCTAACCAATACCCATAATCAAAAATTAATAATTAATAATGAATGATCAATAATTCATAACCCATAATTCATAACCCATAATTCATAACCCATAATTCATAACCCATAATTCATAACCCATAATTCATAACCCATAATTCATAACCCATAATTCATAACCCATAATTCATAACCCATAATT
>JANPCB010000101.1:0-22993 GCA_031430735.1 Ferruginibacter sp. | reverse complement strand
AGTAAATTCATCGTATCTAAAAATCAAATTCGCTAAACTATCAAATACATAAAAACCACTACAAGTACTCAATGCTATTCTTTTATTACTTAGCAAAACAGCGCCCCAATTATTATTTATAAAAATATCAAAGGCTGTAGTATCGGGAACTCTAAATACTTTAGATGTATAATTTTTTGTATCAAATAACACAAATCCTTTTGTGGTGGAAATGCCCAATAGGTTATTCCCAAAGTTTCTCAAAAACCGAACATTGTTACTTGGGAGCTGTATTTGTTTATTGTTTACAAAGTAATTTACCAACTCATAGCCATCAAAACGATTTAGCCCATTCTCAGTTGCTATCCAAATAAATCCGAAATTATCCTGAGCTATACTTGTTACATTATCATTGCTCAATCCGTTTAAATAATTATATTTAGTAAGAGCCTTTATTGTTAAACTATTTAATACACTGTCATTTTGAGCACAAATATTTGTACCATAACAGAAGGTAATAAATAATATAAGAAAATATTTTTTTAACAACTTGATGAATTTATATCTATTTATTTTTTAAAACACATAATTAATGGTGCTCCTATTCTCCTATCTAAAAGTAATTAAAGATTAAACAATTAATATCCCTAATAAAATTAAAAAAAATATATTAATGCCAATATAAGCTACTAAAAACGTCTATAGCCTAAAGATTTTTCAAGGCAATCAACGACAGGATTCTTTATCATTTTTTTATAAACCATCAGTTAACAGATAATCGTAAAATACAAATTCCTTTTTGTTCTTAAGTGCTATATTTTATTTTCTTGATAATACAAATTTACATTAAGTAAATATGCCAACTTCTATAAATTAGTTGTCCATCACTAATGGCTCCATTGGTTTTGTAAGAACAACCGTTCAATAATGATTAGCTGCCGTTTAGAAAACCCAACTTACAAAATAAATAAATTGTCTATTCCCGATTAGAAAATATGCACAGCCGATAAATAAAACCCACTTGCCTACAAGCTTATTTTGGAGTTAGGTTTGTTTAAGAAAAAAATAAAAATGGCACAGCAAATATCACTCTTGGTTCAGCCTAATGGCTCTTATAAACTTACTAAAATAAGCAAAAAGAAAAGGACTTTAGCAAAAACGGCTTATTTAAAAGTAAAAATATTTTTTTGGAATCTATCGCCATTACACTGGTATGACGATTTTAAAACGATTCATATTGACATGAATGAATTTATTTCAAAAAAAAATAAATAAAGATAACCACCCAAAAAATACAGCTATTAATTTTCATCAAAAGAAAATATTTATAAAATAAAAAATGTTATTCAATTGGATAAAAAATACTGCAGGTAAAGAAAGGTACGTATTAACCATTGCGGGAAGTATTATAATATTGTTGGTAGCATGGGTGTTGGGCATAATTTTTATGCCACAAAATAAAACTGCAAAGCAAAATAAAAAACTAGAAGCTGTTTGGTATAGCACAACCGATAGTGGTTTTAAAAGATTGGAAATAAAAAGAAGTGGCTATTTCTATTTTGATGATGTACAAAAAAATAAAAAATCATTGAATTACAGAGGAGTTATTACAGAAACAATAAAAGATACATTCACTTTAATAGCTTTTTATAATGACACAATACTATATCATAAGATAGTTGCATTAAACAAAAAATACTTTCAATTAAAAAGCATAAAAGATTCAACAATACTAAATTTTGTAAAAGAAAAATAAGTATGAATATATATATATTATTTACATTTTTAATGTTAGTAGCATGTACAAACGTACATGCAAATAGCCACTTTGATACTACATATACTTACTACGATGCTGCAAGAAATAAATATGTATTAAACGGAAACAAGTTAGAATACATACCTGTAAAAGCAAGTGAAAGCTCATCGGGTATGTATAGTGGTGGCACATATGAAAGCAAATTATTGATAGAAAAAGAAAACAAAGAATTGATACAGCTTTTTAATGCCGCATTAGCAAATAAAAATGCACAAACCAATAAAAATATAAAGCCTAATGCGGCAGTAGAAATTAGTGTTGGCAACAAAAATTTAAATTTTTTACTAAAATCAACTTCGCAAATTAATAAATCAATAAACAATTTTTTAAAAAAATTAATTAAAAATTAAACTATGAAACGTACAATTTTGTTAGCCATTACAATATGCTTATTTACTGCTGCAAATGCACAAAAAACAAAAGTAGCACCAGCACAAAAAAACATAAAAACATTTGAATTAAGTGAAACTACAGCAAAAGATTTACCAAAGGGTGTGTCGTATTTAAATGGTATAATAACGCTAAAAAGTGGTTACACATTTGAGCAATTGCCCAATAATAGAGGTGTAAGATTAGTAAATGCAAAAGGGGTAAGTACCGGTTCATTTGTTTGTAGATGTGGTGGAATGGTAGGTGGCATGGTTACCTGCAAGCCCGGCTATGATGGCACTTCTCTTACTTGTGGTGGGGGTGCTTGTTGTAAAATGACTGTTACAATTAACCCATCGGCTATATCGGATATGCAAATGAAACAAAATTAAAATCATATAAATTATATAAAAAAATTATTAATTCCCACACTATCCTTTTTCCTCTTTAGCTGCACAAAAACCTTGGAATAAAGATGTCGCAAAAAAAATGTTGCATGCAAGACAATAAGAAATATGTAGATGATGGTACAGTTACTGTAGAAAAAGCAGAAAAATGTTTGCAAAGTACAAATCCGAAGCAGGGCTAAATGCCGACAAATACAATCAAATGTTTGTAGGCAAGAGTGTGTGGAAAATATACAAGCAGAAAAATAAAACATCAAACTCTAGAAAAAATAAAAAAGTAAATAATGAAAAAAATAATCATTCCTACAATTGCCATTTTACTTGCAAGTTGCTCCAATACTCCTGCTACTAAATGGGATGCTGCCACTGCCTCTAAAACCTGCTTTGATGCAGCCACAAAAGGCAAGTACGATTTAGATGCACCACAGCTAAAACGCATACAAGGAATATGCGATTGCGTAGGTCAAAAAATGGTAACCGCTTTTAAAACAGAAAAAGAAGCTAATGATAAAATGCTAGATGCCGCAGCTATCGCCAATGACTGCAAAGAAGAATACAGCAAAAAAGAAATACAAAATTTAGGGAAATAAAGCGTTTATATTAATACAAACTATTTAAAAATAAAGCATGAAAAAGATTTTAATAATGGCAATAGTGTTTGCATACAGCACCGCATTGGTAGCACAAAAAACAAAACCCAAAATTATTACAGGGGTCGACGCTGTTTTTTTGCAACAATTAGAGCGAGCATCTACTAAATTAAATATTTCAGCAAAAAATTTGAAAGGAATGCCTCCCAATAAATTAGCTTATTATAACTTAATAAAGTCTGCTAATAATGCAACAGCATGGGGTAAGCAGGAATATAAAACATTTATGCGTAAAGCTGCAATTATTATAAAAGCATTGGGCATACAAGCAGATCCTGATGATGGGGGAGAAATTTTTTCGGACCCGGATGATGGCGGAGAAGTTTTTATATCCAGTAAACTAATTACCATTAAAATACCTAAGTTATGCCCAGAGTGCTTGCTTTGCCCTGTTTGCTTTCCAAAATTACCATAAACAATAAAATATTAAAAACGTGAAAAAAATAGTTCAATTTTTATCAACTACACTAATCCTATTTAGTTGCAATAACACAGCATCAAACAAATCTGGCGGAGCTACTGGTAGCACAGTAAACGACAATCTTTTTGCTGTAGCAAAAGAAATAAATAAAAAATGCCCCATGCCTACCGACGAAAACACACGTATGGACAGTGCAACTGTTTATAATGAGTATATGATAACCTACCATTATACAGTACACACCGTAAGCAACAAAGAGGTGGATGTAGCAAAGTTTAAAACAAACATGCAAACAGCTATGAATGAAAAATACAAAACAGACCCACAGTTAGCCGTTTATAGAGATAATCAAATTGCCATTGCGTATGATTATAAGGATAAAAATGGGGGGTTCCTTTGCTACTTTATTTGTGGAGATAAATAAAAAATAAAAATGAAACTACTAATATATTTTTTTATACTTATATTGTTTTTGGGCAATGCAAACGCACAAAATATAGGTATTGGTACTGCAACCCCTGATGCAAAATTGCATGTAAACGGCAGCTTTAAAATAACAAACGGTAGCCAAGGAAATGGCAAAGTACTTACAAGCGATGCCGAAGGATTAGCAAGTTGGAAATCAGCTTTAGATACTGGTGCTTACTACCCTGCCGTAGGTATTTGTTGTGCTACTTGGATGACAAAAAACTTAGAAATAATTACTTACAGAAATAGCGATACCATACCCCAAGTTACTGATGCAGCAACATGGGCAGCACTAACAACAGGTGCTTGGTGCTACCCCGAAAATAACCCAGCTATAGGAGCTATTTATGGGAAATTATATAATTGGTATGCTGTAAACGATGCTCGAGGGTTTGCTCCATACGGTTGGCATATCCCTGCCGATTTTGAATGGACTACTTTATATAATTGTTTAGGTGGCGATGCCGCATTAGCAGGTGGTGCTATGAAAAAAATTGGATTAACACATTGGGCAGCACCCAACACAGCAGCTACTAATATTAGTGGTTTTAATGCTTATGGAGCTAGCTTTAGAAGACCGGCAGGTAGCTTTCAAACAGGTCATTTTGATACTATGTTTTGGAGTTCTACGGAAATAGATAATACGAATACTTGGTGGCGATATTTACTATGGGCAAATGGTATATTAACTAGACAAAGTGTAAGTAAGAATTACGGAATTTCTGTAAGGTGTGTAAAAGATTAAAATTATTGAAACTCAAAAAACAAACCAATTATTTCAATAAACAAAAATATATTACAATGAAAAAAATAGTTTTTCTTTCTTTTATTTTCTACTTCGTTGTAGATGTAGCTGCACAAAATGTAGGCATAGGCACCAGTACACCCACATTAGCGAAGCTAGAAGTGGTTGGCACTTTTGGATTGGGCAAAACAGTTGCAGCATTTGGTAGCGATGGAGCAGGTATATCGCTACAAAGAAACTCACCTGCTATAGGTTTTAACCAATATAGAGATGCAACGGGTAGCAAGCATATGAGCACTGGTTTTGCCTCTACTATTTCTTTAGATGAAGCTTCGGGCATTATGGCTTGGGATATGTATAATAGCGGTTTTAAAGGGAATCCCACTATTGGCTCAAACAGAGCAATTACTATTTTGAATAATGGCAATATTGGTATAAGAGGTTTGGGAGCAACCAATATTGGATTATTGGTAGCTAAGCAGCCCGAAAATGTAATAGGCACAGCAGTATTTGGCGGGTACAACCATAGTTCTTTTTTTGCAAATGGCGCAAGTGAAAATACTTATTTAAGATCTGAATCAAGTGGCGGCGCATCTGATGTAGTAATTAATGAAATTGCCAATGGTATCACTACTATGCCCAACAATACACGAATTGGCTTAGGCGGCACCATCAGTCCCGTTATGGCTGTAGATTTATATGGTAGTTTAGGTATTACAAAAAGACAAGTGTTTGATATTTGTGGCAATACAATGGCTACACCAGGCAATTGTTCCTTTATGCTTATTGAAACTTGCGGCACCACCCCAGCAATTTTAACATTGGGCAATGGTAATGTACAAGGCCAAATACTATTAATATATGCCAGCCTCGGCGATAATCAAAGTTTTACAATAAACGAAACAGCCAACATAGATTTAGCAAGCAGTTGTTTAATGTATTACAGAGGGCAAACACTTTTATTAATGTGGCGCCTTGTGGGCAATGGTGGGCGCTGGACAGAAATAACAAGAAGAGTATAAAAAAACAATACAATCAAAAAAATGAAATATTTATATTTAATTACATCACTAATTTGTTCTGCTGTGGCTTTTGGGCAAAACAGTATTTCTGCTACCTATGGGACAGATATAGCAACTAATTACAGCACATTTAGTTTTAACTATAACTGCAATGCAGGCTACTTATACCTTACACTGCCTCCAGGCCAAACCTATAACGTAACTAGTGTAGGTGTTACCTATAGTATGACAGCGCTTAATGGAGGGCAACAAGCAGACCAATTTTCGGCCATTACATTTCAAAATACAAATAATCAAGAAGCAACAGAAGCACAAAATAATATTACAACCGCAGGCACTTTTGTTTATAACAGAACCATAAATATTGCTAATGGCAATTATAATGGAGGTACAGTTTTAATTTTCGCTTTGGGTGCAAGGCGCAGTTGGAATGGTGGTTTTTTTAATTGTGGTACGGATGTAAACAGGGTTAATGCAAACTCATGGACTATTACGGTAAATTATAGCAACGAAGTGCCATATTCTTTTGTGGGAATAGGAACTGCAACTCCATCGATAGCTAAGTTAGAAGTAGCAGGCGTTGCAACTGGCACAGGTAGTAGTACTTCAGCGGTATTTGGTAGCGATGGTGCAGGCATATCTATTCAAAGAAATTGGCCTGCACTTGGTTTTAACCAGTATAGAGATAATAATTTTGGCTTCGGAAAATATTTGAATAATGGAGCAGCTTCTGTTTTTGCCATGAACCCTAGCAATGGCAATATAACATTGGATATGTACGGTGCTGGACTAAAAAATGCTGCACTTAGTGCAGGCAGTAGAGCCATTAGTATTGCACCCACTTTTGGTGGTTTTAAAATGGGATTGGGTGGTAACACAGATAATACAATGCTTACAATAAATAAAAATTCATTTAATACAAATGCGACAGCAGTATTTGCAGGTACAAATTATAGTTCCTTTTTTTGTAATGGCCCTAATGAAGATACTTACATACGTGGCGGTTTAAATAATAGCAAAGTATTTATAAATGATTTAACGGGAGGTACTATTTATGAAGAAAAGGTAAAAGTTATTGGAAAATTAGCTATTGGGCTTGGTGCTAACCAAAACCCTAGTGTATCTGCAGAAATACATGGTGGGCTTGGCTTTACAAAACATACTTTAGTAAACGCAATACCAGGTAATGGAATTGGGCAAAACAATAGCTCCTACATGGAAGTAACATGCACTGCGCCTAACCCACAGCTTACACTTTTTGGGGGCGAAGGTGTTGGGCAGATTTTAATTCTAAAAATAGTAACCCAAATGCAAATAGTTTACAGGCCCTTTACTTATGTACAATTACAGGCAGGCGATACCATTATGCTAATTGGTGATCAACTTAGATTACCTACACCTGGCGGTGGAAATAACCCAGGCTATTATTGGTCTATACTTTCAATAAGCCACAATAATTAAAATTTTATACTATGAAAAAAATAATTTTTCTTGCCTTTTTATGGTTTGATATACAAGCTCAAAATGTAGGTATTGGTACAAATAATCCTACCATTGCAAAATTAGAAGTGATGGGTAGTGCAGCCTTAAGCAATACCACTGCTGCTTTTGGTACAGATGGAGCTGGGCTTTCGTTTCAAAAAAACTCTCCCACAATAGGTTTTAACCAATACAATAAGCAAAACACAGGGTATGGAAATTTTATGAGTAATGCCCCTGCTTCTACCCTAAATTTTAATCACAATTTAGGTACTTTAAGTTTTAATTTAGGCTTACCTTCTGCTTATTTGGTATGGCAAAAGGATTCTATCATAAGCTCTATAACTAATATATTCAATATTATATCTAATGGCAATGTTGGAATTGGAGGACCTGCGGCTAATAATATTGGCCTAAATGTGGGTATAGAAAATTATGGAGGAACTATTATAAAAGGTACAACTTATCATTCCAGTTTTGAATACCTGAGCACAAAAATAAATGGTGGAAAAACAGGCAGTAAAGTTATTATAAATGATATACCTGGTGGTAATATTATTATCGGAAGCCGTACAGAAGTAAACGATGTGTATGATGAATATGGAGGCAATAATTCACTTTCAGTTTCGGGTGGTTTAGCATTCACAAAGAGAGATGAGCATGAAGTATGTACAGGGGGGATTTATACACCGGGTAATTCATCTTATGTAAATGTTAAGCGTACAGGGTGTAATAATGCACAACCATTTGCTATTGCAAATGGGACTGTAGATGGGCATTTACTAATTATTCAAGCAGAGGGTAATAATGATTTTACAGTGTATGATCAAGGTAATATTAACCTTCCTAGCAATACACAAATGGGTGGTGGAGATATAATGATACTCATTTGGAACGGCTTTTTTACTAAATGGGAGCAAGTTTCATACAGCAATAATTAATTATGAACTCAACAATTTAATCACTATCTGCAATAAAAAAATTTCAATAAAAAACATAAAAAAATACAAACAAATGAAAAAAAAACTCTTACATATTGCACTATTATTTGCAACAACAATAAACACCCAAGCCCAACTCGGTGGCCTTTTAAAAAAAGCAAAAGATAATGTAAGCGAAAAAAAACAAACTGAAGTTGCCTCAAACTCAAATTTAAAACAAATGACAAACGATGAATATGCTGTATCCGAAAACGGAAATAGTTTGTACAGCAATGACGTAAAAATTATTTTTTCAACAATCCCTTTTAATGGAGGTGAGGGGCAACCGACTAATAATTTTACAACAACTAACCATATTTATGCAAAACTAACTACCCTAAAAGGTACACTAAAAGATGTGCTAAAAATTAGTGATAATGATGATGGTATAAAAATATACTTAGTGTTGTATAATGAGAACGGAGAAAAAATTAAAAAATTTGCATCCGTAGCCGAAACTTTTGAAATTAGCCCCGCTCAAGCAAATAACAAAACCATAACTTTAGATATATTGCCTGACCCTACTATTTTTTCCAGTGGCAAACAAAGCGATCTTTATGTAGGTGCGGCATTTGCTTATGGGCACAACCAATATACATTCACACAAAATGGCATTTACAAAGTAGGCCTCTTTGTAAAAAACGAAAAGGCAGATGATTGGGGTAAACCTATTTACGGTGATGACATTATTTTTGCAAACTTTTTCAACTATAATTTTTCTGCTAAAGATGCTGCAGTCATTGTAAAAGAAAGCCAAACCATTAGTGAAGCTAAAAATACTGCAGTAAAAAATGCTATAACTACACTCCCAAAAGAATGGACCGAAAAATCTGCTGCCACAGTAATGGGCTTTACACAAGCGCAATTAATAACTATGTATCAAAATAGTTTTTCCAAAAAAATGGATCCACATACCGTTGTAAAATTTCATGCATCAGCATCAAATGGCGGGTGGACAACACAAAACAATGAATTTGGCATTCCCATTTACCGTTACAGCAACCAATGGTACAGCATTTTTATAAAATATGCTAGCGGAAAATCTTGCTATTATCAAGGCTTTGGGCTTCGCCAACAATACATGGGTGCTGGTACATATGGCAAAGCGTTTATAGATAAAAACGAGTATCACATGACAGATTGTGGAGGCATGAAATAAAATTTATTACAACGAAACAAGGTTTCATCTATCAGCCTGTTTCGTTGTAATCGTTATTTTACAGCGTCAAACTTTTGCTACAGAAAAAACATAAATAAAATTTTAGCAGATATAATTTGTTTCGTTGTTTTCTTTGTTTCGCTGTTTGAGAAAATTCGCTTGTGAGCAATATGAAAACTCACGCTAAAACCTCCATCAACCCCTCAGCCTTTGCCATGCACTCATCATACTCATCCGCAGCCTTGCTATAAAAAGTAATACCACTACCCGCAAAAAAAGAAACTTGCTTTTTTGTTTCATTGTAAAAAATGGAACGTATTACCACATTAAAATCAAAATCATTATTAGGTGTTATATATCCAATAGAACCAGAAAATAACCCCCTTTCATTTTCCTCATATTGCTCTATCAATTCCATTACTCTTTTCTTTGGTGCGCCGGTCATAGAGCCCATGGGAAAACAGGCTTCTATTATTTTGGTAAATGGTAAATCATTTTCAACTATTCCCTCTACGGTACTTATCATTTGGTGTACCTGCGGAAAACTATAAATCCCAAAAAGCTCTTTTACTTTTACCGAGCCCTTTGTGCAAACCATACTCATATCATTGCGCACAAGGTCTACCACCATTACGTTTTCGCTCTTTTCTTTTTCGCTATCTAACAAATATTTTTTATTTGCCTCATCCGCTACAACATCTACATCTCTCCTACTGGTGCCTTTTATTGGCTGAGAAATAAGCTGATTACCGCTTTTTTGCAAAAACCTTTCTGGGCTAGCACACAAACAATAATTGTTGTTTAATTTATAGAAAGCGCCAAACGGTGCCGGGGAAATTTTTGTGAGTTTGACATATTTTTCAATAGGATTTATAACTGCATCTTCTGCAATAAATTGTTTGCAAAAATTAAGTTCATAGCAATCTCCTCTAAGAATGTGTTGTTGTATTTCAGTAATTTTTTTAAGATAAGCTTCCTTCGAAAAAGTAGGAATTATGGTAAATTCAGTTTGTTCAAAAGGTATAGATGTAGGGCTGTTATTTATTTCATCCAATACTATTTTTATACCAATATTACTTTTTAAAATTTCAATTTTATCAGCCGTTAATTTTAAAATAATAGTTGGTTCAAAGAAAAAACCTTTCCCAAAAAAAATATTTTCTGCATTACAACCTCCATACCCATTACTCAAACCATTGTAACCCAAATGCCCAAATAACCAACTTGGTTTTGTATCGTAAAATGATTGCAAATGCTCCAAATCATTTATACCGGTAAAAGTATAAGACCGCTCACAACCCACAGCCAATAGACATTCAAATGCCGGATGCTCAAAGTCGTAATTGTTATTATCCAATAAACAAAAAATGTTGAACTGGTTAGCCCAATTCAACATTTTCTCTTTAAGACTATTTTCTTCTATTTTCATTCAATTTAATAATCATCATCAAATCCTCTTCCTCCTTTCCCTCCACCTAAATCATCATCATCATCATCATCAAACAAATCAAACTCTTTAAAATCGTCGTCCAATTTCAAATCATCATCATCGTCTTTAACTTTTTTTCCAGCGCTCTTTTTTGCTTTAGACGGGGGTAAGTCAAACTCTTCAAAATCTTTATCCCAATCTTCTTCTTCTTCGCCTTTTTCCCAATCGTCGTCAATTTCTACATCATCATCGTCATCATCATCCGATGCTGCCGCCTTTTTTGATTTTCCTTTTGCTGCCTTTTTGGGCTTCAAAATTTCTTCATCAAAATCATCGTCTACATCATCGTCGTCATCTATATCCTTGGCTTTTGCGGCTTTTGGTTTTGCTGTAGTCTTACCTGTAGTTTTTACAAGTGGTTTTTTGTCGATATCTTTTTTTACTGCCATGTCTTTCTTTGTTGTTAGTGTAAAAATTCAACCGAATTTTTTCTTAGCCAAATATTTTAGGTACTTTTTTTAAATTATTTTTTACACATTTACCAATTGTTCCCTTGCAGGCCCGTTACTAATATATTTTACAGGAACTTTTAAGAAATCATTTAGGTAATTTATGTAGGTAGACATTTGTAAAGGCATGTCTTTAAAAGAATTTATTGCAGTAATATCTTTATTCCATCCTTCAAATGACTTATACATTGGTTCAATGTTCATTTTATTCATTTGAAAAGGCACTTGGCTTGTCTCTACTCCGTTAATATTATAAGCATTACAAACTTTCAGCTCTTCCAATCCGTCTAGAATATCGGCTTTTGTCATCACAATCTGGGTAACCCCGTTTATCATACAAGCAAATTGCAGGGCTACAAGATCTATCCAGCCACATCTTCTTGGTCGGCCAGTAGTGCTGCCAAATTCATTGCCTGTATTGCGTAAAAAGTCGCCTGTAGCATCTGTAAGTTCTGTAGGAAAAGGGCCACTACCTACACGGGTGCAATAAGCCTTTGTAATGCCAATAACTTCTTTAATTTTTTGTGGTGCTATACCTAAGCCAGAGCAAACACCACCAGTAATGGTACTGCTGCTGGTCACAAAAGGAAAAGTGCCAAAATCTACATCCAACATACTTCCTTGTGCACCCTCTGCCAACACTCTTTTTCCACTGCTTATTTTATCATTTATAAAATATTCTCCATTTACAACCTTCAATGTTTTCAAAAACTCCAACGCCTCAAAAAATTCCTCTTCCCAAGCAGAAATATCTTCTTGAAAATTAAAATTATCCAATAACCGTTGGTGCTTTAAGCGAAGTTTGATATACTGAGAGGTAAAACTCTTATCCAGCAAATCGCCCACACGCAATGCATTACGCCCCGTCTTGTCCATATAAGCAGGGCCAATACCTTTTAAAGTACTACCAATTTTTTCTACCCCTTTGCTAAGCTCACTGGCTTTATCTATTGCTCTATGCGTTGGCAATATTAAATGTGTTCTTTCGCTTATAAAAAGATTTTTTCTATAATCCACCCCAAAAGATGCCACTGCATCGCATTCTTTTTTTAGGGTTACCGCATCCAGCACTACACCATTGCCTATTAGATTCACCTTATCTTCATGAAAAATACCACTGGGTATTTGGTGTAATACGATTTTCTTATCGTTCACATACAAAGTGTGTCCTGCATTAGGTCCACCTTGAAACCTAGCCACCACATCGTAATCTTTTGCAAAAAAATCTACTATTTTACCTTTTCCTTCATCGCCCCATTGAAGCCCTAAAATAACATCAACCATGATTGTTTTATTTTTTATGAGTATTTAGTTTTTTTTGTGGCTATCAGTAACTACCAATAGTCAATTTTTGTTCGGGCTGTACGTTACAAGCCGGCCGGCAAAGGCTGGTCCTCACTCGTTCCTCGTTCCGGGCTTTTCACTCCCATCCCGCAGCCCTTCAGCCTATTATCTCTATTCAACAATTATACGAACTGTTTCCATATAATCCAACGCTTCAAATACAAATTCATTTATTACTAGAGATGCGTAAAAGTAAAATGAAAAAACACAATAAACTAAAATAATGTTTAAGAGGAGAATTTATTTTATTGAATACAAAATTTTATACCTTAATACAGCTAAAAAAAAATGCAACCTTAATAGGCTGCACCATATTTTTTAGAAGGTAATCTTAAAACTTAAGCCACTTTCAACAAGCTCAACTTGCTCGTTCCAAATTTCCTTTCTGCATATTCCAATGTAACTTCAAAAGATTTTACTTTTTGGCTTGGTAATTCATACATGGCATCTGTAAGAATGCTTTCGCAAATGCTTCTAAGGCCACGAGCTCCCAGTTTGTATTCCAATGCTTTTTGTACCATGAAATCCAATACATCCGGTTCAAATTTTAAAGCAATCCCTTCTATCTCAAATAACTTGGTAAACTGTTTTACCAAAGAATTCTTTGGCTCAGTTAGTATATTTTTCAAGGTATTTGCATCCAATGGATCTAAATAAGTAACTACAGGCAAGCGACCAAGCAACTCTGGTATCAAACCAAAAGTTTTTAAATCTGGCGCACTGATGTATTGTAATAAATTATCTTCTTGAAATTGTTGTAAGCCTTTGTTTACATTAAAGCCTATGGCATTGGTATTTACCCTGCGGGCTATAATTTTATCTATCCCGCTAAAAGCGCCTCCACAAATAAATAAAATGTTTTGCGTATTTACTTTTACTAACTTTTGCTCGGGGTGCTTACGGCCTCCTTGTGGTGGTACAAGTACATCGCTGCCTTCCAATAATTTTAAAAGCCCTTGTTGCACACCTTCCCCACTCACATCTCTGGTTATGCTGGGGTTATCGCTTTTACGAGCTACCTTATCTATTTCGTCTATAAATACAATTCCTTTTTCGGCAGCAGCTACATCATAATTACATGCTTGCAACAAACGGCTAAGCATACTTTCCACATCTTCACCCACATAACCTGCTTCTGTAAAAACGGTAGCATCTACAATGGCAAATGGCACATTGAGCATGCGGGCAATGGTTTTGGCAAGCAATGTTTTTCCTGTGCCTGTTTCGCCTACCATAATGATATTGCTTTTTTCTATCTCAACATCATTTTCCGTTTTTTGATTTAATCTTTTGTAATGATTGTAAACGGCTACGGCAAGAATTTTCTTAGCATGGTCTTGTCCTATAACATATTCATCCAAAAACTTTTTTATTTCAATGGGCTTTCTTATGGTAAGTTTATAGGAAGATGTGGGCTTTTGTTCTTCAGCAACTACGCCAAGTTCCTGTCCAATAATATCTTGGGCATGTTCTACACAACTTTCGCAAATATGTCCATCTTGCCCAGCAATAAGTATCTTCACCTCGTCTCTGCTGCGCCCACAAAATGAGCAATGAAGTATTTGTTGTTTGGCCATAATGAAAAATTTTACTGCTTTAGCTTTCACACTTTGAAGCGTACGTCTACAAAGATAGTATTTACAACGCTTTATATTGACAATTTATTATACTAAAATGGTACTTATTGCTGATTTCTATGCCAAAGAAAAGGTTTTATGAACTTAGATACCTTTATAGTATTGAATGTTATGTAATTATAATTTTTTCAATATTCCACTTACCAAAATATAAGCGGTTGGTTATTTGCTATTCATCGAATAAATGAGTAAAAATAAAGTTGACAACCTAGGGGGGAAATTAACTGCAGTAAGGCAAACATTACGTCCTATACGGGTTTTCACTAGCACAAGCCTTATTGAATAAAACCACTTTCTGTGAAACCCCCGATGCAGAAAAGAACTATAAAACATTAGAAACCCAAGCTTGAAAGTTCACAAAAGTGTCGGGGTTTCGCAACAAACTTTCATTATAATTTGTAGTGGTTAATTGCGAAAACCCCGCCGAGACAGTTTACTGCAATTAGTAAGGAAGCATGGAAAACCAGTTTTACCTTCTGGCTCAGAAATGAGGCAAAGGAAAATGTGTGTTGGCTTACTGTGCCACAAGTATAAAACCTTTTCTTATTATAATCTCTGCGTATCATAATACACCTCAAGTCTTAAAAAACCTTGAACTTTCAACCTTCAACTTTCTTAATACTACGGTCTAGTAATAATTGTCTTCTCACTCACACTCAACCCCATAAAGCAACCTATCACATTTTTACCGCTTATATAATTTTGCAACAAAACAGGTGTAGAAAAAGGACCATTATTATTTCTTGCATCCAAATAACTATTCCAAAAATTATGGGTGTTTCTGTTTACAGAAGTAAGCATATAAGTAATGGTGTCGTTATAATTAATTCCTTGTGGATGTGTAATTCTTATATACTCTCCATTATTGGAATCGTCTCTGCCGGGTGCACGGCTTTTAAATAAACCAGCCCAACCAAATCTATTTCTATTTTCGTTATTGCGCCAGTAATAAAAATAAGTATTGCCCAATGTATCGGGGTCTTTGTAATGGTTTGTAATACGGCATTTATTCTCGTTGTCGCTATTTACAAATGGAAAGCCATAGGTTACACTATCCAACTTTACGGTATCGGGCATGTTGGTTATACCTGTATATGCATTGTTTTCGTACAACACATCTAACCGATAGTATTTGCCAACTTTACCTACAAGTGCTTGTGAGGGGTTGCTAATAGCCAGTGGGTCAATATAAAGACCATTGGCAAAAACCGCTGGCAATGCAGGATTATTAAGTTCCCTCAAATCTCTTTTAGATGCTGCATTCCAAGTAACAATATTATTGATAATACTACCTTCTGTAATGGAAACCTGCGCATTTTTTACAGGAATACTTTGAAAAATTGGATCAAAATAATCTACTGTTTTACTCAAAATTACATAGGTATATTGTGGTGCTTGGTTGCTTATGTAAGCCTCCACTACAAGCTTTGGTTCTGTGTTAGCCACTTCTATATCAAAATCTTTTTCGCAGCTTAATAACAAAACGCAACAGACTATGGTTAATATTTTTTTCATTTTCTCACACATTTAAAATTTTACATTCCATGTTACACTTGGCACAATTGGAAATAGATATACTTTTTTCCCTACTACTTTTTGTGTGTCCTCATCAGCACTTAAATAAATAAAAAATGGATTGGCTCTATTATACACATTATATATGCCAAAGTTCCAACTGCTTTTGTAACGCCTTGTGGTATTGGGTTTTCGTGTATAGGCAAAAGAAATATCAAGCCGATGGTATGCGGGCATTCTAAAATCGTTTATTTTATCGTATAAATCTATGTTGGTAAAAATGGGTTGATTTTCTGTAGTGTTGTAGCTAAGGTTGTAAGTAAAACGACCTACGGGTAGCGTTAGTGCATTGCCTGTACCATACACAAACACAGCGGATGCTTCCCACTTTTTAGATAATGGATAGTTGGCTACAATGCTTACATCGTGGGTTCTATCGTACCTATACGGAAAAGGCTTGCCTCCATTAATGGCATCAAATTTTCTTTCGCTGCGGCTTAAGGTATATCCAATCCATCCAGTAAGTTTGCCCAATTTTTTATTTAAAAACAACTCAAGCCCGTAGGCCTTGCCGCTACCAAAAATCATTTCATTTTCCAAATTGGCATTTAATAAAAGGTTGGCGCCTGGTTTAAACTCTAGTTGATTACTCAGCCATTTATAATATAGCTCTGCCGAAAATTCATAGCTGTTATTTTTAAAATTTTTAAAATAACCTGCTGCAACTTGATTGGCTCTGCCCGGCTGTATTTTCTTACTTGCTGGCAACCACAAATCGCTGGGGAAACTTGCATTGCTTGTGGTAGCTAGCTGCAAATATTGTATGGTATTTGCATAAGATAGTTTTATACTGCCACTTTCATTTAGCTTCCATCGCAGACTAAGGCGTGGTTCAGGATTTTGATATTGAGCTAAACTTTGCCCTCTGCTGTATTTTACTTTTTGCCCTGTAGGAAAACCTTCGCTATCATACACATCTTCCTCCGTAGGGCCTACTTGATTAAAATAACTATAGCGTACACCAGCAATTAAATTAACCTCAGGCAGCAAATCCACTTCTGCACTCAAATAACCTGCTAATTCATGCGCATATTTGTTTTGCAAAATGGTTTCAAAATTGGTAACACCAGCTGTTACACCTCCAGCACCTGGTTTAAATGTGTGGTTGATATATTGTACGCCCCATTTTAGTTTTAACCATTCGTATTGTTTTAAACTCCAATCGCTCTTAAACTGCCAATCTTTAAGGCCAGATGTAAATAAAAATTGTATGGTACTAAAGCCAAACCTACTGTCTAATTTAAAGCGATTATATATTAAGCCAGTATTGTGACTGAGCTTGCTATTAATTTTTTGTTCCCATTGTACTGCTGCTATTGTATTGCCCCAGTTCGTATTAAAAGTTCTACCTGCACCATCGTTGTTAGAAAATGAAAATTCATCTACTCCATTAAAAAAATTGATATTCAGCTTGTTTTTTTTATTAATTATGTAATTAGCTCTAGCATTTACATCATAAAAAAAATAGCCGTTACCACCAATACGTTCTCTTGCAAAGGGTTTAGCCACTTGATCGATATATGTACGCCTTGCATTAATGATAAACGAAGCTTTGTTTTTTACTATAGGCCCTTCTACTCCCAATTTGGTAGAAATTAAACCGATACTTGCATTGGTTTTTATTTTTTCCATATCTCCATCTCGGCTGTTTATGTTTATTACACTGCTGAGCCTGCCGCCATATTCTGCTGGAAAACCACTTTTTAACACTTCAATACTTTTTATAGCATCCCCATTAAAAACAGAAAAGAAACCTAGTAAATGATTTGGGTTGTACACATTAACCCCATCCAATAATATTAAATTTTGATCTGGCCCTCCTCCACGTACATATACACCACCTCCGCCTTCACCACCATTTTTTATGCCAGGCAAAAGAGTGATTGTTTTTAGAGGATCTACTTCTCCAAAAATTACTGGGAGCTTGCGTAAAACCTCCGCACTAATAGTCTGCACACCCATTTGGTTTGCTGAAACGTTTCTACTGGAGCGAACGACTACCGTATTTAATAAACTTTGGCGCTGCTGTAAAACGATTTGCAAAGTAGTATCCGCAGAAAGTAAAAATGTCTGGGTGAGATTATAGTGATTTACCGCAGAGGCTGTAATGGTAATTTTTCCTGCATCCAACAGTTTAACTATTGTGCCAGTACTGTCTGCTTTTAACTTTTTGTCGTTTATGGAAAAAGAGGCGTTTGGCAACAATTGTTGCACATTATCCTGCACAATTATTCTAATTTTTATCTGTTGTGCAAATGTATTGGCAAAATTAAAAGTTATACAAATAAATATTAAAACAAAACGATATTTTGCCATGCCAGAGGTACGTATTTCTTATCAAAAAAGTTTTTGTATTGTAAAGTAACCCTGTAAAATTATGTCATTTTAAAGACTTTGATTTTTTAACAAAATTGATAATATTCCGCCAATATGCTATACTGTTTACAGATGATGAAAAGGTTTATAGAATAGAGGGATATAGCGCATGACTAGAAATACTAATTTTTCGTAGTATAAACAATGTACAACAAGGCATATAAAAAAAGGTTCTGCATTTTTAGTGCAAAACCTTTTCTTATTTTTATCTTTTAACATGGATGAAAGCTTCTAGTTTAAACAAGCTTCAACTATTCAACAATATTAAACTACTTTCAACCGCTTACAGCTTCTCCATCAACCCATCTACAATGCCATAAGCCACGGCTTCTTTGGCATCCATCCAATAATCTCTGTCAAAATCTTTCATAATTTGTTCACGTGTTTTGCCACAGTTTTTGGCCAATACATCTGCGCCCATTTCTTTTACTTTTTGCATTTGTATGGCCATAATTTCTAGATCGGCACTTACGCCTTGTCCACCGCCGCTTGGTTGGTGTATCATTACTTCTCCACTTGGGAAAATAAAGCGTTTGCCTTTTTCGCCGCCGCTAAGTAAAATACTACCCATGCTTGCGGCCATGCCCATGCATACAGTGCTCACAGGCGATGATATCATTTGCATGGTATCGTAAATAACCATACCACTGGTAACCATACCGCCTGGGCTGTTTATATAAAAAGTAATTTCTTTGCCAGGGTCTATAGCCTCTAAGTACATCAAACGATTGGTAATGTCTTTGGCACTTTTATCATCTACCGCACCCCACAAAAATACTTTGCGTTGCTCTATAAATTTTTTATCGAACTGCCAGCCGCTCATCATTTTTTCCATGGGGCTTTCTGGAAGATCTTTTGGTGTTTCCTCTTCGTCTTCTAATCGGGTGTTTCTAAAATATGTGTTCATGCTGTTGCGTGTTTTTGAATTTATTGTGTTTTTTTATTTATAGACAACTGTCGACCGACCACCGTTTCCTACCCCTTGCACATTGCCTACTGACATCTGCCAACTGCTTTCTGTCATCTGTCCACTGCTTTTTGCCAACTGCTATTAGTCCTTTTTCTGCTTGCGTGCATTTATCAAAAGCACCTCATCTACCAAGCCATATTCTTTTGCTTCTGTAGATGTCATCCATTTATCTCTTTGGCAATCTTCGGCAATTTTTTCTATTGTTTGCCCCGTATGCATAGAAATAATTTCGTACAATTCGTGCTTTATTTTTTTTACCTCGTTTACAGTAATAGCCACGTCGCTTGCTTGCCCCATAGCACCTGCACTCGGCTGGTGCATCATAATACGGCTGTGCTTAAGTGCGGTACGTTTGCCTTTTGCACCTGCACACATAAGTACCTGGCCCATACTGGCCGCCATACCTGTGCAAATTGTTGCAATATCGGGTGTAATAAACTGCATTGTATCGTACATACCCAAGCCTGCATATACCCCACCACCAGGGCAGTTGATGTACATCTGTATATCCCTTACACGATCTGTACTTTCCAAAAACAACAATTGTGCTGTTACAATATTGGCCACTTCATCATTAATGGGATAGCCCAAAAAGATAATACGATCCATCATCAAACGGCTGTAAACATCCATAATGGCAACGTTCATAGGTCGCTCTTCTATAATATTGGGTGTTAGGTTGGTCACATTGTGTTTAATATAACCATCAAGGGTATTGCTGCTAATACCTTTGTGCTTTACAGCGTATTTTTCAAATTCTTTTCCAAAGTTCATGCTTACTATATTAGGTGAGCAAATATATTGCTTAAATTATTTTGTTTACACTTAGTCAAAAATTATTCCTATAAAAAAAGGTGACAGAATTACTGATAAAGCGACTATTCAGCCTTAAAAATGATATTACACTCCAAATTACAGGTAAAATAGCTGACGTTTTAGTGTAACAGAATAATTAGATACCCAAATTCCTTTAACGAATTACTTTGCATTTTATCCCATTTTATAAAATTTGATCGCAATAGGTAAACGGTTTCACTTATTGAACAAAATTTTACTATCATTGCTTTATAGAATTATGGTACCAAGATTAAAAGAAATAACCAATAACTTACTAGCCGAACCACTTGACCATTATCGTGCTAGAAAGGCTGCATATGAATTATATGAATTTTTTGTAGGGATGGTAGCATTGGAAAATGATGAAGCAGAAAACAATGCTCATATTAAAACGAAAAATGGGCTTGCCATTTCTACCAATGCTGCGGCAATTTGTGCAATAGATTATATGCGTACCAGAACTTTTCTATTGGGCATAAAAAAGGCAATTTCTGATTGCTTAGTTTCTAATCCAAATAAACCTGTAGAACTTTTGTATGCAGGTACGGGGCCTTTTGCAATATTGGTTATTCCATTGTTATCTTATTTTACTTCGGCTCAATTACAATTGGTTTTGTTGGAAATAAATTCGAATACAATTAGTATTTTAAAAAGTATAATAAAAAATTTGGGTGTGGAAAAATATGTAAAAGCAATTATACAATGTGATGCTTGTACATATAATTTTGAGGGGAATATGCAGCCCACTATTATCGTTTCCGAAACAATGAAACCCGCCTTGTTTAAAGAACCACAGGTAATGCTGGTGACTAATTTGGTAAAACAATGCAAACAAATTCCTATAATGATTCCGCAATTAATTTCAGTAGATTTAGCATCTATTAATACAACAAGCAAAGAAATTAGTTTGCTAGATAATTTGATTACATTTAATGTCGAAACAGCCTTGCAATTGGCAAGCGATGTCAATATTGCTCCTATATTTAACAAGGGTTTCCAAATAAACATTAACCGAGAAAACAAAACCACAAAAGATAGGATAAGTTTACTTACTACAATAAATTCTTATGGAATGTATAAGCTTGATTACAAAGAATGCAGCCTCACACTCCCTTGTTATATAGATAAATTGAACATATCTGACAAAGATGTTTTGCTGCATGTAAAATATAAGGCAGGCGAAAAACCTGGGCTGGTTTTTGAAACAATTTCCGAATCGTGATTTAGAGAGAACCTTTAATAAAAAAAAATTATCTAATTATACAAATGAAAAGTACAATATCTACCAATGTAAACCTTATAAAAGCAGTTGCTTTTTTAAAGGAAATTGGTATTGCCGTTGATTATGGTTCAATTGAAGGTGAAAGTTTTTTACCAGGCGTTAGTATCGTAAATGGAAGCATCATCATTGATGAAGAAAAGTTTTTATACCCAGGCGACATCTTACACGAAGCGGGTCATATAGCCGTAGTGCCAGCAAGCGAAAGAGCTACTTTAAACGAACACGACATTGCCGAACGACCTCAGCGAGAAGCAGAAGAAATGATGGCTATTGCATGGAGCTATGCCGCTTGTGTTCATTTAGATATAGACGCAGTTTTTGTTTTTCATGATGATGGTTATAAGGGTGGCGGTAGCGATTTGGCAGAAAACTTTAAACAGGGGCATTATTTTGGCGTGCCTATGTTGCAATGGGTAGGCATGGCACTGGAAAAGAAAAATGCAACGGAGCAGAACATGCCCTATTATCCTCAAATGTTGAGATGGTTAAGAGCATAAAATTATGTTCTTACAACACTTACTTCTCTTATAAATAATTTAATGAATCGTGTATTAGCCATCGTTTTATTAAATGGGATTTCAATAAGCCAATACTAAAAATTTTATTTGTTTCCCTTCTAATTCTATTTCTTTCGCTGCCTTATCGAATGCTATTTATACTATTGTATTAAACGCAGTATTATACAGGTATTTATGAAAAGAGAAATAATAAAAACGCCCCGATTTTATCGAGGCGTTTTATTATCTAAAGTTGTATCGTCTTATAATTTCTCTACCGCTGCAGATGCTAGTTTCTTACCATTGTTATCAAATAAAACAACATAGTAAAGTCCCTTTGCATATTTTCTGATATCTACCTGCATATTTCCAAAAGGAACATTAACGCCATAACTCTTTGAGAATACTTTAGCGCTTTTACTATCATATACATTTAATGTACGTGCACTAAGGTTAGTACCTCCATTGTTATAAGACACATTAAATACGCCCGTATTTGGATTAGGGAATACAAACAATGTTTGTGAAATTGGTGCCGATGGCGTAAATGCATTGTTGGAAACAACCACGCAACCAGTTGACGAAGTTACAATAACGGTATAATTACCAGCATCATTTGCCAATACTGTAATTCTATCATTGGTAGCACCAGGAATTACTACGCCATTTTTGCGCCATACATACGTATATACATCTACTGGCGAAACGGTAGCAATAATGGTAGCAGGCGTTCCTGGAATTAAACCAGTATTTGGCGCTACTGTAATTTCTACTGTTGGTATTGGATGTACCAAAATCGTTTGTGTAGCACTGTTCACACAACCAAACACATTGGTAAATACATACACTATGGTATGAAGTCCTGTAGAATAATTAGCCGGATTAAATACCGTTTGTACCACTCCATTTACTAAGTAAATGCCTGTTGTACCTGCCGTTGCTACTGGACTACCACCTGTTAATGTAAGCGGTGCAGCATTTCTACAGATAGGTGCAAATGGAGCAAGTGTTACAATTGGTGTTGGGTTTACCGTGTAGG
>JANPCB010000100.1:0-46087 GCA_031430735.1 Ferruginibacter sp. | reverse complement strand
GGATCCTGGTGCTGGTCCTGCAACCACTTTGGTATCAAGCAGTCAAGCAGGTTTAACATATAATGCTGGTGTTTTAGCAGCTGGTCAATACACTTGGAAAGTGATATCTAGGAATAACAACGGCGTTAGTGCCAGTTGCATAGAATTTAGCTTTACCGTTAATCCTAGACCAACAGTTGGCATATCACCTACAGGTCCTTTTGTATTATGTTCTCCAGCTACGCAATTATTAACTGGTACCACAAATGCTGCAACTCCTACGTACCAGTGGGTAAATGGAATTACAAATATTGTAGGTGCTACGGCTATTACCTATACTGCCACTGCAACAGGATCTTATAGAATGGTAGCTACTGATGGTGTAAGTGGTTGTAGAGATACATCGAATGCAGTTTTAGTTACTGTTAATGTTGTTCCAGTAATTATCATTTCTCCAACTAATCCAAGTATTTCTTGTGATTCTGTAAAACTTTCTACTTTCGCAGGCGGTTCCGGAGCAATTAAAATAACTGAGATTACTCTTTTTAACACCGGTACTGGACAAACACCAACTTACCCAGCTTATGCTTCTAGTGGAAGCGATTTCGTCGAAATAACAAATATTTCTAATAATGCTATTAATGTTGGAGGATATATTTTTAATGACTTTGCAAACAATAGTTCAACGATAGTACATCCTTATTCGATTCCATTGGGTACAGTAATTCCTGCCAATTCTATATTGACACTCCATTTAGGAACAGGAACAGATGATATTCCAAACCGATATTATAATACGGGGGGGGCATCAGATAATTGGAATTCTGCTAGTCAGGCTGGTTTTGCCTTGAAAGATCCATCTGGTAATATTGTTGATGTCGTTGGATGTGGCGGTTCTGCAACAGGAAGTTATACTTTTGCAGCAGGTACAGGTGTTACTCCAACAGATTGGTCTGGATTTGCACCGAATGTTTCTGGATTTGCAGGAGTTATTAGAGTTATTGGTGCTGATAATAATAGTGGTGCCGATTGGGTACAATCTAATTCGCCAAGTCCACTCCAATCCATTGGAACTTATACTGCCGGATATACACTTAATACTTTAGCGGTTTCTTGGTCACCAACAACTGGCTTATTTACTGATGCTACGCTTACTACTCCTTATACATCAGGAAATTTTGCAGTTATTTATGCAAAACCTGGTGCAACACAAATCTACACAGCACAAGCCTCTTCTGGCTCTTGTTCTGGTTCTGCTACTGTAAATGTTACCGTAATGCCGGCAGGTACCATTGTTTGGACAGGTGCTGTGAGTACAGATTGGAATGATGCTGGTAACTGGAACTGTGGTGGCGTTCCTACTATTACATCAGAAGTATTGATACAAGCAGGTAAACCAAATTATCCGGTAATTAATACAAATGTAGAAATAAAGAAAATTAAATTAGATCCTGGTGCTACGGTTACTACAGGAACAGGATTTGAATTAAAATTAAATGGTCTCTAATTATTAAAATTTTATTAATGTTGGAGGCTGCATTTTGGCAGCCTCTAACATTAATTTATAGCTGCACGAAACATTTTTGTTAATGGTAACTAGTGCTAGAAAGACTTTTAGAAGCGTAATGCTTTAGAATGCTTTACAAATGTGATTGTTAAATTACCTAAACTAACTTTGCTTCATGATAATGTATATGAGCAGTGGGATATTGCTAAAAACAATAACCGAGATAAAAATTAATCCATGAGTCTTTCTTTAAATAATATTTCAAATCAAATAGAGCCCAATTTGCTGCTGCTACCTACCTGCAAGGGTATGGAAAAAATAAATTGCAATAGCATTGTAAGAATTGAAGCAAGCAGTAATTACAGCAAATTGGTTTTTAGTAATGGTAAAACACTCGTAGTGGCTAAAGTGCTTCATTGGTTTGAGAAACAAGCTGGCATGGATACTTTTTTAAGAACGCATCGTACCCATTTGGTAAATAAAATTTTTATTAGTAGTTATATTGATGGAAGTGGTGGACAAATCTGTTTGCACAATGGAGAAGTAATTGATGTATCTAAAAGAAAAAAAAGAATCTTCTTACATAGTTGGCGGGCTGCATAAAATCATTTTGCCTAGTTTTAAAATTCTACTTTTAATTACAATATTTAAATAGGGGGTTTTAATACCTCCAATTGTGAAATACTAACTTATCGTATTAAAAAGAGCCACTTCTACGGAATGGCTTTTTTCATACGATAATAAATGGATAATCACCTATGGTACTGATTGTTCAAATACAATAGCTATCGGCTATTAGGTGCAAGGAATATAAAATTGTAGAAAATTAAATATAAACTGTATAAAAATTCATTCTTCATTTAAAGAATTTACCTCTACAAATTTACCCATATCATCTGTAATCTATTTGTGTAATAGTTAAAAGATCATATACAAAACAGATTCATAGAAAAAAACAGAAATATCATTTTAATCTACCCTTTTAAAAATCATACATTGTGCATTTCATACATAAAATTCTTTTGCACCCAATAACGGATAGTCATTACAAATACAATATATGTTTGCTTAGTACAAAGTAGAATAGGTAATATTTTATAACGACAATTTGCGACCGTATAATTATATGCTGGATTTTATTTTGGGATATCTTGATTGTTCAATAAAATATATCCTTTATTAGAGAAGTTATAAACCAACTTTAATAAATGTAAAGTATTTTTTATGAAGAAATAGTTTCTTCTCTTTCCGCCGCCATAGCTTTTAGTGAATGAATACTTACATTCAATTCGAAGCCAATAAGAAGTGCCAAGGAGTTAATATAGATAAGCGCCATTATCATCATTATGGTTCCGATAGAACCATAAAGGGCATTGTATTTTCCAAAATTATTTACAAATATAGAAAAGCCTAGAGAGGCAAATAAACTAAGGGAGGTTGCCAAAATTGTACCGGGAGATGTAAACTTCCATTTTTTTCTAATGGCTGGCGCATATTTGAAAATGAATCCAATAATTAGATAAACCAGCAGTATGATAAAAATCCATCTGGTATAATTTATGACTATCCTGATGGTGCTACTTGTTACAAGTAATTTAAGTAGGGCACCTTGCATGATAAGTAAAATTAAATAGGCAAATAACAAACCAAATATAACAATCGTAAGCCGTAGTGCTATTCCCCGCATATGTAAGTTTTTGCGCTTTTCGAAACCCAAGTAGTTTTTATTAAACGAACGCATGAGCCCCATTATTCCATTGGAAGCAAAATAAAAAGATAACAATAAACCGAAGGATAAAAGCCCAATTTTGGTGCCGTCTATAAATGTATCTAAGAAAGAAATTACCTGTTTGTTGTACACCCTAGATGGGATAATATCTACAATTACCGTATGTAATTGAAGTTTAATGCTTTTTTTTGATACAAAAGGAAGGTTAGGAATTAGTGTAAATAGAAACAACAACGAGGGTGGTATGGCCATTATAAAATTATAGGAAACGGCTGCCGCTCTTTCTGTTAATCCATGCAGCATTAATTGCCTCCTAAAAAATTGTATTACATCGTACAAAGCTACACCTTGAAAACCAGGTAAATACCAGCGTTTACTCTTCCGTAGAATAAATGGTAGTGGGGTATAAGATAATATGATACGTTGGAATTTAATCAAAGGTTTTTATTAGTCTGTTTTGAAATTTGGTATTATGAAATTAACTTAAAAAATTGACTATTATCTTTTATACCTATTGCTTATCGGTTTGTTAACCTTTCTACGAAATATTTATTTTATAATTAACAATAAAGGTTTGCAACCCTTGCGACATTTTTAAATGCACCCCTATTGCTTACTTCTAATTAAACTATCCAATGCATTTTGATAAGCTTTTGCAAAAATTTGATGTTCTTTGTAAGTGGCAGCGAAATTGGAGTAGCCATTAAAATCTGGTTTGGCTACAAAGAACATATAATTCGTTTCGGGTGCATCCAACACTGCATCTATTGTTTTTGTAGATGGCGTACAAATAGGGCCTGGTGGTAAACCCGTATGTCGATAAGTATTGTAAGGAGATTCAAATGCAAGATGCTTGAAATATATCCGCTTTAAGCCAAAATCTTTCATTGCAAATTTTACGGTTGGGTCCGCTTGTAATTTTTCGCCTTTGTTTAATCTGTTTTTGTAAACGCTTGCTACGAGCGGTTTATCATCGGCTTTGTTGGTTTCTTCCTCTACAATACTGGCTAAAATATAAACCTGCAAAGTGGTTAGGTTTTTTGCTTTAGCCTTTTGTTTACGAGCATCGTTCCAAAATTTTTCTTGCTCCGATTTAAGGCGAGAGAATATTTTTTTTGCGGAGCTGTTCCAATTCAATTCATATGTATTTGGAATTACTGCAGTCATAAAGGTATTACTATCCAAATCGTATGAGGCAAGCGAACCTTTGTTATTTAAAAAATTAATTACTTGTAAAGAATCGCATTCAAAATTATTTCCAATTTTACTAGCTAAGTCTTCTTTGGTGCGCAGCTTATTTATGATCAATCTCACAGGGCTTTGTTTTCCTGCTTTCAACATTTTTACAAGTTTGTAAATACTGCTATTGTTTTGTATCTCATACCTCCCTGCTTTTACATTGTTTTTATATTTAGCTTGCGTTACAAGTTTATCAAAGAAAAAACCGCCTTTCACAATTTGTTGGGCTTTTAAATCTGTAAGTACATCGTTGTAAGTAGCGCCCGTTTTTATGTAAAAATATTTATTTGCTGGGGCAGAAACGGTTGGCCCAAAAATATTCCAAGCTGCAAAACCGCCTATTGCCAATGCGCCAATAAAAATGCCAGCAATAATCTTTTTCATATATTGGGTAAATGATTAGAATGTAAAATTAAAAAACCCTGCTTTATAGTAAGCAGGGTTTTTTTATAAAGCGTTTAAAATTATTTTTTCATTGTATCGTTTCCAGTAGGAGCTACAGCGCCTGGCATAGGAGTAGTAGAAGCTGGAGGAACAACATTTTGTTGTGGTTTTGTTGTTGCACCCTTTAACAAATCATCATTCTTTGATGAGCCCGTTCCGTCTTTTGGTATAAAAGCCGGAGAAATAATACATAATATACCAACGATTGCTGCAAAAACCCAAGTGCCTTTTTCCATTACATCTGTAGATTGCTTCACACCTATTAATTGGTTGCTAAAGCCACCCAATACACCTGATACCCCGCCGCCCTTTGGGTTCTGTATCAATACTATAAAACCAAGAATTACTGAGGCAACTATTATAAGAATTCCAAATACTACTAACATATTATTTTTTTAAAGAGTCAATTTTGGTTGCAAAGTAAGTACTTTTTGAAGGAATCATCAAACTTAATTTTGAGTAGATTTCTATGGCCTTGGTTTCCTTGCCCTGAAGCAGATATGCTTCTGCCATAGCTTCGGTGAATATTTCTTCTTCTACATTGCTTTTTTCTGCTTGGGTTTGTATAGCTTTTTCTATTATCACATTGGGTATTGGTAATCTGTCTGGATGTACTTTTTTCATGGTCTTAAGCCAAGAAGTAAAACTTTTAAGTTGCTTACCAAGCTTGTCATCAGCAAGTTGTGCCTCACTTAGCTTAATCCCCTGGGATGCAAAATAGTCAGATGCATGCAAGGGTTCAAACAGCATTTCATCATCTTGCTGAACCATCGCTTTCTTTAATGCTTCCATTTTTTCTACAATAATTTCATCACTTACTAGCTCATGCCCCGTTGTTTCTACTGTTTCTTTTTCCTCGGCTGTAAAATTTGCTGTTTGTTGGTCATTCGTTTCAGCAATTACTTTTTCCTCGGGATTCATACATTCTATTACTACTTCTGTAGCTTCAAAAGTTTCTTTTTCTTGAATTTTATCTATTTGTACGGTTACTTTTTCATCAATATCATTTTTTGCATGTAAAAGTGCATTTAAATAATGAGTAGATTTAAAAAATAAATTTGTTTTTGCTGCTATTGTATTAAAATCTGTAGCGTGAAAGGCCGTATTCTTTAACGCATAAAAATGGGCTAATCCAAAATAAGGATATTGCGCTGTAACCTTCTGTAGAAATGATTTGTTCCCCAATTCATTTACCGGTCTATTAAAAATATGCTGAAAAATTTCTTGCTCTTTCATGGTTCAAATCTATATTATTTTATTACCAGTTAGAAAATATCTTATTAAATATTTCATCAACAATGTTTTTTATTACTCTTTCGGAAATACTGTTTTCTGCTTCAGAAAGTGATTGTGTAGCAGGAAAATCTTCATTTCGGCTTACATCTGTCTCAAAATTTTTAGTAGGATCTAGGCTGTTTTTGAAAATCAAATGAAACCCAACAGTAAGTCTATTTGTACCGGCTTCATTATTTGAAATATTTATGGTGGAGGTACTATATTGAGAAATATAGCCGCTTATATCATAATGAGCGTCATCTTCATTTGTTTGGCGTAGCCTAGTAATATTTATAATTTTTTGCCTCAATTTTTCTGTTACTTGAGGGCTTAATTGCGGATTGATGTATAGCGCTTTATTCCCCAAAGGCTGCACCCTAAAGTTTTTTACTTCAGTTGGGATAGGAGCCACATCTTTAAAAGAATATTTGCAAGTGGCAAACGAAAAAATACTACAAACTACAATAGCTGTAATTATTAATTTTATTTTTATCAAACAATTATTCATCTTAGTTTATAATGGATATTGAATAGTATATCTGTAATTCGAATGTAAAAGTAGCATGCTTTTTATACAACAAAATCATAAATCATAAATCATAAATCATAATTCTTACCTTTTACATCTTTACAAATCCTCAATATCATATTCTTTTAATTTTCTGTACAGCGTTCTTTCACTTATGCCGAGATTTTTAGAAGCGTCTCTTCTTTTTCCTCTGTGTTTTTTTAATGCTTTTATGATGAGTTCCTTTTCTTTATCCATTATACTCAGCGACTCCTCTATATCTTCATGTTGTTGAATATTGTTTGTAGTGTCTTGGTGTAGAATAACAGGTTGGGCAGCATTGTTGTTGTAATTGCTGCTACTCACCGTGTTTAATTCCCTGTATGTATTGTCATTTGAAAAAATGGGTGTAGAAGGAACCTGCGATGGGTTTTGCAAAATATCAAAGAACATTTTCTTCAATTCGTTTACATCTTTTTTCATATCGAAAAAAAGTTTGTATAAAATTTCTCTTTCGTTTGCAAATTCAGATTGTCCACCTTCATGAGAACCATTAGAAGCAAGAACCGGTAAGCGAGACTGATTGTTTTGAGGAAGAAACGTACGCAATTGTGCACCAGTTACATTTTTGTCTTTACTCAATACAGATATTTGCTCGGCTATGTTTTTTAACTCACGTACATTTCCAGGAAATGAGTAGGCCGATAAAATATTTTTAGCTTCTTCATCTAACTGTACCGAACCAGTTTTATATTTATCTGCAAAGTCGGCAGCAAATTTTCTAAACAGCAATATGATATCTTCTTTACGATCTCTTAAAGCTGGAACTCTTATGGGAACAGTATTTAAACGATAATACAAATCTTCTCTAAAGCGCCCTTTGCTGGTGTATTCTAACAGTTCTTTATTGGTTGCTGCAATAACCCTTACATCTGTTTTTTGTACTTTACTGCTACCTACACGAATGTACTCGCCTGCTTCTAACACCCGCAATAACCTCGCTTGTGTACCCAATGGCATTTCACCAATTTCATCTAAAAAAATGGTACCACCATTCACGGTTTCAAAATAGCCCTTGCGACTGTCTACCGCACCTGTAAAAGAACCTTTTTCGTGGCCAAACAATTCCGAGTCTATAGTACCTTCTGGAATGGCACCACAGTTTACAGCTATAAATGGGTTGTGCTTGCGGGGCGATAACGCATGTATGATATGTGCAAAAACTTCTTTACCTACACCACTTTCCCCATTGATGAGTACGCTCAAGTCTGTGTTAGAAACTTGCGATGCTACGTTTAAAGCATGGTTTAAGGCAGGAGAATTTCCTATAATGCCGAATCTGTTTTTTATTGCTTGTAAATCCATATTATTTATTTGCTAAAATAATTTCTACCTCTTGTTTTAAAAGCGGAAGATTTTTTTGTAAAATAATGAGCAATTGTGGAGAATCTATCTTATCATAATCGTGTACCAATATATTGCGTAAGCCAATTATTTGTTTGATATTGCTAATAGCTAAATTTTTATCCAGTTTATCTGCTTTTGTTAATGCTTCACCAATAATGCTTAATGCTCTTTCTAACGACCATCTATTAATCGGCTTTGATATATTATTCAAGTTAATATCGTTAGAAAAAGTTTCTAACTCTTCTATATATAACAAAATATCACTAAGGTATTTTTCAATTGAATGATTACCCATAAATAAGTGTTTTTGTTTTTTCCACCTCTTTAGCAAAATATTTATTTCGAAATTCTTGATTAGGAATTAAATCTACTTTTTTATTAAATAATTCTTCCAGTTTTTCTTTTAAATCGAAATATACAAGAAATGGATTGTAAGGGCTATTTTTCATATCATCAAAATCAAAACCCGAGTAGTCCATTTCATATAATAAGTCAATATCACTTTCAGTATTAAAATCTCCACTAATAGCAGAACCAAAAGCATACATTTTTTTAATGTAATGCTGCTCACACAAATCTTTAATATGATTTATATTGTTTTCTAAGATCGGTTGCATAATGTGTATAATTTAATTTTTTACCGCATCCCCAAACAAAGTGCCCGCTGTACAATGGGTAATGTGTACCATCACATAATCTCCCTTTACAAAATCCTCTTTTGCAAAAATCACCACTTTGTTTTGGTCATTTCTACCTTGTAATTGTTCATCACTTTTTTTGGAGAAACCCTCTACCAACACTTTAAATGTTTTACCCACTTCTTTTTGCATGGTACGCAAAGAATGTTGGCGATACAAATCTACCAATTCTTGCAGCCTTCTTTTCTTTACATCCAAGGGTACATCGTCTTCAAACCTACGTTCGGCCAATGTTCCAGGTCTTTCGCTGTAAAAATATAAATAGGCCAAATCGTACCTGCAATAATCAAACAACGATAATGATTCTTGGTGGTCTGCTTCTGTTTCTGTACAAAAACCGGTAATCATATCGGTAGAAATTCCGCAGTCGGGTATCAACTCTCTAATTCTATCTACCTTGGCAATATACCATTCACGACTGTACGTTCTGTTCATTAATTGTAAAATTCTGCTACTACCACTTTGTACAGGTAAGTGAATATAATTACAAATGTTCTCGTATTTTTTTATCGTAAATAGCACATCGTCTGTAATATCTTTTGGGTGCGATGTAGAAAAACGTACACGGAGTAGGGGAGAAACCAATGCTACCATTTCTAATAAATTTGCAAAAGTAATAGCCCCTCCTATCCTCCCCGAAGGGGAGAGAAGACTGGAAGATTGTGGCGAATTTGATTCGTTAGAATCCGTACTATTCTTTTGTCTTTTGTCTAATATCTCCAGTCTATTATCTAATATCTCCTGTCTTGTGTCTATCCAATGGTAACTATCCACATTCTGCCCAAGCAAAGTAACTTCTCTGTAACCCTCATTAAACAATGCTTCACACTCTTGTACAATGCTAGCAGCATCTCTACTGCGCTCACGCCCACGGGTAAAAGGCACTACGCAAAAAGAACACATATTGTTGCAACCTCGCATGATGCTTACAAAGGCTGTAACGCCATTGCTGTTTAAACGAATAGGAGAGATATCTGCATAGGTTTCTTCTCTGCTCAATAAAACATTTACGCCTTTTTGCCCAGTGGCAGCTTCTTCTATTAATCCTGGTAAACTTCTATATGCATCTGGTCCTACAACAATATCTACCAATTTTTCTTGCTCAATGAAAGTACCTTTCAACCTTTCTGCCATACAGCCCAATACTCCAACGATAAGTCCTGGCCTTGCTTTTTTTATTTTACGAAATTCTGTAAGTCTTTTTCGTACGGTATCTTCCGCTTTTTCTCTTATAGAGCAAGTGTTTATTAAAATTAAATCTGCTAATTCGGGTGTTTTTACCGCCCCAAAACCTTGCTCACCTAAAATGGATGCTACCACCTCACTATCTGCAAAGTTCATAGCACAGCCATAGCTTTCTATATAAAAACTTTTTATTGGATTATCTAAAGCGCTGCTTATAGGCGCAAAAGCCTCTCCTTGCCTTGTTTCGTCGTGTTGCTTTAAAGTAAGCGTATCCTGCATTTTCTATTAACTATTTGGTTGCAAAGATAAAGTTTTGAAGGATAGAAATGACAGGTTGGCAGAAGAAAGGGAATAATTTGTACTAGCTATTTGTCTTTTGATTGGTTACTCCTGAAAACTTACCAGCCAACCAACTATTTTTGGCCTCGGTTATCCAATTGTTTTCTAATGCTTTTTTGTTGAGAATTGTATTATCAAAATACAAAGTGTTAGGCGTAATGAAACCATTTTCTATACCATAACCTAGCTGAGACAGCGGTAGTTGTTCTACTTTATCTTTTATATAGAAAGTAAGCAAGGTTCTGTTAAACATATTTACGGCAAACTTTTTTTCAATTTCTTTTATAAGGTGTACAGAGCTATCGGTGCTGCATCCACTTACTCCTGTAGCATTTTCGTCTGCCATAAGAATAATAAATCGTCCAAAAAATAAATTAGCATAACCTTTTACAGGGGTGCCATGGCTTTTCCATTCTTTAACAAAATTGGCGAGCATGGGTTCTATTTCCAATGCCTCCTGCATAAAAAATATTCGATCGCTTTGGTAAATCCATACACGGGATGAATCTGCAAAATCTTCGGGGAGGTGTTCTGATATATTGAAAGACATGGTGAAAAGTATTTAGTATTGAGTATAGAGTATTGAGTATAGAGATTTTAAACTTTGCAATTATTGTGCTATTTTATTTTGTTTGTACATTTTGTTTGTGTATCTAATTTGAACTTTTTGTTTACATCTAATTTACCCATTTAGATTGCATCTTATCTACTGCATAATAAAAGATGAAAATAGATATACTGTTGAATGGAGCGCCTGCCTGCCGGCAAAGGCAGGTCGCCAATGAAGCTTCATCAGGGCTTTTTAGCTCATAAAAAAATTTTTATTCATCAAATAAACAATATAAACTAAAAAGTATTACAGGGCAAAAGTCCCCTACTGGGGGATTTAGGGGGCTAGGGAGGCCGCCACTAACTCCGCAATATCCAACACAGCTACTTCATCTTCTTTCTCTTTGTTTTTTACGCCATCGGTCATCATAGTATTGCAAAACGGACAAGCTGCCGCAATAATGCTAGCACCTGTAGCCAATGCTTCGTTGGAGCGCTCAATGTTTATTCTTACATCGCCTTTTTCTTCTTCTTTAAACATTTGTGCACCGCCTGCTCCACAGCACAATCCATTGCTCTTACAGCGTTTCATTTCTATCAGTTCCACATCCAATGCTTCCAAAACTTTTCTGGGAGCTTCATAAATTCCATTTGCTCTACCCAAATAACAACTGTCGTGGTAGGTTATTTTTTTACCTTTAAAAGCACCATCTTCATTCATTGTTATTTTACCTTCATCTATAAGTTGTTGTATAAATGTGGCATGGTGTATTACTTCATAATTTCCACCAAGTGCTGGGTATTCGTTTTTAAAAATATTGAAACAATGTGGGCAAGCCGTTACAATTTTTTTTATGCCATATCCATCTAATACCTGTATGTTTTGGTAGGCCATCATTTGAAACATAAACTCATTGCCCGCCCGACGTGCTGGGTCGCCCGTACACATTTCTTCTTTGCCTAAGATGGCATATTTTGTACCCACTTTATCTAAAATTGTAGCAAAGGCCTTGGTAATTTTTTGCGCTCTTTGATCGAAACTGCCGGCGCAACCTACCCAAAATAAAATTTCTGGTGTTTCTCCAGCCGCCACTAATTCTGCCATTATTGGTACATGCATATTTATTTTTTTTATATTTAGAAAGTACATCGTTTAGCAAAAAGACTGTGATACACCCTATTGGGGTTATACCAACACAACATTTTTTGTAACCAGATTTACTTGGTACAAATTTATGATTGATGTTTGAAGTATTGCAATTATTTTTGCAGATTAATTTTTAATTGTACGCTTTGTTAAAAAAAATAACCAATTGGGAGGCTTGGCCTTTCAAACTTATATATGCCCCACTAGTACCTTTTTGGGCTTGGTACATGATAAAGTCTCGTGCTGTATGGTTTTTTACCCCTAGCAATCCCAAACTTACTTTTGGCGGTATGGAAGGTGAGCCCAAAAGAGAAATGTACGATTTATTGCCCATCGATCTTTATCCTACAACATTTAATATTCTGCCCACACAAAGTTTTGATGAGCTTTTACATGAATTGAATAAATCTGGCATAAAATATCCATTGATAGTAAAACCAGAAGTGGGTGGGCAAGGAATTTTATTTAGAAAAATAGACGATGAGGTATCTTTAAAACATTATCATTCCTTAATGACTTTTGAATACATCGTGCAGGAGATGATACATTACCCAATGGAGGTAAGCGTTTTTCACATTAAACATCCCAACAAAGCAAAAGGTATCATCACTGGTTTTTTACATAAAATCCCTTTGCATGTTGTGGGTAATGGACAAGATACTTTAGAGGAACTGATATTAAATTATCCTAAATCGGCAAAAAGGGTGTACGATTTAAAACCCAAGCATGTAGAGAAGTGGAATGTTGTAATTCCTGCGGGAGAAAAATACATTTTAAGTTATGCGGCCAATCACAATAGGGGAGCTCATTTTATAGATTTGAAAGCAGATATATGCGATGAACTTGTTGCAGTATTTGATAAAATAAGTGCTGAAATTGGTGATTTTTATTATGGGCGTTATGATATTTTGTGCAATAGTGTGGAGGATCTAAAGCAAGGTAAAAACTTTAGTATTTTAGAATACAATGGTTGTGGTGCCGAGCCAAATCATTTTTATGATACTGGATATACTTTAGGGCAGGCATACAAAGAAATTTTAATGCATTGGAGGGCTTTGTATGAAATAAGCAGCTACAATGTTTCGCAAGGTGTAAAACCTTGGCCGTTTTTAAAAGGGTTTAAATTTAGGAAATATGCAAGGGATATGATTCGAGATATGAAATTGGTAGATGAAAAGATTGGGTAATTTAAAAACGACTCCCGTGTGTAAGGCTTATTATTTTTCTTGTAAATGATTTACTTTTATTCATAAGTGAAACAAAAATATTTGTGGTTGTTTTTCTTCCAAACAAATATTGGATTGTTTTGCCAATTGTAACCCTCTTTTGAAAATGATGCTTCCATTCTTTTGTATAATTCTTTTCTAGTTGTTGCCTTGATATTTTATTTTGTAAAAAAGATACAATTTCCGTTGCTGCTATTTTTGCGCCATGCATTGCCATACTCATTCCATTGCCACAAAGTGGTGTAATCATGCCCGCTGCATCACCAATCATAATGATGTTTTTTTCAATTGGTTTCTTTTTGCTAAAAGATATTTGTGATATAGTAACAGGCGCTTGGTATAATTTTTCCATCTTACCAAATAGGTTTTTTAAATGCGGGTTTTCTGAAAGAATGGCCGCTTCTGCATTTTCTATGCTTCCTGCTTTTTTGATGTTGCTGGCTTTGGTAAGGTAGCAAACACAATATTTGTCGCCTTCAATTTTTGATATACCACAATAACCATCTTTAAAATTGTGCAACGCAATCATATCTATGGGGAAATCTGTTCTTACATGGTATTTTATGCCTACAAAATTATTTAGTCTATCAGATGTCTTGCTGGTAAATGGGCGTTTCCATTTTACATCTATATTACTGCGTTTACCCCAAGAGCCACAACACACTTTGCTTTGATAAATGCCTTGCGTGGTTTTTATGGTAAAAATATTTTCTGTAAACTGTACATCTTCTGCTTTACAATTTTGTAAAATTGTTACACCGGCATTTTCTGCAATAGTTTTTAATGTATTGTCTAGCGTGTATCGACTAATACCAAAACCGCCCAGATCTAAATCGGTATGCAATGATTTTCCATTGGGAGCGGTTACCCATAATTTTTTTATAATAGGCAAATGCATTTCTTGCAATGGAACACCCATTTCAGTTTCTAGATAATCCCAACTTTCTAAACTAATATATTCGCCACAAACTTTGTGAAAAGGATAGGTTTCTTTTTCGAATAGGATAACTAAATAGCCTTGCTTGGCAAGAGAAATAGAAAGGGTGAGGCCGGCGAGACCACCTCCAATAATGGCAGTATCGTATATTTTTTCATTCTTCATTTTTACAAATTATTAGATACCGAAAAGCCCATTTCCATTGTATGCTATAATTTCTTATTCCTGCCTTTTCAAAAATAGCCATCCATTCTTTTTTATGAAAGCCTCTTGCAACAGAAAGTGGAGCGTCGTTTTTTACCAAATACGATTTAGAAAATATTCTTGTAATCCACTTAATAAGATAATACGCCAAGGTATTTCTTTGTAAATCATTTATGAAAAAACCCTTGCTGCTATTGGCTTTCATCCATTGCATCATATAAACCAATTGTTCTTCTGCAAAATGATGACAGAACAAAGAGGAGAAAATTATAGTAGGTTTCTTATCGCCAAAATGTACTTTGTTGTAATCGCTTTCTATCCATTTTGCTGGTAAGTTTGGGTATTGTTGTGTTGCAAAATGGATACATTCCTTCTTTAAATCGATTCCTGAGAAACTAAAATCAAGTTTTTTTCTTTTACTCCAATTACCGATAACATTTAAATTATCTCCTCCACCGCAGCCAATTTCACAAATATGTTCAATGGCGTTTGTATCTATAAAAGCTTTTAATCCCTTTAAAGTAATCGCATGGCCACCCAATAATGTATTGATGGTATTTAGCTCTTGCATATTGCTTTTAATATCCTCAAAAGGAATATTGTCTGCATCCAACAACTCTTTGGTATAACTTCTATGTCGTAAATTAACCATAGGTTGCTGTAAAAGTTTCCATAGTAAGCCCCGGACCAAATGCCGCTCCAAATATTACTGTATCTGTAGTATTTTCATTTTCTATTTCATTAAATATTTTTTGTAATACAAATAAAACAGTTGGCGAACTCATATTGCCGTAATCATTTAATACCTCGTAAGAATATTTTAAGTCAGTCGTTTCTAAATTCATGCTATTGGAAATGGTATCCAATATTTTTTTCCCGCCAGGATGAATACACCAATGGGTAATGTTGTTTTTTGTTCTCTCTGTCTTCTCTAAAGCTTTTGAAACCAAGTTTTCAAAATCAGCTTTTATTAATTCGGGTACATAACCACTTAGTGTCATCAAAAAGCCTTTGGATGAAAGTTCCCAAGACATATCTTTTTTACCTTCAAAGCTTACGTCGCTAAAAAAGTTTTCTATCTGCAATCCTTTGCCAGCGTCGTTGTGTTGCATTAATAAAGCGGCACTTCCATCTGCAAATAGTAGGGAAGAAGTAATGTTATCAACAGTAGGTTCTGTTTGAAAATGTAGGGTGCAAAATTCTGTACATACGATTACCACATTTGCATTTTTATCATTGTTACAAAATGCATCAGCAATTTTCATGGCATGAATAGCTGCATAACATCCCATAAAATTTACGGAGGTACGCATGATATTTTTTGGTAACCCCATCATTTCTATTACTTGCAAATCGAGCCCAGGCGCACTCATACCTGTACAGCTAACGGTTATAAGGTGTGTGATCTGTTTTTTATTGATTTTTCCTTCAATACATTTTGTTATGGCATCTGTGGAAAGTTTTCCTGCATGTTGGTTGAATAATGCCATTCTTTTTTCAATGCTTGGCACAGGTTCCAGATTGTCAGAGTCATCAAAAAACACCCGCTCATTAAGACTTAGATCAAAATCTGGAATAATGGAATGGCGATAACTAATCCCACTATGATTGTACAGAAATCTCAATTTTCTGGTATCTGTTTCATTATTGTTGTACACCTTATCTGCAAAATCAAACAATATGCTTTGTGCATGTTTGTATACAGGTACACTGGTAGCTATGGAAGTAATTTTACTCAAAGTTTTTCAATTAATAATACCGAAATAAATGCGGCATTGGTACAAATAGATGCTATGATATTCATGCGCATCGTATTTTCAAAATTTGCATTGCTTTTATCTTTTTTCACTTTCATCATCCACCAAAAAAAATAAAACAAGGTAGGCAACGTACATAATGCAATAACAAAAAATAAATGTTGATCCATATTTAAAAAGAAATACACAGCCATGGTATTCATTGCAATAAAAAAGGCTAATCCACTAAATGCAAAAGTACCCATATGGCCCAAAAGCATACTCAAGGTTTTTACACCATCTGCTTTATCTTGTTCGTGCTGGTATATTTGTGTGAGCGGATAAAAACTGCCTATCAAAAATGAACTTGCTATAAGTGGCAATGCAGGCACATCAAGCGTTTTAGTAATACTGCTGCCATGGTACACCATAAAAAATACAGCGGCTCCTTGAAAAGTGCTGGTTACTATAAAACCAATGATGGGATATTTTTTTAACCGTATGCCTCTGTAACTGTATGCCCTGGATGCTGCAATAAAACCAAATGCACAAATGGTACAGTAAATACTAATAAAGCTAGAAGCTGCTAGGGCTATTACATCCATAAATACGGTTACATGATACAGTTCTCTTGTAGGTTGCAAAGGATTTTTTATACCACCAATGCTTGTGGTATCCCTATCCATATAACTGTTGTAGCCATTGCTAGCAGGATAAATTAATAAATGAAGAATAATAAAAATAGCTATTGTATGAATAATATTGATATCTTCAACTTGACTGATTGCAAACCAATACACAGGCATAAGAAAAAAAGAAAATTTTAATCTTAGTAGTTGAATAGTAGAAGCCTGCAACATTAAATTCATTTGATGTAATTTACGCTTTCTTTTGTAGAAAAGTTTTTTATCTGTTTACATATTTAAATCTTTGTTTTGTACAATTATGAAATTAGCAAGAATATTTTTATGGGGAACGATGATAAGTTTTCTTGGGTCTTTACCATTGGGTACGCTGAATGTAGCGGCTATGCAACTAGGTATACAGGAAGGAATAAGAAGTGCCATACAGTTTTCATTAGGTTCTATGTTGGTAGAAATGATTTATGTAAGAATTTCTTTAATTGGAATAGATTGGATCCGAAAACAAGAAAAGCTAATGAAAGCCATGCAATGGATTACATTAGGGATTGTAGTAGCACTGGCCATTGGTAGTTTTATGGCTGCAATGAAAGGGGGAGAAAATGCAAAAAATCCTGTTTTGGATAATGATATAAATAGATTCCTCTTGGGTGCTATTGGTTGTGCTATAAATCCAATTGTAATTGTATTTTGGTTTGGATGGAGTACGGTACTCTTTACAAAAAAAATATTGCTACCTATAAACAGTCAATACAATAGTTATGTGGTTGGTGTTGGCATTGGAGCATTTATAGGTAATTGTGTTTTTATTTTTGGAGGTAAATGGATTGCAGATAGTATTGCCGATAGCGAAAAATATATTAACTGGTTTATCGGTGGAATTTTTGCAGTAACTGCATTGATAACGTTGTGGAAGATACTTAAAAAAAAGCCAATTAATAATGAATAATTGATAATGAATAATGTTTTATAGCAAGTATCAATATTTTACGAAACATTGGATTTTTTTACTTGCTTTTTTTAAAAAATCATATTTATTGAAACATTATTAATTATTAACTACTAATTATTCATTTCTTCCGCCCACTTATCTCTTTCATCAGGACTCAACTTCCATGGTGCAAAGTTCGTTTCAATATTGGTAAACATGCCATTCCATTCTTGTGGTGCATTGCTGTCTTCCATAATAAGGCTGCGACGTAATTCTATTATAATATCAAGCGGCGAAATACTTACCGGACATTCTTCTACACAGGCATTGCAAGTAGTACAAGCACGCAATTCTTCTACAGTTATAAAATCGTTTAACAATGTTTTGCCGTCGTCTACAAAGCTGCCATTCTTTTCTATGTTTTTTCCTACTTCTTGCAAGCGATCACGGGTATCCATCATAATTTTTCGTGGGCTAAGCAATTTGCCCGTCATGTTTGCAGGGCAAGCAGAGGAACAGCGCCCGCATTCTGTACAAGCGTATGCACCCATGAGGCTTGTCCAATTGAGATCAAAGATATCTTTTGCACCAAATTTTACGGGAGCTTGTTCTCCAGTGGGGGCAAGCTCGGGCTGCATCATATATTTAACTTCATTTTGTACACTTACCATATTTTCCATTTCGCCCATTGGTTGTAGTTTACCATAATAAGAATTGGGGAAGGCTAGTATTACATGCAAGTGCTTGCTATATGGCAAATAATTTAAGAATACAAAAATACCTGCAATGTGCAACCACCAACAAGTACGCTCAATATATATCAAAGTTGTAGCAGAAAAATTCTCGAAAAATGGAGCAAGCAATCCAGAAATTACAAAATCACCCGTTTTAGCATAATGCTCACTGTCTTGTAACTGCAACGCCCTATCCGTTGAGTTCATAATTAAGAAAAGACTCATTAATATAATTTCTGCTATTAAAATATAATTGGCATCACTACGAGGCCATCCGTTTAAATCTTTACTTATAAAGCGTTTTATCTTGGCAATATTTCTTCTTGCCAAAAAGATTACACAAACGGCTAATACGCCAAATGCCAGCACTTCAAAAAAGTTTATGGCAAAACTATATAAGCCACCAAGCATGTCGAGGAACAAACGATGGGTGCCCAACAAGCCATCCAAAATAATTTCTAATACTTCTATATTGATGATGATAAAACCTGCATAAATAATAAAATGCATTACAGCTACAAAGGGCTTGGTAAACATTTTTCGCTGCCCCATAGCTAGTAATAGCACATTCCTCCAACGGAGTTTACTATCTCCTTTAAATTCTTCTGGTTTGCCCAAAAAAATGTTTTTTCGGATACGAGTAATGTTTTTTGTAAAAAGAAACACAGCAAAACCTGTGAGGGCAAGGAAAATGATTTGTGGGATATAGTGCATTTTTAATTCTTAAATGATAAAGTACATTATTTATTTGTAGCCAATTTTGGCAAGCCAACGGTTCTAAGCATTTCATTAGCCTTATCTACCTTATCTTGAAAAAGGGGCATTTTTTTGTATTTTTCTAATGAATTATCTATTCTAATTATTGGTATTTTTTTTTCGTTTAATTTTTTTATAGTATTCATATTGCTATGATTTTATTTTTGTAAAATTACATTATTTCCTTCTTACTACAAAAGCAGTATAATCTACTTCTTTATTAAATTTTTCCCATTCACCTTCTAGTTGACCGTAAATTAAAAAGTCTTTTTTTATCTCATCAATATTTTTTGTTATGCCCATCCTATAAAGTCTAGTTCTTGCTTTTGAACTACCTGTAGCATATACCCAAGCATGTCTTTTTCTATCTGTAAAAGCATATACCGCAGCAACTACTGTAGCCAATACTTGTTCACTATCTCCATTGTTAGAAACTACATTGTCGTCAATATCTCCTGTTTTTAAGTCTTTATAGCCAAAAGCAAGGTTATAAAAATCTTTTAAAGCCGTTTCACTAAATTTTATAAGTTTTGGGATTTGCCCTTTTGTTCCTTCACTTGTAAATTGAAACACCATCAAAGATTTTTCCGCTAATAGTTCATATCTAGGTAGTTTCATGCTAACAAATATTTCGTAAATAAATATAAGTATTAATCTTTTAAATAATAAAATCAATTAGGCTTAAATAAAATGTAATTCAATATTAATTTAATTCTTTGTGCTATTTTAGCACTCGGTTACACAGAAACAAATAGCAAACATGATTTTAACGAAAACCTCCGCCGATAAAAAACTGCGCCGTATGGCATTGGAAATTGTAGAGCGCAATGCAGATAAGCCTGCTCTTATCATTATTGGTATAAAAGAAAACGGGCTTTTTATTGCTAAAAAAATAGAAGAGTTTTTGAAACCCATTTTTAGTGGAACCGTAAAAACAATTTCATTGGCTATTAATAAAAAAAGCCCCGAAAGGATTGAACTGAGCGAGGAAGTGAACTTGCAAAACCAAGCCATTTTGTTGGTAGATGATGTGGCCAATAGTGGTAGAACAATGTTGTATGCACTAGCCCCTTTGCTAGAGCGCTACCCTAGCCAAATAGAAACCCTTGCATTGGTAGAGCGCACACACAAGCTTTTTCCGGTTGCATTAAATTATGTAGGTTTGTCTGTTTCTACAAAGGAAGAAGAAAATATAGAAGTGATGGTAGAGAGTGGGGAAGTGATGGGAGCGGTAATAAAGGCGGCCTCCCTAAATCTCCGCAAATAGGCGGAGGACTTTAGTCTCAAATAGTGTGCGTTCTTTTTCCGCTTCAATCTAATGCATGATAAAAGATGCCAAAAGATATACTGTTGAATGGAGCGTCGCCCCCAACGCTAGCATTGGGGCAAGCAATGAAGCTAAATCAAAGTTCTTCAGCTCGTAAACAAAAAATTAAAATACTTTAAATAAAACGAAACTATCTCAATACTCAATACTAATATCTAAATACTATAAAAAAATGAAACATTCTAAAATTTTACTCCTCCTTATTTTTATTACAAATGCATTTGTTGCAAAAGCAGATGAAGGCATGTGGTTGCCACAGTTATTAGGCAAATTGAATGAAAGCCGCATGAAAAGCCTTGGTATGAAAATAAGTGCAGCAGATATTTATAGTATAAACAAAGGCAGTTTGAAAGATGCCATTGTAAGCTTTGGTGGGTTTTGCACAGGTGAAATTATTTCCAGTAAGGGATTGGTACTTACGAATCATCATTGCGGTTTTGATGCTATACAAAATCATAGTACGCTCGAAAAAAATTATATACGGGATGGTTTTTGGAGTAAAACAAATGCAGACGAAATACCAAACAAAGGATTGTTTGCAACGTTTATTGTGCGTATAGATGATGTTAGCAAAGCAGCTTTGGTAGGTGTTAACAGCAATATGAGCGAAGCGGAAAGAACGGCGGCTATAGATAAAAATTTGGCTCAAATAAATAAAGATGCTAAAAAAGAACCTACACAAAAAAGTTTTACCCGTGGTTTTTTTGAAGGCAACCAATACTATCTTTTTGTAACAGAAACGTACAATGATGTACGATTGGTAGGCGCTCCACCAAGTGCCATTGGAAATTTTGGAAAGGATACAGATAACTGGGTGTGGCCAAGGCATACAGGTGATTTTAGTATGTTTAGAATTTATGCCAGCAAGGATAACAAGCCTGCAGATTATGCGGTGGATAACGTACCTTTTACACCAAAAAAATCGTTGAATGTTTCTTTGGATGGTATTGCAGAAAATGATTTTACCATGGTGTTTGGTTTTCCGGGCCGTACCACTGAATACCTTTACAGCGCAGCGGTGGAACAAATAAGAACCATTAATGATCCTGCAAAAATAGCGATAAGAGATAAAGCCTTAAATATTATTGATGGTTTTATGCGTAAAGATGAAGGCATAAAAATACAGTACGCTGCAAAATATGCGAGCATTCAAAATGCCTACAAAAAATGGCAAGGCGAAGTACTTGGCCTTACCAGAACTGATGGCGTGGGTAGAAAGAAAACCCAAGAATTGGAATTTCAAAAAAGGGTAGATGCAAACCCAATTTGGAAAGCGCAATATGGTAATTTGTTGCAAACATTGGAAGCTGGTTATAATGATATAAAATCATTGGGATTGGCGAGGGATTATTACCAAGAGATTGTTTCCAAAATAGAAATATTTACAATAGCAGCCCAATTAAATAATTTGGCCAGTGCATTTGAAAAAAATGGGCAAAAAGGATTTGATGAAGCTAAGCTTAAAGTAAAAGCCATGTTGGAAGATTTTATGAAAGAGTTTAATCCAACAGTGGATAGAAAATTGTTTGAAGGACTGATGGAAATGTATGTAAAAAATCAACCTGTTAATGTAGTGTCGCCAATAATGAAAACTTACTTTGATGGAGGTATTGCAACTGCTGCTGATAGAATTTATAGTGAAACTATTTTTACGGATTTATCAAAGTTAAATGCACTAATAGATGGTAAGCCAGAAGATGTAATTGCTTTTGTAAAAGGCAGTAACACGATTTCTTTGCAAAAAGATTTATTGGCAACTTATCAAAATGCTGTACAAAAAGATTTAACGGGTGTACAAAATCGTATTACGCTTGCACAACGCACTTACATGCAGGCGCAGATGGATGTTTTCAAAGAAAAAACTTTTTTTCCTGATGCCAATAGTACACTAAGGGTAACGTTTGGAAAAGTACAAGGCTACAAACCCAAGGATGGAGCATACTACGATTTTAAAACAGACCTTGATGGTGTAATGGAAAAATACAAACCAGGAGATTATGAATTTGATGTGCCAGAAAAGTTGCGCTTGCTCCATAAAAATAAAGATTATGGACAATATGGTGTGGCGGGTAAAATGCCTGTTTGTTTTATTGCAACCAATCATACAACGGGTGGAAACAGCGGCAGCCCAGCATTAGATGCTTATGGAAATTTAATTGGTTTAAATTTTGACCGTGCATGGGAAGGCACTATGAGCGATATCAATTATGACCCTTCTATTTGCAGAAACATAATGGTAGATATTCGCTACGTACTTTTTATTGTAGATAAATTTGCCGGGGCAGATAGATTGGTGAAGGAAATGAAATTGGTGCATCCGAAAAAGAAAAAATAAAAGCTAAATGCCACGAATGTGCAAATAAGTTTTGGGTATTAATATTTTTTAATGCCACGAATGCACGAATAAGTATTTTTTTTATTCGTGCATTCGTGGCAATTTATTTAATCAAATAATTATTCGCTGATTAGTAAGTTTTTGTTGCCCAAAATTTACAATTAACGCTAAAATTGTGTTTGAAACCTTGCAATAATTTATTGCTTTTGCAATGAATTCATTTGATATTTCACTAACTGCTTTCACTTCCAAAATTATTTTATCATACACTACAAAGTCTGCATAAAATTTATGCGGAAGAATAATGTCTTTATAATTCACTTCAAACTTTTTCTCTCTTTCATATTGAATTCCAGCATTTTTAAATTCATATTCTAAGGCATCTTTGTAAACTGTTTCCAAGAATCCTGGGCCAAGATTATTATGAACATCCATGCAAATACCTATTATGTTATAGCTTTCTTCTTTGAAGATAATTTCACTCATAATGTAGTTTTTTAATGCCACGAATGCACGAATATGTATTTTTTTTTAGCCGTGCTTTCGTGGCAATTTATATTATTACAATCGTGGCATTTCTTTCTAAAAGTGCAACCAATTCACTCTAAACCCATTTTTAGAATATTCTAGCGAAGGCATGGGGAATTTAAAAATATTGAGAATATTTAAAGCCATTTTTACGCCTCGCTTTTTTGTCTTTATTTTGGTAAGATCAATATCAGGAGCAAGATACCATTGGCGGTAACGTTGTATATCTGGTCTTGCAAAAGTTATATTGCCTAGTTTATCTTTGCCAATATTATCTCTTGCGCCAAACATACCTTCTGCGCCTGTGCCCACTGCCACACTTAGCCATGCAGGTACACGGCTTTTTGGAAAAAATGATTTTACATTTGCACTCAACCAATAAGTTTGTCCATTGTAATCTTTTAAAAAACGTTCGGGTTCACTTTTGCCAAAAATTTCAGTGCTTCGTTTGTTTAACGCTGGGTCGCTGTAAAACTTCTTATGAAAGGAGAATTTAAATTGAATGCGTTGCTCATCCCATGCCAATTCTTGTGCTGTAAAAATGCCGCTTCCTACCAAATTTGCACCAAAATCGCCCCAACTCCATCCCCATTCGGCACTGTAACCATCTAATACTTCTATAATGGTTTGATATGCTGCACCGCTGAGGCCACCTAATAAAATTCTTTTTTTACGAGAAATGCCTGTCCACCGCCAAACCTCATAGCTCGCTTTACTTTCGGCATATGCACTCAAAGCATGCCCTATTTTATCTATTTGCAACCATTCTCCATTATCATCAAAGCTGTGCATTTTACTTTTTGGAAATCCATCATACCAAGCGGCACTTAATCCGTACATGATGGCACCATAGCCCACTACGTTTGCAATGACTACCCCTCGAACCCTTTTTTTGTTGAAAGGGTATTGAAGCGGTATTGAATTGTTGAATTGTTTTTTAGCTGATTGATGGTTTGTTTGATTGAGCCCTACATTTGAATTTAAAGTAGTGTCTATATTTGAAATTTGTACAGTTGAATCTTGTGCAGAGGCGGTTAAACAGAAAAAGGCTGCACAAAAAAAGCTGAATAAAGTTTTGCAAGTAGAAGTGAGTGACACAACGATGTTGATTAAAGATTAATTGTTTGTTACCAAAAAAAACAAAATTATGCGTAATATTATAATCAAATACGATTATTATATTTGTAAAGTTCTTAAAACAACAATAATGAAAGAAATCATAGCTCAAAATGTGGAAAAATGGCTTACAGGTAACTACGATGAAGCCACTAAAGAAGGAATAAAAAAATTGCAGACTGAAGATGCAGACGGTTTAGCGGACGCCTTTTACCGCAACCTCGAATTTGGAACAGGCGGCCTAAGAGGGATTATGGGCATTGGCACCAATCGTATAAATAAATACACCATTGGTATGGCTACACAGGGTTATGCAAACTATTTGAAGCAATATTTTGGTGAAACGGTAAGCGTAGCAGTAGCGCACGATTGCAGAAACAATAGTAGAACTTTTGCAGAAATAACGGCAAACGTTTTTGCGGCAAATGGCATAAAAGTGTATTTATTTGAAAGCTTAAGGCCTACACCTGAGCTTAGTTTTGCCATAAGACATTATGGTTGCAAAGGAGGTGTGGTTTGTACGGCAAGCCACAATCCGAAAGAGTACAACGGTTATAAGGCATATTGGGATGATGGTGCGCAAATGGTACCGCCACACGATAAGAATGTAATTGTAGAAGTAGAAAAAATTGCCAATGTAGATGATGTGAAATGGAGCCTGCCTGCCGGACAGGCAGGTGGAGGTGAAGCCAATATTACCATTCTAGGCAAGGAAACTGATGAAGCGTATCTCAATATGGTAAAAGGTTTGAGCATCTACCCTGAGGTATGTGCTGCGCAGCACGACTTAAAAATCGTGTATACCCCCATACATGGTTCTGGCATAATGCTCGTGCCAGATGCACTGAAAATGTTTGGTTTCGATAATGTTCATATCGTACAGGAGCAAGCAACGCCCGATGGTAATTTTCCAACAGTAAACTACCCTAACCCAGAGGAAAAGGAAACCATGAGTATGGGACTTGCCCAAGCAGAAGCTTTGAATGCAGATATTTTATTGGGCACAGATCCTGATGCAGATAGGGTGGGTATCGGTGTAAAAAATGACAAAGGCGATTGGATATTGATGAATGGAAACCAAACAGCTTTACTTGCTTTCAATTATATGATAGAAGCTAGAAAAGCAAAAGGAATTGCACAGCCTAATGATATGGTGGTAAAAACGATTGTAACAACTGATATGATAGATGCCATAGCCAAACGCAATGGGGTGGCTTGTTACAATGTACTCACCGGATTTAAATGGATATCTTCTTTGATAAAAGAAAAAGAAGGAAAGGAAAAATATATTGTAGGAGGAGAAGAGAGTTTTGGCCTAATGATAGGCGATGAAATAAGGGATAAAGATGCAGTGAGTGCGGTAGCGCTTATATGTGAAATGGCTGCATATGAAAAAAATAAAGGGCGTTCTTTGTTTGATAAACTCATTGACTTATATATTGAATATGGTTTTTACAAAGAAAACTTGGTAAGCATAACCAAAAAAGGAATGAATGGCGTAGCAGAAATTGCTGCCATGATGGAAGGGTATAGAAATAACCCACCTTTAACCATTGCTGGCACAGCTGTACAAAACGTATTTGATTTTGAGTTACAAAAGGGAAAGAACTTACAAACAGGCGAGGAGTGGACAATTGAATTGCCAAAAAGTAATGTGCTACAATTTGAACTAGCCGATGGCACAAAGATATCTGCAAGGCCAAGTGGAACAGAACCTAAAATTAAATTTTATTTTAGTGTGAACGAGCCGCTAGAAAGTGCAGCTAAGTTTCATGAAACAGAAAAAGTACTGGATGATAAAATTACAGGAATAATTAAAGAAATGGGATTGTAGTATTTTCTACCGCTACGAAAGAATAAATAAAAAATTGTTTGTTCGGGCTTTAAAAAAAAATATATAAAATGTGTATGAGGAAAATGTTATTCTGGGGGTTTCTGTTGTTTATTCCAATCTTTACATTTGCACAAATAAAAGCTGTAAATGCGTTTCAACAAAAAGCTTTACTGCTAAAGGGTTTTATGGATAAAAACCATTATCAACCGCTGCAATGGAACGATACAACTTCGCTCGTTTTGTTTAATAAATGGATAGGTTCTTTGGACAAGGAAAAACTTTTTTTTACGCAAAAAGACCTACTTGTTTTGGATATCTATAAAAACAAATTAGATGAGGAGCTTCTTGGAAAAGGATGGGATTTTTTTAACACTTCAACTACTATTTTTCGTGCTAGAGTACAAAAAATGGATAGTGTAATACAAGCATACTTATCAAAACCGGTAGATTTTGCCAAGCCAGACAATTTCATTTGGCCATATAAAAGTTTTGCATCAAACGAAGCAGACCTAATAAAACGATGGCAGTTTTATTTGAAATGGCGATTGTTGGATAATATTGCCGATAATATAACGGATGAGGGGGTAAAATTAACAACAGTTATTCCAAAAGATTTTGCAAAAATTGAAGTGGAAGAACGGGAGATAGGCCGCAAATTTGAAAAGGAATATGTAAGCAATATATTATCTACTCCTCTACTATTTATTAGCAACATGCAAGATGAATATTTAAATACCATCGCATCTTGTTATGATCCTCATTCAAATTATATGAATGTGAAAGAAAAAGAAGAATTTAATGCACGTGTAAGTGCAATGGAATTTAGTGCAGGATTGAGTATTGATGAAAATGAAAAAGGAGATAAAACGGTAGATTATCTTCAACCTGGTGGGAGTGCTTGGCTCGGTGGTAAGTTGCACAAAGGGGATGTTATATTAAAAGTAAAAACCAATGGTATAGAAAAAGAAGTAGCCGATTTAAGTATAGATGAACTGCAAAATATTCTTGAAGGTACTACAAGCGGCGAAGTAGAAGTTACTTTTAAAACCGAAGCGGGCGAAATTAAAACCACGAAGCTTTTGCTTGAAAAAATAACAGATGAAGATGGCAAAGTAAAAAGTTATGTTTTAAATGCAGGTAAAAAAATAGGCTATATTAATTTGCCAGGGTTTTATAGTAGAGAAGATGATTTTAAAGACTTGAAATATGATGGATGCGCCAATGATATAAGCAAAGAAATAATTAAACTCCGCAAAGATAATATAGAAGGGCTGATACTAGACTTGAGAAATAATGGCGGCGGAAGTATGTGGGAAGCAATGCAACTCGCTGGTATTTTCATCGACATTGGTCCAGTAGCATCTATGAAAAGTAGGGATGGTAAAATATCTTTTTTGAAAGATCCCAACCGTGGTACTATTTATGACGGGCCTTTAATTGTTCTTATAAATGGACGTAGTGCTAGTGCCAGCGAATTTTTAAGTGCAACATTACAAGATTATAACAGGGCATTGATAGTAGGCGGTACAACTTATGGAAAAGGCACTGCACAAATTGTGCTGCCATTGGATACAAATAAAATAGATGCAAATAAAAAGTACGATGATTTTGTAAAAGTAACAGAACATAAATTTTATAGAGTTAATGGAAGTACAGTGCAATGGAAAGGAGTAGAGCCAGATATTATTTTGCCCGATTTATACGGAGACGATATTTTTAAAGAACGAGTAAATGAAAGTGCTTTAAAACCTGATATAAGCAAGGTAGGCAATTACCAACCTTTACCGGCATTGCCTACAGCAACACTAAGAGGAAAAAGCGAAGCAAGGGTAAAAGCAAATGCCTTTTTTATGGCAAAAGAATCCTTTGCTCAATTTATTTTGCAAAAAAGCAAATCGGAAACCATACCGTTGAGCTGGGCTGCTTTTTCTTCATTTTACTCAAATACTAAAATGCGCTATGCTGCTTTTGTAGACAATGATTCACTAAATGTTACTCAAATGCTAGTGGAAAATAATTTATTTGATAAAGAAGGTTTTAAATTAACCAGCAAACAATTACGGGAAATAAACGATGTTTATTTATTAGAAATTAGAAATGACAATGTATTGGCCGAAGCCTGTAAAATATTTAATGATTGGTTACAGAAATAAATTGGCCCTTAAAGAAAATGAATTAATATTGAACATTACACTTATAAAAAAATAAAAATGAATTTAAAATTACCTGTATTTTTAATTATGCTTTTTATTACAAAAGCTGTTTGCGCCCAAGACTTTGACTCACCGGTAAAATATATGGAAGCCATCAGTGCACAGCAAGAGAATGTTTCTAAAAGGTACATGGCTTATACCAGTGCATCTGCACACGGAAAGCGTGAAAAGAAGGTAGATAAATTGCGTACTAAATTGATGGATGAAATTCAAGAAGCAAAGATGAATATTGGTTCGTTGCCAAGTTACAAAGGCGATAAAAATTATAGGGATAGTGCGGTAAATTTTATGAAATTTTATTATAACGTAATGAACGATGATTATTCAAAAATTATCAATATGGAGGAAATTGCAGAACAGAGTTATGACGAAATGGAAGCATATATTTTATTGGAAGAAAAAGTACAACAAAAACTAGAAGAGGCCAATAAAACAATGACTAAAGTACAAAAAGAATTTGCTGGAAAAAATAATATTACACTTACAGCCGATAAAAGCGAGCTAGGTGAAAAAATGAAAGAGTCTGGTGCCGTAAGTAAATATTATCACCAAGTGTATTTGGTTTTTTTTAAACCTTATATACAAGAAAAAAACTTGATGGATGCTATCAAGAAAAACAATTTAACCGGTATTGAACAAAGCAAAAGCGCCATGCTTAAGTTTGCTCAAGAAGGGCTAGCAAAGCTTGCTGCTATGAAGTCGTACAATGGAGATTTTGCTTTGATAGGGGCATGTAAGACTATACTTAATTTTTATGTGAAAGAGGCAGAAAAAACAGCTGGAATAAATGAATTTTTATTGACAAAAGAACGTTTTGAAGGTATAAAAAAAGTAATGGATAAAAAAGGAGATAATAGAACGAAAGAAGATGTAGAAGCGTACAACAAAGCAGTAAATGAAATGAACAAGTCTTCCAATGCGTATAATAGCACAAATCAAATGCTCAATGACCAAAGGTCCGAATCGCTTGACGGATGGAACAAAGGGGGTAGATCATTTTTTGATGAACACACACCTAAGTATAAACAATAAAAGTGGAGAATGGTAAAGGGGAAAATTTTCAAAATATAATAATAAAAAAATGTGAAGTTTTTACTTCACATTTTTTTATCTTGCAACCCATACATGAAACTATACGAAGATACTTACCGCCACAAAGGTTTAAGAAAAAAATTACTTGACTTACTTAGAGAGAAAGGCATTACAGACGAAAATGTTTTAAATGCCATGAATAATATTCCACGCCATTTTTTTATGGATAGTGCGTTGGATAATATTGCTTATGAAGACAGGGCTTTTCCAATTTCTGATGGACAAACAATCTCACAGCCATACACGGTAGCTTATCAAACACAATTGTTGCAAATAAAACCCAACGAAAAAGTGCTGGAAATAGGAACGGGCAGTATTTACCAAGCCACCATGTTGGCAGAATTGGGTGCCAAAGTTTTTACAATTGAGAGGCAAAAAAATCTGTTTGATAAAACAAAGGATTATATTTTTAAAAGAAAATATCCAAACCTTAAATTTTTTTACGGGGATGGATTTGAAGGCTTACCAACCTTTGCTCCTTTTGATAAGATAATTATTACCGCCGCTGCTCCTTTTATACCACCCAAACTTATTCAACAGCTTAAAACAGGTGGGTATATGGTTATACCCGTAGATGAGGGTGAAAGCCAGCGGATGAAAAGGCTTACCAAACTTGAGGATGGAAGCTATAGCGAAGAACTATTCGAAAATTTTTCTTTTGTTCCTATGTTGGGAGGTAAGAATGGGTAAAATTTGCGTGTTTATCGTTTGATTTATTTTGTAAACCGCATGGTAATAGAATTAGCACATTATCGAATTATCGTATTAGCTAATTTCCAACCCAATCTTTTTCATCAACAAACTTGCGTTCATATTGGTACAAACACCGTCTTTGAGTTTATAATCAAAATAAAGTTCCTCTCCATTTACTTGTGCATCAAAATGATAATTTAAGATATTACTAGGGTATTCTTTTTCCATGGCGGCTAGTTCTACATCATGCGTAGCCAATATTGCTGCGGCTTTTTGTTTGATTAGTTGTTTGATGAGCGCTTCAGACCCTGTATGCCTATCCAAGGAATTGGTACCCCGCAATATTTCATCTAATAAAACAAATACTTTTTCGCCTGCGTTTATTTTTTCTATTACCGTTTTTAGTTTTTTTAATTCAGCATAAAAAGTAGAAGTGCTTTCTTCTAAATTATCTGCAATACGCATGCTGCTTATTAATTGTGTGGGGGATATTTCAAAAGACTTTGCACACACAGGAGCGCCTGCCATCGTGAGTATGCTGTTTATGCCTATGCTCCGCAGGTAGGTACTTTTTCCTGCCATGTTGCTGCCAGTCACCAGCATTATTTCACCAGCGGTTTCTATATTAATAAAATTATTTACTCTTTTAGATTGGTGAATCAGCGGATGCCCTAACTCAGTTGCAGCAATAGAAAAATGGGTTTCTTTTAATATAGGAAAACAGTAAGCAGGATTATTGAAATGTAATGTTGCAAAACTATTGAGTGCTTCAAATTCTGCTAAGATTTCAAACCAGCTTTGCACATCGTCATCATTCTCTTTTTTCCATTTCTCAAGGTCTAATACTTGTTGTAATGTCCATTGTAGCATTATATTTAGTGGAATGGCTATTACAATATTGTACCGTAAATCTAATCTGTCTAATATTTTTTTTAGGCGCTTTATTTTAATAGATGCAGCAATTTGTTGCTTTTGTAAATCTGCTTGCAGCTTTTGTAATAAGGGAGATGTAAAGGTTCCTATTTCTATAGCCTTTATGCTTTCAGCAAGTGTAGTTAAATCATCTACCATGCTAGACAATTCATTGTGTAAAGTTGCTGCCACTTTGTTTATTTGAAATGCAATAACAGCGAAGATAAGCAAGCATAAATACCAGGTATTTTCTGCGATTATATCAAAGGCATACAATAAGGTTATTGTGCAAATTATAACAGGTAGTAAAAAACGAAGCCATTGCCAATGTTTAAATTGAATAAACAAATTGGGTTGTTGCAACCAGCGTTTAATTTTTTGCAAAGTATTTTTTTTAATACTGCTTTCTTTGCCGAGTGCTTGCAAGTTTTGTGTCCATTCGTTTTTTGTTGCAAGTTCTTTTACGGCTATTTGCCTTTCAATAATATGTTGGGCGGTGGTTGGAAATAACAACCAATTGGCCAGTTTTTCTGCCCCCATTTCAGAAGTTGTTCTATTTATCAATTGATACAAGGAGGACCTTCCAAAAATATCCATGTCATTTGCATAGAAATGATCGTGTGGCACAAATTGTGCGCCGTCATCAAACTGGTAATACTTGCCTTCTAATGCGGCCAACTCATTGTTGTTTATGTTTATTAGAAATTGCAAGTGCTTAATGGTAGCCTTGTTTGCAAGATCTTTATAAATGAGTAGTATGAAAATTATAACTAATAAAACAACTGCCGCAAGGGCATATAACTTATTAATAGACCAAAGAAAATAAAAAACGGTGCATATAGATAAAATGCTACCTAGCCTTAAAATACCAAATATTGATTTTCTTTTTTGAAGTTTTTTTTGTTCGTCTGTTAGAATTACCAGCCTGTTTAGGTAAAATGCTTTTGCCTCCATCATGTAAAATTAAAGGGTATTTTGTAATTGTCGCAAGGGTTGTCAACCTTTATTGGTCATTTCAAAATAAAAAATATCGTAATAGGGTTGACAACCTTATTTGCAAACTGCGACATTTGTCCCAAGGGTTGTCAACTCTTTATTGATAATTACAAAATAAAAATATCGTAATAGGGTTGGCAACCCTAAAAAAATGCATCTTTGTTGAGGAAATAATTTGAAGAAATAATGATAACGCTTTCTTATAAAAAAATAAACCTGCCATTTAAATACCCTTTTACCATTTCTAAGGGAACAAAAACCCATCAACCTGCTTTAATTGTAAAACTTGAGTATTTTGGACAAACCGGTTATGGAGAAGCTCCCGCCATACATTATTACGATATTACTGTAGAGCAAATGATAGCAGATCTGGAAGCCAAGAAACCCTTTGTTGAAAAATTTTCATTGTCAGATCCAGAACGTTATTGGCACTACCTGCATCATCTATTTCCTAAAAACCCTTTTTTGGTTTGTGCACTCGATATGGCAGCATGGGATATTTATGGGAAAATGAAAAGAAAGCAGTTACATGAATTGTGGGGATTGGATATTGCCAAGGCGCCTATAACCGATTATACCATTGGCATAGATACTACAGATATCATGCTTAAAAAAATGAAAGAAAAGCCATGGCCAATCTATAAAATTAAAGTTGGTTTTGAGGGCGATGTAGAAATGGTTGCTGTATTGAGAAAACAAACAGAGGCACCTTTTAGGGTAGATGCCAATGCAGGTTGGACATTGGAACAAGCATTACATAAAATTCCTTTGTTGAAAGAATTGGGTGTTGAATTTGTAGAACAACCGTTGGCAAAAGATGATTGGGATGGTATGAAAAAATTGTATGAAGCATCGCCGTTGCCTTTAATTGCAGACGAATCATGCGTTTTTGAAAACGATGTAGATAAATGTGTGCATCATTTTCATGGTATTAATATTAAGCTAACAAAATGCAGTGGCATTACTCCTGCACGTAGGATGATAACCAAAGCAAGGGAATTGAATTTAAAGGTTATGGTAGGATGTATGAACGAATCATCTATAGGTACTGCTGCAATAGCGCAATTGGCGCCCTTGCTCGATTATGTAGATATGGATGGGCCATTGTTGTTGGCGGAGGATATTGCAATAGCTGTTGGTTTTGATAACGGAAAAATTGTTTATAACAATGCTACTGGGCTTGGCATTGATAGGGTAGAGTGGTAGTGAGGTTTCGTTTTTTTAGAAAATCTTTTTATCCGTTGTGCTTATGTATTTTCTAATTGGGATGTGTTATTAGGCTGACAACTATATAAAATTTTGTAATATTGTATCTATGCAATTGAATTATTTTATCAATTAAATGGAAAGAAAGTAATATTAAATAATACATAAGTCTTTTTAATAAATGAGTTTGTAACATTATTTAGAAGTAAAAGAAATTAATTTTACAATCGCATTATATTCGTCACTCAACAAGAAGTATGCAGAAATATTTATTTATTGATAGAGATGGAACGTTGATAGAAAGCCCACCATCTCCAGAACAGATTGATAGCATTGATAAACTCCGGTTTTATCCAGATGTAATTGCTTGGTTGGGAAAAATTGTTTCAACATTACCTTACAAATTGGTAATGGTAACCAATCAAAATGGATTAGGGACTGCTTCGTATCCTCAAGAAATTTTTTTGCCAGTACAGAATCTGATGTTGGAAATTTTTAAAAAGGAAGGTATTGAATTTACAGACATCATTATAGATAATTCTTTCCCTGATGACAATTCTTTTTTACGCAAACCACGTGTGGGGCGTATGCATGCATATATAAAAAATCCTGTTGTAGATATGCAAAACTCTTTTGTAATTGGTGATAGATATTCTGATATGCAATTTGCTAAAAACTTAGGCTGTAAGGGTATTTTACTGCATCCAGAAAACCAACGTGGATTAGCAGAATTGACAGATACGGTCGATGAATTGAAAACCAATTGGACAGCATTGTCTAGTAGTAGCTGGGAAGATGTATATGAATTTTTGAAAACGCAATAGTTTGCTTGCAAACCTGCAAAATAATATTGATAAAATTACCATGTTAACGATAATAGACTTAAAAATTGGAGGTGTTTACCAGACAAATTTAAGCGACTCTCCCGTTCGAATATTAGGATTTGATGAAAAAAAAGTATTTTATGATGTATGGTGGAGTATTGGTGATTGGTGTTGTAGGGTAAGCCTAAGAAGTAAAGTATCTTTCTATCGAACTTCTGTGCAGATATTTTTGGCAACTGCGGAATTAATAAGAGTCGATGCCTTAAATGAAAATGAAATTAGCATAATTAGGCCTGACTTGCCATTTGTAACACTACAGTTTGATTCAATCAATTGGACTAGTAAAAATTATTCAACAATTGAGTTGTTTAAAAATGAATTTATTAATTTAAAAATTAATCTTAATAAATATGGTAAAGTTTATATTCCTAAAGTTGTTTTGATTCCTTTTGGTGTAAAAGGTGGTCGGAAAAAAGCATCGGTTGTTGAAGCCATAAATGGTGAATATTTTGAATCAATAGAGTTGTTATGGAATGCACACAATATCCAATCTACCCATATAACTGAAAGAAGTCTTGAAAAAGGGATAGGTATTTATAGACTAGGTTTTGAAAAAGGAATGCCATCTTACTATATTTGGGGAAACCATGACGAAGCCAATATATATTAGTTGGTTGATTAAATAGTGTTCAAAAGTTTTGCCTCAGTTGGTGCCAATAGTAACAAATATAGCTAAGCATCCAATCACGCATTGCCAAGGCGTGGTCTTTGACCAGCCGATCAATACACAAGAAATTAATATCAAATAAATGATTTATTTTCAACAACTGAAACAACAATACACACAAGAATGACACACAATTTTTACGGCTACTTTGTCGGCTGGTCAAAGACCACGCCTCGGCGACTCACGGACGGTGGAGTTGGGCACTCACGAGGTTGCGATGTGACCAACGAAGGCAAAATTACTCGCCAGCCAATAGCAGGTAGAGATAGTTTTTCAATCATTTCTACTACTGGTTCTTTTACGGAAAGAACTTTTAACCAAAATGCAGGAATTAATTTTAATTATAAACAAACACAAGGATTTTATGAATTTAGTGGTAGTTTTATTTGCAAGAAAAAAGGAATTTATGGAATAGGAGTTAGTGACTTATTAAGTAATGGAATTGTTGGTGAGCAATGTAAGAATGCAAATTTCAGTATGACTGTAACCAACACAGACAAACATTTATTTTTAAATCAATACGCACTGAATGTGAACCCTAATGACCCTGAATTAGTAAAAAGAGGTTACGCTTTTAGGGTGCAATGATGAAATCAAGAATACGATATTGCAATGTAAGTTTAGGGTTGCTGATTACGGCAATCCTATTTATTTTAGGAAGTGGTTGTGGCAAAGATAAAAATAGCTCTAAACCTTGTAGTGGAGGTCGTTACAGCTTTGAAGTATCAAGTGAATTTAGTCCTCAAAAAGAGGTTTATAACGTAGGAGACACTATCACTTTTACTTCTAGCTTTCCAAAGGTTTTGTATGATAATGTTTCAATTCAAAATGTTGATTACAGCAACTCTTTAGGTATTGGAGGTAACTTTAATACAGCAAAAATGGACACTGTTTTACGTTTAGCCTTAGAAGGATTAAATAACTTCGAAGTAATAAATTTTATTGGAACAACATCCACAATTAGTAACTCACCGAATTTGGGCGTTAATATACGTTATATCGAAAATCAAAATAATTATGTATTCAAACTTGGTATTAAGTTAAAATTCAAAGGTCTTTATTATGTTGGTGTTACAGATTTAGGAAGTCAAGGAATTACGGGCAAAGACTGTACTAATGCAGGATTTGCTATGACAGTAACTAATACTAACAAGAATATAAACTTATTTCAGTATGCTCTTAATTATACACCTGATGCAATGTTACAAAAAAGTATTTATTGTTTTAGAGTTCAATGATTAATTTAGTTATTATACTTATTTTCTCATTTGCTGTCAAAAGTAACAATTATAGTAAAGCATCCAGTCACTCATTACCGTGGTCTCTTTGACCAGCCGATCAATCCACAAGAAATTAATAACAAATAAATTTTTTATTTTCAACAAATGAAACAACAATACACACAAGAATGACCACAATTTTTTACGGCTACATTGTCGGCTTTGCCTCAGTTGGTTCCAATATTAACAATTATAGCAAAGCATCCAATCACTCATTGCCGAGGCGTGGTCTGACCAGCCGATCAATCCACAAGAAATTAGTAACAAATAAATGTATTATTTTCAACAAATGAAACAACAATACACATAAAAATGGCCACAATTTTTTTCAGTTACTTTGTCGGCTGGTCAAAGACCACGCCTCGGCGAATCACGGACGGTGGAGTTGGGCACTCACGAGGTTGCGATGTGACCAACGAAGGCAAAGGTTACCAACGCCCATAAATAAATAATATAATCAAATATGTTAGATGGGTATAAAAAATTTTGTTGTGGTATATTCTCTTTATTAAAAGAAAAAGCTAAATCGGATGTTCCGTTTTATGCCACTTTCATGTTTACTCTTTTTCTTTTTGTCTTAATAGTATTTGGAACAGATAGCCTTTTTTATCTTTTGTTGAAAACAAAGTATCAACTAAATAGATATTTAGTGTTTGGCTTACTATTTATTGTTGCAATACCTAACTATTTGCTTGTTTTTAAAGACAAGAAGTTTTTGGACTTTTATGACAAGAAGTTTTCACATCTGAAAGTGACACTATTTATTTTATTAATCTTTTTTTTAACTCTAAGCTTAATTTTAATTGGAGGTGCTAGAGTAAGTGATGGTTAATAACTCTTTTAGCACCTCCACGCTTCCGCGGGACAAGGGAGACGCTAACTTACTCACTTACATTACAAGACTACCAACGCAGACAAGGGGATCAATGAAGGCAAAAAGGAAATGATGACGATGATTAATTGGATATCAAATAAAATAATTAAGCATTTTAGAAATAAGGCTCTTGCCAAAATAGATGCTAACCCAAGTATTATTGCAAAGCAACATTTTAGTAGGTAGATTGATTTTTTAAATCAGCAGTATAATAATTTACAGGAGATTTATTGGGTAGGCTCTTATATCTATGACGAACAAATCATTAATTACTTTGAGAAGAACGTAAAATTATCTTCAGATTTATTTAAAAACCTTCCATTCTTAGTCAGTACAGAAGATGAAGATATTATTGATATTATTATTGGAAGAACAATTGATGGAGATTGGATTGTTTCTCTTTTTTCTGATAAATTAGATTTGTTTGGAACACTAAAATATATTGATTCATTTATTACAACAACTGATAGTAATTTTAACCCACAAGAAATAAAAAATTGTGCAGCTTTGCAATAAATAAAAAACAGCGAGGGAAAAGCAATGTGCTTTGCCTTCTTGGGTGCTCAAAGCAACAATAAATGAAGTGTTGCCTATTACGCATTGCCGAGGCGTGGTCCAGCCGATCAATACACAAGAAATTAATATCAAATAAATGTTTTATTTTCAACAAATGAAACAATAATACACACAAGAATGGCTACAATTTTTTACGACTACTTTGTCGGCTGGTCAAAGACCACGACTCGGCGACTCACGGACGGTGGAGTTGGGCACTCACGAGGTTGCGATGTGACCAACGAAGGCAAAGTGGTTTTTAATTCTGAAGCTGGGATTCTTGTCATCACAAACCACTTGAAAAAACGAACCCTATTTTTGCGAAACTAAAACCCATTACTGTAAACCCATTGAAACGCCTGCTCTCCACTGTTGCTTTCTTACTGATAGTCTTTCATTGCACCGCCCAAAACTACCAGGCATCTGCCAGGCATTTTGGCATGGAAGATGGCTTGCCCAACAGGGCTGTTGGTTGTATCATACAAGATAGCAGAGGGTTTATCTGGATAAGCACTTTTGGTGGAGTGGCCAGGTACGACGGACAGCGTTTTAAAATATACAACAAGGCCGAGAACGGACTTAGCAATGACATGGTACATTGGATGCTTGAAGATGCAGCAGGCAAAATATGGCTCATCCATATGGATACTTATGGCCCGTTTTCCAATATTGGAGCCATCGATATCCTTGACCCGGTAACCGACCGTGCCATACCCATAGAGCAATACATTAAGATAAAGCCGCCATTACCACTAAAAAATTTTAATATTACTGGCCTGCGTTACCAACAGGAAGAAACGTCTTTGGCTAAAGTAAAAAAAGGAACGCTTTTTTTTGGCACCCGCAACCCCGGCGGTTGGATAAGCTGGCACCCGGATGAAGGCTGGAAACAGGTGGTAACACCTTCCCTTAGTCAACTGGAATTGAGATTGATAACTCCACAGGGCGGCGTGATAGGTCGTAATCTAAATAATGACCTAACAGACCAGATTGCAGAATTTGATATCACCGGAAAACTATTGCGGCTTCACAAGGGAACCAATGGCAACAACCTGCACACAATGTTTGGTGGTAGCCTGAACGGAAAGAGTGTGTATGCAGTGCAAATGGACAATACATTAGGTTATCCCATTTATTGGGAGATAACAGCAGGGGCCGAAAAAAAGAAGCTACAGGTTTCGATTCCCGATACCAAAAATCCACTAAATGAACAGTTGCTTTTACTTGAACTGGAAAAAGATGCCTTATGGTTAAATGAACGGCAGGTGTTTAACAAACGGGGAGACAAATTGCTGAACCTGCTGGAACAATTTCCAGCATATAACAACAGGTATATTGGCACATACCTCCGCGACCGCAATGGCGGAATTTGGCTAGGTACCGACTTTGGGGTTGAATTGATTGAAATTCAGAAAGACCATTTCAGGAGATACCTGTATAGTGAAAAAGCACTGGAAGGAAGGGGCATTGCCTGCCGGGGTATTGTACAAAAAGACGGGCGTTTTTGGGTAAATACCGAAGGCGCCAGCGGTGGATTATGTGGAGTGATGCAGCAAACTGGTAATTTATTTATGGAGCAAAAAAATGGCACCGGTTATGGACTGGCTTTTGATAATGACAATAAGCTATGGAACATTAATATGCAATATGGCAGTTCCGGTGGAGGCTTAGAGCAGGTGGATCCAATTACAGGCAAGCTGATAGAAAGTGTAGAGCTTAACACAGACCTCGCCTTTGTTATTTTTCCTGCCAGTCCATCGCAATTGTGGGTATCGCTAAACAGGGGGATTGTATTTTTCAATACGGTTAGCAAGCGAATTTCATCTCCCGTTACCAGCCGTTTTCCTGAATTTGAAAAAGCGAATATTGTACATATTGGCCGCAGCCATGCCGGCGATATTTGGGTATGCAGCAGCAATGGCTTGTATAGAATGACGGCCGATGGCCAAATTACAGCACACTACTGGACGGGTGGTGAAGGTAAATTCAAAATGCCAGTAGATAATTTCAACCATTTTTACGAAGATGCAGACGGTATTTTTTGGCTGGCCACCGGCGGCAGCGGATTATTGCGATGGAATCAGAAGACCGGCGAAAAACAACTGTTTGCACGGAAAGCCGGGCTGCTAAACAATGTACTGTATGCTGTGTATGAAGATGGACACGAACATTTATGGATACCAACCGATTTGGGCATTGCGCAGTTCGATAAAAAAAGCCTTACGGTACGCCGCACCTGGCTGCCCAAAGATGGTGTAGGGCAAAACGAGTTTAACCGCACATCGCATTGCCGGGGCGAGGATAGCACTTTATATTTCGGTGGGCTCAATGGCGTAACCGCATTTAACCCAAACGATTTTTACCAACCTGCAGGAAGCAGTTTTAGTGGTAATGATGCAAAAGCAAGGCTGGTACTGTCAGATTTTAAACTCTTTTCCGGCAGTTCTGCCACTTTGGAAAACAGAACCGCCGAACTGCTTGCATCAGGTGTTGATAGCAGTGGCACAGATGGAGAAATTACCATGCAGCCATCCGACCGTTATTTTCAATTAGAATTTGCATTGCTGGATTATTTTTCACCCAAATCGGTAACGTATTCTTACAAGCTGGAAGCTGTGGATGCCGACTGGAACACCCTCTCAGAACCTTTGCTGCGCATGTCGGCCTTACCATCGGGCCGGCACCGTTTGCTCATAAGGGCACAATCGGCCGATGGCACATGGGCCGGTAATGAGCTCCATTTTAAGCTGTATGTACTGCCACCGTTGTATCTCAGGTGGTGGTTCCTGCTAATGGCCGGCATTGGACTGGCAGCAGCCATTTACTATGTGTACAGCTTTCAGTTGCGTAAGAGCCTTGCGGCAAAAGAAACACAACGCCTGGTACAAATTGATGCATTCAAAACCCGCTTTTTCACCAATATCAGCCATGAGTTTCGTACCCCGCTTACGGTTATTTTGGGCATGAGCAACCGGCTAAAAGGTTCAGCAGGAAGTAGAGATGAAAAGGAAGTGGAGCAAACGGCTGAAATAATAGAACGCAACAGCCAGCAGTTACTAATATTGGTAAATCAATTGCTGGATTTGTCGAAACTGGAATCGGGCAAACTGCAACTTTCCAGCACAAATGGCGATATAGTTGGCTTTTTGCACTACCAATTAGAGTCGCTGCGATCTTATGCTGCATTGCGTAACATTACCCTTGATTTTAATAGCAACTTACATCAGTTGCCGATGGCTTTTGACCATGATAAAATACAGGCCATCCTTGTAAATCTGCTTTCCAATGCCATAAAATTTACACCGCAAGGCGGTAAGGTTGGTTTGGAATTACAGATTGATAGCCCCAGTAAAGCGGTACCCGAAAAGATCTTTTTCACCGTAAGCGATAACGGAATGGGCATACCTGAAGCAGATCTGAGCCGCATCTTCGACCGCTTTTACCAGGTGGATGATTCCATGACCCGTAAAAGTGATGGTACCGGTATTGGCCTGGCCCTTGTGCAGGAATTGGTGAAACTGATGCAGGGCACCATAACTGTTGAAAGTACAGTGGGTGTGGGAACCAGTTTTAAAGTAGGGTTGCCTTTTACCCCTGTACAAACTGCCTTACCCACCTATGAGCCATCTGTGGAAATAACGAAGGCAATGCCACAAACCAATACAGACCAATTATTGGAACCTGATGAAGATGGCAGGCCACTGCTGCTGATTGTGGAAGACAACCCCGATGTGCGTAGCTACATTAAACAATGTGTGCAAAACGACCACCGGGTAATGACTGCGGAGAACGGTGTAGAAGGTGTAGCCAAAGCAAAAGAATGGGTGCCGGATATTATTATCAGCGATGTGATGATGCCGGAAATGGATGGCCTTACCCTCTGCCATACGCTGAAAAATGATGAAGTCACCAGCCATATACCCATAGTGCTGCTAACGGCCCGGGCCGATCTTGAGTCCCGTATCTCCGGCCTTACACGGGGTGCCGATGCCTATCTGGCCAAACCTTTTGAACCTGCCGAACTGAAGGCGCATCTGGAAAACCTGGTAACCATTCGCCGCCGCATGCAACAGCGGTATGCTGCCATGGCAGCACTGCTGCCCGCCGGGCCACAACAAGAAGATGTGCAGATAGAAGATGCTTTTCTAGCCAAGATACGCCTGGCAGTGGAAGCACATTTAGACGATGCTGATTACGAAATAACCCAACTCTGCACAGAAATTGGCATGAGCCGCAGCCAGTTATTTAGAAAAGTAAAAGCACTTACCGATGCTTCTCCCAGCATTTTAATCCGTACCATAAGGCTGCAAAATGCGGCTGAGTTCCTCCGCAATAAGGAGTTAACCATTGCCGAAGTAGCTTACATGTCGGGCTTTTCTACCCCGGCCTATTTCTCCACCATGTTCTTGGAGCAATATGGCAAAACGCCTACCGAGTGGCGGGCCGCTGCGGAATAAACCGATGTTTTTCAATTCTTTTCTAATGAAAACACCACCATGCAACATAGCCGAAAGCATTTGGGCTATAGGTGAAAGGGAGTTTTTTGCCTTGATGTTAGTTTCGTGTTTCAATTCATATCACTTATTAGTTTCAGAATATGAAATGCCTCAATCAACCATCAAACCATTTTCAATTACTCCAAAATCGGCAGGCTATGTATCGCTTCAAAACAATTCTTTTAAGAACCAACTTTTTAATGTTGGCAATTGCCATTTTACTGTCTTCCCGTATTCAGGCTCAGGTAGGTATTGGCACCAATACCCCGGATGCATCTGCACAATTAGACATATCCAGCACCAACAAAGGCTTACTGCTTCCCCGCCTCACTATGGCACAGATGACAGCTATCGCCAATCCTGTGGCAGGCTTGCTGGTATTCTGTACCAATTGTAATCCCCGGGGCTTATGGGTTAGGGATACAAGCTGGACCCCGGTTGGCATTGCAAACCTACCCGCTGCTAGTTTTGACATAGCCACATTAAATTGCTCTGGAACCTTGTCGGGTTTTTATTTAGAAAGCCTCGCCATGACCACAGCCAACACCAAACAAATCAATATTGTCGTTAATAGTACCGGAACTTATTTGGCCGGTACCAACACTGTAAATGGAGTCACTTTTTCATCAAGCGGAAGTTTACTTGCTACCGGCAACTGGCCAATAATACTTACAGCCACCGGCACTCCTATAAGCACCGGCACCTTTACCTATACACTTACATTGGCCGGACTCACTTGCAGTTTTGATGTTACATTTAGTTCCATCAACACTGGAGGCTCAGCAGTAGTATCTTCTTATAATTGTTCGGGCACCGACGTGGGGACTTTATTTACAGGTGTTCCGGCCAGTGGGGTTACACATGCTATAACAGCCAACGTAACTACTGCAGGCACTTACAATATTTTAACCAATACAGCAGGTGGCATTTATTATACAGCCAGCGGCACATTTGCCGGTACCGGTAGCCAACCAGTTACACTAACAGCCACCGGCACACCTTCAATAGCTGCTCTTAATACCTATACACTGGCAAATACCCCAGCTTGTAGCTTTAATGTACAAACCTTGTCGAAATCCACTAATGGTACCGGAGTTGTAAGTGCTTATAACTGTAATAATAGTTCAACCGGCACATTACAGGTGGGCATACCTGTTAGTGGTGTAACGCAAACCATTATGGCTACAGTAATTACTGCCGGTACATACAGTATTTCGATTGCTAGTAACGGCGTTACCTATAGTGGCAGCGGTACTTTTGCAGGCACCGGCAGCCAAATCATTACGCTTACAGCATCCGGCAATCCTGAATACAGCGGCACCCAAACATTTACACTTAACACCACACCCGATTGTAGTTTTACCCGCAATGTAACAGCCGCTGCAAACTTTATTTGTGTTGGCTCCGTAGGAAATTACTCCCCCTCTGTTTTTACGAGTCTTGCCACTTATTCCGGCACCTACACATTACCATATACTTCCGGCAATGGCACCAGTTATGGGGCAATTACAATTAACAGTACCCCTGCAAGTGGGATAAACAGTAGCACTGGTTTAAAGCTAACCCGGGTACCGGGCACTTATGCAGTTGGCGGCGGCAACGTTGTCTATAATCTCAGTGGTCAATATATTCCGCCAAACGGCACGTTTGGAATCATTTTGACTTTTCCATTACCAGAGGGCTGCACGGCCTCCGTTTATGATAAAAATGTATCAACGTTCGGAACCTTTGTTTGCTGTCAGCCAGACGGCTTTCAATCTCCCGCAAGTGTGGCACTGGATCAGTCTGGCAATGTATATGTAGGGGATTATGGCAATCATAAAATACGAAAGATTACTCCCGGTGGTATAGTTTCCACATTTGCCGGAAGTGGCGTTGCGGGATTTGCAGATGGTACCGGCGCCGCTGCACAATTCAATTCTCCATCCGGGCTATATGTAGATGCTACCGGCAATGTATATGTAGCTGACCACGGTAACCACAGAATTCGTAAAATTACTCCGGCCGGAGTGGTGACTACTTTTGCAGGTAGTGGTACTGCCGGCTCGGCGAATGGAACAGGCACCGCTGCACAATTTAATGGGCCTTATGCCATGGATGCAGATGCCGCCGGGAACCTCTATGTAGCCGATCGATATAATCATAAAATCCGCAAGATTACTCCGGCAGGCGTGGTTAGCAACTTTGCTGGCAGTGGCACCGCTGGCATTTTGGATGCAACCGGTACGAGTGCCCAATTTAGTCAGCCGGCTGGTATTGCTGTAGATGGATCAGGTAATGTATTTGTTGCCGACATGGCCAATTATCGGGTACGGAGAATAACACCTGCTGGCGGTGTAACCACATTTGCAGGTAGCGTAGCAGGTTTTGCTAATGGTATAGGTGTGGCTGCACAGTTCTTCGATTTGCATGGTATTGCTGTAGATGAATTTGGTAATGTGTATGTAGGAGACCGCTTCAACCACCGGATCAGAAAAATTACTCCTGCCGCCGTAGTAACTACCTACGCCGGTTCTGGCACAGCGGGCCTTGTTGATGGTGTTGGTACTAGCGCTCAATTTAAAAATCCGCAGGGTCTTGCCATCGATAAAGTGCGGGGCATATTTGTAGCCGATGTAGATAACAACAAGATCAGGTTAATCAAACCATGATAATGTTGGGTGCGGCACACATCAACCTTTTAGGGTGTGCCGTACCCAACATTACTTTGCCTTCGTGGGTGCTCTTTGCCTTCGAGGGTGCTCAATGTAACAATAAATGAGGCGTTTCCTATCACGCATTGCCGAGGGTTGTCTTTGACCAGCCGATCAATACGCAAGAAATTAGTGACAAATAAATGTATTATTTTCAACAGATGAAACAACAATACACACAAGAATGGCCACAATTTTTACGGCTACTTTGTCGCATGGTCAAAGACCACGGCGAAAACTTCGTTTCTGTAAAAGAAATATAAATATTTGTAGCGCCCTGCTGAGTAAAGATATACTGATGAAAGGCTGCAGGATGGAAGCGGTAGCCCGCAATGGATGCCGCTTTGGCGGCAGAAATGAGGACTACAAGCGTACAGCCTGAGCAATAGTTGCTAAAAGAAATGCTGCTGACAGCCCATAAAAAATAGCTACCAATTGTATGTTACCAATACCTCCATATCTGGGTGAAGGCTTTTTATTACTGGGCAATTATCTCCCGTTCTTTGTAGAATGATTTTATCTTTTTCGTCTAATTGTAAACCAGCATGAAAAAAAAGTGCAATATCTACTTTGCCTACCCTTCTTGGCTCAGAAAGCATGTGCTTTGTAACTTCCAATTTGGTATTTGATAAATCGATGCCCATGTCCATAGCTTTTATACCCATGGTTGTAACGATGCATGTAGCCAAAGAAACACACAAAAGATCTGTTGGGCTAAATCGTTCTCCCTTGCCTCTATTATCGGTTGGCGCATCTGTTTCCAAAAAGCTACCGCTCTGTAAATGTGTGGCTTCGCAACGTAAACTACCCTTGTAAACGATAGAACTTGTCATTTTAAGATAAATTTTTGACTGTTTGGCAATTTAATTACTTGCTACTAATCTGTTAGAGGTTATTTTTACATAAATTTACTGAGATAAATAGTATGTATGAAGAAAATATTTTTTTCGCTGGTTATAATTTCCGTTTCCTTAAGTTCTTATGCACAAGAAAAATCTAAAAGTAGCAGGGAAGAAAAACGAGAGAAACGCAAAGAAAAAATAACTGCACTCGTAAAACAAGAGGAAGAAGGCGTAATTGTAAATCCAAAACATTTTTTGGGAGGGATAAAGTTGACCAGCGATGGTTATGGTGGCTTCATTGAAATTGGAAGGGCAAAATCTGTGAGACAATCAATTTTGTATCAATTGGAAATTACGGAGCGCAAGCATCCTA
>JANPCB010000099.1:0-7196 GCA_031430735.1 Ferruginibacter sp. | reverse complement strand
CTAAATTGAAAACAGCCTCTTTTCTTTAAAGTATTCGAGTCGGGGTCCATCACCAATTTCATATAGGCGATTCTCAGAGCTTATAATTTCCTTTTAGAAAGCCTTTTAAATTTTTAATGACTTTTTCAGTGCCCTCCAAATAAAGGAATCCTTTTTTATTGCATTTTTTTAGTTCTTAAAAACAAGTGATTGTATTTGCTTCTTTGTTTTGGAGTATACTTTTACAGGCGTTCATAATTTTAAATAACCTGATTTGTTTTCTTTTTATATTATTCATCCAACAATTTTACTTGTATTTCCCAAGATGCTGGGCGAAAAAGTTCTACTTCTATAGAATGTGTACCAAATTGGATGATAGCTTTAAAAGGAAAGGTAGGGCTTATCAATGTTGATATGGCCTGAGTAGGTGATTTTGTTTTGCTTTCGTTGGTAAAGTTTCCCGACGTTACATTTACACTAGTAACAGGTTGTGGTACGATTGGCACATAATTTCTAAAACGATTTTTAGGCTCAGATATGATTAATATTTGACTGGTGCTACTTCTTTGTTCTTTAATGCTTACATCTGTAACGCCATTCGATTTGTAATGTAATATAAATGGCTTTTCAAAATTACCTTGGTATTCGTTTTTTACCCAATAGCCGGTTAAAACACTGTCTTCAGCGTTTGCTTTTTTATATCGAAAAACGCCTTTCCCATCCATATATCCCTTCTTGAAATTGCCAACATAATTATCGCCGTTTTTATAAGTATAAATACCTTCTCCGTCAGGGTAGCCACTTTTAAAATTTCCTTCATAGGTATCAATACCTACCGATTTTCCTGCACCATTGGCCTTGTCTTTCTTACATTCACCGGCATAAGTACCTTTTATCGATTCCAATAAAACTTCACAAGGATTTTGTGCGGTTGCATTAAATAAACCCAAACAACAAATTGTACCAATTGTAAGTTGTTTGAAAATTGCTTCTAATTTCATAAAGGTCTTTTTTTATAGGTGATTTTTTTTTAAAAATAGAGAAAGTCTATTTTCTTTTTTCTAGAGGGATAAAAATAGTGTTTATTTTTTTATAATATCTAAATTAATTGAAAGAAAAGATTTTATCTTTTAGGAGTTTGTTACATCGATTTAATTATTTTCTAATTTTCTTTTAATTTCTAGTATTACTTTATCTGGCCTTAGTGTTATTAAGGGGTTCATGATTGGCAGAGCAGTTGTGGGGGCTATTGTAAATTCTTTCAAAAATAAAAACAAGAAAAAAGTCATTTCTGCCATGGCAAAATTATTGCCAATGCACATTCTTGGTCCTGCACCAAATGGAAAATAGTTATTGGATTTTACCATTTTTGGATTATCTAAAAACCTATCGGGATTAAATTTGGTTGCTTCTTTCCATAATTTCTCCTCTCTATGCAATCCAAAAAAGAAAGGAATGATGATGGTTTTCTTTGGGTAAGATATACCCTCAAATTCATCGTCATCCAATGCCACTCTTTCCGTCATCCATGCAGCCGGGTATAAGCGTATTCCCTCGTGTATGGTAGCCTTTAAAAATTCATTTTGCATACATTCTTGTATGCTTATGGTTGCAATAGATTTTAATAGTTTTTCATGCTCCTTTTTATTATTGGCTATAAGGTATAATATCCACGACAGTGAATTGGCGGTTGTTTCATGGCCTGCAAATATTAAAATCAATAATTCATCAGTAATCTGTTCATCAGTCATTGATTCTCCAGTATCTTCATATTTACTATTCAACAGCATATCCAATAAATCTGTAAATTCTTTTTGGCTGGTTCTTCTTTCTTGTATGATATCTACAAATATGCTCCTTACTCTTCTAGCTTTTTTTAGGTGCATTTTTTCTTCTCCAGTTATCGGATAAAAAATTCTGTGCAAAGGTTTGTTTACATCTTTCAGTAAAAAGGTCTGTACCTCACTAAAAATTGTGCTCATTTCTTCCATAATTTTGGAAGAAATATGAATGTCAAACAATGATTTTATAAGTATCTCAAAAGATAGCTTGTGCACAATAGGGTAAACATCTATAGCAGGCCCAGTTGGAAATGTTGTAAGAAAATCATTGATTGATTTTACAACGATTGCAAACAATCCCTCTATTTTGTTTTTATGAAAAGCAGGTTGTATCAATCTTCGCTGCTTAAGCCAATATTGCCCATTGGAAAAAAGTAGCCCGTTGCCAAAAAACTTCACGGCACGTTCTGTTGCCAATTCAGATTTTTGGTAGTTTTTATGGTTTTCTTTTAAAATATAATGAATGAATCTTGGGTTTTTTGTAAGAATGATTTTTCTATTTATACCCAACGAAGCTGAATAGGTTTCTGCATAACGAGTCATGCTTTTGCTGATAAAAGCAATAGGGTCTTCTAAAAATGCTTTTGAGTTTGTGGTCGTCTGAAACAATGAATAGCCCTTTGGTAAATTATACTTCTTTTTTTTTGAAGGCATATACAATATTTGTGTACAAAATTAATTGCATTTTTGTCAAAAAAAAGAAACATTGTCGCAAGGGTTGTCGCAAGGGTTGTCTCAAGGGTTGTCAACCTTTATTGTAAATCTTAAATTAAATATATATTAGGAAGGTTGACAACCCTAAATTAAATATATCGTAGAAAGGTTGTTAACCCTATTTGTAAATTTTAAATTAAATATATGGTAGAAAGGTTAACAAACTATTTGGAAATTTTAAATTAAATATATCATAGTAAGGTTGACAACCCTAATGATTAAAAGCAGTTATATCATAGCTGTTTTATACTTTTCATTTTAGCGAAATGAAATTATGGTGATAGAAATTTATAAACCTTTGTTATAGAAATAAAATATAAATAACTTTACAGCATGCAACTTCTTCTTTCAAACGTACAATTACAGCTTATTATTAATCGGCTTGCACAGCAGTTAATAGAAAATGACGACAACATTGGTGATACCATTTTTATTGGTTTGCAACCCCGTGGTGTATATGTAAGCGATAGGATCATTGAGCAAATAAAATTACTTTGTCCTTCCGAAGAGATAAAATACGGTTTGCTTGATATAACTTTTTATAGAGATGATGTACGTACCGAAATACACGTACCAAATAAGACAGAAATACCTTTTTCTATAAATGGGAAAAAAGTTGTTTTGATAGACGATGTTTTGTATACTGGCAGAACCATACGTGCTGCATTGGATGCGCTGCAAGATTTTGGGAGGCCACAAAAAGTTGAATTATGCGTGTTGATAAACAGAAGATTTGATAGAGAACTGCCTATACAACCAGACTATTGTGGTAAAGTGATAGATGGCAACAATAATCAAAAAGTAAAAGTAGATAAGGAAAAGGGAGAAGTAATCATTTATTAAACAGGAAAGAATGCTTTTTTCAATATTGTGTATTATTAATTTTTCTAAGAGTGCTTGTAAAAGAATTTTTATCTTCATCACTAAATATTAATATTTTCCCATAATTTCGCTCCTTAATGCAACTATCTACAAAACACCTAATAGGCATTAAAGAACTTTCTAAGGAAGATATTTCCCTTATTTTACAAACTACCCAACAATTCAAAGACGTATTACAGCGACCTGTAAAAAAAGTTCCCTCACTAAGAGATGTTACCATCGTTAATCTTTTTTACGAAAACAGCACCCGTACCCGCATTTCATTTGAGCTTGCCGAAAAGCGATTGGGGGCCGATACAATAAATTTTAGCGCATCTGGTTCTTCTGCAGCCAAAGGTGAAACCCTATTGGACACCGTAAATAATATCTTAAGCATGAAAGTAGATATGGTGGTCATGCGCCATCATGCAAGTGGAGCAGCGCATTTTTTAGCGGAGCATTTGCCTACTACAGCTATTATAAATGCAGGTGATGGCACCAATGAACATCCTACACAAGCTTTGTTAGATGCTTTTTCTATGCAAGAAAAAACAGGAACTTTAGAAGGTAAGAAAATAGTATTGGTGGGAGATATCATGCATTCACGTGTTGCACTAAGTAATATTTATTTGCTCAAAAAAATGGGCGCCGAAGTAATGGTGGCCGGCCCTCCAACGCTTATTCCAAAATACATTGAAGCAGCTTTGGGGGTGAAGGTAGAATACAATCTTAAAAAAGCATTGCAATGGTGCGATGTAGCAAATATCTTGCGCATACAATTAGAGCGGCAAAAGAAAGTGCTATTTTCTACCTTACGGGAATACAATCTGGCTTATGGGGTAACTACAAAATTATTAGATAGTTTAGGCAAAGAAATAATAATTATGCACCCTGGTCCTATAAACCGTGGTGTAGAAATAGACAGCGATGTGGCAGATGGCAATAACTCCATCATTTTGCAACAAGTAGAAAATGGGGTGGCCGTTCGTATGGCTGCTTTGTATTTGCTTGCAGAAAGAAACTAATTTGTAATTAAAATTTTTTATTGATGAAAATCTGTCTTTTCCCAGGAACATTCGACCCTGTTACACTTGGCCATACCGATATTATAGATCGTGCCTTGCCTTTGTTCGATAAAATTGTTATCGGTATTGGTAGAAATATCAACAAGCAACCCATGTTCAGCGATGAGCAACGTATAGATTGGCTCAATGAAATTTATGAAGATAACAACAAGGTAGAAGCTGTTTTGTATGATGGGCTTACCGTAAATTGTTGTAAAGAAATAGGAGCCGAATTTATTTTACGTGGTATAAGGTATGTAAACGATTTTGAATACGAAAAAGCCATTGCAGATATGAACAGGAGCATTGCTGGAAATATCGAAACAGTATTTCTTACCTGTTTACCACAATTTACATCCGTAGCTTCCACCTTGGTAAGAGATGTATTAAGAAATGGGGGAGATGTTAGTAAATTTCTTCCAAAAGCAGTAAACAAAACCATCAAAAAAAATTTTAAAAGTGTCAAATAATCCTATCTGGTTCAAAAAAGATATTACGGTTGATGATATTCCTTTCACAGGAAGAACCATGGGTACCCATCTCGGTATGCAATGGGTAGAAATAGGTGCCGATTTTTTAAAAATGAGCATGCCTGTAGATGAACGTACCATACAACCATATGGGTTATTACATGGTGGAGCAAGTTGTGCATTGGCCGAAACGGTTGGTAGCATTGCTTCTGCACTTGTAATAGACCAATCAAAATTTATTTGCGTGGGATTAGAAATAAATGCCAATCACATACGTGGGGTAAAAGAGGGGCTTGTTATAGCCACTGCAACTCGACTTCACCTAGGCAGCAGCACGCATGTATGGGATATAAAATTGCACGATGAAAATGAAAAGCTGGTTTGTGTAAGTAGACTTACCGTAGCTATTTTGGTAAAAAGATAAAAATTTTATTGTTTTTCTAAAGTAGAATTTTCAAACAAAACTTTAAAGCTAAACACCCAATCTAAAATCTTACTTCTTACATCTCACATCTATCACGGTGTATCAAAAAACACCGTCAATATATCTTTAATATTCTGGTAAGTATTCCCCATAGGCTCTTTAATATTTCTGGTAGACACCCATTTTACCTCTTCAATATCTTCTTCCTTTTGTGGTACTGTTTTTTTTGTACCAGCACTGGTAAAATAAAACCAATGGCATATTTTTAAAATATCCTTACCGTTTTCTTTGTAAATATGATAGGTTTCGCCCACTTTGTTGTGAAAGGTTAAATGTTCCAACCCAGTTTCTTCTTTAATCTCTCTTGCTGCACATAGCTCTATGGTTTCTCCCTCTTCTAATTTGCCTTTGGGTAAATCCCATTTGCCTCTCCTAAAAATAAAGAGGATGGCTTTGTCATCATTTTGTACAATACCGCCACCAGCTTCTATTATTTCAAATTGTTTAAAAAAAGATGATTTTAATTTTTCAAAATCATTTTGTAAAACAACAACAGCCTTTTTATCTGCTTGTTTTAAATCTGTTAAAATAGATATAGCATCTATATTTTTCTTTTCAGCTATAAAGATTATGTCAGATTGTATTGTTTTTTTTTCTAAATGTTCCGTAAGTTTATCTGTGAGGTAGATAGGCTTTTCATCAACGTATATCTTTAGTAGCATAAGTGTAATTTATTTTGTAAAAATATAATAACTATCTTACAATGCTTTATCTATGCGTTATCTTTAGAATAATTATGCATTCTATTAAAAAGAATTTTCTTTACATTGGCTTCAAAAAATTCGAATTATCTACAACGCTGCTCAGATATAACAATAAAATGGGCAAATTTTTAATGGTATTTGTTCATATTTCAGGTTTTTCCCCTACTTTTGCAATCCCAAAATAGTTCTTTTGAATAATCCTTAAGTAAAAAATAAGGATTGGGAGTATCTCCATAAGGCGGTACGTTATCACCAAAAAAATAAAATATGGCTAAAGAAATTACTGGCTATGTAAAACTCCAATGTAAAGGAGGACAAGCCAACCCCGCACCGCCAATTGGGCCTGCGTTAGGTTCTAAGGGTATCAACATCATGGAATTCTGTAAGCAATTCAATGCTCGTACCCAAGACAAACCTGGTAAAGTATTACCAGTTCTCATCACAGTTTATGGTGACAAATCTTTCGAGTTTGTAATTAAAACTCCTCCTGCTCCAGTACAATTAATGGAAGCTGCTAAGATTACTAGTGGTTCCAAAGAGCCAAACCGTGTAAAGGTTGGTAAAGTAACTTGGGAGCAAGTAGAAGAAATTGCAAAAGATAAAATGCCTGATTTAAATGCCTTTACGCTTAATAGCGCAATGAGCATGGTAGCAGGTACTGCTCGTAGCATGGGTTTAACTGTAGAAGGTAAAGCTCCTTGGGAAAATTAATCTTGTCAACCACAAAACTTTTTAAAAAATGATTACTAAAAAAAGAAAATTAGCAAATGCTAAGGTTGACGCTAACAAAGCTTATACCCTAAAAGAAGCATCTGCTCTAGTAAAAGATATTAACACAACAAAATTTGATAGCTCTGTAGATTTACACGTACGTTTAGGTGTAGATCCTAAAAAAGCTGATCAAGCAATTCGTGGTACGGTTTCGTTGCCACATGGTACTGGTAAAACTAAATCTGTTTTGGTACTTTGTACACCAGATAAAGAAGCAGAAGCTACAGCAGCGGGTGCAGATTTCGTTGGTTTGGACGAATTTATTGCCAAAATTGAAGGTGGTTGGACAGACGTAGACGTTATTGTAG
>JANPCB010000098.1:0-4591 GCA_031430735.1 Ferruginibacter sp. | reverse complement strand
CTAAAACAAAGTCGTTTTATTTAAAAAACGAATTGTTAGACTCATTAGATTTAAACGAAATAAAACCCTTGATTAATGAGAAAAGTATTTTACTAAATATACCAGAGGATGGGTTAGTACTTGCCACCGACACTATTAAGTAAACCGCAAGGCGCCCTTATGGTAAATGTAAAAGAAAGGGTTGGTGAAGTGAACGTACAGTAAAATACTAAAAAAGACAAAGGAAGCGACAATACAAAATAACAGTCATTAATACATTGATAACTAATAAAATAATAGCTGTCAAAAAAAATTGTCGTTAAAAGCAAAACAATTTTTTTATTTTTAAAAACAATACAAAATTACACCCATTAACTACTTGCAAATGTATCTGTTATATATTTGGAATAATTGTGGGTTTCGTGTAATATTGTGTTAGCTGAGATGCAATGGCAGCAGTCTTCAATTCAAACATGACATTTTTGCAGAATATCCTTATAGGCATGACAATTGAAGCCTTACTCTAAAAATTAATATGCCGACACTACTGCAATGTATAGATACGCTTATAGACAATATATCTGTAAGTGACAGACAAGAAGAAAATATTAAAGCCTCTCTTTCAAACATAGAAGGCTATCTTAATGACAAAGAAAATGACTTAAGTGTCAGCAGAACTTTTACAAATGGTTCGTATGAAAGAGATACGATAATAAGGCCATTGAATGACATTGATATATTTGCTGTACTCAAAAGAGATGACTGGAAAGACCAATATGGCCAGCTCCCCAATCCCCAAAGTGTTTTAACTAAAATCAAAAATTACCTCAACGGCCTTAATGACTACAAGGATAAAGTAAAACAAAGTAGGCCTTGTGTAACTATTGAACTAAGTGATAAGGACTTTGATATTCTCCCCAGTTTTGAATTGGCTGGTGGAGGTTATGAAATACCAAACCATGATTTAAAATCTTGGATTACTACATATCCAGAGCAATTAACCACTGACCTCGATAGCACACATAAAAAATGTAATTATAAACTAAAACAGGTTATTAAAGTTATCAAGTATTGGAACAGAGAAAAAGGCAAAATAATTCCTTCTTTTCATGTGGAGGAAGTTGCCATCAATATTTTCAAAATAAACAGTTATAAAAATTTTGAAGAAGCAATACGGCTTTGGTTTAATAATGCGGAGTATAATCTGCAGTCTTATAAGCTAAACTCAAATGATGATTACAATGCCATATTGAAAAAAATAAAATCTGTCAGGGATAAGCTAAATGATGCCAAAGCTAAATATGACGAAGGAAAAGAAGGTGATGCTATTCAAATCTGGAAAGATATTTTTGGTAAAGAGTTCCCAACTGTAGATATCGAAGAAGCTAAACAATTTTCAAAATCTCTTTCTGAAGGCTCATTAAAAGTGGGAACAAGCGGCTTGCTATCAACAACGGTTGGAAAAGTGGTTTCATCTTCAAAAGGCTTTTTCGGTGGCATTTCAAAAGACTAAAGTTTATAACTCTGATGTTCAGATATGGGCTATGAAGCAACGATACCCTCATTTTAAGAGTAAAAAGAGGGAAAAGTATGATATTGAATTTACGGGAACATTGAAAGTAAAACCAGAACTACCAACTTACACTGTGTCCATTCAGTATAGAGGTAATAAAAACCCCATAGTAAAAGTTATAAGCCCAGCACTAGTTGAAAATGCACCGCATATTTATCCAACAGAAAAAAATTTATGCCTATACCACCCTTCCGACTTCAACTGGCAAAAGGAAAAGCTTATAGTCAATGAAATAATGGATTGGACAGCAGCTTGGATTTATTTTTACGAAGTTTGGCTTCAAACAGGTAAATGGTATGGACCTGAGGCACCTCATAATATTCCTAAAACTTTGAATGATGAATAAAATAGTCCCACACGAAATAAATTATAAGACAATTAATAAAATCAGCAGCAGTTCATCGTTTTTGTTACTGATTTCCGCATTAATTTCTTTATCAATTTTAATAATTGACAAAACTGACTTCATTGTATCGAAGGAAACTTTCAACAGAAATCTAAATGCTGCCCTTGGTATTTTGGCTATTTTATACTTCTTACTTGATATAGTACAAAACTATTTGTTTCAACAAGCAGAGCTAAATAGAAAAAATGATTTTATTGACAACAGTTTAGAAACAAAGTTATCAGAAGAAAATTCTCAAGGATATTTTTCAAATGACAACTTTGCTCCTAGTATTTATAAACTTGGAGTAAACGGTTTTGAAAATTCCTTTTTTACAAAGTCTATTTCAAGTAAAATGATAGCTCCAAATATTATCAAGTCAGCCATAATCCTAATTCTATTCTTACTTGTAATTTTCTATACAGACCAATCGACATTGATTTCATTAGTTCAAATTGCTTTGCCGTTTACGATTATTCAGCAAACAATTAGGCTTATTATTTTTCATTCCCACGTAAATAAAGTATTTGACAACTATAAGCACATCTACGCAAATGTTGCTAAAGCCAAAAGAAGCCCTTTAATAATAAACAACGTAATAAACTATGAGAAAACATTATCCTGGGGAGGCATTCAATTGGACAGTAAACTATTTAATAAACATAACCCAAAACTGACACTTGATTGGGAAACATTGAAAGCCAAGTACAACATTTAAAAGTCCTCAAAATGCACCTCAGCTAACAAAAGTATTGCTGCAATTGGGGCTGGACGGAAGTACAATCATCCGCAGTGCATATCCAAGCTTTATATCCGGCGGACGGAATTCTACCGGTCATTAGTTCTAAACTTCAACTTTTGTTTATTAATTTAGCTTCAGTTCCGGGCGGACAGTTGGTTAATTCCCCAACTGCAGCAATACTCGGCCGTTAGCGGTAATGCCATAGCGACATCCTACAAATGACATAATTTAATCAATAATGAATAGACAGACTAAACTAATTATTTTTGTATTCTGCATCATCAAGTTGACACTTCATTTAATTGCAGACAGTAATTCGGGCTTTCAAGGTGACGAATTATTGCATATTGAAACGGGAAAGCATTTGGCTTTCGGGTATATGGAGTTCCCGCCATTGATTGGGCTTCTAGCATTTATCCAAAACTTATTTGGAAGCAATTCTGTTTATGTGCATCACTTATTTTCTCACTTGGCAAGTTTGTTAATCATCATTTATGTTGCCAAAACAACCATCTTGTTAGGTGGAAAAAACAAAGCTATTATTCTTGTTTTACTTTCCATAATCATAGCACCAAGTTTTGGACGTTCTCAGCAACTATTTCAGCCTGTTGTTTTTAGTCAATTATTTTGGGTGCTTGGTTTTTATCAACTAACAAGATTTGTAAAATATCTTGACAAGAAAAGTCTATGGCACTTAACTCTATTGGCAGTTTTAGGTATTTCGGTTAAGTACGATACTGTGTTTTATATATTTGGTTTGTCTTCTCTTCTTTTGTTTAAAGAAACACGACAAGCATTATTGCAACATCGCTTTTGGCAAAATATACTTGTTGCTATTGCTTTTTTACTACCAAATGTAATTTGGCAGTATTCAAACGATTATCCTGTTTTGCAAATGTTTAGCCGACTTTACGAAAAGCACTTAGAACAGCTTTCTCGTTTTGAAGTTTTGGTAAATCTTTTCATTAGTGTTAATCCATTAACAACACTGTTATTAATAATTCCTGCCTTCATTTACTTTTTCAAAAAAGCAAACAGCAAAAACAAAACTTTAACCTTCTTTATAATTTTTTCTGCTGTTTTTTTATCATTGAGTAATGGCAAATCTTATTATTTCTATCCTATTATTTTGACAATGCTGCCCTTTGGTGCTTTGTTTTGGGAACAAATAGTTTTTTCTAAAAAGAAGTGGCTGATATACCCTATTGCTCTTTTGTTATTAGTTGGCACAGTACTCATCCCTTTCGGAATGCCTGTTTACTCGTTTAAAGACTACTTGAAATATGTGTATAAATTTGAAAAAAAGGAAATAGAAGGCGGTAAGTATGGAGTAAAATATGATGAATATTACACCAAAGAAAAATGGACGAAAACAATGCATTTGTTAAAAACTGTTTATGACAGTTTGCCAAAAAATGAAAAAGAAAATACAATGATATGGGGCAAACATTATGGGCAAGCGGGAGCAGTAAACCTTATTGGTAAAGATTATAATCTGCCAAAGGCGTTTTCTTATCACGGAAGTTTTTATACTTGGACACCAACTGGAGAAATGCCAAATACTATTATTGCTTTAAGTTATAGAGTAGGCGATTTTTTCAAACCTTATTTTGGCGAGGTAATATTGGTTAAAGAAATTTACAACCCATATGCAGACAATGAGGAAGAACTTTACCAAAGAATATATGTTTGTAAGAAACCAAGTCAAAACTTTGACAAAATGAGGGAATTATTTAAACATAGAATTTTTGAATAGACAAAGGTACTACCGCTAACACGAACTGTGCATAAAACCAAATAAATCAGGCTATTTTTTTATAATAATTTCTGTCAAATAGAGTTTCGTTTTTTACTACCCCAAAAACCTGTTTTAAAAGCTTGTTTGCTACTGCTATAATGGCTAGTTTTTTGT
>JANPCB010000097.1:0-4756 GCA_031430735.1 Ferruginibacter sp. | reverse complement strand
AAAAAAAAGTAAATCATGAAAAAACAAATTTTAACCTTTTTGCTTGTTGCTTTAGCCGGCTTTACAAGTTATGCTCAATGCAACAAAAAAATTAATCTCTCGGCCAATTCAACTGAATATCTTAGTGGTACAGGTGAAGTTCAAAAAACTGATGCTCAATTGACAACTATTGTGTATGATTCAAAAGAAATTTCTATTATGGCTGGTGACAATGCAATGGATGGAACTGTGAATTCAATAACCTGCGACTGGAAAACTGCATTCAAAGAAGGCAAAACAATCATCAAAGCAACAATTTCTAATCCAAATGGACAAAATATGAACTTAATTTTAACCATAGAAGGGAAAGATGGTAAGAATATGATGATGGCGGTGTTTGAAGAAATGCCTGACTTGAAAATCCGAATGCCAGTGGATAAGTTTGAAGAGAAAATGTAATAATTCCATGTACAGATACTGTCTTTAACGATAGATCTGGTCAGTAATTTTGATAAGAAAACATTCATTATTTGTATTGACAAAGCACCCCGACAAAATTGCCGGGGTGTTTTTCAATACGAACCATGAAAGATAGTAAGCTTAAGTAGTTTCAATTGTTTAACACGGCTCGAAGCAGAAAATCATCAATTTATAAAATAAAGTTGATTTGGGTGATTTTTCCATCCCGATTGGTATTAATACAAATAATGCATTCCTAACTTAGCTTAATTTTAAAAAATGAGTATAACCAATCAAACCGATCTCGAAACATTTAAAGGCTTAAAATCTAAAGACAATAAGGCTTATGAAATACTGTATAAGTTTTATTACCCATCTGTAAGAAACTTTATTACCAAAAACAGTGGCTGCGAAGATGATGCCCAGGACATTTTCCAGGAAACGATATTGGTGTTATTGGAAAAAGTACCTAAGGAGGATTTTAACTTAACCTCTTCCTTAAAAACATACATTTTTGCTATCAGCAGTAATCTTTGGTTAAAAAGATTGAGAGAAGGCAGTAAAATGGTAAAAACCGAATTGGATGTTTACGAAAAATACCTGACAGATTATGAAGAAGCTGAAACAGATGTCAGTCATGCCAATACAAACCGGTTGGTAAGGGTTTTTAAAATAATGACCAATAAATGTATTACGTTGTTGAAAGCCATTTTTTATGACGAAAAAAATATTGATACCATTACAAACGATTATGGATACACCAATAAACACAATGCCCAAAATCAAAAATATAAATGTTTGGAGCAGGCCCGAAAAGGGGCTGATAATCTGAATTAAATATATCAATCACATCTTTTAAAAAAGCGTACTACAAAAATAGTTCGCTTTTTTATTTTCCGGCGGGTGATTTATGAAGGCCTTTAGGTATTAATAGTATTCTAAACAATTAAAAAAAACAAAATGAAAAAAGTAAAATCAATTATGGCAACAGCCTTATTCGCCCTTGTATTGTCAATCGGTGCATTTGCACAAACAGCTCCTAAAATTATTGCAGTGGTTAACCAGGCCGATTGGTGCTCTGTATGTAAAGCCAACGGACAAAGGGCAATGGGTGCATTTATGGAAAACAACAAGGAAGGAACAATTTCTTTAGTGGTGAATGATGTAACCAGTGCAGAAACTAAGAAAAAATCTGCAGCAGGGCTTAGTAGCAATGGCCTTAGCGATGCAATGAAGAATTACCAGGCTACAGGTGTGGTTTATTTCTTTGATGCTAAAACTAAAAAACCTATTACACAGGTAACCGTTGCAAACTCCAATGAAGAAATTGCTTACGTTATGGGCGAAGTAAAAAAAGCCGTTAAGTAAAAAGGGGTGATGGGAAGTGCTAAGCTACTCATATTGCAGCAAGAGATTAAGTAATAATAAAATCGATTAATAAATTTTAAATTAAAAATCATGAAAAAGCAAACAAAAATTATTTTAACCATTGTATCTATAACCTTAATGGCCATTTGTACCTGGTATTTCTTTGGATAATTAAAATCAAACAAAATGAAATCGAAGATTCACGAAGGCAAAAATAAAAATTAAAAAAATGAGTAAAGAGTCTGTAAACATTTGGGGAATTAAAGAGTACGCAGGAGATGGAATAAGTTGCCCCATTACACCAGCAAACTTACCTGTTCACAAAAAAATTGTTCTTTTCTTTTTTCGATTTGGTGTCTGTCCGGCTTGTGTTACCATGAGTTTAGTATACAATGTAAAAAAGGCGTTCAGGAAAAAGACAAATTAATTTAGGTTAAGAAACAATTATATGTGCCTGCAAAGAAATTATTTTTGCAGGCACATTTTTCTTTTCAATATGAAGAAACAATTTTTAAATTAAATAGCTTTATATCCGGGTTGAAAAGTATCTTGTAAATCAAACAACCAAAAGCAAACTAGCCATTATAGACCCACCCATCAATTAAGAAAAGAACAACGAACTATAAACACAATTAAATAAATAATGAAACAAATAGCTGAAAATGTATTCCAGGTTCCTCTAATGCCAAGAAGCGGTATCAATTGTTATGTAATTGACGATATTCTTATTGATTCAGGCATCAGAAGCTCTGGCAACAAAATTTTAAAAGCAATTAAAAACATTGCTATAACCAAGCATGTGCTTACTCATGCTCATGCCGATCATCAAGGCAGCAGCGACTTTTTATGCAACACTTTAAACATTCCACTTTGGGCATCTGAACTTGAAAAGGAGAATGCGGAATCAGGAAATGTTACGTATGAATACCCGAATAGCAATGGTTTGATAGCAAGGTTTCAACAGAAATATTGGGCAGGGAAAGGGCATAAAGTATGGCAAGTGCTTAAAGAGGGTGACACTGTTGGAAGTTTCACTGTTATTGATACTCCCGGGCATTCTAAAGGCCATATTTCTTTTTTCAGAGAAACAGATAGGGTGATGATAGTAGGGGATGTTCTGGTAAATATGAATTTAGTAACTACTATTGTTGGACTTCATCAACCTCCAAACCTATTTACAACAGACAAGAAAAGGAACATGGAATCTATCAAAAAAATAGCCGCCTTAAAACCCAAAATTCTTTGTTTTGGACACGGGCCAGTGTTATTTGATAATGGGGAATTGGAGCAATTTATGAAGAGGATGAAGTGATGAACAACAAATCGTAAAAGTTTGGTTAGAATATGATGAAAGACTTTTCACCATTCTTTACAAAGTTTTTGACGGGCAATCTTATTCCGTCCTTATACGAATACAGAGCGGGGAAAGCCCCTCATGCAATTTTGTTTATTTATCTTTACTCTGTGCATAATCAGTTATTAAATATTATTTCGAAACAGGTCTCACTCACCGAAAGGGAAATTAGTTTAATCAAAGAATAAATTGAACCGGTGACGTTTCCTAAAAACAGGATTGTTGAAGCGGAGGGGAAAATTCCCCAATACTTATATTTTGTGGCATCAAAACGAAGTGAATAGAAGAACGAAGTGTATAAAATAATGCAATATGGACAACCCATCTTGCCTAACTTCAACCAATGATACCGCTTCAACTTTTTTTTAATTCAATTTCTCCGCTTAAAGTAGAAACCTGGGAAAAAATATTACCCTTGTTTCAGGAAGGTAAACTGGCGGCAGGAGAATATTTTGTAAGGGAGAATGAATTGGCGAGAAAATTTGCCTTTCTTGAATCGGGTGTGGTAAGGGCTTATTTTATTGATCAAAAAGGGCAGGATTACAATAAACAGTTTTTTGTTGGCTATAGCAGCATTGGAGCTTACACTTCCTTGTTAACCGGCAAACCTAACCTGATCGCTCAGCAGGCATTAACAGATTGTGTTATCTGGTCTTGCGATTATCATTCGCTTGCATCCTTATATGACACTTGCCCCGACCTGGAAAGACAGGCAAGAATGATAGCCGAATATTATTTTTTGGAAAAGGAGAAAAAAGAATTGGAAATTGTTTTACTGGATGCTTCGCAACGGTATAAAATATTTCAACAGGAGTTTCCTACGCTGGAGCAATTGATACCTCAATATCATATCGCCTCTTACCTGGGTATTTCTGCCACACAATTAAGCCGCATCAGGCACCAGCTGGCCCTTAAATAAATTCCCTCTCCCCATTTCTTTACATATGTAAACGAATCCGCCAGTTCAGCAGCATTTCTTTGTGTTTCAAAATTAAAAACACAAAAGATGAAAAAAATTACAAAAGCAGCAGCACTTATTTTGGTAGCAGCACTTATTATTCCAATGGTATTTAATTCATGTGCCATACAACCACTTGCCTGGAAGCCTTTGCCAAAACCGGCATTCACCGGCGTTACAGCGCTGAATGAAAAATTAATTACTGCACAAAAAATAGAACTCGATGGCTGGTACGGGCCTGAAGATATTGTTTTTGACAAAGCAGGAAATATGTATTGCGGTGTGCATAGGAAAGCAACGGATTTTAGCGATGGAAAGATTTTAAGAATAGATACTTCCGGTAAAATTGAAATTTACTACAATGCCGGTTCATGGGTGGCTGGTTTGCATTTTGATGCCAACGAAAACTTAATTGCCCTTAGTCATAAAGAAGGATTGATAAGAATAAGCCCAGACAAAAAAGCAACTGTGCTGGCAACCAAGGATGAAAATGGCAAATCATTTTTAATTCCTAACGGATTAGATATTGCTTCGGATGGAAAAATTTATTTCTCCAATACTTCTGAAAAATCAGCCTACAATATTAAGTATGGCCGTAAAATAATTTTAGAAATGAAGCCATTGGGTGGTCTTTATTG
>JANPCB010000096.1:0-16812 GCA_031430735.1 Ferruginibacter sp. | reverse complement strand
TTTAGAGCATCCCGACTAAAAAGTCGGGAGTGGCACAGGAAATAATTAGGTTTAAAATTTTGGGAGTTTAGCTCAGTTGGTTTAGAGCATCCCGATTAAAAAGTCGGGAGTGGCCCAGGAAATAATTAGGTTTAAAATTTTGGGAGTTTAGCTCAGTTGGTTTAGAGCATCTGCCTTACAAGCAGAGGGTCACAGGTTCGACTCCTGTAACTCCCACAAAAGTCATCATAAATTGGTGACTTTTTTTATGCCATGCATTTTACAACTTATATTTTATATTCAAAGGGGGGTGATAAATATTATATCGGTTTCACTGCTGACGATATGAATGAGCGTTTGCGAAAGCATAATACCAATCATAAAGGTTTTACAGGAAAATATAAAGATTGGATTATTGTACATTTTGAAGTATTTGAAGACAAACCTACAGCTATGAATAGAGAGAAAGAAATTAAAAGTTGGAAAAGTAGAGTAATGATTGAAAAATTGACAGGAATTCGCCCATTTGGTTTAGCGCATCCCGACTTGTAAGTCGGGAGGGTCACAGGTTCGATCCCGAAATTTCGGGATAACTCCCACAAAAAAGTCATCATTTATTTATGACTTTTTTTATGCCATTTATTATAAGTTTCGCTCAGTTGGTTTAGCGCATCCCGACTTATAAGTCGGGAGGGTCACAGGTTTGATTCCGAAATTTCGGGATAACTCCCATAAAGCCTCACAGAAATGTGGGTTTTTATTATGTAATTTATTTTGGAGGGGTTCAGTTCAGTTGGTTTAGCGCATCCCGACTTAAAACCTTGATGTGTCCAAATAAATTCTGAATACTTTCCTGCTCATGCAGGGAAAGTAAATTTCGTAATCGCTTCTATTTCTTCAGGCTCAGAAATATTATTATTTCTATTTTCTCCATCAACCTTTACGGCCATAAATTTTTCTGTTTCATAACCACTATCCTTATGATGTAGAACGATATCTACTATTGCTTCAATTTTTTTTGTAATGATTTAATTGCTTACTCATATTTTGATCTGGTACGATATTTTGTTTTCACAGATCCTTTTTGATCAAACTCACCAAGTTCGTACAAATCATAAACATCGAACCCTACACTATCTTTACCCGCCGCCGCTTTGTAGCAGGGGGCAACCAGACGGCTGTAATACCAATAGGTGTTAGTCATTCAGCCTTCTCACTTATTTCTTTCCATAACAATCCTTCAGCTTTTGTGTAGCAGTGAAAATATTGAATCATTGTTTTATTCATAAAAATATTTAACAGAGAATGCTTATTTCAAAACTTAATTATTGTTTTTTAAGGTTTGCATGTCAATAACATATCTAAATCTAACTTCTTCATCTTTTATTTTATCAAAAGCTTCGTTAATTTCTTTCATATCTATTAACTGTACATGTGGTAAAATATTATGCGTTGCACAAAATTGAAGCACTTCTTTTGTTTCGGCAATGCTTCCAATAATACTAGCCCCAATGCTACGTGAATATTTTGCAACTTCCATATTATTGGTTGGCTTTGCATAAGGGCCAAGCAAACCTACCGTAACCATACTTCCTCTTGGTGCCAATAGGCTAATATAAGGATTTACATCAAAACTCTCCGGAATCGTACACAATAAAAAATCAAAACTAACTTCTTGTCTTTTCATGGCTTCTTCATCTTCTGACAGCAACACTTCATCCGCTCCCAATGCTAAGGCAGCATCACGCTTTTCTTCTTTTGTGGTAATAGCTACAACTCTTGCGCCCATTGCTTTTGCAATCATTACAGCCATGTGGCCAAGCCCGCCAATACCAATTATTCCAACTTTGTCTCCGCTTTTAATGCCACGATGTTTTAGTGGGGCATAGGTTGTAACGCCTGCACAAAGAATGGGAGCCACTGCAGAAATTTCTAATGAACTGGGTATCTTTATTGCGAATTTTTCGTTGGCAACAATGTGTGAAGAAAAACCACCATAGGTATTAAAGACTGTACCATCGGGTTTCCAATAACCATTGTACGTCATAGTCATACCAACTGGGCCTTGGCAAAATTGCTCATCCCCTTCTGTACATTGCTTACATTGTTTGCACGAATCAATCATGCAACCAATACCAACAGTATCTCCTACGCTAAATTCTTTTATGTTTTTTCCAATCGAAGAAATTTTACCTACTATTTCATGGCCAGGCACACAAGGGTAAATGGTGTTTTTCCAATCATTATTTACTTGGTGAATATCTGAATGGCAAACCCCACAGAATAATACTTCTATCATCACTTCATCATCGTTTGGCAATGATCTTTCAATTTGCATTGGTTCAAGATTTTTTCCATGAAGTAATGAACCCGAAGCTCCGTATGCATTGTATTTTAATGTTTCCATAACTATATTTTTATAGATGTATTGTTTAAATAATAATTTAAAAAAAAATGTATTTTGGTTTAATTTATCAGGTTAAAATTAATTACAGTATCTGAAGCATAAAGGTGGTACTGTTATTTGAAAAATATGTTTTATAATTTGTTTTAAATTTTATATAATTTTTTGGTGGTAAATAAAAAGAATTTTTTTTTCATTTACCCTCTCCATTTAATACTTCTGACAGACCAATATTTTTATAACCCTCCAATAACTTCATTAATATTTTTTCTGAAACGGTAAGCACAGCCTTATTATCGTCTTTTTCAATTTTGTTTAATTGCTTAAAATAATTTTTTAATTTATTTTGCTCATACAATTCAATAATACCCGGGTGTACATAATATTTTTTACAAACTTTTCTTGTGTTACCTAATTTTATACTTACTTCCTCTAACGCTTTCAATACATTATTTTTTCTTTCTTTTTCATCAATGGCTTCTTCCATAGCAGCAAATGAATGTAAGATGTTAAGTGAGCCTGCCCAAGTACGAAAATCTTTTGCAGAAAAATTTCCTCCTGTAGCTTGTTTTATATAATGATTAACCATACCACTGTCAATTTTTTTTCGTTCTCCATTTTCATCATAGTATTGAAAAAGTTCTTTGCCAGGTATATCTCTGCAATTTTTTACTGCTCTTGCTAATTTTTTATTTTTTAATGCAATATTATGGTGTACACTTTTTTTGCCATTAAAAGAAAAGTTAATCGTATCACCCTTTATTTCCACATGCCTATCTTTTAAAGTACTAAGTCCAAAAGAACCATTTTCTTTTTCATAGGTTTCATTGCCAATACGTATGTATGTTCTCTCCATTAGGCTTATAACAGTAGCCAATACCTTCTTTTCAGTAATGCCTGTTTCCGTCATATCTTTTTCAAGTTGCAATCTTAGTTGCGGCAATACTTTGCCAAATTCTAACAGATAATGAAATTTTGTTTCGCTTCTTAAATAAATCCAAAGTGCATGATAGCGATATTGTTTTCTTTGGCGAGCATCAAAACCAGTTGCTTGCAAATGACCATTCTCAATATGAGAAATCCACACATTTTCCCAAGCAGGTGGTATAGCTAGTTTATTTATCCTGCTAATAATCTCTTTGTCTTTTACAATTGTCTTTTTAAAAAGATACGAAAAACCATTCCCCTTTTTTCGTCTTTTAATACCATCAGATGTATCGTTTACGTAAACTAGGTTAACTGCTTCTGCGGTAAGGGCAGGCTGTTCATGAATCTTCAAATATCTTTTGTCTGATATTTTTTTTAGTTGCATGCTTATTGTTGTGAGCGATTAAATTTAAAAATCGGTAAGTGCTCATTTTTCTTTCCTGTAATGATATCCCGTATAATTTCTCCAGCTATGGAACTAAACGTAATGCCATTGCCACCAAAGCCCAATGCAAAATAAATACCTGGCTTGCTTTTATGTTGCCCTATATACGGTAATCCATCCTTGGTTCCTGCAAAAGTACCTGCCCAACTAAAATCTGTTTTAAAAGGAATGGATGGAAAAAGATTTGCAAAAGATTCTTCTAATGCTTTTACCTTTTGAGATAATTTTTTGTCTCTTGCGGTAGCACTCGTGTAAGGAATATCTTTTCCACCAATTAATACACGTTTATCTTTTGTAGTTCGTATGTATAAATATGGGTCAGCTGTTTCCCATATTAAAGAATTTTTATACCATAGATTATTTTGTAAAATTGGCTCACTTACGATAGCAAACGTAGCATGTAATTTGGTAACTTTTTCTGTTAAATATGATTCAGATTCATACCCACACGCTATCACAACATTTTTACATTTAATCTTAATACCATTTTCTGTGAATAATTCAAAGCCAGATTTTGTTTTAGTAATATTTTCTATGCAGGTTTTGTCGAATACTTTTGTATGGAAATGTTTGGTGCAGTATTTTAAAACATGGTGGGTAAATTTATAAGCATCAATTTCTGCACCATCTTTGCATAAAATGGCTGCTGGTTTACTAAAGCCATATTTATTTGTTACCTGTTGTTCATTTAGCCATTGCACTTTAAAACCATATTTTTTTCTGCTATCATATTCTTTTGAAAGTTTTTCAACATGGTTTATTTGCGAAGCATATTGTAAACTTGGTTTGCGTGTAAATTCTGCCTCGGGTGCTGCGATGCTGCAAATTTTTTCTATTTTAGTAATGGCATCAAGACAAAGCTGATAACTTTCTACAGCATTGTTTTCACCTACTTTCTCTATTAGCTCGTGCAAAGGCACATCTATTTCATATTGTAGCAATGCAGTACTTGCTGAGGTACTACCGGTACCTGCATGCCGCTTATCAATTAATATTGTTTTAATGCCTGCCTCGCCAAGATACCATGCTACCAAGGCTCCTGATATACCAGCACCAATTATTACTATGTCAGCTTTTTCATTTTCTTGTACAGAAGGATAGTTGTTTATTATACCATTTTTAAGTAACCAGTAAGGGAAATTTGAGTGTAAATCCATTTACAATATTTTTAAGCTAGATAATACCAGAAGAGTGTTACTTTATAGAAATGATGTAGAAGTGTGTAATTATAAAAGGTAAAGTTGTACTAATAATATAAAATTATTGTTATACAATATGTGTAAAAACTTACAGAATTTACGGAAGGTTTGTTCAGAATAACATTTATTCCGCATCTTGTATCAAAATTCCTAATAGATTTTTTATTTACAATCGCATTTATTTCTTTTAAAAATAGTTTATTAAATTTTAGTTTGGAAACTGTTATTGATATTATTGCAAGTGTTTGTACTGCTATGTAAAAAGTGCCACAACTCACAAAATTGATAAAGGAAAAAGTAGAAAACATTTGGCTTTACAGGTTGTTCGTTTTATTTGTAGGTGAAGCCCTCTTTGTAGTGTACTGGCATAATTAAAGATGATTGGATAATTATTATTTCCAATTCATTTTCTTATTGTGAAATTATATTTAAACTTGCTAAAGAGGATAAGCTTACGTATAAAGAGATTGCCCAATTATTTTCCTTCGCCTTGGTGCGTGTCTCACGCAGCTTACTCTAAAATCATTGTTTACATTAAATTTGTGTAATGCATTCGTGAGACAAGAACGCTGGCGGTAGTGAGCCACTCTGTTAAAAAATGAGTGGTTTTTTTATGCCTACTTTTTTGTTTTGCCCAGAAGGGATAGATTGTGGTAAGATTAATGATGGAAATTTTATTTATTTTTCACGTAAATTAGAACAGTAAAAGATTAAAATATTTTTTATTTTTAAACCTAAAATTGCCTGCATGCAAAACAACCTAATGTATAGTATTCCCGCCAAGTATCGTAAAATGGAAAATTTGCACATAGTATTTTGGCTATTAAAAGATATAAGTTGGTGTATGTTTTGGAAACCCTTGGGAATTTTAATGATTATACCCACACTGGTAATTTCGATAGTGATAAGCTGGCGCAATAGGCATTATATTAGCGAAACATGCCATAATGTTGCCATTAGTTTTTGGATAACCGCTAACTCTTATTGGATGGTGAGTGAGTTTTTAGGATTTGATTCTAAAGTGCTTTTAGGCACGTATACTTTTAAGCACTTAGCCATACTCCCATTTACAACAGGCCTTTTAGTATTGGCTTACTATTATTTATGGGCTGTAAAAAAACATAAAGTAGGGGAAGAAACTATAGTAGAAGCCCACGTCTAATATCATAAAAAATAGGGGTTATTTTGGCATTTATCTTGGCTAACTAACCCATACTTTTAAACGTTCAGCATTTTTTAAAGCCGCTCTATTTTATCAGTCTATTTTACTTGGCTAGTCAAATAAATAAGAATATGCTTCGTTCTGGCACTTGTTATACGCAGCTTTCTTTAAAATCATTGTTTACATTAAATTTGTGTATTGCATTCGTGAGACACGAACGCTGGCGAAAAGTATCACACGCCATTTTTTAAAATTTTTGTTTCCTTTACTTCAACCCTATCAAGTAATCAAACAAACTTACGGCGGTTTCCAATTGTAATTTTTTTCTCAAGCGATATCTTCCTATTTCTACACCTCTAACTGATATATTCATCAATTGTGCAATTTCTTTTGTAGATAAATTCATTCTTAAGTAGGCACACAATTTCATTTCATTGCCTGTAATATTTGGATGCTTCTCTTTTAAAGAAACAAGAAAATGACTGTGTACGGTATCAAAATGTTTTGAAAAACTTTCCCATTCTTTGTCCATCTTATCGTCTTCATTGAGTGATTTTATCATCTTCTTCAATTCTACAACCGCTTGTGGATTATCCAACCCTTTCATTACATGTGAAAGCTCTGTCTTGCTTTTAGAAAGTAACTCACCTTTTTTCACCAAGTGCATGGCCGAAGAGGCTAACTCAGCATTTTTGAAATTAATTTCTGCCTCTAATTTTTCGTTTCTAAGCGCCGCTAATTCGCCTTCTGTTTTATTTATTTCCAATTCATGTATATATAAAAGTTTCTTTTGTTCTTCTTCGTATTTAATTTTTTGTGCAATGAATTTTCTTTCTTGCCATTTAAATAATGCGAATAATACGATAGCCAAACACATAAAATAAAATAGTTTAGCCCAAATGGTTTGATACCACGGAGGAAGTATGTTAAATGAATAGACAGACATTTCAGATTCTTTACCCAAATTATTTTTAACCTTCACTTCAAAATGGTAAGTACCTGCGGGTAGATTGGTATATTCTTTTTCTGTTTTATCTGACCATTTAGACCATGTAGCATCAAAACCTCTTAGCCTAAAACTGAATTGTATATTTGACATGCTCCCAAAAATAGGTGCAGCAAATTGAAATTGAATTGTCTTCCATCCATCTTTTACAGAGGGGATATTTCCAGCATCTTGGATTTGTTTTTCGTTGATGTCATTAAAATATCCACCAAAAAGTATTTCATCTTTATTGCCACTAATTTTTACTTTTCTAATAAGTACTTGTGTATTGGTTAGTGATTGTTTATATTTCTCATAATTAAGTAAATAAAATCCTTTTTCGCCGCCTAAAAATATATTTGATTCATTTAATGGATAAATGGATTCAAAGCCACTAAGCATTTTATTGTTTAATTCAGGAAAATTAATTATAATTGGTTCTTTATTGGAATAATCAATAATGCCGAGTGCTTTTTCGTGAATGAACCATATATTACCGTTAGGATCTTCTTTCAAATACCTTATACTTTGGTCCCCAATTATTTTTTGGTAGTAAGCAGATACTTCAAAAATATTTTTAGCTTCATTGTAATTGTAAATACCTTTTTCTGTTGCTATTACTACTTCATTTTTTATTTTGTATACATGGTTGTTTAGTGCTGATGGAAGTCCATTTTGATTTGTAAAAATGGCCGTTTTATAAGTACCATCATCCGCTTTTGTAATTTTATAAATTCCGTGGTATGGGTGCGATATCCATATATTGTTATTTTTATCAATAGCAATAAATCGAGCAGACTCGTCAAGGCCTTCAATTTTTTTTGAGAACGTAAAATGGCCATTAACGAAATCAAATATTTCTACATTTTTATAATTACCTGCTATAATTTGTGGATTGGGGAAAGTATTGGAAGTAGATAAAAAATTCCAATAGCCTTTGTTTGAAGAAATGGGAATGGCAGTATTATTTTTTACAAGGAAGGCCCCCTCATGTTTTCCCAAAAGTAATTCATTGTTTATATTGGCCAATCCCCATACTTGGCCTTTTGTATTATTTACTGGTTCAAAATCTCCTTTTACAAAACTTACATCTTTTTCATTAGCCAATGTAAGACTATACAATCCATTGGTAGTACCTAAATATAAATTATTGTCTTTTATGAGGGCGGCATAACCAGACCCATCTTGCGAGGATGGATTTATTTGTTTTATTGCACTATTGTAAGCAACTAAGTCTATACCATTGTCTAAACCCAACCACAGATTTTTTTGCTTATCTAAAAATATACTAAGTACATTGTTATTCTGCAAACCTTCTTTTTTTGAGAAATGCTGTATGATATGGCCTTGATAGTCTGTAATGTAAACTGCACTGTTGTTTGTTGCAATGGCAATCCTATTTTTATTTATAGTTGTAGCACTATATATTCGTTCATTTTTAAAAAATTCATTGTTAGATGAATTGATTGTATGTATGCCTGCTTGACTTAAATTGAAAATGCCATGTTGTAATGTTGTTACCAGTGCGCTGTCATTCCCTAAACCCAGAATAGAGGTAACGGGATCATTTGTAGGAAGTTCATTTTTGAAAGACATAGGAATCATTTCGCCATTTTCATATTTCAACAAGCCATTTGCAAAGTCGTGTGCATATAACTTACCATTGCATGATCCTAAAAAAGCCCATTCAGAAGGAGCTTCGTATACAACAATTGTTTCGAGGGTGAGTTTATATATTTTACTATTGCATCTAAAGAAAATGCTTTTGTTATATGAAATGATATCCCAAACATCTCCAAAAACCCTGCTTTTAATTGGTATTAGCCCAATAAGGGAGTGATAAACGAGTGTTCCACTGGCATTTGGAGAGAAATAACCTAGTTCATCTTGTCCACCTACATACACTTTATTATCGAACCCAATTTCAACCGATCTTACAATTGTTTTGTTTGGTAAAGGGTTCAAGTCCCAATTTTTGCCATCAAATGATAGTAGCCCTTCGTTATTGGCTACATAAATAATTCCATTATTATCTTGTTTGATATCCCAATTTTGTAAACCAGCATTATAAGCCTGCTTGTAAAAATTTGTTACATCAGGCAATCCAATTGTATTTTGACACAGTACATGTACTGGCAATAGTAAAAAGAATAGAAAAAGTTTCATCTCATAAATTGTTTTATGAAGATATGAAATTTTTTAATTGATGTAGTATTGATGTAGTAATGAAGTAGTGATTTTTGGCATTTTATACTTGATTTGTAGTTGTTGATGTAGTAATGATGTGCCAAATTATTAGTTGCAAGCCTACTTTCTCTTTATTTTTACCTTCGAAAAAATTGCTCAGATTTTTTTATAACGTAAATTTTGCTATATGAAATTAAAATTCACATTTTTATGTGTCTGCATTTTTCTTGCAGGTACTATTCAACAAACATTTGGTCAAAATATTACCGTAACAGGTAAGGTACGATCCAAAACCTCGGGTGAGGCGTTGGTGGGTGCAACAATTGCTGTAGAGGGAACAAACTCAACAACTATTACTGATGTAACGGGTAGTTTTTCCATTGCAGCCAACATTGGAGCTAATTTGGTTATTAGCTACACAGGTTTAACTACTTTAAAATACAAGATTAGTTCAACTACACCATTTGATATACAAATGGAAGAGACAGACAAAAATCTTGCAGAGGTAGTTGTGATAGGTTATGGTACCAAAAAAAGAAGAGATCTATCTACTTCTATTTCATCCATTTCATCGAAAGATATAGCTAAAACACCTGTTGCAGACGCTGCACAAGCATTGCAAGGTCGAGTATCTGGAGTAACAATTGTACAAGGCAGTGGTGCTCCTGGAGGAACAGGAGGTACAGGAATTAGAATCAGGGGTATATCTTCTTTAACAGGAACCAACAACCCCTTGATAGTGGTAGATGGATATCCTTTACCTGATCAACAGTCAGATAACATATTGAATTCTTTTGGTACTGGGGATATTGAATCTATCGATGTACTAAAAGATGCTGCTGCTGCATCTATTTATGGTGTAAGGGCGTCAAATGGTGTAATTTTAATAACAACAAAAAGAGGAAAAGCAGGAAGAACGACGCTTTCTGTTGATGTGTACAGAGGTATTCAACAAGCTTGGCAATTGCCAACTATGCTCAATGCAAGAGAATATGCCATCATTAACAGCGAAGCTAATATAGCAAGTGGTAAAACAATTTTACCTAAGCTGGCCGATTTTGATGCCATTGGAAGAGAATATGGAAATGGAACCAATTGGTTAGATGAAATATTTAGAAGAGCTGCTATACAAAGCGTAAACCTAACCGCTACTGGAGGTTCAGATAAAGCACAATACTCTTTTTCTGCAGGGTATTTTAAGCAAGATGGAATCATATACAATACCGATTTCGAAAGATTTAATCTAAGATTCAACGGAGACATAAAAGTAAATAGTAGGATTAAGATAGGCAACTCGCTTTCTATGAATAAATTTATAGAGCGTGGTACAGATACATACAATCCTTTTAATAGTGTTGTATTACTAGCTTTAACTGCTCCACCTACGGTAAAACCTAGAAACGAAGATGGCTCTTACGCCGGTGGTAATGGTAATATAGACGGTTTTAATGAACCAAACCCAGTATATCAATTAGAGGTTCCTCAAAATACAAATACCAAATATAGGATTACAGGAAATGTTTTTGCAGAAATAAATTTATTAAAGGACCTTAAATTCAAAGCTGTTTTTGGCGGGGATTTTACTTATCAAGAAAATAATAATTTTAGACCAATTACGCCGTCTACCGGTGGACGACCTTTCGATAGAACCTCTTATTCTGTTTTTAAAGGTTTGTTTCCAGATTACTTAGCAGAATATACCCTCACTTATGATAAAACATTGTTTAAAAAGCATAAAATAAATGCTGTAGCGGGTTATACTTTTCAAGAAAACAGGTACTCCAACCTGTCTGCAAGCAGAAGTGGTGTTTTTTTGCAACCAATACCTGTATTAAACGGACAAATTTTGACAGTAACAGACCCTTCTCAAATTGATAACTATGCTGAGGATGGAATAAACAGCAGGTTGATTTCATATATTGGTAGATTAAGTTATGACTTTGATAATAGAGGTTTTTTAGGTTTCTCTATCAGACGTGATGGTAGTTCAAATTTTGCTCCCAAAAATAAATTTGCTATTTTCCCATCCGTTTCTGCTGCTTGGAGATTATCACAAGAACCATTTTTGGATAATGTAAATTGGTTAGATGAATTAAAGGTAAGGGCTAGTTTTGGATATACAGGTAACCCTAATGTAGCTGGAAATGCTTACATACAAAGTATCAATCAATCATTTCAATACACTTTTGGAAACTCTACTGGTTCTGGTGGAATTGTAAATGGAGCTGGCCTTAGTAAGTCATATAATCCAGACATTAAATGGGAAAAGAACGAACAAATTGATATAGGGTTTGATGGCAGTATCTACAAAAATAAACTTGGTTTTTCTGTAGATTTTTACCAACGTCGCTCAAAGGATTTGATTTTATATGTAGCCCCACCATTGGTATCTGGAACATATGAGGCCGTACCTTTTAATACAGGAACTTTACAAAATAGAGGGATTGACCTTAGTTTAAATGGAGCGATTGTTTCAAGTAAATCATTTAATTGGACGGCAAATGCTGTGGTAAGTACTTATAAAAATGAAGTTATTTCTTTGGGACTATCTGCCCCATTGGATAATGGCTTTACCAGAATAAATGGAGGTAGTTTAAGAACCATTCAAAATGCACCTGCTAATTTCTTTTACGGGTTCGTTACAGAAGGAATATTTCAATCTTACAAAGAAATTGCGGATCATGCAGTGCAAACACCAGGTAGTGACCCAACAACCAGTACTGCTCCAGGAGATTTTAAATTTAAAGATTTAAATGGAGATGGAATTATTAATGATTTAGATCGTACCAATATTGGAAACTCGAATCCGACGTTTACTTATGGTTTAACCAATACAATTAACTATAAAAACTTTGAATTAACACTTTTCATACAAGGTTCACAAGGTAACAAAGTATTAAATTTTACCCGTTGGTACACAGAGGGCGGTGTAAGCAATGGTAATTACTCCAATAAAGTTTTAGAAAGATGGGTTGGGCCAGGAACGAGCAATACAATGCCTCGTGTAACCCTAGAAGATCCAAATAAAAACAACCGTGTTTCAGATAGATTTGTAGAAGATGCATCTTATATGAGGATAAAAAATCTAAGAATTGCTTATAGTATTCCTACAAACTGGTCAACACTTTTAAACCTGAAAAGAGCACAGTTTTATGTGAGTGCACAAAACCTATTAACCATTACGAATTATACTGGATTGGATCCTGAAGTTGGTGGTGGTGTAGATATAGGATTTTATCCACAAGCAAGAACATTTATGGCAGGCGTAACTGTTGATTTCTAAACAAAAAAAAATGATAAGTATGAAAAATATATTTTTAAAAAAATTGAGTGTTTTGTTTATTGTATCAATTCTTTTTACCCAGTGTAAAAAAAGTTTACTTACAATAGATCCTACCATTCCGCTTAATACCGTTGATAATTATTATAAAAATGAATCAGAAGTTGTAACGGCCACCAATGCTGTATATACTCCTTTATCTGCTATTTACAGCGGATGTGCGTGGCATCTTGGAGATATTATGAGCGATGATGCAGACCTAGGCGGCGGTGGTGGTGGTGATGGTTCTGAAACTGCAGAATTGGATAATTTTAGCTTAACATCATTTAATACCATTATTCCGATAATGTGGGCCCAATGTTATTTTGGAATATTGAGGGCAAACTTAGTTATCGAAAGAGCCCCATTAGTTACAACAATGACAGCTTCTGTAAGAAATAGGAGTATTGGCGAAGCAAAATTTTTAAGGGCATTGTATTACTACCATTTGGTAAGATTATTTGGTGATGTTCCTTTATATACAAATGCAATTACGGCTGAAGAATCTTCTACCATTGCTCGATCACCAAGAGCACAAGTGTACGCACAAATTATAACTGATTTAAAAAGTGCAGAAACATTATTGCCAAACAATAATCCTTACACTTCCAATAATGTTACTTATCCTAACGAAGGACGTGCAACTGCAGGTGCTGCAAAAGGAATGTTGGCTAGTGTTTATTTAACGCTGGGCGATAAAGTAAATGCCGCTGCAAAATCAAAAGAAATTATTGACAATGCAGCTTTGTATGGTTATGCTTTATGGACTGATTATGCAGATAATTTTAAACTATCTACTGAGAATGGTAAAGAATCTGTTTTTGAAGTGCAGTATCGTAGTGGTGGAGGTACTTTTTCTATTTATGGAGCAGGTACAGGCATCAATACTTTTTATGGTCCACGTGCACAAAATATTGTTCCTGAGGGTGGATATGGATTTACAGTACCTACTAGAAATTTTGTAGACCAATATGAAAAAACGGGTGCTGGATATAATACCATAATAGACAAGAGAAGAAACAGAACAATCTGGATTCCAGGAGATACTTATGGTACCTATACACAACCAAGTTCTTTGGTTGGTTCACCAAATGGACTTAATACAAGAAAATATTTTATTTCTGTTGATGATCCATTGGGAGATGCAGGCCAGTGGAGAAGCGCTTTGAATGTACCTATTATGCGTTATGCAGAAGTTTTATTGATATATGCAGAAGCGGCTGGTCCTGCGCTTGGAAAATCTGCTGCAGATTTAGTAAGAGCAAGAGCTGGGTTAGCGCCACTTCCTATTGGGTTATCTGATGCGGCGTGGTTGGCAGCTATTTACAAGGAAAGAAGATTGGAGCTTGGTTTTGAAATGCACCGTTGGTATGATTTGTTGCGCCATCCAGATCCTAATTATTTTATCAGCGTAATGACGGCAGCTGGTAAGACAAATATAAGTGCAAAGCATAGGTACATGCCAATTCCTCAAGGGGAAAGAGATAAAAATCCTACCCTAACCCAAAACACAGGATATTAATAAAAACTTTAAATGCTATTTATGAAAAAAAATATAACGATAACATCACTTTTGTTAATTACACTAAGTTTAATGTTAGTGCAATGCAAAAAAGATATTTTAGAACTTAATGGTTCTCCTTCAAAAGCCGATTTTACATCTCAAATAATACCCATGCAGGATACGTTGCCTTGGGCTTATAAAGTAGCTTTTACCAATATAAGCGAAGAAGCTACACAATATCAGTGGGATTTCGGGGATAATACTGCTTTATCTTCAGAAAAAAATCCAGTACACTCTTATGCAGTGGGTGGCGAATATAATGTAAGATTAACCTCTGTAGGTACAAACGGAAACAATACTATTGCAAAAAGAATTTTTGTAACAAATGCTTGCCAAAATGATTTCTTTAATACCATCACAGGTTGTGGCAATAATTTTGTTTGGACATGGACTACAGATGCAGATGCCATAAAAGTACTATCACCAGATGCAACACAAGTTTATTTTAGTGGCCCAGCAGTACCTTGCCAACTTGATGATCTGTTTAAATTTAAAGCAAGCGGTGCTTTTGAATATGATGCAATTACACAAACTTTTGATGCACAAGCAGGATTTAGTTGCCAAGCACCTAAGCCAAATGCAATAAAATATAAAGTTGTCGCTAGGCCAGGGCAGTTGCCAAAAATAATATTGGATCCATTAGTATCTGGTACAGGAAAACCATTTATTGGAACTACCGATGTTGTAGACAATAATTCATATACTGTACAAAGTTATACTGTAAATAGAATGACTTTAAGAGCTACCATTTCAGGGTCTGGAGGAAATTTGATAGAAATAAAATTGAAAAAAGTAGAAGTTTTAACACTTCCAGAAATAAAAGCTTTATTGACAGGAGCTGTTAGTAAAAATTGGAAATTGGATCCTACCGCTGGAGCTAATGCTATTATTGTTGGTACAGAATCCAATCCTTCACAATACTTTGCAGGCGGGCCAATAGAACCAAATTGCCAGGCAGATGATTTATACACATTTACAGCCTTAGATAAAATTACTTACAACGCAAATGGTTCAACATTTAATGGAGGGAATATAGCGCCTAATTATAATTGTGGATCAGATAGGTCTTACAATAACTTAACTTATACTTTTGGTGCTACAACTGGCGGTGTTGCTGGCTTAGCTACCATACAGCTGCCTTCTGCGCCACCTGCTGTTTTTATAGGAACAACAGATGTTCCTGCTGAAAATGTATATCGTATTATCGATATTACAGCTACTAAAATGACACTCAGAGCAGGCAACGGTTCTAGTACTGTATTTCAATTTAAATTAGTTACACAATAAAAAATACATTCATGAAAATTTTAATTAAACATATTTCGTTGTTTTTCCTCACCGCTTTGTTGTTTCTTTCTTGCACGCAAGAAAAAGATGTTGTTGCATTGATTGCTGCAGAGCCAATTGTAGAGAAGAACTGGCAATTTGAAACTACGCCGGTTTGGCAAGATGATTTTACTGCTGGTACAACAGTAGATCCATCTAAATGGACATTTGAGACTGGTGGAAACGGATGGGGAAACAATGAGTTGCAATATTATACTCCAGGCGCAAACTCAACCATATCTGGCGGTATTTTAACCATAGCTGCAAAGAAAGAAACTTTGCAAGGTAAGGATTACACATCATCTCGTATGATAACAAAAGGTAAAGGTGATTGGTTATATGGTCGTTTTGAAGTGAGAGCAAAGTTGCCAAAAGGAAGAGGTACTTGGCCAGCTATATGGCTGTTATCAAGCAATAATACTTACGGTGTATGGCCTGCTTCTGGTGAAATAGATATTATGGAACATGTAGGGTACGATCCTAATAAGGTACATGCCACTATTCACACTTCTGCTTACAATGGCCAGAGAGGTACACAAAAATCTGCAGTGAAATTTATAGCAGATGCTACAGATGCGTTTCATATTTATAGAATTGACTGGACACCATTTGCGGTTCGTGCTTTTATAGATGGTGTGCAATATTTTGAGTACACAAATAACAATACAAGTTATACAGCTTGGCCTTTTAATAAACCATTTTTTCTTATTCTTAACATAGCTGTTGGAGGTAATTGGGGTGGCGTGCAAGGAGTGGATAACACGATTTTCCCTGCAACGATGCAAGTGGATTATGTAAAAGTTTTTAAAATGATTCCCCAATAATTTTAATTTAAATAATAATAACCTGACCTAAATAATATTCCTTGCTATAAAAATTTCAACATGAAAAAAATATATTTTTTCTTATCCGTTTTACTTAGTTCATTCATGTCCATTGCTCAAACCCAAATGGACGTGCCGGTTACATTCGATATTGCAACTGTAAACTACGGCTTGGTAGGCTTTGGTGGAGCAGAAGATGCAACGGTTGTAACCGACCCAACCCTTGCTACCAATAAAGTAGGAAGAGTAGTAAAATCAAACACAGCAGAGTTGTGGGCGGGTGCTTCAATAACTGCTTTAGCAGGCACGGTGCAAACAAGTTTTGCAAATCCGATACCATTTACAGCAACAGAAAGAAGAATGAACGTAAGGGTATGGAGTCCGCATACAGGCATACAAATAAGATTGAAAGTAGAAGATAAGAATGATGGAACAAGAAGTTGCGAAACAGAAGCTACATTTACAGGAGCAGCAAACACTTGGCAAACATT
>JANPCB010000095.1:0-68446 GCA_031430735.1 Ferruginibacter sp. | reverse complement strand
TCCAAATAAACATCATAACTAGTTGCATTTACCCCTGCTGTCCAACTCAAAATTGTACCAGAGGACGCACATATTGTAGATACATTTGCAGGTGTAACTAAAGGAGGGCACAATGGTAAAGGGGTATATACACAAATACTAAAATTACCATTTGCAGCACCAATACCTGCATGATAAACTCTTAGGTAATAGGTTGTACTGGCTGCAAGTGTGTTAGTTGTAATTGATTCAACACCTCCATTTGTGGTAGCGTTTACACAATTCACATTTACCAATGCACCTGGTGTACCAGAAAATAATTGTAACACGGCATTATATGTAGAAACGCCTGTTACATCTATAATGTAACTCATACCCGCAGTTGGGTTTGTAGTAAACTGATACCAAACATCATCATCAGGTGTACCTGGCGTACCAGCACCACATGCTGTTACAGCCGCAGTAGCGGTAGCCGCTAATGTAGCTGGCAATACACTATTTGTTGGTACACATGTTGTATTTACGGATAAGTTGGTTGCGCCTGCAGGGTCATCATTTGCTGGCGGTGCTATTACTTCGCTTACACATACCGAAAACTCACCACTTAATGAAGAACCAACAGCAGCATCATAAATACGTAAGTAATATGTAGCACCAGTAGTTAAACCATTCGCATTTATCGTTTCTGTTATTGCAATACCTCCAGCGTTTACACATTGTATTGGTGTAAAAGAGGCATCTAATAATTGTACTACTGCATCGTAACCCAAACTTGGTGTAACTACTATCTTATGATCTGGTGTTGTAGCAGAACCTACAAATGAGAACCATACATCATCATCGGCATTACCAGGTGTAACAGCAGAACAAACGGTGGTTCCAATAGAGGCTGTTGCACCTTTACTTGAATTATATGTACCACAATAGTTTGCACATGGAGCAGCATTAACTGGTAACACTTTTGGTGTTGTATTTTCATCGTTTGTTACAATAGGAGCACCAGGGTCTGTACCCGTATATGTAGCTGCTGGAACAAATCTTAATTGCGAATTACAATCAGGTGTTAAAAGTAAAGCAGTTTGAGATGCCGTTGCAAAATAAGATGTATTTGCTCTTTGCAAAATCATACGGTCATTTAAAGTACCATTAGATGGCGTAAGCCCTGTTAAGCCAACAGCTAAAACGGTCGAAATCGTACCAATACTGTTTGCACTACCATCGTAACGCTGCATATTACCATAATTATAATCTATAGAATTATCAGCTTCATGTAATACTACTTGGAAGTTTAAGTTCGGTGATGCGAATTGGAAACCTTCCATTTCAGCCCATTCAATAACTATATCAGCACTTCCACTACCTAATGTACCAATAACCCTGTATTTCATACTTGCATTAAGATTTGCAAGTAGATTACCTCTAATAACCAAATCTGACCAATAAGGAGCAAGCATTCTGTTCTTAGTATTTGAAGTAAGATCACCATACGAAGTACCTGTACTGGATGTTGTACCACCACTAAGCATTAATGTGCCGTTTGAAGTAGCGTAGAAGTTTGTAACTGGTACACCTTGATAGCTGAACGTCGTGGATGGGAAGGTTACAGAAGTAACTACGGCACCTGAAACAGTTGCTAAGCCGGTTGCAGCAGTGGTAAAACCACCACCTGTGAATACAACAGCAGGAGTAGATGTATATCCTACTCCACCCGAAGTAATGGTAACTCCCGTAACAATACCACCGGCTACTGTAGCAGTTGCCGTAGCTTGAGTAGTGGCACCGCCCCCTGTGAAAGTAACAGTTGGTGCGCTCGTATAACCAGCACCTGTTGTATATCTTAAAGATATAGTATTGGTAAATCCATCATCTGCACTTGAAAGGGATGTAAATAAATCTCCCGTTGTCATAATTGAATTATACGGTACACTAGTATTTCTATTTACGGTAAATTGGCAGTTTGCAAAAGAAATATTCTGAGTTGGGGGTGAAAATGTATTACCGCATGCATCTGTTACTGTCAATGTATAGGACGTATTAACAGTTGGTGTTACTGTAATATTTGCTGTAGTTTGACCGCTTGACCATGAGTAGGTAAGCGGTGCTACACCGCCTGATATTGTTGGAGTAAATGTAGTATTTACTGCTGCACCTGTACATGCTGTTAAACCTGTACCTGTTACTGCAATACTACCCGATAATGTTGCAGGATTTGCAACAGCTACAGTGGTGTTATTGTTATTATTCGCCGCATTTACATCGCCTGTTGTAGTTGTTGTTGTAGCAAATGTGTAGTTACCCGATACTGTTGTATTTATTGTACCCATGGTTACAGCAAGTGATGCGCCTGGAGCTAGCGATCCAGTATTTATTGTCTGATTTAAAGTGGCACTAACAACGCCAGTAATGGTGGTTGTAATTGAAACCGGATTGATTGTAAAATCAATAAGGGTGCTTGAAAAATTGACTAATGTTACCACAACCGGCTCAGCAGGGCCATGGCAAGTTGCTGTGGCAAGTGGCCTTGCAACCGCATTAACACCAACATCAATACCGACAGGTCCATATATTCCTGCATCTGCTCCTAAATCTACGGCAGATAAACTAGCTCTAACTTCATCTTCAAAATCTTGCAAAACACCTGTGCCAGATAAACCCACCCCATCAGCAGGTGTACCTGTTGTTAATTTTAAGTTTGGAGTGCCTCCTGTCTGGTCAACAAACAAAGGGTCAGCATTTATGCTATTCAAATCTTGACCAACAGCTGTTTTCCAAGCAGCAAGTGTAGGTTGATCTACTGCATTGAATAACCCTAAAACACCACCTGTACCACTCACGAAATAGTCATTATAATTTAATGTAAGACCAACCGGGTTTGCTGCAGTACCAGCTACTTGCACAGCATAGTGCTTACCTGTACCAGCTGCATTACTACGAGCATTCACAAAAATATTATTTTGGATTGTTCTAGTATTAAGGGTTTGCTGACTCCAAAATGCTCTGGTTATAGCAGCACCAGCACCTACTCCTGTTCCACCTACATAAATAGAATTGTGGTAAAAAGTAGTACCAGTAGTAACTATCGTTTCAGTTAAACCCTGAATTTGTATATTATTTGTTACTGATGCAGAACCATCAGCAGAGTATCCTAAACGAACAATATTGTTTTGATATGAAGCTAAGCCTCCTGATATTTGAATACCTTGAACTAATGCACTTGCGCTGTTTGAAGAAACAGCTAAATTATACACTTGGTTTTTCTCTACTAAATTGATTAAACCAGTTGTAGGTAAGTTGAAAGACATACCTACAACAGATGTAAGAGCGGTAGCGTTTGTATTACTTAAAGCATACACTTTATTCTTAGTTGAAGTAGCACCAGCAGAAACACCACTTGATAATAAAATACCAATAATACCAGCCGTAGATCCTGTACCTGTTAAGTTAGCATTAGAATACATATCTCTAACAATATTGTTTGTCACATTAGCATTACCAGCTGTTATGTTTATGCCTAATATAAGGTTTGCTGTGCTTGCGGTAGTTGGTATATTTGCGTGATTTATATTTGCAATAGTATTATTAGTAATAGTTCCGACTATATTTGCCCCTGTTACATTTATACAACGTGTTACAGCAGGAGTACCAGTTGATGCTGTAATAGCGTTAATACTCAAAGGTGAGTTTAAACTACCAATTGTGTTATTATTAATAATTAAAGAGGTATGAGCAGTTGTAGAAGTAATACCTAGTAAACCATGGCTTATTGTGGCCGAAGAACCAGCAAGATTAAGAGACCCAATTGTATTATTACTAATATTTACTGTACCCGTGCCTGACTCTGCAATACCACAAGAAATACCAAGGTTTGTAGAGCTTGTTACTACAATGTTACCAGTACCTGTACCGCTACCAATAATATTGCCTGTAGTAGTACCGATATTGGTATTACCTGTAGTATTTGAAATACCACAGAACACGCCTGGAGCTGTTGTAGCACCGCTTGTAGAAGATAAGTTATGATTAGCAATTGTATTTCCTTGTACAGAATTAGTTCCTGTAACTGTTAAACCCGTTGCAGACATAGTAATACCTGTGAATCTATTGGCAAAAGCACCGGTTGTTGTCCAAGCCGTACCGCCACAAGATGGAGCACTGCCCCCAATAAAATTACCAGTTACAATAAAGTTGGAACCAGCGTTAGAAATATTAATTCCAGTATGTGTAACACCTGTAGTTTGAACATTACTAGTAGTTTGGTAGAAATGATTATTAGTTACAGTCCAATCTGTATTACCAGTGGTTAAGTTTATACCAAATGAGGCTATTCCAGGATTATTAATATCAATAAAATTATTGCCCGTTACTGTATTGTTACTATTAAATGTAGCACCAGATGTAGTTAAACCTATTGAATAAATACCATTCACCAATACTTTACTTGCTCCGCTTTTTATATCATTAAATGAAATTGTATTGTTATCGTTACCAGTAACCTGAGTTGCTAAATTACTAAAGTAAACAACTGGATAAATTGCAGCTGCACCTACACCAGTACCAGTACAATATGTAATGGTATTGTTTGTCGCATCACCATTAAAGAAGAAAGCTGAACCTGTTGCACTAGTGTTTCCAATTGTGAGCATCTTAGAAGTACCTGAACCACCTGGTCTTCCATCAAGAGTTAAATAGTCTATGCCATTTAACAATATGGTTTGTCCTGAAGCAGAGGAAATAGTAAGTGGTGTTATAACGCTAGCTTGCGGACGAATAATTACAGTATTGGTAGCACTAGAACCCGCATTATTTAAAATAGAAATAGGGAAAACCTCATTTGCCTGAGTATATGTCTGCTGCAATTCAAAAATAAAAGCACCTGTCAAAATACAAGCGTTCAAATCGCCGATAGCAGCTGTTAAACTTGGGTAATTACCTGTTGGCCCTATAATATATGTACCTGGTGTAAAAGTACCACAGCTTAAAGTCGATTGAGAACCTGTAGCAGCGTTTAGACTCAGTGTACCTTCTTTATAAGCATAAACTCTAAAATAGTATAATGTACCTGCAGTTAAACTTCCTACTGTTGCTGTTGTTGCATTAGGTCCTGTAATAACTGCATTAGTAAAAGTAATATTATCAGTTGAACGTTGAATTAAATAACCTAATTCATCTGTAGCATTGTCTGTCCATGTAAGTGTGGTAGCACCTATGCCAACATTAGAAAAAGATAACGCCGCTCCAGGATCTGCAGCAGGAGCGCCTGGTGTAAATGAAAATACTCTTCTACTTCCATCAGCAGCTGAATTTAAATTTGCCATTGCCGCACTAGCTACAAATGATGTAGTAGTATAGCTTGTACCTGTTGTTAGATATGCTGGCGTGGTAGCAATAGTTGTCACATCTCCTAAAGTACCTGCCGTAGCTCCAGAAGAAAAACCAATACTATTTGTTTGAGCAGATGTGGAACTATTCCACATTTGACCATAAACGTATTCTATAATACCCGTAGAAATGTATAATCTTGCTTGAAAGGTTGAAAGTGTAGTACCAACAGCATTCCAATTTAATTTTATATCTTTCCACTCTACAATTAATACATTCCCTCCTGTACCAGCTTGTATTTTATAGTGTACTTTTCCAGTAGCACTACCTGTAATTGCATCTATATTATTAGGAATAATAAGCGCTACGCCTGCTGCTGCAGCTGATGTATGACCTGTAAGTAATGTACTTCCCAATCTTATTTGCCCATCGGGGTTAGCATTCCAAGTTGTGTATGGAAAACCCATAAACATAAATGTGGTTCCAAAACTTTGGGCTCCAGGGTTGGTATAACCATCTATATTTGTTCCGTAAAGTTGTGTAGTTCCAACAGTCATATCTATTGGATTGCCATCTTTGTCTAAAACTAATGAAGCAATTGTAGCTGTTGTATACGCATAGTTTGTTGTAGAAGCCTGCCCAAAACCAACCATCGTAAAGGATATGCAAGCAAAAAGCATCAAGTAAATCTTCTTCATAAAAATATTTTTTGGCGATTAATTATTTGAAATAAACAATTACTATTAGTGTAACCTAAAATTAACAATTTGATAGCAATTATTTTTTTGATTCAAATATGAAAATAGGTATTAATATTAAAATATAAAAAAAAAGTTAAAATAAATTACAATAAAATGGAAGGGAAATCGTTAGGCAATGAAATACAGCAGACAATACATACCAACTATAACTAATGTAGAATTCATAAATTGTTAATACACAATCTCTATGGTGTGTTTTGCAATTTATCCATGTTCTATGCAGTATTTATCTAAATTAAAAAACCAACTTTAATTTGCTAGTTAAAGTTTATAATAAAGCAAGTTATATATTAGATGTAATTGTGACATCAGTTAGAGATTTAGTGGGAAATCTATTAATTATCCTACAAAACTAGTAGTAATACCCAAAAATAATATTCATTTCATCTTCACTGGTTAAACCAAAACTTACAAGAATATTTTTAGTATTGTTATAGGTAACTACGCTGGTTAAACCCTCTCCGGCATTGAGTTGTATGGGTGTTGCCAAATTTAAAGTAAGCGGGTGTTCCCAATCTGCATTTTCATATACCAGTTCACCATTTCTGGTACCACCATAAATTTTTATTTGGAATTTTTCGCCCATTTTATGATAGTGCGATGTAAGCATGATAATAGTGGTAGCACTTGGAAAAGTAAAATTGGTGGTTATCGTTTTACGGGTATTTGCAGGTATAGAGAAATTATAATTAGCAAAATTTATTGTTTTTGCTTCTTTAATTACAGAAGCCTGGGGCACTGTATAAAAATTAATAAAATTCTCGCCTGTAAGACTAGTAGCCTGTCTGTTAAAATAATGCGCATTTAAATCGATGGCTGTAGCTGCGGGCAATTTTAAAGCTACACCTGTGGGAAAGGTATAAGTCGCATTTACATCTGTACCTCCTCCCAAAAAAACATGGTTTTGCATGGAGATGTAAGTGGCTACATTTATGCTACCATCTGGATTATATAAATCTCTAAGCACATCTGTTGCAGGCAATGTAGTAGCATTTTGAAAGCCATACATTACAAAATGATGGCTGTTTGGTCTGCCACGCATAATATATTTGTTTACATATACTGTTGAAGTATTGGGTGTATTTCTTCTAAGAAAAACTTCTCTTTCGGTATTTGATAATACACTAAATGGAGCTATTTTCAATTGAAACCCTTCTGCTGCAGTAGGAGGATCTAATGGAATAAATGGCTGTATACAAATGGTTTCATTTTTTAAAACAGCTTCATCCACTACGCTACCGGTTTTGGGAGCCCCTTTAATAATCCATTGTTTTATAAATTCAATTTTACCGGTTGAAAGGGAGCCACTGCCCAAGGGCATTTTAGCTCCATAATTTGTGGTGCCATATCCTGATGCGCAATCTACTTTGTAATACAACAAACTTTTTACATAATCGCCGGGTTTTACTCTTGTTAAACCATCGGTATTTGCATTGGCATTTTTTGCAGCTATGTTTACTAAATTTTCGTAAGCAACATTGGCTGTTAAAACTAAATTGTGTTGAAGGTATGTAGCATCGGTAGTAGCAGCATGACAACCGCTTGTAGCACAAGAGGGTGTAAGAATACTTTCATTTATTATAGCCCAAGTATCTTTTACTGTAGCATCGCTGCTTTTGCTTTTTTTACAAGAAGAAAACAACACTGCAACAAAAAAAATAGCAATGCAAAATGCGGTTAAGAAAGTTTTCATATAAGCATAATTTTGCTTAAATATACAAATTTATCTGCTGTGCCAAAAGAAATGGGGTACATTTAAAATTAACGCATTTTTCTTATGGACCAGAGATGACATCTTTTGGTAAGAGATGACATCTTTTAAAAAGATGTCATCTCTTACCAACAGAAATGTTAGCTACTTTTGGCTATTTCTTCCTAAAAAACACCCTTATCGGTATCCCGGTAAAACCAGGGCTCCCCAAACCCCTCCATAGGGGGGGGCCTTAGCGAAGATTATGTTTTGTAGCATTGATGAATTATTTCTTTCTAAAAAACAACCTTAAGTGTATTCCAGTAAAACCAGGCCTCCCCAAACCCCTCCACAAGAGAGGCCATAGCGAAGATTATGTTTTGTAGTATTGATGAATTATTTCTTCCTAAAAAACAACCTTATCGGTATTCCGGTAAAATCAAAGTTTTCTCGCAATTTATTTTCCAAATATCCTTGATAAGGTGCTTTTATATCATCTGGATAATTGCAGAAAAATGCAAAGCTGGGAGAATGGGTTGGTAACTGGGTTACGTATTTAATTTTAATGGCATTGCCACGTACTACAGGTGGTTTTACTTGCTCAATGGCTTTTAGCATTATTTCGTTTAGCTTACTGGTAGGCACTTTTCGTTGGCGGTTTTCAAAAACCATTAAAGCTGCTTCAATACTTTTTAACAAACGTTGTTTTTCTGTAACTGAAATAAACAAAATGGGTACATCGCTAAAAGGTGCAAGGCGTTGTTTTAAATCTTTCTCAAAATCACGGGCAGTGTTGGTTTCTTTTTCTATCAAATCCCATTTGTTTACCAACACTACAATTCCTTTCCCTTTTTTTACAGCCATCGAAAAAATAGCAAGGTCTTGCGCTGTCAATCCCTTTTCTGCATCAATCATAAGCATACAAACATTGGATTCGTCCAATGCCTTTATAGCACGAATAACGGAGTAAAATTCAATATCCTCGTTTACTTTATTTTTCCTTCTAATACCAGCGGTATCTATCAAAATAAATTCCTTATTAAAAAGATTGTAATGTGTATGAATGGTATCCCTGGTAGTGCCCGCAATATCGCTTACAATGGTTCGCTCCTGCCCTATTAAGGCATTAAGCAAACTGGATTTACCCACATTTGGTTGGCCAATAATCGCAAATTTTGGTATGTATGCTTCTTCTGCTGTTTCTTCTTTTTCTGCTGGCATTAATTCCACAATTGCATCAAGCAATTCACCTGTGCCACTTCCACTAATGGATGATAAAAAGAAAATATGCTCAAAGCCTAGGCTATAAAACTCACTAGCCTCCAGCATACGAGCATGATTGTCTACTTTGTTTACCACCAAAAAAACAGGCTTTGTACTACGGCGCAGAATATCTGCCATGCTCTCGTCTAAATTGGTAATTCCTGCAACAGCATCTACCATAAAAATAATTACGTTGGCTTCGTCTATAGCAATATGTACTTGCTTGCGTATTTCTCTTTCAAATACATCATCGCTTCCTACAACAAAACCGCCGGTATCTATTACATTAAAGGAACGGCCAATCCATTCTGCTACTCCATATTGCCTATCTCTGGTAACACCACTCACATCGTCTACAATGGCTTTGCGCTGCTCTAGCATACGATTAAAAAAGGTACTCTTGCCTACATTTGGGCGTCCTGTTATTGCTACGGTAAATGACATAATTTTCAGTTGGCAGTGGGCAATTGGCAGTGGGTCCCGTAATTCTGCGGGAGCTATTGGCAAAAGCAACTACGCTTTTTTATTTTTTATTTATTGTTTTAGAGAAGCATAACACGTGTAAACACTTCCTTTATTATTATTTTAAATATTTTTCAGGGTTGTTAATCATATGCCCCAGCATTCTTCCAACTTCTGCACTTCTTTCTGAGAAGTCCAAATATTTTTCTTGGCTTATATATTTGCAATCAAAAGCAAACTTTAACCAAATTTCCGTTTCTGTACTTTCTGCATCGCAGTCTGTAAGCTTACTTACAAAATGAGCAGGATACTTTGTTCTTCTATATGCCTCCCCAAAATTAACACAAACCGATCGAGCGCATCTTCTTACTTGATCTGTCAAACTATATTTTTCTTCTGCTGGAAATGATTTACTTGCTTCAAAAATATCCATTGCTAAAGAATAGGCTTTTTAAAAACCAATAGGTCTCTATAAGTTCCCATGTATTTCTATATCAAATTGTATTAAACTGAATCGTTCATTTTAATAATCCTCCATTCTAAAATACTCTTGCCAACTGCCCCTTGCTAACTGCTAACTGCCACTTCCCCCTGCCCTCTGCTAATACCCATATTCCCTCAAAAACAACTCATTGTCCCTCCACTTTGGTCGCACTTTTACAAACAATTCTAAAAATACTTTGCCTCCAATAAATTCCTCGATATCCTTTCTAGCAAGCGTTCCCAGTTGTTTGATCATGCTTCCACCTTCGCCTAGTATGATTCCTTTTTGCGTATCTCTTTGTACAATTATCTCTGCACGTATTTTTGTAAGCGTTGTTTTTTCTTTGTATTCCTGTACAACTACGGTTGTGTGGTAAGGCAGTTCTTCGTGGTATAGTTGAAATATTTTTTCTCTTACCAATTCTCCCACAAAAAACTTTACAGGCATATCACTGATATCATCTCCTTCATAAAAAGGATGACCTTCGGGTAAGTAAGTTAAAATAGTTTGTAACAATGCTGGCACGCCCGTATTTTTTAAAGCAGAAATCATTACTACTTCTTTGCAATAAGATTGTGCTGAAAAAAATTGTTTTAGTTTTTCTAAATCCGCTTCATCTTTTACTTGATCTATTTTATTGAGCACCACTATTACGGGCGCTTTCAGTCTCAATTTTTGAAAAATTTCGTGGCTCTCTTCCACACCCTCACGAGCATCTGCCATTAGCAAAGCCACGTCTGCATCTTCCAAACTACCTTTTACGGCTTGCATCATTTTTTCGTGCAATTTGTATTTTGGATCTATAATACCGGGTGTGTCGCTAAAGATAATTTGATAATCATCTGCCGTAAGGATGGCTTTTATACGATGCCTGGTTGTTTGTACCTTATGAGATACAATGGCCATTTTTTCGCCCATCAAAGAATTGAGTAAAGTGCTTTTACCTGCGTTGGGCTTACCAAAAATATTTACAAAACCTGCTTTCATTTTTTTAGATGCTTATTGGCTCACAGATTTAACTGATTTGCTCAGATTGTTATTATATTGGCTCTCAGATTTAACTGATTTGCTCAGATTGCTATTTTATATGTATCAGATTTAACTGATTTGTTCAGATTGTTATTTTATTGCTCACAGATTTAACTGAAAAGTATTTACAAAAAATTAAAATGGATTACCGCAATCTAGCTGCGAAGAGATGGAGGAGGTAATCATTGTTTAACAACTAAATATTAAACAAACTTATTTTAAAAAGGCTCGGAAAAATTCCGAGCCTTTTCTTTGTTGCGAAGACCGGGATCGAACCAAGTCCGCCTTTTGGCGGATATGAACCCTTACTTCATTTTCTATATTTTAAATCTAGTTGCGAAGACCGGGATCGAACCAGTGACCTTCGGGTTATGAGCCCGACGAGCTACCGCTGCTCTACTTCGCCCTGCAAAAGTAAAGGTATTATGCTTAGTGTCCTAATTAAATCTAAACTAATCATAATTAAGCATAGGCAAAAACGAGCAGTTTGTATGCCAAAAGCCTTTACCATAGCACTTTTCAGCAAAATTTATTTATTTATTTAAAAAGAAGTTAAAAGACCAATTATGGAGAAATAAAGTTTACTAAAAATTGTTTTAGCTATAATTAAAAAGAAGGGCTACTTTTATTCTACCAAAATAATAAAGATGAAAATATACAGCTTCTTATTTATCGCAATCATTGTTACAGCCTGTAAATCATCCATCAAACAACAAGAAGATAGCCTATACAGTCGCCATTTGCAACATCAGGTGCGACTAACTATTATTTCTACCAAAATGCCCGATAAGAAACAAGATATGAATTTATTGTTGTTTATAGGCCCCAATTTATTAGAAGAAGCCAGGGCAAAAAAAATAATAGACAGTCTGTTCAAAAAGAAACTGATACAGCCTATGGTGCTGGTTGCTTTTGAAGGAAAAGAAGGGGATTATGGAATTGAAGAAGCTGAAATGGTAGAAGCAAAGCAGTATAAAAAATTCAACGAATTTGTTATTGGTGAATTATATCCTTTTGTGAAGAAAAAGGCTGCGATAAGAAAATTCAATTCGGTTGCCATTTGTGGGTTTTCGAATGCTTCTTTGGCAGCATTTGATATTGCATTTAATAATGACGAAAAAATTCAAATGGCTGGAATGTTTAGCCCACGGTTTCTGCTTGGAAAAACTGGAAACAGCGAAGAAACGCTGGAAACAATTGCCTCCTTAAGAAAAAGACCCGTTATAAAAATATGGATGGAAGATGGAGGATTAGATTCTAGTGCAATAAAATTTAAAAATGTTATACAAAGAAAATCAAGTATAGCTGAATGCAATTTACAGGAGCAAGTATTAACTGCTGACACGCTTAATAAAAACCCAACAATAAGAAATTTTGCTGCTTTTTTGTTATGGGCTTTTCCTAAATAAATTTATTCAATTTTAGCAATTGAGCTAGCCCCATTGCTGTGTTTTTCTTTTATTTCTCCTAAACCCTTGTAGAATATATTGCTTGCGCCGCTTGCATTTGCAGTAATTTCTTTGTTTACCGTAATGTTTACATCGCTAGCACCAGAAGCTTTCACACTGCAGGTTTCCGCTACTAAATCATAACTTTTAAAATCACTTGCGCCACTACTTTCTATGTTGATATTTTTAACGGTACCACTAAGCCTCATATCGCTGGCACCACTTATTTTTACGTTTACTTCTCCAATATTCAATTGCCCTTTAAAATCGCTTGCTCCGCTTAGTTTTATATTTAATAAAGGCAATTCCATTACACCGGCTATGAGTACATTGGATGCTCCTGATGCTGTAATTTGCTCCAATTTTTTACAAGCTACATATACATTCAATTTCTGACTGCCTAGCCGCCATCTTTTTTCACCCTCGTAATAAATATGTAGCTCTCCGTTTGTAATAACCGTTTTTATGCCTTGCTTGTATTTATCATCACTAGCACTTATGGCTACCGCTTCTACATCTCCCATACTCAAAAAAAGATGAATCCCAGCAGACACTTTTATACTGGTAAAACTTCCACTAATTTCCCTCAATTCTGCAGCTGCATCTAATACAAAATGTTTTTGGGCTGTAGCAGAAAAAGTTGATATTAATAAAATTATTTGAAGAAGGTATTTCATTGCAGGGTTTATAAATTCTTTTTTTAACTTATTGATTTATTGTAAAATTGTATATCCGATATATTTTGTCCACTGATTACTGACCACTGACCACTGACGACTGACCCTAATTCCCCATCGCCTTCACTTCTCCCCCACTACTCAAGTCCTTTTTATCTACTTCGGGGTTGCCTTTGTATCTTATGCTTCCACCACTACTTGCACTGGCAGAAAGTTTTTTGCTCACAGCTATTTTTATTTCTGCACCACTAGAAACAGAAGCTGTACATGTTTCTGTATTTAAATCGGCTCCTTTAATAGTACTTCCACTGCTGGCATCCATTTTTATTTTAGTAGCAGTCCCCTTTATTTTTGTTTGAGATCCACTGCTTGTTACTACTTCACAAACCGTAGTTTGGATAGTTGCATCTACACTAGCGCCGCTACTTACATCTACATTCAATGTTTCTGCCTTTACTGTATTTTTTGTTTCCAAAATGGAGCCACTGCTTGCCATTAATTTGTTGATGTTTTTATAAGTAACGTAAGCATATAATTTCACACGATATTTATTGTTCCATCCCATTCCTTTCTTATTCTCCATATAAATTCTAAGCACACCCTTTTTATCCACTTCCGTTTTCATCTTGTCTAAAAACTCATCTTTAGAAGCCATAACAACTACTGCGTTTTCGGCACCCTGTGTAATTTCTACCTTAATACCCGAAGCGCTGCTGATGCCGCTAAATTCCCCCACTGTTCGAGTTTGGTTGGTTTGTGCAAAGCTGCAACAGAAAAAAAACAATACGAAAGCTGTAAATAATAGTTTCATTTTTAAATATAATTTGAATTAAAGATGAGCGCTTTTATACAAATACGAACAGATGCTATATAATGTTACAAAAATTAAAAAGATTTTTACAAATTCTCTATTAACTTTGCAAAAGTTTATTTATTCATCGTCTGAATTTTCCGGGGTGCTTCATAATGGAGGCTGAGATAATACCCGTACAACCTGCTCAGGATAATACCTGCGAAGGGAGAAAGAATTTCTTATATTACCGACTGCACTACTCGGAATATTCAGCAAAAATTTTTTTCAATGAAATTATTATTAAGTGCTTGCATGCTTTGCCTTGTCGTACATTCTTTTGCCCAAAAACAATTTAACGACACTAGTTTTTTACAGCCAGTTGAAATTACTTCGGTAAAAGCCACCGATAAAAACCCATTTGCCAAAACAAATTTAACCAAGGAAGAAATAAAGAAATTAAACATTGGGCAGGACTTGCCTTTTATTTTAAACAACACCCCATCTGTAGTAGCAAACTCCGATGCTGGAAATGGCATTGGCTATACAGGCATACGTATAAGAGGCACAGACGCTACCCGTATAAACGTTACGCTCAATGGCATTCCTTACAATGATGCGGAAAGCTTGGGCACATTTCTAGTAAATATTCCAGACATTGCCTCCTCTGCAGGGAGCATACAAATACAAAGAGGTGTAGGTACATCTGCCAATGGAGCAGGCTCTTTTGGCGGCAGCATAAACTTGAGTACAAATGAATTGAACAAAGAGCGCAATCTTGCCTTAAATAGTACCGTGGGATCTTACGGCTCTTTTAAAAATACATTGTTGTTCAATAGCGGTTTAATAGGGCAACATTTTTTAGTAGATGCACGCTTAAGCAATATTCGTTCCAATGGATTTGTAGACAGAGCCGACAGCAGGCTTAAGTCTTTTTATATAAGTACAGCTTTTGTAACGGATAAAAGTTCTCTACGCCTAAATGTATTTACCGGAAAAGAAAAAACATATCAAGCATATTACGGTGTAAGCGAAACAGGGCTTGATACCAATAGGACATATAACAGTGCAGGTACCGAAAAGCCAGGAACAGCTTATGAAAACCAAACCGATAATTATACACAAACCCATTACCAACTTTTTTATAATCACAAAATAAATCCTTATTTGAAAACAAATATTGCCCTTTTTCTTACAAGGGGAAAAGGGTATTATGAGCAATATGAGGCAAACGAAGACCTTATTGATTACGGGTTGCCTGCAATTGGTACTACTACAAGAACAGATCTTGTAAGGCAACTTTGGCTAGACAATTATTTTTATGGCACTGTTTTCTCCCTACAATATGACAAAAACAAAACACAGGTTATTGTAGGTGGTGGTTACAATAGGTATGAGGGAGATCATTTTGGAAAATTGGTATGGGCAAAAGAGCAAGCTGCAGTGCCTTCCAATTTTAAATATTATGATAATGATGCCCACAAATACGACTTTTCTATGTACACAAAATGGACACAGAACCTTCACAAAAATGTGCAGACATTTGTAGACCTACAAATAAGAAATGTACAATATAGCATCAATGGTTTTAGAGACAACCCAACCCTAAACGTGCAAAATAATTTTGTCTTTTTTAACCCAAAAGCTGGTGTAACTTATTCTAAAAATAATTTTAAGATGTATGCTTCTTACGGCCGTGCAGTAAAAGAACCCAATAGAGCTGATTTTGAGGCTACGGTTATACAACAGCCAAAGCCAGAAAAACTAAATGATATAGAAACTGGTATAGAGTTCAAGAAAAACAACATACAAGCTGGTGCCAATATTTATTATATGTTTTATAAAGACCAATTGGTACTAAATGGTAAAATAAATGACGTGGGCGCAGCTACCAGAATAAATGTAGCCAATAGTTATAGAGCTGGTATAGAGCTTTTTGGTAGTGTGCAAATCAATAAAACATTTTCTGTAGTGGGTAACCTTACCCTGAGTAAAAATAAAGTAAAGAATTATACAGATTATGTGTATGATTATGATAATGATAAACAAATACCTACATTTTTTAAAGAGGCAGATATTTCTTATTCACCTACTGTAATTAGTAGCATAGCACTAAACATTGTGCCTTTTGAAAATGCATTTATAGGCTTTACTGGTAAATATGTTGGCAAACAATTTTTGGATAATACTTCTAATACAAACAGGCAATTGAGGGATTTTTACACGCAAGATGTAAGGGCTTCATACAGCTTACAAGGAAAGCAATTTAAAGAAGTAAATTTCTTTGTGCAGGCAAACAATATCTTCTCTAAAAAATATGAGCCAAATGGTTATACATTTAGTTACATAAGTGGTGGGGAGCTTACAACCGAGAATTTTTATTTTCCAATGGCTCCAATAAATTTTGTTGTAGGCGTAAATCTAACACCCAATCTTAGCAGAAAGAAATAGGTTATCTAATTTTAGCAAATAAAAATTGCCACGAACGCACAACTTTTTTTACGTTAAATAGTGCATTCGTGGCATTAATATTTTAGAAAGTAGCTCTATCAATTTTCTCCTATTTTCTGCACTTTTTAAAAACATCCGCTGAAAACCTTGATTTTACTAAGTATGTTTTGTGAAATGGGTGTTCTAACGGTGAAAACAGAAAATGTGCTCAGATTTTACAGATTAGGCAGAAAAATCTTAGTAAATCTGAAAAATCTGAGCGCCAAAAATCTACTCCATCATGTCTTAGAGCCTATAATTTTACGGGGTGTCCCAACGCTGAAAACAGGAAAAAAGCTACCTAATTTTAGTAAATAAAAATTGCCACGAATACACGAATATTTTACATCAAATCGTGCATTCGTGGCATTAATATTTTAGAAAGTAGCTCTATCCATTTTCTTGCCAAGCAATCATTCCTCCATCTAGATTTACAATATTTGTAAAGCCCAAAGTTTCTAGCATCATAGCGGCTTGTACGCTGCGTTTGCCACTTCTACAATAGCAAATAATCTCTTCTTTTTTTAATTCATCCAGCTCATCTGTTTGCATGGCCATGATATTACCCAATGGAATAAATGTACCTCCAATATTGAATGCAGCACGTTCATCGGGCTCTCTTACATCTAAAAGATTTACTTTATCTCCTTTGGCAATTCTTTGTTTTAAAGTAGCAACTGAAATATTTGTCATAATTTTTATTTTTGGTCTTTTTCGATTTTTTCGGGTTTTTCAGGTTTTTCAGGTTTTTCAGGTTTTTTACCTGGATCAAATGAAACAGTATCTACCGGTGTTTTCATTACTGCATTCACCCAAAGATCCATCACTTGCCCAGAGCGAATATAATTGGGTGTTTGATCTTCATTAAAACTAGGTGGGTTTTGCTTGTACACAAAAGCATTGGCAGTATCTGTTGTTCCTCTGTCTACAATAGATGATGCCAGCATAATTCCTTTTTCTTCTAATACTTGTTTTGCCTCGCTATACGTTAATCCAATAAGAGAAGGAACCATCATTTGTTCATTAGATAAACCAGAACCTAATTCCAAATCTATTTTACTACCCCAAGGAATTTTGGCTCCATTGGCTATTATTTCACCTTTAAAACGCTGCTCTAAAACAGCGCCTAACATATAACTAGGTTTAAAAGTAGTATCTCCTAACTCTAAGTGGGCTCTTTTTAATATTTCTAATGCATATTCTTTAGACTTACCAATAAGAGATGGCATGTCAACCATTGGAAGCGTAACTCTATTTACTGTAAGTATTACCACTCTATTTACTTTTACTGTACTTTTTCCTTCTGGAAATTGTTTTAACACCGTACCTAACTTAGCAGTATCAGTGTATACAGAATCTTGAACAACGACCTCAAAGCCTTTGTCTTCTAAATATTTTATGGCTTCTGTTGTTTTCTTGTTCAAAACATTGGGCACTGTTAGGTATTCGCCATGTTTGGTTATGATTCCCAGTGTTTTTAAAAACCCAAATATTAGCAACGCTGTAATAGCTATTATTGCCAAAAGGTTTACCCAAAAAGGTCTATTTGTCAAAAATTTAAACACAGAAAATTATTTATGGTGAATTATAAGATTGCAATATAAGCATCAAGACAAACATTCCTCCATTAAAGCTGTATAAAATTCTTTTAAAGTACTACCCATAGCTACTACTTGCTGTGGAACGATGCTGGCAGCACTTTGGCCAGGCACTGTATTTATCTCTAACATATAAGGTGCTTCTTTCACATCGTCATATATAAAATCGATGCGTACGATTCCTTTACAATTAAAAACCTTGTATATTTTTTCCGCCGCAGTAGCTATTTGCAATTTAATATTTTCCGAAGCTTCTGCTGGTGTAACTTCTACACTTTCGCCTTCATATTTTGCTTGGTAATCAAAGAAATCATTCTTGGTAATAATTTCTGTCATGGGTAGGGTAATAATTTTCCCTTTAGATTTGAATACGCCAATGGTGAACTCTCTTCCTTTTATAAATTCTTCTACCAACACTTGTTCGTCTTCTTTAAAAGCTTTTTGCAAAGCAGGTTCCAAGTCTTCAGCACTGTTTACTTTACTCATGCCTATGCTGCTGCCACCATTGTTAGGCTTTACAAATACAGGCAAGGAAAGTTGTTGCAAAATATCTTCGGCTGCAATAGCATCACTGTTAAACAAATGAACAGATTTTGCTACGTTTATACCTGCAAAAGCTGCAACCGCTACAGTGTAACGTTTGTTAAAAGTAAGTGCCGATGTGGCGGCATCACATGATGTGTACGGTATCTTTAAACAATCAAAATAACCTTGTAGTTTTCCATCTTCGCCAGGCGTACCATGAAGCCCTACCAATATTGCATCAAAATTGATTTTATTTCCATTTTCTGTAATAGAAAAATCGTTTTTATCAACACTTATTTTTTCTCCATTGGATGATACGTAAAACCATCCATCTGGATGAATATCTATAACATAACAATTCCATTTATCTGTATCGATATTGTTTTTGATTGTTTCTGCACTTTTATATGAAATAACTGATTCTCCAGAATAACCACCTGTAACCAGTGCTATGTTTTTTGCCATACTTTTTATACTATTTAAACTAACTATTATTCTGCTTCTTTAGACAATCCTTCATTGCCGCTATCCAAAATAAATTTCCATTTACCGTCTGCTTGTTTTTTCCAAATACTTACATACGTTCCATATAAAATTGTATCTACGTTATTGGGATGTAATTCGTAGGTACCATAGGTATAACCCAACTCTCCAGAAAGCGCTACAGAGGCATCTTTTGGCTTCCATGTCATTACAAATCCATCATCTTTAAATGCGATAAGATAATCTACTGCATCTGCACCTACCACAGGAATAATGTTTGGTCTAAGCAACACGCCGTTGCTATCTATATATTCGAGAAAAGCATTTTTCATTCCTTTGGTTGCACTCATTGCAGAAAAATCATTGTCCACTTTTAACAAAGCAGTCCTTTCCATTTCGTTGTTTGATACATCTTCCCTTTTAGGCAAGAAACATGCCGATAACGCAATAATAGAAAATAAATACAATGAAAAGGAAAATCGATTTGCCATGAATTATAAGTTAACAAAAAAATTAATGTAGGTACAAAAAAGCGAAAGCATGAACCATACTTTCGCCATTAATTTTTTTCTTATTAAATGTGTAGTCTATTTTTTTTATCCATCAGCTGGTCTACTGTTTCTTTGTAATCTTCGTCTGGTACACAACAATCTACTGGGCAAACTGCGGCACACTGCGGTTCTTCGTGAAAGCCTTGGCACTCTGTACACTTGTTGGTAACAATATAGTAAATGTCAGAAGAAACAGGTGGATTGCGCTTATCTGCATCCATTTCCGTTCCGTCCATCAATGTAAAGGAACCTTTTATAGATGTTCCATCAGAAATTGCCCATTCTACACCCGCCTCATAAATGGCGTTGTTGGGACATTCGGGTTCACATGCCCCGCAGTTAATACATTCTTCGGTTATTTTAATTGCCATGTTTGTAAATTTGTTGCAATTTAACAATAACCTTATGAACATACAAGAAAGAATTGAGATAATTATTAAAGCGGGGGAATATATAAAAAATAATGGGGAGGCATGGCAAGAGGCTAAAACCGAGGCTTCTTACAAAAATGGCTGGTTTACTACCGACTTTATACAGCATGCAGCCTTACAAATAGCCGATAATTTTCTTACCAAAGATGCGCTGGAAAAATGGGTAGCGCATTACCATATTGATGATAATATTAGCCCAAAAAATATTGGGATAGTAATGGCGGGAAATATACCCATGGTGGGTTTTCATGATATGTTGGCCGTTTTTATAAGTGGGCATCATCAAACCATAAAATTATCTAGCAAGGACGATGTATTGCTAAAACACTTGGTAAAATATCTGTACACTTTGGATAACGAAATACAAAACCATATTGCATTTGCAGAAATGCTAAAAGGATGCGATGCATATATAGCTACAGGAGGAAACAGTGCTGCAAAAGCTTTTGAAGAATACTTTGGCAAATATCCCCATATCATTAGGAAAAACAAAACCTCTGTTGCAGTATTAACAGGCGCCGAAACGACAGAAGAACTTGAAAAACTTGCAGATGATATTCATTTATATTTTGGACTAGGGTGCAGAAATGTCACAAAAATATATGTACCCGAAGGTTATGATTTTGTACCGCTTTTACAATCTTTCGAAGCTTATAAATGGTTTGGAGAGCACCACAAATACAAGAACAATTATGATTATAACCTTTCCATTATTCTATTAAACCATGTTTATTATATGACCAATGAAGCTACGTTATTGGTAGAAAACAAGGGGTTATTTTCGCCTATAAGCCAGTTGTTTTATGAATTTTATAGTGAGGTGAATCTTGCCACTGAAAGCTTAAGCCAAAACAATGATGTACAATGCATTGTTGGGCAAAATTTTTTACCCTTTGGCGAAGCACAAAATCCAAATTTATTTGCTTACGCCGATGGGGTGGATACGATGCAATTTTTGTTGGGGTTGTAATAAAAATATCTTCAAAAAGTTTTCATTTAAATCACAATCGTTTAAAATTTCGTAAATTTATCGGATGAAAAATCAATGTACGAAACCCTTCCTAATTTATTGTTAAATAGGGCATGTGGTAAATAACATTTTGTCAGTCTATCGTTACTTTGTTGGGCAAAGGCACACAATTTGAGCAGGTAAAATTATTAAACAAAAAAAATATAGAGAAATGAAATTTAAACAAATCGCATTTACGGTAGCCATTAGCGCAATTACCACATTGGCGGTAGTTTGGGGTTATGGCAAGTATGTAAAATCTTCAAACAGCTACGGTGGGCAAATGGCCGGAACTATTCCTGCCAATTATGCAAAGCAAACTGGTTTATTTGATGGCTCACCTACGCCTCCAGGCGCAGTGGATTTTACTGCACCAGCACAAGCGGCCACCCCTGCTGTAGTGCATATAAAAACAAAAACAAATGCCAAGCAAATAAACAACAATCTACCAAAAGTTCAACGCCAGCAAAGCCCTTTTGGGGATTTATTTGGTGATGATGATATGTTTGAACAATTTTTTGGAAGAAGAAACAATATGATTCCTGAGCAGCGTGCATCTGGCTCTGGTGTAATAATAAGCGAAGATGGATTTATTGTGACCAACAACCATGTGGTGGCCAATGCCGATGAGATATTGGTTACACTTAGCAATAAAAAAACCTACAAAGCAAAAGTAATAGGTACAGATCCTGCTTATGATTTGGCAGTAATAAAAGTAGAAGCTGATGGCTTGCCTTATTTAATTTATGGCAACTCAGATGATGTAAAAATAGGCCAGTGGGTGTTGGCCATTGGTTATCCTTTAAATTTAGAAACCACTGTAACGGCGGGTATTGTTAGTGCCAAAGCACGTAGCCTTGGTTTGAATAGAGACAAAGCAGGCAGTACCCAAGGTGGTGTAGAATCATTTATACAAACAGATGCTGCTGTAAATATGGGCAATAGCGGTGGAGCACTTATAAATACAGATGGCAAAGTAATAGGAATCAATTCTGCTATTGCGTCTCCTACCGGTTATTATTCTGGTTATTCTTATGCAATACCCGTGAATATTGTTAAGAAAGTAGTAGATGATATTATTAAATTTGGTACTGTACAACGTGCATATATAGGTATACAATATGTGCCAGCAAGTGATATGAGTGATGAAGAAAAAAAGCTGGCAAAAATACCGTTGGAAGCTTCGGGCATTTATACTACTGATGTACCCAAAGATGGAGGCGCTTATGCTGCAGGTATACGCAAAGGCGACATTATTACCAAAGTGAACGAAGTACCCGTAACAAGCGGTGCAGAAATACAAGACCAAGTAAGCAGGTTTAAACCCGGAGAAAAAATGAATGTTTCTTTTTTGAGAGAAGGAAAAGAAATGACAGTGAATGTGACAATGAAAAATAAATCTGGCAACTATGAAGTGGTGAAAGCAGAAATGGCCGCCGATAAATTAGGTGCAGATTTTGCAACCCTAGATGCTAAAAAAGCAAAAGAATATGGTGTAACGGGTGGTGTAATTGTAAAAAGAATAAAACCAGAAGGCGCAATAGAATCTCAAAGTAGAATGAAAGATGGCTTTGTGATTTTAAAAATTAATGATAAAGCTATTTCCTCTACAGATGAATTAAAAACTGCTATTGGAGCTAATAAAGATGTTACCATTAGTGGATTTTATCCAGGCTATGATGGGTTGTATGAATACCCATTTACATTGGGCGACAAGTAATATTTTCAAGTTAACAAAAATGCCTCTGAGAAATCGGGGGCATTTTAATTTACAACATTGAAAGCAATCAATTTTCTTAAAATGTATCTTTGTACCCAATTTTATACATGAAACAATTTACCATACCTTTTACATACCGCAGCCCACTCATTACCGCTATAAAAGAAAAACGCAGAGAGAAAGATAAAATGAAAAAGGATTTTACGCCTACCTTGTTGGACTTGGGCGTTATACAAATTTATCTTGCTAGGCATTTCGGGTTTTGCTATGGCGTAGAAAATGCGATTGAAATAGCTTTTAGAACGATAGATGAAAACCCAGGTAGACGTATTTTTTTGCTTAGCGAAATGATACACAATCCTACCGTAAATGCAGATTTATTGGCAAGAGGTGTGCAGTTTTTGCAAGATACCAAAGGCAATATGCTGATACCTTTTGAAGAATTAACCAAAGAAGATATCGTTATTATTCCTGCTTTTGGTACTACCCTACTGATGGAAGAAAAAATAAATGCGCTGGGTATTTCTACCAAAAAATACAATACGACTTGCCCATTTGTAGAAAAAGTATGGAACCGAGGCGATCAAATAGCACAAAAAAACTACTCGCTGGTTATACATGGCAAACCTACACACGAAGAAACCAGGGCCACTTTTTCACATGCCGCAAAAGTAGCACCCACCGTTATTGTAAATGATATGGCCGAGGCAGTAGAACTAAGCAAATACATAACTGGCGAAAAACCTCCAGCACATTTTTATACAGAATTTGCCGGCAAATATTCAAATGGTTTTGATACCGAAAAAGACCTTGAACGGATTGGTGTGATAAACCAAACAACCATGCTAGCCAGCGATACACAAGGCATTGCAGATTTTTTAAAAGGTATCATGCAAAATAAATATGCATTATCGGATAAAAATATTGGAGAACGCTTTGCCGATACAAGGGATACATTGTGTTATGCCACCAACGATAACCAGTCCTCTATTTATGGTTTACTGGAGCAAGCAGCAGATTTTGCCATTGTTGTAGGTGGTTATAACAGCAGCAATACATCTCACTTGGTAGAGTTGTGTGAAGAAAAATTGACTACTTACTTTATTAATGGAGCAGATAAAATAACAGATGACAATAAAATATTTCATTTCAACTTGCACACGCATGAAGAACTTACCACAGAAGATTTTTTATTGAACAAAAATCCGCTGAAAATTTTGATAAGCAGTGGCGCCAGTTGTCCCGATGCCATGGTAGAAGCCGTAATAGAAAAAATAGTGGCCATGAAGCATTGCAGTGAAAAGTTAATAGCATTGAAAGAAGAAATGCTTTTACCAATTTAATGTACGGGTTGTTTCACCAAATTTAATGCAATCTTCAATTGTTCGTCCATGCCAATATGGGTATTGTCTATCACAACAGCATCATCGGCTTTTCTCAGTGGGCTTACTTCCCTATGTGAATCAATATAATCCCTCATTTCCAAATTATGCATTACATCTTCTAATACTACATTGGGATTTTTTTCAAACATTTCTTTGAAACGCCTTTCTACCCTTACTGCAATATCAGCCGTCATAAAAATCTTTAATTCTGCATGAGGAAAAACGGTGGTACCAATATCCCTTCCATCCATTACAATTCCTTTTTGAGTACCCATTTTTTGTTGCTGGGCCACGGCAGCGGTTCTTACTGCGGCTATGGCTGCTATGTCGCTCACTTTATCTGCAATGATAAGGTCACGAATGAGGTATTCTACATTTTCGTCGTTTAAATATATTTCTGATAAACCTGTATTGGGGTTTGGTTCAAAATGCAAATGAATTTCTTTGAGTGCATTCTGTACTTCTGCATCGTCTGTCCAATCTACATGGTTTCGTAAAAAGTAAAGGGTAATAGCCCGATACATGGCACCACTGTCTATATAAGTGTAACCTAGTTCCTTTGCCAGTTGCTTGGCAAGCGTACTTTTTCCGCAAGAGGACCAGCCATCGATTGTAATGATAATTTTGTGGGACATGATGGTGCAAAAATGAAGGATTTTTTGGGGTTGGCAAAAAGAAAGTTTGGGTAATTATAAACACAATAGGAACACGGGTGACACGGATTTAATGGATTTATGGGATTTAATTATTGTTTGATGTGATATTAGCCCCATAACCATATTTGTGAATTGAATGGAACATGGACTTGCCAGGCGGCAGGTGGATGAAACGGACCCGCCTGCCGGTAGGCTGGTTGAATGGATTTATGGGATTTAATTATTGTTTACTTGCCCTGCAATCTCATTTGTAAATTGAATGGAGCACGGACTTGCTCGCCGGCAGGTGGGTGACAGGGACCTGCCTGCCGGTAGGCTGGTTGAATGGATTAAAGGGATTTAATTATTGTTTAATTTAAATTTACAATTCCATTCTTTATTGCATACATAACCAATCCTACCCTTGTCTTTATATTTAGTTTTGCAAACAATTGTTCTCTATATCCATCAACCGTGCGTGGGCTTACAAAGAGTTTATCGGCAACTTCTTTGTAGGTAAGCTCTGTGCAAATTAGTTTTAAGAATTCTATTTCTCGTTCCCCAAGATTGTTTACTGTATTTACATCGGTGCCATCATCGTCTATTTTGTTGATGGCATTTATAAGTTTACCACTCACCAAATCGCTGTAATAATATCCTTTTGTGGCCAATGATTCTATTGCCAATTTTAGTTCCCAGGGTTCACTGTCTTTTAAAATATAACCTTTGGCGCCGGCTTTGAGCATACGAATAATAGAGGCTTCGTTGTTGTACATGCTTAGTGCCAGTACTTTTACTTGTGGATGATTTTGTTTGAGCCAATGCGTTGTTTCGTATCCATCCATTTCGGGCATGTTTATATCCAACAAAACGATGTCGGGTAGATTTTGGGAATCTAACTTATCAATAAAATCTTGCCCATTATCGGCTTCAAATAAAATGGTATGCCCCAGTTTAGCAACCAATTCGGCAAGCCCATTGCGCAGTAGTATATGATCGTCGGTAAGTACAATTTTTGCCATTGTAAAATGTTAAGCAGTTAATTTTGGTAATTCTATAAAAACCTTTGTTCCGTTGTTTATGCTAGCTTCTATTAAAAATTGAGCGCCTATTAAAGTGGCCCTGCTTTTCATATTGTGTAAACCTACACCCGTTTTGGTAGACTCCAATCGTAAGGCATCAAAGCCTTTGCCATCGTCCATTACGGCAATTTTACAAAAAGCTTTGTTGTAATCAATTTGTACAGTAATATGTTTAGCCTTGCTGTGTTTTATAGCGTTGTTTAACGACTCTTGCACTATCCTAAAAATAACCATTTCATTTTGTGCAGCCAACTTATAAAATTCGCCAGTAATTTTTAGCTCTGTAGCAAACTGTCCTGTGTTAGAAATTATTTTGAGCTCGTTCTCAATAGCATCTCTCAAACCAAGGTCGGCAATTTTATCGCCGTTGAGGCTACTACTAAGGTCACGTAAATCATTAATGGCTTTGCTTACCAGTTGCTTTGTATCGTTTATTTTTGTTTGGTTATAGGCACTTTCAGAATCTTCAAATGTACCCAAGTTTAACTTTGCCAAGCTCAGCACCTGCCCCACATTGTCATGTATTTCTTGGCTGATGGTTTTTAGGGTTTGTTCTTGGATTTCGATTTGGGTTTGGAGGAGGGCTTGGGAGAATTGGGTTTGGAGGAGTTGTTTTTCTTTAATCCTTTTTCGGTATCTAACTATAAAAGATAGTATAAAAAAAAATACTAAAAGTAAAAAAACAAAAAGTACATATAAACTTGAATTAATTGACATTATTTATACGCTGGGTTTTATCAAAAAATGTGTTTAAAGATATAGCATACAGTATAAGAAGATAGTAAATATAATTTGATGCATAATTAATTATTTTTAATGCTGATCTGCTAATTTTTTTTGCCAATGTGAATTGATGAAAATTAAAAAACAGAAAAGAAATTAAATAAAACCAAATAACTGATAAGCAAATTATAAAGACGGGATCTAAAAATATGTTCTTAGAAGCGGGTTCGTCTAGTTTTTCAAAAAAAAGGGAAAAACCAAAACATATTAAAACAATTGATTGTATTGATAGAAATGTATCAGGAAATTTTAATAATCCAGTGATAAAAATAGTATCAACTATTGATAAAATTATTAAGGTAATTGAACAAAAAATTATGATACTTTTTTTAATTGTAGAATTAACATGAAAATTAAAAAAATAACCCCATAACATAGTTTGAATTGGATTTAAAAAATGATACACAGGGTTGCTATTTTTTAAATAAAATGCCAATAAACGACCAGTAATCTCACTTACCAAAGTAATGAATAATAAAATGGCCACTGGTTTAATGCCTTTGCTTTTCTTATAATTAATTAAACTGAGCAAAAAACCAGTAGCAATTATAAACAAATAAATTATAAAACCGACTGTAAACACATTTTTAGATTTATTAGATTAAATCACATTAATTCCAACCACCCTTTGGACATTCAGATGGACAAGGATCAAGATGGTCATGGTTTAAATCTTGGTCTGCAGGTAAAGCTGTTGTTTGCAAGAGATTCTTAGCATTATCCATAGGTAATACCATTACAGTATATTCCCCGTTGTCTTTTAAACCAAACCTTAAATATAGCTGGTAACAATTTGGATTACCTTTGAATGCTGCAAAACTTTTTGCATTTAAAATAAAACCTTTATAAGCTACGCTGTCAGGATTTTTAAAAATGGGCTTCAAATCGTAACTCTCTTTATATCTGTTTATAGTTTCCCAAGGCACAGGTTCGGATGGTGCTAAAGCAGAACTTTCAACAAACTTTACTACAAATAGTGATTTTTTTTCAATTGAATACTTCTTTAATACTGCATTAGCAAAATCCAATGAATCTTGTTTGGTTTTAAAACAATCCTTCCCAGGGTCTCCTTTACAAGCAATAAAATTGAGCAAAATACTACATAAAAAAAATGTTCCTAAAATTTTGAATAATAATTTCATAACTAATAATTTAAATTTTTATTTAGACCGCTAAAGTCCTCTTTTTCTTTTACATATACAATATTTTTTACACCCATCTTTACCTGTATTTATACCCATTTGTAATGGGCGAAAACACCCTTCCCCAAAATCAATAAGTTGTGCAGCTTTGTTTGTAATTAAACTACCTCACATGAAATCTCTACTACTTTACACCCTAAGCCTTGCCTTAATTAGCCTTATTAGAGCCCAAGCCCCCACCACCGGCTTGGTAGCCTTTTACTCATTGGATGGAAATTATACCAATACTATTTCCAGTAGTTTCAATGGCTCCAATTTTGGTTCTGTTGCTACTACCAATAAATACGGCATTGCCAATAAAGCTATGGCATTTTCCAATACCAATACCAATGCACTAATCGTTGGTCAGTATGCTACGATTCCCGTAACAACTTCTATAAACTTTACTGGAAGCCAAAATTTCACCATATCTTTTTATGCACTCTTCAACTCACCCTATATTCATCCAGGTGGATTGTTCGATAATTGCCTAAACTATGGAGGATATGGTTGCTTTTTTTGGAACGCAAATGGATTTCCGCAAATTGGTTTTAATTATAAAAATGGAAATATAGGTACAGCAAATGGGGCTATACCTGTAGATACCTGGTTACAAATATGCTGTGTAAGGGATAATGGCACTTTAAAAATATATGTAAATGGTACTTTGAGAGCTACGGGTCCAGAGGGTTCAACAGCATCAACATACGCTTTTTCTCCTCGTGTAGGCTCTATGTTTTTTAATTCCTATAATCCACCACAATACAATGGGCACAATGGTAAGATAGATGATTTGAGAATATACAACAGGGTATTGAGCTTGGCAGAAATGGCTACATTACTTCCTATAAAATTAAACAGCTTTTCTGCAAAATTATTTGATGATGAAACACAACTAAACTGGCAAACGGCTCAAGAAATAAATACAAGTCATTTTGAATTAGAAAGAAGTATAGATGGCAACAATTTTATGAAAGTAGGTAACATTAATGCCTCAGGTAATTCTACAAATAGCAGGGATTATGTGTACAATGATAAATTACCCGCTACGGTTCAATCATTATCAAAAATTTATTACCGATTAAAGTCTTTGGATTTAGATGACAAATTTACTTACAGCGATATTGTGACCATTCTGCTAAATAAAAAGATGGAACAATTAATTGTTTTTCCTAACCCTGCAAAAGAAATAATAAATATACAAACAACGATCACTATGGCTGGCAAGGCCTTTGTTAACATTATAGATTGCACGGGGAAAATAGTACTCAAAAAGGAAATCAATTTAAATACAGGTAGCAACGCCTTTCCAATGAATATTTCATTACTAAAAGTAGGCACATACTTTTTGAAGATGCAATTAGGGAATGAAATGTATGAAAGAGGTTTTGTGAAAGTGGAGTAATTATTTGAACTAATTCCAAATTTTTGCCATACCCTTTATGATTTCTTTGTTTTCACTGTTTCAGCGATATAGAAAAATAATAATTTTTGTACTTACAATTATATAATTCATAAATAATCAAACATGAAAAAATTACTTTTAAATTTTATTTGCATTTTACTCAGTTTTATTACAAATGCGCAGTTTTCGTTAAACAACAAAATAAAAGAAAATATAGTGATCGAAACCCCTAAAGAAAAATCACCAGATTATCCTGATTGGGTAACTACAAAGAAAGATACAATTATTAAAGGTAAATTTATTAAAAGCAAGACTAATACCGATTCATTAATTTATGATACCATTATCAAGTATTCATTAAATAAAGAAAAAGTTATTGATAAAATAACGAAAGAAATTGACAGCATATTGCACGTTTACTATCAAAGAAGACTTTTTGTTTTGGGAAGTGATAAAATTGAAAATAAAGAAACTTTAATTAATCAATTGAATAAACAAAGAGATAGTATTGTAGCTGAAAGAGATTATAGGATAAGAAAAATAGAATACTGGGAAAAATATGATGCTATAGAAGAAATTAAAAATCACAGAGAAGACAAAAAATATCAGAGAAGAAATTTTTTTCCTGCCTACTATAGCTCCCAAGCAATAAGATTTTTTGAAAATGATACAACTCATGTAAAACTATTTCAGAATAATCTTGTAAATTATAACCCAAAATCAAAAAAAATGACATTGTATACCGAAGCAGTAAACGATTACCTTGGCCCGCTTCGTGTAGCTATTGGATTTCAAATAGAGAGTGAATCCAAAATAGATTCATCATCTACTAGAGACTCCACCATAAAAATGGAAAAAAAGGCAGATATGATTGCTGCAATTCAAAATGGGGGCGGTGATTTTTCTGTGAATTTTAAACTTCCATTAATAAAAACGAGCAATAAAGACGCCCTAATACAATCCAAATTTTACTTTTATGGAAATACTGGATTTTCCTTACCTGTATTAAACAAAGCCAGTACAGATTTTATTTTCAATTATGATTTTGGATTAGAGGGGGCCATTTATGCAAAGGGGTTTAATGAGCGCTTGACCTTTTATGCTCAGCTTAAAGCAGGGTATTTTAATGGTAATAATAAGTTTAAGAAATTAATTACAGATGCAAACAAAGATGATCCAACATCTTTTGGAATCTTTGAAAGTTCCTTGGGGTTTGATTTTTTAGATGGTTATAGAATAAGAGTTGATCTTTTCCATGGCAACAGTTTTGTTAAAGATAATTTTCCAGCAACAATAACTTTTATTGTGAGACCAGGTAAGAATAAATAATGTGATGATAATATAGCTGATATCAACTATAAGTATCAGCTATATTTTTCGAATAATTGAATTCTTTTAAGAAAACTTATCCCTCCCTATCCCTTCCCACCTATTTCTCCCAAAATATCTCACCCATCGTTTTCCTGCTACTTTGCTTTCTACCCAACTTCATGAAAAAGGTTTTGTGAAAGTGGAGTAATGAACCAAAGTAGCAGGAAAAAGAATGTATTCAAAAAAAACTAACACACTCTTTTTTAAACAGCATTATCCAATTTCACATTTATAAGTGCAGAAAAAATTTGGATCATATAAAACATATACATTACATTCATATATGAAATTTTCAAATGAGAAAAATTACCTTATAATTTAAAAAAACAATCACCATGAAAAAAATATCTGTAAAGCTTACACTACGAGATGGTGAGGGATGCCAGATTGTGATAACAGCTGGAGACCAAACATTAAATTTTAAGAGCAGTGGTACGCAAAACATCAAACTAGAACCAAAGCGGTACACTGCTTTAATTGCCGGATTCCAAGATCCTGCAGCAACTGAAGGCCCTTCTGTTTTTGTAGAATTTAAACAAGGTACTACTACCTTAAATTCTATTACCATTACAGATCAAAATTTTATTAAACCATTAAGGATTACTGTTGTTTAACTTGTCATCTACTAAAATGTTGGTAGTAATCTAAACACTAAGTTATTGGAACTAAAAAATAGACAGATGAAAAAAATAAGCCTATTGCCCCTATTTATATTGTTCGTTTTACACATAAAAGCGCAAGATTTTGATAAAGCATTTGAAGCAAAAAAAGCAGCAGCAAAAGCAATAGCTGCCGATAATGTGGCAAATCCAAATAAAAATTTTAAATCTATTGTAACCGATTTATTTAATGGTGGAAATGGTTATTACCAAGCTTTGATAAAAAATGGAATATTATCGCAAGGAGATGGAGAGATTCAAGTAAAATCTACAATTTATGGTATTATCAGAATTTTTGATTCTACAAAAAGAGAAGATACTTACTTTAAAAAATTGCGATGGGCAAGAAATACCCAAATAGGATTGGGGGCAGTTTTGGGCGAAGGCAATAAAATCAATGCCTTTAATTCTTCTGCTACCATTGCCATTATAAATAAAAGAGTAACCAACTGGAAAACATTTAATAAAAAAATTACCAAAGAGGCTATTGAAGATTTGCTAGTGAACGTAAGAAAAGCTGCCGCAGTAGCAGATGCTTTAGCAAACAAAACAAACAAAAGTGCTCAGGATAGTGCAGACAGTAAAAAAGCGGATGAACAAATAGATGATTTTGGTGAAACCCTTGATTTTACAAAACTAAAAGGATTGATTACTGATGAAGAGATTGATGAAGCCAAAACCAAATGGGAAAAACTTACGAAAGAGTATGACGATATTAAAAAGAAAATATCTGGAGCGCCGCTACTTACCTATGGCTATGAAGGCAATTATGGTAATAAAAAATGGACTAAACTAAATAACAAAGTTGAATTTTTGGCTGGCTTCGGATCAAAAAAAGATAGTGTGCGAAATTATGACTTTTATGCAGGGGCTTTTTACAATGCCACACAAGATACGCTAAATGTAAAAAGTATTTTAAACAGAAAGGTATTTAATGCCAAAATTGGCATTAATAAAATTTTAGCCAAATCAAAATTAGATGGCTCCTCATTAATTGAAGCATTTGGTGGCGGTGAATTTGAAAATATCAGTAAAGGATTGTATTCAAATGAAGTAGCAAAATCTTTCAAATTTAATCTTTCTCTAAGTTTTAGAATAGCGCAAAATTTATACCTGCCGTTTCAAGTAAAATGGAATACTGTTACCGGGCGATTTGAAGGATTTGTAGATTTAAAATTTGATGTTCTCACGCTTTTTAAATAATGCATCAAAAATAATGTCGTTCTATTTTTTTTAAACTAAACCCACTAAAAAAGGATTACAACAATTTAATGTGGTGTAATCCTTTTTAATAACAGCATTTATTTATTTTTTTCATCCGTCTGCTACCTTCTTATCCTCCTACTCCTATCCTCATACTTCTCCTGCAAAATCTCTCCCATTGTTTTTCTGTACACTTTACTTTCTACCCAACTTATTACATCCATATAGGCAAATGCCCTGGTTTCGAATCGGTTTTTTTCAAGCCCTTTAATTTTCTCTAAAAATTCTTCTAGCTCATTTCTTATTTCAGTATGGGATAAACGAAATGCTTTGCGTACAAATTTGAACATTTCTTTTTCTATAATGGTAAGATTTTCTTTTTTGGCCATAAATCGATAAACAGATTTGGTAAGGTACTCCATAAGCTCATTGTTACCGAGTTCGTAATGCGCCATAAGGTGCATGAGGCGTGAGTAGCTTTGTAGGTCGCTTCTTACTTCTGTGTTCTCATTTATTATTTTTTGAAGATAGTCTATACATGTATCATAATCGCCATTGCCAAAATACATAGAGGCTATTTTATAATTGAACACCATTATGCGATGCTCGTCTATAAACAATTCGTATTCTGTTAATTTTTCTAAAAGATGTGGCACTAATAAAATACCTTCAGAAAAAGTACCCAACATACTGTGTTGGTTTATTTTTGCGCTATATATGTATATGAATGCCTGTATGCGAAAGTTGTCGTGTAATCTTACTCTGTCTGTTTCTGCAAATTTTTCAAATTTTTTGAGGGTTTCATTAAACTTGTTGTAGTTGCGCAACACAAAATGTGCATTTAATAAAGAGTGCAACCCTTTTATGTAATGCCCTGTTTCTACCCGTATCATAAGCGGCTCTGCATCAAAAATGTCTACCCATTTTTGCGAATAACGGTAGTTCATTAAAAAATCTTGCTTTATAAAACTATACCAGCTATAACTTTGGTAGAGGTATAATTTTTCATAGAATCCAGTTTGCTTCCAAGCATTTTCTGGCAAATGTATTTCAAGGTATTCCTTTAATCGTTTTTCATCCTGCTCGTTTCGTGCATGGCCATTTTGTATAAACCAACTATACAACAACATGGCAAGGTTACTCAGCCTTGCCAGTGTATCTATACGATTATTTACCTCATTTATTTCTGTAGATAATTGCTCAGCCCTGGTTTGCATGGTACGGGTTATATGCAAGGTTTCGATACGTTTTTCCAATGCAATAACCTGTATTAAGAAATTTACTTTCTGGTTTGCCTTTGCCGTTTCCTTTGCTTTATCCAACAACTTAAGGCTCTGCGAAAACAACCCTTTTTTATATAAGATATGGGCATAATCAAATTGCTCGTTCAATTGTAAATCTATACTATCGGTACTTTTCAATAGCCTTAGACTGGCCAATAATTGCTTGTATAAATGAACTTTTACATTAGAGAGTTGCGGCTTTTTAATGGAACTCAATTTTTTTAGTAATATCGTTTCATCGTAGTACTGTAGTTTATCTAATGCATCAAATAGTTCTATAATTTTTAAATCTTCATTCCCCGAGCTTCTTTTAATAAATAGCTTAAAATGTCGTTTTTCTGACTTTTCTAATGAACGAATGAGTTGGAATAATGTATCGGTAAACCTGTTGGGCATCATAACTATTTTTTATTAAAACCCAATACTGCAAAGGATTTTAGGATGCAAAAATACGGTTCAGCATAATAAAAACAGTATTAAGTTTGTTTAATCAATAATGGAACCAACCTTACTTTTGTGAAAGAAGATTGGTTCTAAAAAATCAAGCAATCGTAAAAGGAGCAAACAATCGTTGGAAACTGCAAAAGTGCAGTGATAAAATAAATCTCTTTACTACTAGTAAAAAAATATAAAGATTTTCGTATAGCAAGCAATCGTTAGAGCCGCCCTGTTTCTACAGTGGGGGCCTTTCGTATTTATGACTGCAATGTAATATTTTAATCTGTTACGAAAATCAATTTGTTAATAATTATTTAACATAGCCGAAAAGTTTTATTATTGGGGAAAATGTTCATGTTCCAAATGTGTGTAAATAAGATCAAAAAAATCTTGAAGTGTATTTGTAGAAATTATTTCTAAAAATATAGGTAAATACAAAGTAGAACAAACAATAGATTCGAGTAATAATTGAGCAAGAAATCTAGGGTGTTCTGGCCGTGAAATCAGAAAATGCTCCCAGATTTTACAGATTAGGCAGAAAAAATCTGAGGAAATCTGAAAAATCTGTGATCCAAAAATCTACTCCATCAAGTCTTAGAGCCTATAATTTTACTGGGTGTCCCAACGCTGAAAATATAAAATGTAGTCGGATTATTTCTTTATTTGGATTAGGCATTAGATTAATTCCAATCTAAAAAATCATTGCTTCGTTCATAGTCTTTCCTTGAAAAATTTCTTCAAAAATTGCTTTGTTTGTGGGGTCTTGTAATGCCTGCATGTGGCGTTGGTGGTGAAGATCGGTAGCTGTAAAAGAAGCCAAGTCTTTTTTTATGATGTATGCTGCAGCTTTGGCAACGGGCTTGCCATAGTAACCTGTAAGCGATAATAGGTTTACTTGAAGCATAAAACCAATCTCCTTTAAACGATGGTATTGTGTGAAATCGTTGTGAAAATAGGCATACCTTTCTGGATGAGCTAAAATAGGCAAGTAGCCTTCTGTAATAATGGAGAACAACATTTGTTCGATATTGTAAGGTTTCTCTACATAGGAGAATTCTGTAAGTATTATATTATCTTTTAGGGTAAGTAAGGGCGTTTGATTATTAAGCAACGCTAAAAAATAATCGTCCAGCATATATTCTGCTGCGGCATGCACTTTAAAATCTATTTGTTTTTCGGCAAGCGCTTGTTGTACTTTATGAAGGGCTAGTTCTATTGTTTGAGCATCGTTTCTATACATATCTCCAATGATATGCGGTGTTGCTATGGAGCTTTTTATACCAAGCGCTATAAGACCATTAATGAGTGTTAAGGAAGTTTCAATATCAGGAGACCCATCATCAATACCTGGCAAAATATGTGAATGTATATCGGTCGTTATTGGGAAATAACCCGATGTATAGAATTGTTTTTTTTTCTTAAAGATAGAAAACATTAAAATATACCAATGTTTGTACCAATATTAAATTGGTGCATTTTTATAAGAGGCTTTAATATGGAAACCATAAAAGGCATTGGGATACTGTTTACTTTCATGGCAAGGTAATCTCGCCTATTGGCTCTAAATCTTTGATTGATATTCTTATTGCTTGCACCACCGGTTCTCATATTTACAATAAGCTTAGGCAAATAATGAGAAGATATTTTGTGCTTAAATAAATAGCGAGCCATAAACTCATAATCGGCAGCAGTGTAATAATGATTTTCGTATCCGCCAAATTGTTCTATTAATGATTTTTTAATATAAAAAGTAGGGTGACCTGGCATCCAACCCATTTTAAAAAGGTTGCGAGAATATTTTTTACCTTTCCAAACCCTAAAAACCCTTCCAGACATTTCTTTATCTACATATTGAAGGTCTCCAAAAACAGAATCTACTTGTTCTTCTTCAAATGCTTGTACAATTGATTCAATAACGTTTTCGGAAGCCAACATATCATCACTATTCAATATGCCAATAACATCGCCTGTAGCTAATTTTATTCCTTTATTAATTGCATCATACATTCCCCTATCGGGCTCAGAAATCCATGTGGCAATCTTAGATTCATATTTTTTAATGATATCAACAGTGCTATCTGTTGATTTTCCATCTATTATAATATGCTCTATATTTTTATATGTCTGTTTTTGAACAGAATCTATACAATGGGAAAGATATTTTTCGGAGTTGTAGGTTACAGTAATTAAAGAAATTTTCATAAAGAATGTTGGTTTTCTTCAAATAATTGGATTGCGAAGATAAGTACTATAAAAAAAAATGCTATCAATACTTATTCCTTAACTATAACATAATATTTACAGTTTTATTATGTTCGACTCAAATTATTTTTTTTAACCTTGCTTTTTTCTAAAAGTTTAACAGTTAAATAATTCTATTACAAGACACTAAATAACATTAAAAGTTTAATTTTTTGGATATAATTTTATCCCAACATTGTTAATAACTTTATGAAACCATAGAATTACATTAATTTTTACGGATTATTGTTGCAGCACCCTTTGCATTATTTTTTGCGCAGGGTTGCCTTTGTAAATGCCATATGGTTCGGTTGGAGAGGTAAGAACAGAAGCTACTGATAAAATAGAATGATTGCCGCAAACAACCCCACCACAAACGATTGACTTTGCACCAATCCAAACGCCCTCTTCTAATATAATGGGCTTTACCATAAGATCAAAGGTTGTTTTTGTGTAATCGTGATTACCACAAAGCAAGAGGGCTCCTTGCGACAAACAAACATTGTCAGCAATTTTTATTTCAGCCAGATTGTCTATCCACACTTCTTCCCCTATCCAAATATTATTGCCCAATTGTAACAGCCATGGATATTTAATATTTACATGTGGTTTTATCAATACATTTTTACCCACTTTTGCCCCAAACAATTTTAGCAAAAACCTTTTTAAACCATAAAAAGGAAATATACCTGTCTTAAAAAAAATCAGGTTGGTATAATGCCAAATAAAACACTTAATGGTATTGCCTGGTTTGTACCAACTATTATTGTATGTAGCCAAATCAACTTTCAATAGACTTATGGGTTTTAATATTTTTTTCAAAAAAATACATCATCGTAAAAATAGCAGCGTAGGCAATGATATTGAACCATAAATGATGATCCCAACCAAAAGGGAAATTCCATCCTTTGTTTGTGGCTACCAATACCAAACTTATACGAACAACATTTATAATCCAAAGCAATAGTAAACCTACAAGCAACCAAGCCACTTTTTTTTGTGATTTGGCCACGGTGGCAATTACATAAGCCATCCAAAAACTCATTACACCAAAGCCGAGGCAACCATATACAATTCTCACTCCCCTACCACCTACCATCTTTAATACATATTCATTTGTGCGTATGGTTTCAATACCGAAAATAGACAAAAAATATTTACATGAATTTATAATTGCGGTTCGTATCCATGCGCTTACGTTTAAATGCTTTTCTATAAATGGACTATACAGGCCTCCATCTACAGCCAATCCTGTAATAAATTGTAACCCGTAATAACAAACAACAAATACTACAAAAAAGATGATTAGAAATCGTATAAATTTTTTATTATTAAAATTCATTGTAACAATTTATCGAAAAACAATTTATTATATGCATTTGTATTTTCTTTTTTATTAAAAGCAGTTTCGGCATATGTTCCTGCGCCATAAACAAACTGTAAATATGATTCATTATCCAAGTTTGCAAAAAAATTGATTGCATTACAAATTTCATCTACATCAGTTTCTACATTAATGCCTGCATTTAATTCTATCAGATGGTTCCATGGGGTATAAAGGCTTGTAATTACTGGTTTTCCCGCAGAAAGTGCTTCATAAATGGAATGTCCAAAATTTTCACTTTTACTGGGCATAATAAAAACATGCTGTTGTGCAAGCGTATTTTCTATCTCTGTTGGCGCCAGCGCTGCATGGTATTTTACAACAATATGCTTGGGCAACTTATTTATTTGTTGCAGGCATAATTGCCAATAGGCTTCCTCTTTTATTGGCCCATAAATATTATAGGTAATGCTGTCAGAACAATTGGCTAAAGCTTTTAAAATAAGCAAATGATTTTTCATTGGGCTTATTAAGGCAATGGTAGTAAGTATTAAATAATTTTTTTTCTTAAAGAGTGGTTGTTCCTGCTTTAAAATATGCGGAAAATTAGCTGCTACTGCTACTATTGCATTATTGCCAAATGCTGCCTTTATAAAATCTTCTTCTGCCTTATCTGTTGCATGAAAAACAATGTTTCTTTTTATTTTAAACAATTTTAGTACTTGTAAAAATAGGCGCTTTTTCCATTTTTTTTGTGTGAGAGCGCCTGGATGAAGCATCCCACGTACAGACAATATCTTTTTGCTTGCTTTACAAAACAAGAGTGGTACAATATTAAAATGCCAAGAAAACAAACCAATGATAAAGATAGCATCGGGTTTTATTTGCTTTGCTTGTTCTACAATTATTTTTCTTGTATTTTTTCCGGATGCATACCAAACTTTTGTATGGGTATTAAATGGTATCCATTGGTCAGTTACAATATTAATAAGCGCTTCATTGTTTAGATCTTTATTACTACTAAAAATCCTATACTCTATATCGTGTGTAAAAGTATTTACTAAATTGGCAATGGACTGTATAGGACCTCCTGCTTTAAAGGCGGGCAAAAACCAGGGTATAGAAATGAATACAATCATTGGTCCATTGGTTTTATTGGCATGCGTAAATAAGCCAATAGTTTAGGGAAGAAAAATATTTTTAGAAGGAAGAAAACCAGCAGATTTACGTAAAGTCTTCCAAACAAAAATATACTATCAGACTCAAAGGCAAATAGCTCTAAATAAATAGCTCCCACTACAGCAAAATTAAAAACATAATTATTGGAAGCATTTTTTACGAAGTAGAAATAACTTCTGCCATAAATAAAACCAAGTATTAGCAATGGCACAAACATACCTAAATAACCAAAATCTATATAACCATCTGCAAAATAACCAAGGCTAATGGATACGCCTCTTCTTACACCTAAATAGCGAATACCCGTATATTTAGTTGCTCTTTTTGAAGCATCATACGTTCCTTTATCGGGATTAAGTACCCTTGGTGTAAGAACAAATGTAAGCGTAGATCCCCAGTTGTTTCCATTTTGATAAGGTATCACACTAGGAACCCTGTCCATGGTTTTGGCTAGGTGATATGTATATTGAAGCCTATCCAGAAAACTTTCTAAAGAATTGGTAAAAGTATTATCCGATTGCTTTTCTGATAATTCGAGCAATTTATTTAACGCATCACTTTTTTCTACCTGCACCGATTGGGTAGAACTTCCTTTATTCAAAAATGTACGGTACTCCCCTTTTATACCTGTCCAAAAAACACCTCCAAAAAAAACAAAAACCAAGGCTACCATTACAATCATCAATTTATTAAATTTAACCACCAAAATAAAGCTCAAAGAAAGGGATGCTATAAAAAAAATAATTGTTTTAAATTCAGAAAAATAGCTATAGAAGCCCAATACAAATTCCAATGCACAAAAAATATAAAACTGTTTTCGTTTTCTATTCTTGAGGATACTTTGAAAGCCAAATAAAAGAAATAAGAACCATTTAATATTTCCCAAACTAAAAATAATTTGAGTGAGCCCGGGAATTAAAAATGCAATACCTGTTAAAGCGTTCATTGCAAAAAACCCAATTACATAAGCCCTATATGTTTTATCAATAGAAAGCCTATTTGCATGCTTTTTCAACTGCATCATCGTTAGGGCAGGTATTTTATTTTGGTAATAAACAATGGGAAGAAATAAAAAAAGCAATCCAACATAAGAAGCCAATATAGCGTATTCCATATTATCGGATCTGTAGTTAATATCCTTGCCAAGATTATTGCTTTGCCATACCCCTGCAGAAATTTGAATAAAATGGTAGATTAAGATGATGGAAAAAACAGAGGGCTTAAGCGGTTGCTGCAGATTATAAAAAATAATATAAAAAATAATCATTCCGGTAAAAAGAATTAGTCCATTGCTAAAAAACAATTGGCTAATTAAAAGCATGATTAAAATACCCTTAGTGCCCTCATCTAAATATGCTTTGCTTCTCAATCCGGTTTTACATTTTCCATTTTTATCAAAATATTTTCCAAAGCTATACAATCATTTTCGTAACTATAAGATTGTATTTTAAGTAAGGAGGTTTCTCCCATCGTTATTGCCGCATTTTTGTTGTCAATAAAATATTGTAAACATTTTTGTAAAGAGTCTTTATCATCTTTTTTAAATATAAAACCATTCATATTATTTTCTACCAAATCATAAGTAGCTCCACAAGCATTGCTTGCTATAATGGCCTTACCGGCAGCCATCGCTTCGTTTATACATAGTCCCCAAGTTTCCCCTGGCCCTTGCGACGGCAACACAAAAACATCACAACTAGAATAAAGAAGCGGCATTTGCTGTTGATTTTGAAAACCCACAAACTTGATGCTTTTTTGTACTCCATATTTAGTTTGTAAAGAATTGTCCAAAGCCCCACTCCCAGCAATTATCAAAAAAATGTTTGGATTCTTTAATGCTAGAAAAGCTTCTGCCAAAAAATCTGGTTGCTTTTTTAATTCCAATTTCCCAGCAAATAAAAATACCAATGCACTATCAGGAATACCCAACTGGTTCCTTAAAGATATTGATTGGTGTTTCTCATGAAGGTATCCAGCAAAGCGTTTATTATCTATTGCGTGCGGCATAAATAGAAGTGCTTCTTCATTTATCCCATGAGCTTTAAAATAGGCTTTATTTGCTACACCTGCATATAAGCCAATATCAATGTAATGGTACACAAAATTTAAAAGAACCCTTCTTATTATTTTTTTTATGCCAGGCTTCTCATCCAACAAAGTAGAATCGCCCCTAAACAATACAGGGATTTTTCCTTTGTAATATCGCATCAGTTTAAAATGGCTTTTAAAACTCCAACCATAAATCAGTATGGCATTGGGGCTCCATGCATTAATTTCATTTATCAAATGGGGGTTATCTATCCCTTTGTAGTGATGAGAACCCGGAGATGCAGCAATGTTTTTAGAGAAACAATAATCATAGCCTTCCAGCAATGGTAGATCCCACTCTACCTCTTGTCCAAACCCAGGATCAAATTTTATTCCAGCTTCAGATTGACTCCAGGTATAAAAAACTTTTGGTTCAATATTGTTGCGTTTGGCCAACATTCTAAACAATGGCGCATTGTATTGAATGGGATGAGTAGATATGATGGCTAGTTTTTGCATTAAAATTTTTCTGAAAAAACAGCGATTTCTTTTGCAGTAGAAATTCTTTCTTGTACAAAAGTAATATCGCTTATATAAATGGTATTCTTATTAGAAAATTGATACAGTTCTGTTAGTTTACGGGTAAACGGTTCGTAACTATAAGGCGTAAAATTATTTGCTTTCAATTTTTCGTGAATATCATTTTCATCGTAACCATAGCGACCACCAGATCCATTCAATTCTATTATTATTGCTTTTAAACTTTGCTGCGTTAACAAAAGGTTCATTCCTTTTAAAACCTCTGTCTCAAAACCTTCGGCATCTATTTTTATCAATTTAACACTGTTGTCATCATTCACCATATCGGACAATGGAAAAGATTTTACTTCAATATATGCCGTATTTTTTTCTTCCTCCTTGGAAAGTGCATGATTTACTGTATCAAAAGTTGATGTAAATTTTAGTGTGCTTACAGTAGCCCCTGCTGCTGCATTCCACAATTGCGTTCTATCTTCAATTCTATTGACAGCTACATTTTCTTTAAGATAATGAAAAGTTGTTGGCACTGGTTCTATACTTACTGTTGTAGCCTTACTTACCCCAGATGCCAGTATGGTATAACTTCCAATATTTGCACCTACATCTATAAAAGTATCTTCTTCCCTTAAAAAGTGAAGCAGAAAAGACATATCCTCAAACTCGTGCAATCCACAATAAATATTTCCAGTTGCTCCTGTCATCCCTTTGTTCACAAGTAGAAAAGTATCGCCTACAAATGGAACTTTCCTTTGTTTTGGATATATCAATTGCAACATTTGCCAATGAAAAAATCTCCAGTAGGCTTTTAACCTATGTTTTCCAGCAAGCGGGTGTTTGCTGATGGCATTTAAAACCAATGTTATTTTTTTTAACGGATTCATCATTTAATTGCTCTATTTAGTAACTGAGCTAATTTCTCCGTTACTGCATAAGCAGAATAATTTTCAAAAAGTGTATAATCAATATTATCCTTCGTAAAAGTTGATTTTAGTATTAAAAATTGTTTGAAAATATTTATAAACTCATTCTCAATTTTTTCCAATTCATTTTCACCATCAAATGCCAACACACAACCTGCACCTGACGAAACAATAACATTTACGGCACTACTATCTTTATGCAACACAGCCAATATAGGCTTATCTGAAAGTATGGCTTGGTATACTTTTGAAGGTGTATAATGGGGCTCGGTACTACCAAGTATAAAGACTGCATCGCATATGTTTAGGTGCACCAACACATCCAAATAAGGAATTCGTGCAGGGTATTCAAAAACAATGGTATTCCATAAGCCATATTTTTCTGCAAGTGGTTTTATATTATAACCATTTGCATCATCTGGCTTATTGCCTGTACCTATAAAGTGAAATTCAACTGTTTCAAATGCAGATTTATTATCTACAATAGCAGCAAAGATTCTCTCTAAGGGCTCGTAAGCTTTTGGGAGCATAGCACCGGCATATACAAATTGCAATTTATTTTCGTTCTTTTTAAATAGATAAGGATCAATATGCAAAGAACCCACAATTTCATGGTCTTTTGCTTCACCACCGTAAGGCATAGCGCCAGTTACAATGGTTTTTAAATGCGGGTTTCTTTCTAATACAGGTTGATAATATCCTTCTGCAACACCTGTAATAAGAGATACTTTTTTTATAGCAATGGGTTCTAAAATTTTTGCCAATTTTGTACTAAACCAATGCCTGCTAAATATTTTTTCGCTACCAGGGAAAGTGTGAACCCATGGATCGATATAATCTATGCCATATTTGATACCAGTACTTGCATGAAGCCTTCGCCCAAGCAATGCACAATAAAATGAAGGAATGGGGATGTACAAAAAATCAAAATGCTCTTGTTTAATTAATTGCTTTGCTTTTTTATACAAATGAGAAAAACCCCTCAAACCTATATCTCCAATAAATCTATTACTACCAATTGGCTTTGCTGTTACCTTTTCTATTCTTAGTTGCTGCGGTAATAATTTTACCAAATTATGGTCAAGCTTTTCTTCATAAAAATCTTCGTGCACGGTTAATACAACTGGTTCCCATCCAAATGAGGGTAAGTGTTGTGCAAATAATCTTGCTCTGTGTACACCAGCTAGATTGGAAGGTGGAAAATGCGGGTATAGGATAAGTATCTTTTTGTTTTTGGGTATCATAGGAGGGATAGTATTTCCGTCATCATTTCATTATAAGATGGAGCTGAAAGTTGAATTTTCAACATTTCAAGACGATTTTTTTCACATGCCATCAGATCATTAGCTAAAGTTTGTATCATCATTGCCATTCCATCTGCATCATAACAAGTTGGTATTTCTCCTTCTTTCCACTGGTATCCCCTTAATCCTTTATCGGAAGTTATTACAGGTATACCGTGGCTTAAGGATTTTCCCAATTTAGTGCTTACACCTCGAGAATAATAAAAGACTGGATTGAGTGCAAAAGTCCAAGTTGTTATTTCTTCTTGCAGTTTTTCATTGCTGAGATAACCTAAATATTTTACAAAAGGATATTTATTTTCTAAAGCTTGGCCTCTCTGTGAACCGCCACCAGCCAAATGGATAATTATATTTGAGATGTTGTGATTGCAAATTGATTTACACACTTCATTTATTCCATAATAATTGGGTTCATGACTAAGATCAGCAAAAAAGCCCACCCTACCCAAAATTGGTTTATAGGGCCATTCGATATTATCTATGTGACGAGGTACCATATAAACTTTTGCAGCTCCAAGCCATTTTTCAATACCAATTTCTATTTCAGAAACAGTTAATACTAAATCAACATAATTTCTGAAAGTAGATTCTTTTATAAGCATGTTACCAATTGCATGTGCAGACAACAAACTTTTAATACCAGTAAATTTCTTAAACTTTACTATATCGTGTAAATAATCTCCGCTTTCATTACCATGAGAACATAAAATAACTTTTATTTTCTCATCTATTTCTTTTATATGCTTTGCAAATACAACTGTATTGGTCAGGTTTAAAAAAACATATTCAATACTGTGGTCTTTCAATATTTTTTTCAAGGTGCCTTTATAGGAATGCGTATTATAATCATTGTATGCACTAATGCCTATTTTTTTCGAAAATTTATACGCAAAACTGTTTGAATATTTTACAGGAAAATAAACAATTTCGAACTTCACTTTTAAAAGTGCCAAATATTCATCTGTGCAAAATTTGACTCCGCCTTCTGGAAAAGTAGGGTCTAAGAATTTTTCATTGCAGATGAACAAAGCTTTATGATTTTCATTATGCTGCATTACCAATTTTTATCATTTACAAATGAAGAATCCTTTTTAATAAAAAGTACATCTAACTGGTATAATGCCTTATCAAAAGGTCTTCTCATAAACTGGCAAATATCATACACCTGAAAACCTTTTTCATCCATAAATTTGTTTACTTCAAAAAATAAAGGAGCGTTATCGCCTAGGTCAATAAGTGTTACTTCAAGCAAACAAAATGTTGCATTGAACAATGCCTTGCCTCCTCCTTTCAAAACTTCAATCTCATGACCCTGCACATCTAACTTCAAAAAATCAGGCATAGGTAAATTTCTCTCAAGTAACAATGTATCCAAAGATTTTGCCTTTCTTTGATTGACGCTGTTTACCATTTCATTTTCACTAGAAACTGTATTTATATGACTTGCCGTTTCATTTTCAAAAAATTCCACCAGTACATTATTCAAAGAGGAAAGCACTTCGATAGCAACATTAACTCCTGCATATCGATTTGTTACTTCCTTCAATTTGTGCTCTTTCGTTAATTGTGCCTCTACCATTAATATGTTTGCATCAGGAAAAACTTCCAAGAAATCAATTGTCCAATGTCCTTCATATGCGCCAATGTCAATTACATTTTTTGGGTTAAAGCCTTTCTTTTTCAAGTTTTGCAAGCTCCAATGAAGAGACGGTACACCTAAATGATCTTTTACAGAACGTTTAAAAGAATAAGGGAAAAGTTTTTTTATAAATTTTATCATCCTAAATTTAAATTAAGTGTAAATATACTTGAGCGACATGCTTTACATCAAATCTGCTACTGGCTTTTACGCTACACAATTTCCTTTCAATTTTATCCAGACTATTGATAGCTTCTATCATTTCATCTTTATTTGAAACCTTTAATCCTGTTATGCCTTCTTCAATTACTTCATCCACGGAACCTTTTTTAAATGCTATAACTGGTGTGCCACATGCCATAGCTTCTATCATTACAATACCAAAGGGTTCGTTCCATTCGATGGGCATCAGCAAAGCTTTACTCCTACCAAGCCACTCATTTTTTTGTGCATCATTTACCTGCCCTACATATTTTATTTGTATGCCATCTATATGTGGTTGTATTTCTTCTTCAAAATATTTTTTTTCTATCTCTAACGGAGAAATGTTTCCTGCTATTATTAAATGATTGCCTGTTTCTTTTGCAATAGCAATAGCTGTGTGGCAACCTTTTATTTTCTCTATTCGTCCAAGAAAAATTAATGGCGCATAGTTAGATACACTTTCAGTAATATTGTATGCACTAAAATCAATTGAATTGTATACTGTATGCCAGATTCCAGTGGCACCACTCCTGCTTATTAAATCTTTGCTACAACCAGTAAAAACAATATTCTTGTGCGGAAGCCTAAGCAATTTATTAATATTACTTCCTGTTATTTCCCTGCCGTATGTCATAATCTTTTTCACCTTACTATTCCACACCGGAAGTAAATAAATGAGCCTGCCAAAATTATGTATCAGTTCAAAATCATTGCGGTGTTTCCAAAGAAACTTCCATGCTGTAAATATTGCATTATTGGCATCTTTTTTTGCTGGCGGAAATCCTGCCTTACCCAAGCCATGTACAGTACAACCTGAAACTGAAGAGCCCTCGGTTATTAATAAATGTACCTCATGCCCAAGTCTATTATATTCTTTTGCAAACATTTCTACCAAACGCTCATGCCCGCCATAACCGGTTACGGGAATGAGAATACCAGGATCCATTACGATTAATATTTTCATTTGCAAGTCATCATTTACTATTTATAAAAGATTTCATTTTATTCAATATGGCAGGCATTGCCTGCCATATTGAAAAGAAAAGCTAGTCTTAATATTTTTAATAATTTATCATTTTCATACTCCAACTAGAATTTCTTTATACAATTTTTCATGCTCCTCAGCCACTGTTTCAAAAGATTTTACAGGTGTAATATGCAGTTTTGCTTTTTCAATTAACATTGGTTCATTAATTAATTGTTGCAATTTATTTTTTAAATCGTTGCTATCATTAAAATTAAAAAGCCAACCATTTTTCCCATTTGTTATTTGTTCTGCATTGCCATAAACGTTGGATGCTATTGCAGGAACCCCTGCAGCAAATGCTTCCTTTAAAACAAAAGGGCCCATTTCACTGACAGCAGATGGAATACAAATAATATCATAATGCTGAATGGTTTCTATCACAAGTTCAGGATGTAAACTTCCTTTCCATGCTATATTATTCCTATTTCTTGCAAGTTCATGGCATATTTTCAGAAAAGATTCATCATCTGCAGAACCATAAATATCAAGTTCTACACTATTTGTATTTAAATTTTTTAAGGCAGCTAATAAAATGTCTACACCTTTAAAATGTGATATTCTTCCTATAAAAATGAGCCTTAACTTGCTGCTTGATTTCTTTATATAACCAGGTCGTATATTATTTGTTGGAAGCCCCTGAGAAATCAATATTACCTGTTTTTCATTTATACCATTCCTTATTAAAATATCCTTATACCACTGGGTAAGTACAATAAATGTTGAACTATTTTTTTGAAGTACAAATAAATCATTTTTCAATTGCTTAATAATCTGGGGAAAAGCCAAGGCTGTACCAAATTCGTTTTTGATAAATCTTGTATCAATGTGCAAAAAATTCAACAGGGAAAAACCTGCAGTAATTATATTTTTCCTAATCCCTTTTTCTCCTTTGTAATGCAACCAGCATTTACTACATCGCATTGTATCTATAATGCCATTACATTTCGTTTTACCCATGTACATTAAAGTGCCTGTTTTACAACTGTATTTTGCCACGTGAAATGTAATTACATTTTTAAAGCCGGCTTTGTATGTGGCTTCCACATGAAAGTTTCCAATACCTATACTCCCTGCCAATTCATGATAATGTATTATATCCGGTAATTCACTTTTTATTATTGCTAGAAAATTTTGTAAGCCTGACGGTGCAATTTTACCCGTGATAATTTCTCTATTAACAATAGTTGGTTCAGCATATTTTATAATTTCTATGTCCTCATAAAAATATGTTTCATTTATTGTTGCACCATAATTTGGAATAATAATTTTTGATACTATTGATTTTTTTTTCAATTCTCTAGCAAGCGCACATACATATATTTCTGTACCTGCAATTTGATCAGGCAAGTATGAATTAAGAACATGTATTATTTTCATGGGAAACTTAAATAATTATTTAATAAAAACTGCCGAAAAAACTTTAGAAAAAGATAATTCGGTTGCTCTTTTAATTCTAACTGCTGCTTTAAAATTTCCCTTAAAAAAATAATGTATAAAATGCCTGGTATTAATTTTTACAAAATTTGAAGAAATTTTATTTTTTTCGTTTTCAGTTAGTGGAAGTTTATTGTAAGCTAAGGCTGCTTTTAAAATTCCATAACGCTCCCCTATCATTCTCACATCATCAGTCTGAGCTTCTGTAACCTGCTCATCATGTCTGCGCCAGAAAAAAAGATTTTTGTCAAAAAAAACAGTATCAAATAAAGAAGCTACTTTAATATTCAATAACGTATCTGCCAATATCCCTACTTCGACTTCAAATAATCCAGCTTTTAATAATGCTTCTTTTTTAAATATAGAGCCTGTTGGGCCGTAACATAAATGATTATCGGTTGAATAATGTGACAAAACACTTTCGTGTGGCGTAACTGAGTACGGCAATATATTATTATAAGATTCTTTTGCTGGTACTCCTATTCCAGCTTCGGGAAACGAAATCATACTTTTTACCATTAATTCCAATCCGTTAGGCATTATTTTATCATCTGAATCTAAAAATTTTATATACTCCCCTTTCGCAAATGTAATAGCTTTATTTCTATTTGCAAATTGCCCAAGATTAAATTCATTTTTGATAATTTTTATTCTTTGGTCTTTGTTTAAAAATGAATTGGCAATGGCAAAAGTCTTATCTGTAGAATAGTCATCAACGATAATTAATTCAAAATTTGTATAGGAAGAATTGAGTACACTTTCAATTGCATCTGCAATGAATTTTTCACGGTTGTATGCCGTCATTAAAATACTAACTAGTGGCTGTTCATTCATAGTAATTCTCGTAAAAATTTGGTTAATCTATTGGGTAACCAAGGTTGATCAAGCCTACTACCATATAATTTCAAAGCCGTTTTAAATGGACTTACTTTAAGTTTCATAATCGTTTCTTCAAATCGGTATGTATTTTTTTTTGCGTTAAAAAGAAAATCCGCTTTTTCTTTTGCGGCATTTTTTATACTAATACAATCTTTTTCATTTTCCGATAACCAAATTAATTTACTTATATAATCATCAATATTGTTATCTTCTATTTTAAATCCTGTTACTCCATTTTCTACCAATTCTTCTATCCCCCCTTTTAAATTGTTTACCAGCGGCACTACCCCTGCCTTCATTGCCTCAATTAAACTTACAGGCATTCCTTCTGCAATAGAGGGTAAAATATAAAAATCCATTTCAGTTAAAAGTTTTTGAACTATATCATTTTCGATATTCCCATAAAATTGTACATCAATATCTTTATCCCAAACATATTTACTTTTTATATCTTTCGGGGCAGATCCTACAATGTGCCACTTAAATTTAGAATTTACAGTGTTTATTTTTCTCGCAATTTCGGGTAATATATAATATCCTTTATCTAATGTCAACCTGCCAATAAATATTATATTTTTTTTAGTTGTTAATTTATTATTGGCGGGTAAAGAATCAGGCACCGGAAAACGGAGGTATAAGATATCATTCGCTCTTTCTGCAATTTTATTTTGAAGCGTTAACTGTATATTTTCGCTAACGGCAATAAACAAATCGATGCTTGTTGCATTTCTAATGGCAAGCTGGTAATAGTAATCATAATCACCATGTAAATATTGAACAACAGGATTCTGCAACCCCAAATTACTTGTCATTCCTAGTTCGAGCCAGTCATGGGCTACAATTACAGCTTTTTCATTTGGCAATAACTTGGCCAATTGTTTACAGGTGTAATAAAAATTATTTTTAGGTTCGTAATAATAAATCTGTTGTGATACTGCTCCTTCTATCATTTCAATTTTATATTCTGGAATTTCCATCCTGTTAACGACATGTATTACATGATTTTCAATTGATGGATTGTTTGAAAAACGAATTAAATTTTTTATAACAGATAAGACACCCCCACCGCCACCATTATGAAAATGATATATCCTAGCTTTATTCATTCCTTTTCATAACATTTTTATAAAAGGTCTGGTACTCTTCCAATAATAATTCCGTATTGTATTTTGTACAAATCGCTTTCCTTGCGCCCAAAGCCAATTTGTATCTATAATCATTGTCCGTTATCAACAATTTTAAAGCTTCATAAATTGCATCTGCATTATATGGATTTACCAATAGACCAGTTTTACCATCATCAATCATATCTGCCATACCTGTATTCCGGCTTCCCACAACGGCTTTACCTGCTGCCATGGCTTCTGCACAAGTATAAGAAAAACTTTCAAAAAGACTAGGCAATAAAACTATACTCGCATTAGAAATAGATAAAGCCAGTTTCTCATATGGTAATCCTTCTTCAAAAATCACCCGTTCTATAAGCTCAGAAAAGGTATTGTGCATCCATTTTTTCATTCCAGTATTTCCACTTGGACCAACACCATCATCCCCAATTACTTTAAACCTATATTCTGGAAAGTTTTTTAAAATCTTCTTCATAGCAATGGTACCATTCACCATTCCTTTTAGCACATTCAATCTTCCAAAAAATAAAATTTCTTTGTGTACAAGATTTTTTTCTATTGGCAAAGAAACGAATACCTTAGGGGGATTAAAAGGGTTGGATAAAACAGTAATTTTATCAGCATTTATTTTCCAACAGTCGATTGCCCATGTTTTCATAATTTTTGATGGCGCCGCTATTTCATTGGCTAAAACAGTGAACTGGTAATCTGTATCTTCTCTAAAATGGTAGGTTCTCCAATATCCGGCATCCCATTTACCCCGTCGTAGAGCGCCCAATACAAAACGCAACTTTGCAAAAAAGGGAACATATTTCTTTTTCAGCTTTTCCACAAGCCAATTAGGTGCATGCAAACGAACCACCAATGGTATCAAAGGAAAAGCCCTTTTTATTTCCCAAGCATTGCTATTTATTTCGGGGCTTTCCATTAAATCAAATGGCTTTTCTTCGTGTTGCTTGCCAAAAATCGGAACTACTTTTTTCCTGAAATCAAATCCATCTGCGCATTGCACATAATGCAAGGTGTAGCGATCAATATTAAGCAATCTGCTTTCATTGGGACTGCCTGCAAAAACATGTACATCCCAGCCGCCATTGGCCAACATTGAAGCAACTTGTTTACTATATGTTCCAATTCCACCTTTGCCGGTTTCTGGTGGAAATTCGTATGTTATAAATGCAATCCTCACTTCCCTATTTCCATTGTTTAAAACGTTTTAGCCTCATTGCCCAACTTGTAGAAATGGCATTGCTCATAAACCAAAGTCGCCATTCCTTTTTATTCATTTTTATGCCTTTCCACATTTTTACGAGCTGCATCAAACTTGATACTTCCGTAAAATTGTCATTGATATAATGTCGTTCTGCATAATAGGTGGCAAATGCTGCTGGAATAAATTTTACAGGGGTTATACCAATCTCCCATTGCTTATCAAAAATGCCATTATTGTTTGCAAGTTGATTATCTAAAGAGGCCGGCACTTGCAATTGCAAAAAAAGTGAACGTTTTAATCGATCAAATTCCGCCTCAAATAAAACACCATCCGCCATGGATTTAGATTGTGGATGTAGCCTAAAATTCGTAAATATCCGATCCGTCTCCACTATGTTTTGCTGCCCATATTTTAGTAAATACCCCCACCACAATTGCTTATCCATTATATATCGCAACGAAGTATCCAAAGGAAAAATTGAATCAATACAAGCTTTCCTAAAAAAAGTACATGGTTGATCAATGATGCCAACCCTAATTGTTTCAAAAACATTTTCTTTTATGATTGATCCTGCGTGCAAAATTCTATCTGTACGATCGGTATCGTTGAAACCCCACTCTTTACCGCACACCACTTGAACGTTTGGCCTGCTTGTAAATAATTTTGCCAGTTCATTTAGTGTATTTGGTTCATAAAAATCATCGCTATTGAGCCAATTAAAAATTTCACCAGTGCATTTTTTAAATCCTTTATTAATCGCATCCGTTTGCCCTTTGTCAGGCTCGCTTATCCAATAGCTAATTTTAGTTTCATATTTTTTTATTATTTCTACAGTATTGTCTGTACTTCCACCATCAATAATTATGTATTCGAGGTTTGGATAATTTTGATTGAGTACCGATAAAATTGTTTCCTCAATATATTGTCCTTGGTTGAAAGACGGCGTTACAATAGAAATTTTGGGAAATGGCATTACTCTGCTACTTGATTTATCATTCTCATAAAACCTCGTGCAAATTCGTTTCTTCTTTCGGCATAATCCCATTCAATATTTTCAATACCACTATTTATCTGACGAAGCATTGCATCTGCTAATGCGACGGCATCTGTAGGGTCAAAATAAATACCTTTATCTGCCATTTGTTCTTTATGTACCGCTAAAGATGAAGCAATAACAGGCTTTCCGATTGCTTTTGCATCTTCCACAACTGTACTCCAACCTTCAAATAGGGATGGCTGTATAACTGCGGTAGCATTTTTTATTAAGCTAAGTAAAACAGCACGATCTAAAAACCCTAAGAAGAGTACTTCCTTTTCAAGATTATTTTTACGCACTTTTTCTATTAATTGATCTGTATATTCAGGACACCTAGGATCGTAATTTTTACCAGAAAATAACACTTTGCATTTTATACCCTTGTCTCTCAGAATGGTTGCCGCATCTATAACTACCGAATGATTTTTATGAATCCAAAACTGGTTTGGCGTTATAAAAAAAGGGATATCTAATTGGTATTGCATTTTGATATCTTCAAAATTGATTGCTGCGTAATCAGGTATGGTAACAGCAAACGGTAAAGTATAAATTGGGTTGGTGGCCAAAGGATAATGTGTAGTAAAATCATTTTTAGCATCTATACTGCTAAAAACAACTGGCGCATTGCTAGCTACTAGGTTTTTATTAAACGTTTCTCTAAAAGTTAAATCTCCCTCGCTAAAAAAAGAAGGATAATATTTTTCTTGAAAATCTGGCACCCAAAATATTTTATGTTTTGCATGTTCGAAAAATGCTCCTCGAGCATTTGGGAAAATAACTTCATTTTTACTTCGAGGTCCCTTTTTAAAAAGATTAGCGCCAGTAACTGACCGATATAAATAATTAACACCTACAATCATCTTATTTTCAAAAATTGTAGAAATTTTTTTATACGTAACATTGTCAAGTTTTACTTCTTTTTTTACAAGCTCAAACCCCTCTGTCGTTTCACCATAAATAATAACAGTGGGTTGCTCCTCTTTGGGAAGCCCTGCTATGGCATGCAATAAATTGAGTATGTAATAGGTACCACCCATCCAATTGCTATTGTAATCGAAAATGATACCTACTAAAGGTATTGCTTGTTTTGTAGCCATGTACAATATTGGGTTAAACCTTCGGCAAAGTTATATGCAGGTATAAATGATGTTTCTTTAAGAAGGGCGATATCTGCCTTCCAATTCAAAGGGTCTCCCTCCCTAGTGTTCCCCGCAAAATGAACTTTTACATTAGATTGCATGATATCAAAAAACATTTTCACCGCTTGCGCAATGGTTGTTTCCACTCCACTAGCTATGTTGGTAACCATAGAATCTGGAGAATCCTGAACCATTATTTTTTCTATTGCTTGCACTATGTCCTGTATGTAAATAAAATCCCTGCTTTCATTTCCAGTACCGAAAAGTTCTATATCATTTGTAAGTAAACTTTTTTGATACAAATCCCAAAACAACTGCTTTTTTAAACCAGGTCCATAAGCAGAAAAAATTCTAACAATGGAAGTGCTTATACCATAAATTGTGCTAAACTCCTGACAAAGCAATTCGCTTTGCCACTTATGAAACCCATAAGGAGACAATGGTGCAATTACGGCACTTTCTTTAACCGGCAATGATTGTGGATTTCCGTACACTGCTGCGCTAGATATTTGCACAAATTTACACAACGGATTAAACTTCCTAATAGCATCCAACAACCTAAAAACATTGTGTGTATTTAGCTCATAATCCCATGCGGGGTTTGCAACACTAAAATTTACATTGGCTGCGCCCGACGCATTGATGCAATAATCGAAAGTTTGCTGTTGAAAAATATCATCGTAGTCGGGTGAAGAGGCATTTACAAAAAAATAATTAGGTTGAGTAATGCTAATGATATCTGCACCGAATACCGTTTTTCCTTTTTGCTTGAAATAATCAAACAAGGCTTCACCTATAAAACCTTTGCTTCCTAAAATTAAAATTTTCATTGCTTCTTATATATAAAACTGTGCAAGCGCCCGGCTATTTTCCTGTCATCCGGCATTTTCCTTTCATCTATTTTTTTTAGCCATTTGTACAAAGGCCAAACAAAAGTATGAACCCCCATCCAGGGAATCTTTGTTTTAAGGTGATTTTTATAAAAATTTATTTCCTTGTTTTTTAATGCTTCAACTGCCTCTTTTGTAAAGGGAGCATAATTAATTACACTTTCAAAATGAGCAAAAGATTTGACGGGCAATAAACCTGCCAAGCCAAAAGCGGTTTGATATTGCAATAACGTAAATGCATTTTCTCCTCCATAGAATTTATGAAGTGGATGAGACAGTAAAAAAATTTGTTTATCAGCTTCATTAAAAATAACATGCTCCCTTATGCCCATAAAAACACCTCCCCTTTTTAATAAATCTGCTGCAGATTTTACAAATTGATCTAAATTGTATGCATGGTGTAATGCCTGTCGCACAAATACAATATCAAATTCTTTATGCTCTTTAACCAAATTTTCGGCAAAAACTTCTTTCACCTCTAAATTGTGTAAGTTATAGGTTGCTTTTAATTCTCTAATAGCGCCTGCCCCAATTGTATTGCTAGGGTCTGGCTCTATGGCAAGTACATCATACCCTGCTAGGGCAAACGAAACTGCCGCTATGCCATTACCACTTCCTATATCAATGATGGTTTTGGTAGAAGGATTGTACTGCTTAATTAGATTTATGATTTCTATAAACTCTGATGATGTTCTATATCGTTCTACATTGGCAGCAAGATTTTCGTCAAAATATGCATCCCTCACCAAATTCGAAAATTCAGGATTTTTTCTAATCTCTACTATTGTTTCTTCCCAGTTCATTCAGCTTTTAAATATTTTATAATTTGAGCAGGGTTACCGCCAACTACAGCATAATCAGGTACATCTTTTGTAACCACTGAGCCAGCGGCTACAACAGCGCCAGTGCCTATAGTTATTCCTTTCAAGATAATACAATTAAAACCTATCCATACTTTGTCACTAATAATTATTGGTGCGCTATTTACAATACTCCAGTTTTTATATTTACTAGGAACCCCCTCTGAATAACCTTTCTTCCAATCACTAACATCGTTTTTTCTTTTTTCAAAATCTAACGAATGTGCATCATTATCCATAATATGACAACCCCATGAAATTAAAACATCAGAACCTATAGTAATATTATTAATTACAATAAAAGTACTTGGTCCTATAAAAGTTCTATCGCCAATACTAACTTTACCTTTCTTATTTTCAAAATAGAAAAAGCCTTCAATATGCGAATCCGTACCCGCTTTTAGCATTTTGTCTTCATTTTCTTCTCTTACATCTATACGTTCATTCAAAATAGTTGAGTTAGCCCCTAACTCAACATGCTTTTCGTTTTTATTTGGTTTGACCTTTCCCTTAATACCTAAAAGTATTTTTATAGCTAATTTAATTCTTGAATACATTCTTAGTGTAATTTATTATTCTTTTTATAAAGGACATTTTCCTTGTACCCAAAGTACTCCTAAATTCTTCTTCGATTTTATCTATTACACTCTTATTTATTTCGATATTTATTTTATACTCGATTGATGTCTCAAGTACATTTTTATTATCAAAAATTGCATTATCATCACAGTGTTCTCCCGAATTATCAAATCCAATATTTAAAATTAAATTGTTAGGCGGATAAATGAAATACTTTTTTTGTAAAAACATTACTGCATAAAAACGAATAGCCCAAGAGTTCACCACTCCATTTATTTGATCATTCAGCATTTGATAATATGGATAACCACCAAAATCAAACTTTTCCTTTTTTATTAGAGGTAATAATTTACTTGCATTATTTTCGAATTTAGCCCATCTATCTTTCCATGTTGCCCATCCCCAAGATGACAAAATGGGCAACAAATATGCTTTATTTATTTGCAGTTCTTTTGCAAACGAAAAGCCACTTACCCCAAATATGTTTTCATCTTCTTCAAAAGTATCGAGATGAAAATTCATATACTCCAAAAAAAATGGTGAGCACACAATATCATCTTCAAGTACGATGGCTTTTCCATATTTATTTATTATTTCTGTCACACCGTTAATTACAGAAGTTGCCAGGCCTATGTTTGTATCCCTTTCTTTAATAACCACTTTGCCACAGCTTTCGGTTTCTTTAATTATTTTTCTAACTTTTGCTACTTTATTTAATTCTTGTGCACTTGCATTTTCTTTCGGTCCATCTGCAAAAATATAAAGGGTAGATGCAGCAGCTTCTTTATTTTCCTTAAGCGCCATCAATGTTTTTAATGTATGCTCAGGCCTATTATACACAAATAAAATAATGGGTGATAACATTTCTATTGCGCTGCTTTTATACGGTTAAAAAAACCTTGTTGCCAAAAATACGGTTGCATGGCATACCAAGCTTCTTCTCCTTCAGCCCATGTAGCCGTTTCATTAAAAATCACTTTTTCTACCTTTTGTTTTACCGCTTTATGGTCTATTAAATCACACTGCAAAAAATTGCTAGATGCAATATGATCAAGAAAATAATTTTTCCAGGGACCTTTTAGCCATTCTACAATGGGGGTATTAAAACCAATTTTAGATTTTCGCCAAGCGATGCTAGCCGGCATAAATGGGGCAGTGGCATCACGTATGATCGATTTGGTAAAACCATTTTTAATTTTACTGCTCCATGGTATGGAAAACGCAAACTCTACCAACCTATGATCCATAAAAGGCATCCTAATTTCCACCCCGTTGGCCATTGCATACCGATCATAATTGCGCAGAAGCGTAGGCAAAACAGACTTATGAAAAAGGTCGTATAGCACATTGTTAAGATAACCGAGCGCTGGATGAGCCCTGTACCTTGGTTGCTGTATATTGACAAGTGAGCGCAAATAGAAAGCTGCTTTACTGCTGGTACCTGGAAGTTTACCCCCAATGGTAGTTGCATAAGTATTCCAACTATTCTTTATTGTCCAATCTGCCGGCGGAATATTTCTATAATCTCTGTAAGTGCGTATAATATCCGCAATGGCTTTTACATTTATGCCGGCATCTAGTAAAGCTTCTAACATATCTGTTCCATAGCCTGACATCATTTCATCTGCCCCATGCCCATCTATAGACACAGTAACGCCTTGCTTTTTTATAGCAGAATAGGTGCGCATCATCGGTATGGGACTGGTAATGTACAACTCTTCAAAATAATATAAGTCATTCATCAAATCCTCAATTCCACTTATGGGGTCTATCTCCAAATACGTGGCTGGTATGGCTAAATGGTCTACCACCTGTTTCGCATACTTGCGCTCATCTAAAAAAGAACCTTCAAAACATGCTACAAAAGCATGTTGCCAATCGTGGCTTATGCGTTCGCTTTTAATATGCTTATCTATGTATGCAATGGTACTTATTACGGCACTGGAGTCTAGCCCACCGCTCAAAGCAGTACCAATGGGCACATCGGAGCGCATTCTTATAGCGCATGCATCAATAAATGTTTCCCTGAATTTTTCTACTTGTGCTACATAACCAAGTGTGGTAGGTTGTACAAAATCTAGCGGGTTGTAAAAAACAATTGGGTTTATTTTTGTATCGCCCACATTAAAGTAAGCATAGCTAGCCGCCGGAAAACGGCTTATACCTTCAATAAGTGTTTTGGCAGTAGCCTCGTATAAAAAAACATTTTCTTTACACCATCCAAAATCATTTGAAGTATTAATACTTTTAAAGAAAGGCGTTATAGCTTTCATTTCTGATGCAAATACAAAATGTGCTTTGGTAAAACTATAAAACAAGGGCTTTTTCCCAAAACGATCCCTACTTATGAAGAGGGTTTTGTTTTCCCTGTTCCAAATAGCAAAAGCCCACATGCCATTAAACTTTTGCAAACATGCATGACCCCAAGCATCAAAGGCTGCTACAATCACTTCTGTATCCGATTCTGTTAAAAAATGATAGCCTTTTTGTTTCAATTCATTTTTTAACTCTATAAAATTATATATCTCTCCATTAAAACTTATTACATATTTTTCTAGCAACATTGGCTGTTTGCCTTTATCGCTCAAATCTAAAATAGCAAGACGCCTATGACCAAGCATAATGCTATCATCTGTCTCCTTCCATATACCAAAGCCATCGGGTCCCCTATGTGCAATGGCATCTAAGCCCTTTTTAAATAGCTTCTCGTCTACTGCCGGTAATATGCCTGCTATGCCACACATTATTGTTTACTATTTTTATATAAAGAATCAAGTACTGAAAAAAGAACATCTTTTTCTTTTTTAGGGGAAAATTTATTGGCAATTGTTTTAGCTGCATTTTGACCAAGTAGCTTTGCAAAATCTCTATTATGATATAATTTCATAAATGAATCTGCATGAGATCCTGTATCGCCAGATGTTACCAATATTCCATCTTCACCATTTGTAATAATTTCGCATACACCACCTGTAGCACCTGTAATAACTGGTAATTGATAAGACATGGCTTCAATTATAGAAACACCAAAAGCTTCTACTTCGTTTGTTAATGCTCCTTTGCAATTATGCATTGTATAAATATCTGCCTCCATAAATAATGAGGCAGCTTCTTCTCTAGATACCTTACCCAAAAATTCAACTTGGCTTTTATACACAGATCGAGATACCATTAGTTCGCAAAAAGGTTTCATCGGACCTTCACCAGCAATTAGCAACTTACCTTTAAAGCCTTTATCGCAAGCTTTAAAGAATGCTTCTATAACTAAATCTGGTCCTTTATATTCAACAAGCCTCCCTAAAAATAATACTGTAAGGGATTCTTTAAGATAATTTCTTTCTATTTTAATTTCGGGTACACCAAAATATTTTAAAGTGATTTTTTGCGGATTTACATTTGCTTGCAATAGCTGCCCAATGGAAAAATTAGAATTTGCAATTAAATGAACATTTGGCAAATCCACTAAAGTACTGCAATTAGCTTTATAGTTTTCATGATGATAATAATTGGAGGTATTATAAAAATCCCTAGCATCCCACAAAATATCTATTCCATGCACATGAATCACAATTGGAATATCAACTTGCTTTAGCACAACACTTAAATATTCTGCTGTAGATAGAAAATGTACAAAAAGTATATCTGCTTTATTTTTTTTTATAAAATGGAGCAATTCTTTTTCCATGACCGCTTTGCGGTGATATTGCAATAATTTTAAACGAATAAACTGCCGCACTATAAAGTTGGGTGTTCGACCATTTAAATCAAACAAATGAAAAGAAGAATTTATTTTTTGCTCCGCAGGTAGAAAAGCGGCAACAGCTTTAATTTCTTTTTCGATATAATCTTGCATTCTCTGCATCCATACTTCCGATGTAGCTTGCCAGTTAGGTTGAATGATTACAATATTCATTTATTAATTTTCCAATACTATTTTAATGATTTTTAAAAAATAACCTGCCCTAAAATGGTGGTAGTATAAATTTATTTTTTTCGAAATGCTTTAAAGCCTTTTCATAATATGCTTCAAAGTATTTGAATAAATCGGGAACATTTTTATTTGGCAGCTCTATATTTTCAAGCAACTTAACATCATATTGCGGATAGTAAGTTATTTTAGTTTGGCATATTTTAAACTTATCTGCAAATTTCCAAAGAAATGTATTTTTTTCAAAAAAATGATGCCTAAGCCAAGGTTTTGAAATATTTTTTATGCCTTGCAAATGCTTATAATCAAAATTGCCTTGTAGCCGTTTTAATTCTTTTTGAAATATACTTGTATAAGAAAGCTCTTGCGCAGAAACACTTTGCTCATTTACAAGACCAATGGATACTAGCCCAGTATAAAATCCAACTTTTCTTTTTTGAGAAGTTAGCCTTACGCTATACTCTAAATCAACATGCTTAAAACTAGTATCAAAAAAACCTATTAAGGGTATTTTATTTTTTCTCAACATCAACGGCAAACAAGAAAAAAAGGTTGCATTTACTTCTCCGCTTATCCATTTTTCAAAACCTAATTGATAACTTTTTCTAAACTCAAAAAAAGTAGGAGAATGTATCACATTTACAGAAAGTATATTGCCACTTAGTGCATCTATATCTGGGTTCATCAACATGTACTCTTTCATCTCTTTTATTGCAGTATAATTAAACACATCATCATCCGTTATTATTTTAACCAAGGACCCTTTTGCCATTAAAAAAGATTTATTGTATCCATGCGCTTCTCCCTTATCTTTTTCTGATATAAATTGGTCAATTTTTCCTTTGTCAAATAAATCCGTCAAAAAAGCTACAGTTCCATCTGTACTTCCGCCATCTGTTATTACAATTTCTTCATCTTCTTTTTTATTGGTCAATAATAAACGTAGTACTTCTTTTAAATAGTACAATTTATTATAAGTAGTTATAACGTATGAAAGATTTATTGTACTCATATTTGAAACCCAAGTCTTTTTGCGTACTCCATCATTTTGTCTTTCTTTCTTATTTTATATGGCTTTGCAGGGTTTCCCATATAAATTGTCCAAGGTTCTGTATCTTTTGTAACCAATGAGCATGCTGCTATTACAGAGCCTTCTCCTAATGTAACACCAGGCAATACGGTAATATTAGCACCTGTGTTTACAAAGTTTTCAAAAATTACTGGGGCTATAATTAGTTCGTCCCTATATTCATCAGGTATGCCTGGCGCAGATATTAAACCATCTCCCATAAAAGTATCTGACCCACATATTATTTTACCACCGGTAGAAATATTTGTAAAATGCCCCATTTTAAGAAATCCTGTTTCACCTCCAATAACGGTTACGTATGGAGCAATGTGAATGTGGTCGCCCAAAGTAGCAGCAGTGGTAATATAAAAACCATTGTCAATTGCAATATGGTTTCCCACGCTTACCAAATGTGGTCGGCGAATATCCACCCTATCACCAATGTAAACATTTTGACCAGCAGCTTTTAATGTAGAAATATCAAATGCCATAATTAATAAGGATAAATTGATTTATAATATTCAATTGTTTGCTCTATGCCCTTATTAAAGTCCGTAAACTCAAATGCGGGAAAAATTTTTTTAAATCTCACATCATTCATCACTTTTTTAGGTGCTCCATCTGGCATAGTTGAATCCCACTTTATTGTAAAAGTTGTTTTAAATTGTTGTTGTATTACTTGAACCAATTCTTTTACACTCAAACCAAAATTTTGTGCAATGTTAACAGGCTCTGACAAACCCAACATCATCGGATTTTTAATGAGCTGTAAAATTATTTTACCAAAGTCCGCGGCAAACAACCACTCTCTAATAGCCACGCCTGTACCCCACAAAGTAATTTCGGTATTTCCTTGCTGTTCCGCCTTTACAAATCTAGATATGAGTGCATTTAAAGCATGTGCTTTATTAGGGTCAGGAGAGTCATTACAGCCATACATATTTGGCACTAACAATTGAACACTACGAATACTATATTGCATATCAAAACTTTTTGCTACCATTAATAAAAAACGCTTGGCACCTCCATAAGCATACACTGATGAATGAACTGGCCCTTTCCATAAATCATCCTCTTGAAAATTTTCGTCTAATGCTGGATAGGTACAATTTGCGATGGGATTTACTATTAAGCAATTAGGATTTACAACTGACACAGATTCATACATATTAAGAATCATTTTGGCATTATCTGTAAAAATAGTTGCTGCTTGTTGCGTTACATAATTAAGACTTCCTACATGTGCGGCACAATTTATGATTATATCTGGATTTAGATTTCTGAAAGCTTCAAGTGTTTTATCATAGTTTCTTAAATCTACACCTTCGCTTTTAGAAATAGAGCTGAAAGCTATATTATTTCGTGTCAGCTCTTTTGAAACATTACTTCCTACAAAACCATTCGCACCAAGTAAAACAACTTTCGGATTACTCTCTACTTTATTTTTCTTATCCATAAACTACCCGGGTTTTCTATTTTTGAATAGGATTTTATTATATCTGCCAATTCTATTGTGTTATATTTATGTATTAAACTACTACTCCAAATTATTTCAAAGCTATCGTTAAACATTAAGAATGCTTGCAAAAAATGTTGCTCATTCCAAAACCAACCATGTTCTTTTATCCATTTTTCCGGATAGTTTTTTGGCCAAAAAATATCATGAAAATGAATAATTACCCCTTTCTCTAATGTAGGTAATATTTCAAATACTTCTGTCTCAACATCACTACCATATTTAAAAACATGAGTTGAATCAATAAAAAGTATATCATTTTCTTTTAAAGATTTAAACAAGGCAAGATCAATTTCTTGGATAGGTTTTTCTATCAATTCACTTAAAAAAGGAATACTAGTTTTAAAAAAGTCTCTTGGGTATGGTTCCACACAAGTTAGATTTATCTCATACGATTTATCTCTTTCTATATTTACACTTATAGCTTTTGAAATGAGAAAAGTAGAATAACCAGATCCAATTTCTATTATTCTAGTTGGCATAAACTTACGTACAAAGCAATACAAAATTTCTCCATCTACGGAAGTGAAATTTCCATTTTGTACAAAATATTCCCACGTTTCTTTTACTTCACTTTTATGAATTGGCAAAGCGTTAAATTCCATTGCAAACTTATCTCTAAATTCAAGAAGTAATTCTAATTGAAAACTCAAATTAATTTTTACTCCTTTCATCGAAAACTCTTTATCCCAAAAATCATCCCCTAACTGAGACAAATTAGGAATTGGATGATAAAAATGGGTAGATGAAATATGGGTACCTTTTTTCTCCCATTCAGAAAAATATTTTCTATTAGAAATTATTTCTGGTATAAATCCAAATCTAAAAACCAAATCCTTAACAAATTTGTTAATCCAACTTGGCTTATTTTCAATAAAAAATGAAATAACCCTATTATAAATTTTTCTTTTCACCATCCAGATTTTATAGAGTTTACAATAAATGCTACTTGCTCATCTGTCAAATCATTGTGCACTGGAATATGTATTTGTGTCTTATCAAATTCATATTGCATGGTAAGGCTATCTTTAGATGAATGTTTAAAGATATCATTTTTATGTATCCCTGCATGTACAATGGATACAGGCACACCGGCCTCTTTTAATTTATTCACAAACCCATCCCTATTTTCTACATGAAACCCATATAGCCAATATGCACTCTCCTGGTCTGCGTTATAGTCAAACAAAGAAATACCAGGCACATTTAGAAGGGCTTCATCATAATATTTAGCAATGGCCCTACGCCTTTTTAAATTTTCATTCAACTCATTCAGATTTGCTATTCCAAGTGCCGCTGCATAATTATTCAAATGATATTTGTAACCCATTTCCGTTAAATTATATTCCCTTTCCCCTAACAAACTCATCGGGCTATTTTTCCTATCAATACCAAACCAACGTAGGGTCATTGCCCTTTCAAAATGTACATCATTTAGACAAGCCAACAAACCACCATCGCCAGTAGTCACATGTTTTATAGCTTGAAAAGAAAAACAAGCCATATCACTGATAGCGCCAATAGACTTATTTTTATATGTTGCCCCAATAGCATGTGCTGCATCCTCAATTATCAATATATTATAAGTTTTAGCAATCGCATTTAGTTCATCCATATCACATGGGTAACCTCCCCAATGTACGGGCATGATCGCTTTTGTATTGGGAGTAACCTTTTTTGCTACATCCACAGGGTCAATGTTACCTGTTTCATATTGTATATCGGCAAAAACAGGCGTGGCACCAGTCATCAAAACTGCTAATCCCGTAGCAATAAATGTTTGTGAAGGAATGATTACTTCATCGCCAATTCCAATGCCCGCTACTACCAGTGCAAGATGCAAAGCAGCTGTACCGCTATTTAATGCAACTGGATTTAGTATTCCAGCTTTTTTAGTTAAATCAGCTTCAAATTCAGCAACCAGTTTCCCCTCACTTAAAAATGTAGAACCTAATACATCCCCTACATTAGATAACGCATTTTTGCTTACAGCCGTATTAAAAAAGTGAATGCTATTCATTCTCCAGAAAATTTATAAGTTTACTAAACCTTTGGCTGTAGGCATCTCTAGAATGGTAAGTACTTGCATATTCCCTTGATCTTTGAGAACGCTCTTGTAATTCATTATTTGATATACTGTGGAATCCATTAAGAAAGCTAGCTAACTCATCCATGAGTTCTAATGGCTCATCGCCCATTAAACGGAAACCAGTTAATTTTCCTTTTAAATAAGTTGCATCATCCACAACTTCATTTACTATGGGTATGCAACCAAATTGCATGGCTTGTATAGTTGCCCCTGCACCTCCCTCTGTAACACTGCAATTAATAGTTCCGATGCAGTTATAAGCTATTTCATGAAAAGAAATTTCATGAATCTTCTTCCATCCATGATAAATAATATTTGAACAGTTACAAAATTCTTTTGAGAACCAATTATAAAATTCGGGTTCTAATTCAATGTTAGCACATATATGAAGATTAAAATCTTTTTTTAGTTTAAATACTTCTAGCACTATATCGAGTCCCTTATGAATTAATCCTCTACTTCCCAGCCACAAAAAATTATTTCTACACTTATCATAATCTTTCTCTTTAAATATTGGATTATAAGTAGTTGTTTGAAAAAGTAGGAAGGTTTTACTTGGATTGGTAAAACTATTTTTTTGAAAATTTCCGCCAAAATAAGTTGTGACGTCAGCTGTAGCTTCCGATAAAATCGGTTCTACTTGTCTTAAACTTGGCATGACAATACCATGCCTATTTTTAAATGATTGAATACGATTTAATTCCCCAAGATTTTGAGTAAGCCAATGGCAGCCTGTAGCGTAACAAACCTTTTTTTGTCCGGTTACAATTGGGCTCGTGTAAATATTATTTCTCTCATCGAATATAATGGCGTACTTTAACCAATTAATTTCTGGTAAAGATTTTGTACAATCAACTACTTCGACATTATATCCCTTAGCATTTAATAATTTTACCATTTCAATACTTTCCCAATGCATAGAATGGGAATTAAAATTTTCATCCTTATATTGTTTATTTACCCAAGCTTTTATGGCCCAAGAAACATAAATTATTAATACAAATTTAGCTTCTTTACCAAAATGCTTTACAGTTGTTGGGCTAAATATTATTTCAGTATCAACTTTTTTTTGAGAAGATAACCCTTTAAGTATTTTAATAAATCTTTGTTTCATTTCCTAGTTACCAATCATTTGAATTACTTATAATCATAGACGATTTTAAGATTGGGGACACAGCTCCATTCCACCCCAAGTTATAACGCCCACCTCTTCTAAAATTATCATCTTGCAAATCGAATAACAATATATTCTCTTTATAAAAATATTGTTGGGCATTCCCATTAAAATCTACTAATGCAAAATGAATGGAATATTTACCTGGATTTAAAAAATATTTAGGCACCAAAAAACTTAAAATTTTATTTCCCTCAATTAATTCATCTTTAAACAAAGGTTTGTGTGAATCCATAGCGCAAAAAGCCAATTCATCATTTCTGTAAAAATAAATTACAGTGCTATATTTTTTATTGGATAAAAAATTAAAATGAAATGAAAAAGTAAGTTCTGTGCCATTATTTATTTCTTTTCCTTCAAATAAAAGTTTTGCACCTTCAAATACAAAATCTTGGTGCGTCACTTTTTCGGCATTTATAAGTTTATTCTCTTTAAACTCATTGTTTAAATATTCAGAAATTACTTGCTCAGTTTTATCGAATAACAATATTTTACCTTGCTCCATAAAAATGGTAGACGAACATAAATTTTTGATAGCTGCCATATTATGACTCACAAACAAAACCGTCCTCCCATCCTTCTCACTTACATCTTTCATTTTCCCCAATGCCTTTTTTTGAAACTCTACATCACCTACCGCTAGTACTTCATCTACTATTAAAATTTCGGGCTCTAGATGGGCGGCTACGCCAAATGCAAGGCGTACGTACATACCGCTGCTGTAGCGCTTTACGGGTGTATCTATGTAGCGCTCCACGCCTGCAAAGTCAACAATTTCATCAAACTTGCTTTTTATCTCTCGCTTGGTCATACCAAGTATGGCGCCGTTTAAAAAAATATTATCACGCCCACTTAACTCTGGGTGAAAGCCCGTACCTACTTCCAACAAGCTTGCTATACGTCCTTTTATTTTTATACTGCCAGTTGTTGGTGTGGTGGTTTTACTTAATATTTTTAAGAGGGTACTTTTGCCTGCACCGTTGCGGCCAATAATACCCAACACCTCTCCCTGCTTTACTTCAAAATTAATATCTTTTAGTGCCCATACATAATCACTTTCGCCTTTGCTGGCACGGTCATTTGTTTCGCCAATTTTTAAATAAGGATTTTCTTTGCCACGTACTTTATGCCACCACTTGTTTACATCATGTGCTAGCGCACCCGTGCCCACATCGCCGAGGCGATATTGCTTTGATATATTTTCTACTTTTATTACTACAGACATTCAGCGTTTTATTTACATGCGTATATTCGTTCAATAATTTCTACCACTTTCATTGCTTCTTGTGCATTTGTTGTTATTGTTGCGTTTCCTTTTATTACATCTATCACATTTTCAAAAACATAATTGTGGTTGGCAGCACTGCCTTTGTATGTTCCATAATCATTGGCAGGGTTTGCTTCTTTTAGTATGGGCATTGTATAATCTTTTACATTACAATAATCAACGGTATTCATATATTGTCCGCCCACTTTTATGGTACCATTTTTAGCAATAATAGTCAAACTACTTTCCAGGTTTTTATCCCATACAGCGGTAGAGTAATTGATACTACCCATTCCTCCTTTTACAAAATCGAAATTTACAAAACCACTGTCTTCAAAAGCCGTGGAGTGTGCGTGAGCAAAGTCTTTAAATTTTGCCTGCACATGCTGTATATCTCCAAATAGCCAGTACATCATATCTACAAAGTGCGAAAACTGGGTGAACAGTGTACCCCCATCGAGTGCTGCCGTGCCTTTCCAACTTTCCTTTTTATAATACCGATCATCTCTATTCCAATAGCAATTTATTTGTACCATAAAAATTTCACCCAATACCCCGCTATCTATTAATCCTTTTAACCAAATGGATGGAGGCGAATACCTATTTTGCATTACACAAAAAACTTGTTTGTTTACTTGTTGTGCTGTAATGATTATTTGCTCGCTGTCCTCTTTTGTGAGTGCCATGGGTTTTTCTATTACAACATGTTTGCCTGCTTGCAAAGCTTGTATTGCTTGCGATGCATGTAACCCATTGGGCGTAGCTATACATACAACATCTATTGCTACACCTGCAGAAAGTAAATCGGTTATAGAACTAAAAAAGGGAACATCAAAATTTTCAATCCCCAAACTTTCTTTTGGCAAAATATCTGCAATGGCTACAAGTGTTGCTTGTGTATTTTGCACAATCATTTCTGCATGACGCTTTCCAATATGACCAGCTCCAATAATGGCAAAATTTATTTTCTCCCCCATTTTATTTTACCCGCTTTACTGTTTCATTTTCCAAATAATATTCCTGCCCACTCTCTTCACAAACTGCAAAGCCCCTTTCTTCAAAATTAAGCCTATGCCCATACTCACTTACCCATCCAATTTGCGTTGCAGGATTACCCACTACCAATGCATACGGTTTTACCGGTTTTGTAATAACTGCTCCTGCACCTACCATGGCGTATTGCCCTATTTCATTGCCACATACAATCGTTGCATTGGCCCCAATACTTGCTCCCTTTCGCACAATTGTTTTTACATAAGCATCTTTTCTTACAATGGCACTTCGTGGGTTCATAATATTGGTAAATACCATCGAAGGTCCCAAAAAAACATCGTCTTCACATATAACGCCATTGTATATAGAAACATTGTTCTGCACTTTCACATTATTACCCAATACTACGCCGGGCATCACCACTACATTCTGCCCAATATTACAGCGCTCCCCAATGATACAACCTGGCATGATGTGGGAGAAGTGCCAAATGTTGGTTTTAGCACCAATTTGTGCACCGTCGTCTATTACAGCAGTTTCATGTGCAAAATATGTATTTGATTGCTCCAACATTTTTAACTTAAGGGGGTGATTAGTTATGAATTATGGGTTATGAATTATGGGTTATGAATTATGGGTTATGAATTATGGGTTATGAATTATGGGTTATGAATTATGGGTTATGAATTATGGGTTATGAATTATGGGTTATG
>JANPCB010000094.1:0-49294 GCA_031430735.1 Ferruginibacter sp. | reverse complement strand
CTAAATTGAAAACAGCCTCTTTTCTTTAAAGTATTCGAGTCGGGGTCCATCACCAATTTCATATAGGCGATTCTCAGAGCTTATAATTTCCTTTTAGAAAGCCTTTTAAATTTTTAATGACTTTTTCAGTGCCCTCCAAATTTGAGAGGCTTTTTTGTTTGCCTTCATTTGTCTCTACTCAACTTCGTGAGTAGCCATCGTATCCTCTCGTGCGACGCCAAGGCGAATGGATTGTGGCGATGGGCGCTCACGAATGTACGAGGTAACCAACGTAGGCAGAAAGCTTGGAATACATTTATCCAAAATAAAATTTATTGTTTTTGGACTGTAATATATTTTATTTTGGTATTATTTACTCTTTTTTTCAGACATTGCCATTATCAGGTACGTTAATCTGCAATCTTTACTTTTTTTCAAATACTCCAGAAGTGCATTTTTATAGGCATCTTCCATTCCTTTATCTTTTTTACTCATTTGTTCAAATTCAGTATCTATTTTTTCTATACAACCGCTAAGTAAATTGTCCATTTCCTCACTGTCTAATTTGGTTGCAAAATCCATAAATTTATTTTGTTCTTCAGCCGACATAGTACTTAAGGCTGTTCCAAGATTCTTTTGTGCTTTTTCTTCTCCAAATTCAACGATATTCACTAAGAATTTCTCAAAAGACGGAGGCATCGAAACTAATAATGGTTTTAAACATTTGCATATTGCTTCACTTATATTAATTACAAAAACACTGTCAACAGGTATTGGTGTGTTTTTCTGTTTGTTGGTTTGAGAAAACAAAGGGAGATTAATCAGTGTAACAAAAATTAATAAAAGTGTACATTTCATAATTATATATTTATTAAGTAAAATTTAAAATGAGTTAAAAATAATATAGTTCTATATGCCCCCAACTAGCGCAGGTCAACTTCTGTGCCTCTGCTAGTGAGCTACAAATCCATGCTTAAAGCAAAAGAGAATTGTAAAATTAATATTGAAGTGAATATTAATCAAATTGGGTGCATTTAAAAATGTTGCAGTTTGCAAAAAGGGTTGTCAACCTTTTTACGATAAATTTATTTTAAAATTACCAATAAAGGTTAACAACCCTTGCAAAAAAAATAGATACTCACTTGCCAGCTACATTTGTTTTCTCATCGTATAAAAAACTAATAAACGATTACCACTCTATTCTTTCTTTGTAGAAATAGCTGGTACTGCTTTTTCCCTTATTAGTTGGTTTAGCTGTACCAGATCTACAGAAATAATTTGAGTTAGTTTCTGTAATTCCCTATCAGCTAAAATACTTAGATCAGCATAAGCTTGTTTCAACTGTTTTGTAGGGGCATTGTTTCCACTGTTTGCATAATCATACAAACCACTTATCTTATCATTTAGCCTTATGGGAAAATTAAGTACATCTTGCCCACTTTTGGCTTTGGTTTGGTAAAGCGCTTCTTCAATATTGGTGAGTTGTTTGTTGATGGTATCGCCTTTTACTTTTATCTCTTTAGGTAAATCTTTTCCTTGTCTTTCAGTAAAAGAATTTATTTGCGCCCGTATGTCACGAATATTTTTTATGGCTTTTTGTATTTCATTAAATTTATCTCGTATGCTTATGAGCGTATTAAATTGATCTTCGTAATCTTGCTGGGCAATTTTATAAGTTGGGTTTGCAAGAATCGTAAACGGTTGTTCTACCGAGTCTTTGTCTACCTTTACTTTTACAAAATAGTTTCCTGGTGCGGCTTTGGGGCCACCCACGCTTCCATTCCACAATATCATTCCTTCTATTTTTTCAGCCTCTGGGTAGTACATATCCCATACAAACTGGTTCATACCTTTGGCAATTTCTATCTTTTCTTTTTTCTCTTTAGCATCTGTTGCAAAAGTTTTTATTGTCTTTTTATTTTTATCTAAAATGGTTATGCTTGCTTTTGTAGAATCTAAGCTGTTTTTTATAAAATAATTTATAACAACCCCATTCGGTGGATTGGTACCTGCATTTTTTGCATTTACATTCACAAAACCATCTCTTCTGTAACTGTCATTTATTGGAAGTAGGTGCACATTTTTACTCAATAATGCCGCATCATATTTTTGTATTGCAGTAAGGTCATCCAAACTCCACAAGGCCCGCCCCTGTGTGGCAACAATGAGGTCGTTGTTTTTTATGGTCATATCTGTAATGGGTACAATGGGTAAGTTCAATTGAAAAGGACGCCAATTGGCTCCATCGTCATAACTTATATACATGCCATACTCTGTGCCTGCGTACAAGAGACCAGCCCGTTTTTTATCGGCTCTTAGGGCTCTGGTAAAATGCAAAGGAGGAATACCATTGGTTATTGCCTTCCAGGTTTTTCCATAATCTTCCGTTTTAAAAATGTAGGGAGTAAAATCATCCATTTTATATTTTGTGCCTACAATATAGGCAGCCCCATTTTTAAACGGATCTGCTTCCACACAATTCCACATCATCCATATTCCTGCTGCTGGCGGTGTTACATCTTCCCAGTTTTTTCCTCCATCTTTACTCATATTTACCCGTCCATCATCGCTGCCTGTCCACAATAAATCTTTTTCATAAGGGCTTTCCATTCCTGTAAAAATGGTACAGTAATATTCTACCGAGGTATTATCTTGTGTTATTGGGCCACCACTGCTTTTTTGTTTTGTGCTATCGTTGGTTGTAAGATCGGGACTTATCATTTCCCAAGTTTGTCCTTCGTTTTCTGTTACAAATAAATTTTGTGCACAAGCATATAAACGCTTTGGATTGTGTGGCGAAAAGAAAATAGGAAAATTCCATTGAAACCTATATTTCATCGTATTTACACCAGCACCCAATGGATTGTCTGGATATACACTAATAGCCCTGTTCTCACCTGTTTTATGGTCGTAACGGCTTAGGTATCCGCCATAGTTTCCTCCATAAACGATATCGGGGTTTAATGGGTCTGCAACCACATAGCCGCTTTCTGCACCAGCAGTTGGGCTCCAGTTATTGGTTGTAATTTGACCTCCATCGCTTGCGCTCAATATTCTTACGGTGCTATTGTCTTGTTGTGCAGCCAGTATTCTATAGGGAAAATGATTGTCTGTAGAAACCCTGTAAAACTGGGCTGTTGGTTGATTTTCGTAGGTGCTCCAATTTGCGCCTGCATCAAAACTTACTTGTGCACCGCCATCATCTCCTACAATCATCCTGTTTGCATCTTCGGGATCTATCCAAAGGTCGTGGTGATCACCATGGGGTGTATTGATGGATTTAAATGTTTTACCCGCATCTGTACTTCTATATAAACCCACATTTAATGCATAAACAATGTTTTCATTTTTTGTATCAGCAAAAATTTTACTGAAGTACCAAGCACGCTGGCAAATATTTGCATCATCTGTTTGTTTTTCCCATGTATTGCCTCCATCATCACTTCTATACAATCCCCTGCTTTTACACTCTATTAATGCATAAATTCTTTCTGGATTTATAGCACTTACTGCAATGCCAATATTGCCAATAATTTCTTTTGTAGGCATTCCTTTTTTATCCATCAAGCTTATCCAAGTTTCTCCTGCATCTACACTTTTCCATAAGCCACTGCCTTGGCCGCCGCTTTCTAAACTATAAGGCGTGCGTTTTACATTCCAAGTACTTGCATATAAAACGTTGGGGTTGTTTGGTTCCATCACAATTTCAGCAGCGCCTGCATTTGCATTGGCAAACAATACCCTTTTCCATGTCTTGCCCCCATCCATTGTTTTGTAAACACCTCTTTCTTCATTGCCTGCAAATAAATGACCCAATACGGCTACCCAAGCAATATCGGCATTCTTTGGGTGAATGATAATGCGGCTAATATGCCTGGTATTCTTAAGACCCATATTTTTCCAGCTTCTGCCACCATCTTCGCTTTTCCAAATACCGTTGAGCCCTTCGCTTACGTTACCCCTCAAGGTATTTTCACCCTCGCCGGCGTATACTATGCTCTCGTCTGATGGAGCAATGGCAACAGCGCCTATCGTACCTCCAAAATATTTATCCGAAATATTTTTCCAGTTGCTACCTCCATCGGTTGTTTTCCATACACCGCCACCTGTTGCGCCAAAATAAAAGGTATTTTTATTTTTATAGCTCCCCGCTACTGTTGCACTTCTGCCACCTCTAAAAGGCCCTACTTGTCTGTATTTTACTTTGCCAAACAATACAGAGTCTGCATTAATATTTAATGGTTTATCTTTTTGTGAATAGGCGGTACCTGCAATAGCCATTAGTGCTATAGAAAGAATTAGCTTCATGTATAATATTTTTAAGCATGGAATTTACGACAATGTTATGAATGAAAATACTTTACACACTAAAATAAAATTAACAGAAGCGTACAAAAAGGAGAACTATATTACAAGAATAGCTCCCGCAATGTGCAAAATTTTAAGCTAGATATTAATAGTTTGCAATTTAGTACGCAAGCTAAACTTTTTAACCCTCTAAACTCGTACGTTGTAGCCAAACAAAACTCTACTATTTACTAAACAAATAATAATATTCAAATGACTATCCGTTATTGGGTGCAAAAAAATTTTATGTATGAAATACACAATTTATGATTTTTAAAGGGGTAGATTAAAATGATATTTCTGTTTTTTTCTGTGTATCTGTGGCAAAAATATTGCCACAGATTCACAGAAAAGCTGTTTTGTATATGATCTTTTAACTATTACACAAATAGATTACAGATATTATGGGTAAATTTATAGAGGTAAATTCTTTAAATGAAGAATGAAATTTTATACAGTTTATATTTAATTTTTTACAATTTTATATTCCTTGCACCTTATAGCTATTAATATTCAAACAACAGAAAAGGGTTATACTTTTCATAAGAATGAAACATGTATAACCCTAAATTAAATATTATAAATTGAGCAAAGAAATTATTTATTCATGTACGGCCAATACAGCTACTTTACTTTGATAAATCATTTTCTTGGTATGCTGTGTTTTGAATAATTTTGAAAAGAAACCATGGTGCTTGGGCCCAATGATAATCATATCTATATTTTTATCATTTGCAAATAAGTTAATTGATTCATGAAAATCGAATAATCGCATAAAATAAAACTCAGGTTTAAATTCTATCAACATGGCTTCCATTTTATCTCTTTCTTCTTTGTACCCTGTAGTTAAAGAAATATAATGGCTATCGTCTACATTTAAAATATGTAGGTTTGGTTTAAAATCTGTAAGTATTCTTTTTACTGCCAATAAAACAGGCATATCTTCTGTGTATTTCATTTCAGAAGCTATCAAAATATTTGTAATACCTTGGTAAGAGGCATCAGCAGGAATGATTAATATCGGGCATACATTCTTTTCTGCCATTTCAAGTGTGTTAGAACCAGTAAACCGCTGTGCCATCTGCGATTTTCCTGTAAGCCCCATAACAATCATGTAAGTACGTTTTACATGTGCAAAAGCAGAAAGGCAATCAATGAAATTATTGCCAGATTCAGTAAATATTTCTATTGTAGGTGCAATTTGATTTAGTTCCACTTTTAGACTCTCTAATAAATTGGTAGAAACGCCTACATCTTCACTTGAAGTGTAAAAATGGTATAAGATTATATTTACATCTGTTCTGCCAGCATACATTTCGGCGCCATAATGGGCAGCATTAAAAGATGTTTCAGAAAAGTCTAAAGGAATGATGACATTAATCATGAATTTTTTCTACAAAGTAAGCAATTTAATTTTAAAAATAGAGCATACAGATTGATTGATTGTATTTGGCAAATAAAATCAATTGTGCGAAATTTTGATGCTTGTTTTTTAGCTTATTAATATCTTTTCACTCACCGTTTCATTTTTCCTTATTATTTTACCAATATAAACCCCCTGTGGTATTTTTTGTAAATCAATTATTTTATTGTTCAGGTAATAATTAATTGTCAAAAGATTCTGGCCATTTTATAAAGAGTTGAAAACTTGCTTGTTCATTTGCAGGAATATTTAGCCAAACCAACGTTGAATTTCCATTATAGAAATTAATCACTTGTATTGTTTCGATGATCCTTTTTTGACTTGCATTATGTTGGAATATGCAATGCTTCCGGTTTTGTAAATGATTTTTAAGCGATAAAATGCATTTTCTTCTGAGAAATTTTTTTGATGGAGCTTTTTACAAAAATATTTTTTAAACCCTTTTGTAGAAATACCTAGGTATTAGTTTCAATATGATGGCAATTATCCTCCATCGTTTTGTTATATAAACTACCGCTTTTTTTTGCTCAATAGCTTTTAATATTTGTTTGGCTGCTTTCTCTACGGGGGCTACCCAAAATTTGCCATAGCCCTTTGCCATATTTGTATTTACAAAACCTGGTCGTATATCTGTAACATAAATCGGTAACCTTTGTTTCGTTATTTTCTGTTGTAGTCCTGCCAGGTAATTTATTTGAAATGCCTTGCTGGCACTGTATGCAGGTGCTTGTCTGCTTCCACGAATGCCAGCTATGGAAGTAATGGCTACAAAATGACCTTGTTTTTGTTTCTGGAAATAATGAATAACCCAATCTGTAACTGCGGCAAAACCAACAACATTTAAATCCAATGTTTTCTTTTCTATAGCAAAATCTAGTTCATGGTTTATTTCTCCATTGCCCGAACTTAAGATTATTAGATCTACCATTCCCAGTTCCGATGCCAGCAGATTAAGTTTATCTTCTACCTCGTCAGTATTGGTAATATCAAAATCTGATACTATAAAACTTTGTGGACTTTGTTGTTTTATTTCTTCTAATAAGTTTTTTCTTCTGCCAGTTATACCTACTATATAATTTTTATTGGTTAGTAGAATGGCCAACTGTTTACCAATGCCCGATGAAGCTCCAATAATAATCGCTTTTTTATTTTCGTTTATTGGCTTCATGCATTTTTATAATCTTCTCTAACAGGAGAAAAAATATCAAATAATTTGCAATCTGTTAAGGCTACACCACTGTGAATCGTATTGGGCGGAATAACAGCTACAATGCCATTACCAAATATGGTTGTTTCGCCAGCAATCGTCAATTCAAATTGCCCTTCTAATACCATCATCGTTTGTTCATGCATATGTGAATGGGCAGGGAAAACAGCGCCTTTCTCTGCATCCCAAAATGCAAGTGTATTATTTTCTGTATGAATAAACCGGCCTTTAAATCCTTTGGCTATTTCTAGTTGAGCAATCTTGGAAATATGTATCATATAAAGCTTTTATAGTGCATTTTACAACAAATTATTTTAATTGTTGCAAAATGTACTATGAAGATAAATGAAAACGTTTCAATTTGGTTTCTTGTGAATTTTAATGTTGATGTAGTTCTTTTAGTAGGCTATTATATGCCTGTTTTTTTTGTAGGCGTTTTATAAACTTTTCCAACAACAAACATTCATTCAAAATAAAGCTTCTTGTTACATATTTTTTAGAAAACCAATACTTGGTGCAAAAAAATACTCGCCACCCTTCATTTTTACATAGCCCGCAAAATCAAAATCTATTTCCTCTTTACTGCCATATTCTATTGGCCATTTTTGTTCACCTGCATTTCCTTGACCTATCAAAGGGTCTATTCCAGGGCGCCCCCTCAATGGAGGAAAGCCAGGTGCATTTGCCCATGTTTTTTGTATAAAATTAAACTGCCTGTCCAAGTTAGATTGAAAGCACATAAAGAGCAAACCTTTTTCTCCATTGGAATCTTCTTCGCCATAAGGTATCCCTCTTCGTGTTATAAAACTTTGGCCAACCAATATACCTTGCCCTCTTGGATTTGTTTTTCGTATATGTGAATGGAAAGGACATTTGTGCGCTCCTCTGTCTGTATTTTCATATTTAAAATCGTTGAATGCAGGAAATTCTCCCAGACTTATATCGCTTCTTATAAGCGGTGTTCCATCTTTAAATCTTCCCACAACCAACGCCCCTGCATAATCTTCTTTTGTTATTTTTCCTTGCTGGTTGGCATTTAATTCTAGTTGCTGGGCCAATGCGCTAACCCTATTGTTAAAGCCTTCTACATCTTGTTCCAGTTTTCTGTACACAAGAAAGCTGCCATAATTGTTGTCGTCTTTTTTGGTAAATGGATCTTTTACCAACAGTATGTTTAAAGGCTGTAATTCTTTTGGCGATGTTAAATGAACATCTGGCCCTGTAAAATAACTGGGTTGACTAATACCATCTGCATAACCAAAATGTTCTAAATTTCTTTTCTTTCCTCCAAATATGCTGGTTAAATTTTTTCCAATTTCTTCCTTCACAAATACAGCTATACCTGCCAATGAAATTTTAAGATTATTAAATTCAGTTTTTAGTACCGATGCTTCATCATCTGCTAACAATACCAGTGCATGTATATCTGTATTGTATCCTTGCTCCCATTCATTTACATCTGGATCTTTTAATTTTCTTATCACTTTTTTAGATTTCATGCCATTCACAAAATCGCTGTTGCCAGACAATGTGTTATCATTTTCCCCTTCTTCATCTTCCTCCACAGGTTCAATATCAATGTTGCTATCTTTAAATTTTGTTGAATTGAATCCAAGATGTTCATAGCCACTGGCGGTAAGGTAGAAATTGGCTACCGTTTTACTTTTTAATGCTGGAGTTGCTTTATGTGCTGCCGAATCTACTTTTTGATCCATAGCAGAAAGTACAAATTTTTGCTGGTCAATAAATTTCTTTATCCATGCAGCCACTTCTGTTCTACCTGAAGTAAAGGTTAAAAAAAGTAAGCAGGCGTTATCTCGGGAATGAGATTTGAGGATATTACTTTGTAAGTTGGGAGCAATGGCATTAAATTCTGGTCCAGTAATGCTTATTCCTTTTTGGTCTAAATTGATGGCTGACATATCGTTTTGTTTTATGGTAAAAGATATTATTATGAACAACTTTTTTTACATAATTGCAATTATAGTTTAACACAATTATCGAACGCAGATAAGCGGTATGTCGTACTCATTTATAGCCTTGTAAAATGAGTGGGGTAATATTTGGTAATGAAGATATATAAATTATATCATATAAGTATTAAAATTGTTATTTTTTTTAATTCTTAAAATGGTTTTATTGTAAATGCTTGATTTTGTAAATGATTTTCGAAGTATTGCCCAGCAAAGAACTTATGTTGAAGGGAATCCTTCATAAACGTAAGAACGGGTGCGGCATACGAAGGGTTTATCTCTACACGATGTGTAGGGACGAAGTGATAGTTTAGCCCGCAGTAAGCCGAACAACTGCCGCATGTGGTTATATGCCAACAGCCCCCCGCTTTTGTAATTTGCTTTGAGTAACTTTGCAGCATAATATGATAATTATGAAAATGGGATTAAACATAAAAATAAAATTCATTTTAGTATTGTTGCAAGCAGCCTTTTTATTGTCGTGCAATAGCAATGCACAAACAGGCAATATTTCTATAGATGTTTTTGAAAAAGGGATAAAGGAAAATGATGTACAATTACTTGATGTAAGAACCGCAGGTGAGTATACCGATGGACATCTTGCACAATCTTTGCAAGCAGACTGGAACAACAAGGCAGAATTTGTAGATCGTGTAAAAGCCTTGGATAAAAACATACCAGTATACACTTATTGCCTTAGCGGTGGTAGAAGCAATGCTGCCATGGAATGGTTAAAAGCAAACGGTTTTAAAACCGTGTACAATATGAAAGGTGGAATAAACGCATGGAAACAAGCCAGCAAACCAGTGGAAGGCAAAAGCAATGTTGCGCAAATAACATTACAAGAATACCAAAACTTGCTTCCATTAAATAAAACGGTGTTGGTGGATTTTGGTGCAGAATGGTGCCCACCTTGCAAAAAAATGAAACCCATAATGGATAGTTTGAAAAAGCAAAACTATACTGTAATAAATATTGATGGCGGCACTCAAACAGATTTATGCAAAGAACTGCATATTGATGCCTTTCCGGTTTTTGTTGTATATAAAGACGGCAAAGAAATAGCTCGCAAACAGGGGGTACAAGAAATGGCTGTTTTAAAAGCATTGATGCAGTAAGATGGTAACTCTGCTGTTGTTCAGCGTATCGCATGGGAGAAGTCGTTAATTTATCCTTCATTGCAATGGGTTGTCAACCTTTCTACAATACATTTATGTTGAAATTACCAACAAAGGTTTGCAACCTTTGCGATATTTTAATGCACCCTCGTTAATCTTTAGTACTTTTAAAAAATGCAATCAAATACTTTTCTCCTATACGGTGCCAATGGTTATACCGGCGAATTAATAGCTCGATTTGCAAATGAATATAATTTGCAACCCATACTTGCTGGTAGGCGAAAAGAGCAGATAGAACCGATGGCAAATAAACTCCATTTGCCTTTTAAAATTTTTGATTTAGATGATACAACGGCCTTGCATGCTGTATTGCAAGAAGTAAAAGTTGTATTGCATGCTGCAGGTCCATTTCAATTTACTGCAAAGCAAATGATTGAAGCTTGCTTGAAAACGGGCACGCATTACTTGGATATAAACGGAGATATAGCCGTTTTTGAAATAATAAAAACATATGATGAAGCGGCAAAAAAAGCAGGTATAATGCTCATGCCTGGTGTAGGGTTCGATGTAGTGCCTACCGATTGCCTTGCATTGCAATTAAAAACCCTCTTGCCCGATGCCATAAAATTACAATTGGCTTTTGCAACGTTGGGTGGAGGTTTATCGCATGGTACAGCTACAACCATGGCAAGCAAAATAGGCGAGGGTGGGGCGGTAAGAGCCAATGGAAAAATAATAAGAAAACCGCTTGGCCAAAAAGGAATGTTGGTAGATTTTGCTGTGAAAAAATTATTTGTAATGAGCATTCCTTGGGGAGATATTTCTACAGCGCATTTTACAACTGCTATCCCTAACATTGAAACCTTTACTGGTATTTCTAAAAAAGTATATTATATATTGAAAGCCCAGTTCTTATTTAACTGGCTTTTGCGCACAAGATTTGTGCGTAATATCATACATAATAAAATAAACAACTTACCAGCTGGTCCCACAGATGCACAGCGAAAAAAAGCCATTGGATTTGTATGGGGCCAAGCCAGCAATGCTGCAGGTAAACAAGCTACAGTGCGTATAAGCGGCCCAGAGGGTTATACACTTACGATGCATAGCTCCTTGTTAATTTTGCAAAAAGTATTGGCTGGTAATTTTAAAGCTGGCTATCAAACGCCCAGTTTGGTATACGGCGAAAACTTGGTAATGGAAATACCGGGGGTAGAAAAATTATAGATGCACTTACATCCTAGGAGATATACAGCCCAGCCTTGCGCTTTAGCTTATCTGTGCGGTGCTAAAAATGGATATGGAATAATAGAATGGCACAGAAAGCTAACACAGTTGCTCTGCCACATTTCTGGCGTTAGAAAAGCAACTCCCCATCTATTGAACAACACCGTAAAATAACGCTCTTGCACTTGAGCACTTAACCAGAAGTAGCTTGTTGTTGTTGGAATGTAAAAACAATAAATTCGGCAGGATGTACCACCGCCACTAGAACTGTTACCTTCAGGTAACCGTTTAAAATATCATCGCCCGTCATCGTACTGCCAAGGCCACAAATTACTTGATAGGCATCGGAAGGTTTAGCACCCTGCAAACCACCTTGCGCCCACACAGAATGCAAAAAGCTATCTATCATATTTTTCACTGCTGCCCAAGTATTTTTATTGCTGGGTTCAAATACGTAAGCTTGTGCAGCCAGTTTGCAGCTTTGTTCTAAAAATATTAAAGTACGCCTTACAGGCAAGTACTTCCATTCTGAACTATTTCCATCCAACGTTCTGGCACCCCATATCAATATGCCCCTGCCGGGGAACGTCCTAATTGCGTTGATGGATTTGCCAGAAACTGCGTCTACATTTAAGTTTGCCTGCTGGTCATCGGACAAGTTGATGGGCAATGGCTCAGTAGCTCCAACAATCGTTGCATTGGCTGGTGCTTGCCAAGGCCCCGTGTTATTATCAATTGTGGTAATTACACCTGCAATGGCAGCACTTGCTGGCAAAATATTGGCTATACTCAACACCTGGGTTATAATGTTTTTGTAAGTTGTACTGGCAATCATTAGGGCATTGTTGTTTTGTGAAACGGTCAACCCGCTGCTGGTATTTTGTATATTAGCTAGTATGGCAGCAACAGTAGCATTGGGATTAGCAACAGGATTGATGATGGGTGCCAACTTGGTTACATCGCCTCCAAAGAGGTTGGTATAATCAATATCGGATGGTTGCATAATATTGGTACCTATAAAAGGATAATAAGCTGCGCCATAACTAAGACCAATAGTTCCTGTTGCAGCCCTAAAATTGGCAATATCATTTTTATAAACAATGGGATCGGGGTTGTTGCCATTTATGATATCAAAGATTGAAACCGAAGTATCCATGTTACTGCTCTGGAGTAGCATGGCTTGCATCAAAGTACTATTGTCAGCGGCACTCAATAGGGTAGCTTCCGGGCAAATATACATGGTAGGATCTTGCAAGTTTAAAAGAGCTTGCAATCCCGTCATCAAATCGTTCAGCTGTACATGGGGGTTTATCAGCGGGTCGCCTGGGTTTATCGGTTTGCCGCTTGCTGCGCCATAGTTGCCTACAGATACAATGTAAGCCGAACCACCGCCATTTTGATAAAACAACTTCACACTATTATACAAATAGTAGATGGTACTGGCATCTGGCACAATGGAAAAGTAGGCTCCATTTATTTGTAAATAATTTCCCGAAGCTGGCTTGGCTTTTTGTTGTGTTAAATAATATTGTGGGCTGTATTGCTTTGGCTTGCTGGCAGGCGGCGGTGGGGTAGGCAAACAGAAAAAAGTTTCAAAGTCGCTTAATGTGTTAATCAATACAGGTACGTTTGTATATGATTTGCCTTCAAATAAAGCTTGTGGGCTGTATCCAATAAATGCAGGGATGGCTGTTGGTACCGGAACTACAGAATTGGGAAAGGCATTTATCTCATTGATATAAACGCCCGGAGTAGCGATTGTTTTTGGATTTAGCATATCTTTATTTTATAAAAATTATTTAGCTCAAATTAAATCTATTTCACTGTTTAGTAGTTTCTATAGTACAGGTTACGTTACAAAATTATGGCTAATATTTTCTTCAATGACTAGTATATATACCTGTTTTTTAATAGCCCTCGGGAAGTTTAGTTTGTCTCCCCTATAATCAAAACTAGCGCAGATATGCAGCCCAGCCCTGTGCGGAAGCGTATCTGTGCGGTGCTAAAAATAGGAAATTAATTATTGCATAGGCACAGAAAGCTAGCGCAAAAGCTAGGCCTTTTACCTAGCGCAGAATTGCAGCTTAGCCAAGTGCTGCGGGGTTTCTCTGTGGGCTAAAAAAAGGGAAAATGTAGTTTTAAATCGATGCTGAAACCTGGCACAGAATCTAGGATACATTTTAGCTCTAGAAATATACCTGCCAAGTCTTTAATAATTTTTAGTTCATTATTATTTACCTTCTGTTAGTATGAAGAATACTACAATTTAATTGCAAGAATGTGTAACAATTATGATTATTAATTTTCAAACCTTTGTTTAAAAGATATAATCTTCAGTATAAAAATTAACAAAGATGAAATCAGTAGAAGAACAAATCATGCTAAAAACAACAGAGGATAAAACCACCATATTACACAGTGGCATCAAAAGCCATAACCCTGGGCTAAGGGCTTTGCTAGCCATAAAAAATTTTACTACCACGTTGGAACAGGATTATACAGCGTTGTTGAAATTAGAAACTGAGTTAGATGAACTGAATAAAAAAGGTTTGTTGATGATAGAAGCGTCCGCTTCAGCTGAAGAAATAGCCAATTGGAAGTTGCATTTACAGGAATTAGATAATGCGGTAAAAGGTATGAACGATACCCTTGCGGCGGCAAAGGAAAAGATAGAAAAAAAAGCAACCGATGGTTATGCGGATTTATGGAAACAACTGTCTATACACTTGGCGGCATTAGAAAATCATTCTAGCAATATTGCCAATATGGGGTTGGCGTTATTGCCTGTAGGTTCTCATCCACAATGGGAAAAGGAATTTGTACAGCTTGAAACCCGGTTGGTTCAATCCATCATTACGCATGTGGAGTCGTGCAGGGTTTTATTGCAAATGATTGAGCGATATACGCCAGATGAACTCAATGCCATCACCAAAATTATTGTAGACCATGTGCCTATTGATTTTACTTACGAAGAAGCAGTGGAGTATCAAAATGATTATTATAAAGCACTGGTAAATTTTAGACAAGAATTTAAAGAAGAAAAAAATCTTTGGGACAAATTCTTGGATATTTTAGCCGGTGGTACACACCAGCCACCATCTGAAAGGGTAATGATGGAAAGATGGCTAGATGGAGAAAAGGGGGATCTTTAAAACAACAATTGAATATAACACCGATAGTCGTTAAGCTAATGAAATCGTTTTATACGGATTTTATAAAGAGCGTGAAAATTTTTATCGATACAACTCCAAAAAATCTATTCCCAAAAAAATATACATCTTTAAAGTATTGTTGACCAAAGAACCTATGCCCAAAGGCGCAGGGATGGAAGCGGCACCGCAGCCCGGGTGAGCAAACAAGGCGAGGAACGAGCCGTAGATTTGCGATGCAAGGGCGGAGGTACAGCGTACAGCCCCCCGCAACAAGTGCGGGGCAGGTGTTGCTACTCTTCAATAATGGTATTTGCTCATCGCCCCAAGGTTTTATATTTCATGCTTGCTTATGCTATAATAAAAAATAGCAAGCACCGTTTTTTGTAATGCTTTGTTGGATAAAAGGAATTAAATTGGCTACTATCTTTTTGCTGTTTCAAAATCTAAAACAGCTATCGTTCGTTCATATAAATGGAACGCTTCTTCGGTAGAATCTCCAATACATACCATGCCCATTTTTCCATATTGGGATAAAGCACCTATCATATGAAACATCACACCTTTTTGGGTTGCACCATCAAAATGTAAGCCATGAAATATGGCTATTTCTATAAGGTCTTTTGGAGATAGGCCCTTGTATGTTTCATTTTGAATATTATCGGATGCATAGTAATAACGAGATTGGTTTGTTGCAGTAGTATATAAACCTGTTTTTTCATTGTAGTTGCCATCGGTTAAAAATTGCAACATTAAATAAGGATGTGTTGTGCCTCCTTTTCTTAGGTTTATTTCTATTGCATAATGTTTCCAAGTATGCTGCTCTTTTACCGATATAAAATCTATACTAAAACGACCCAGTACGCCTTGGTCCCTTAAAACGAGGGAGATTTTTTTTGCTAATTCGGCAATGTCTGCACTATAGGCGGCATCTGCAGGAAAATAAGCGCCAACAAATACCTGGCCATTTAGAATTTGATCATGTGTAGAAATAATATCTACTTCTCCAAGTGGATTTATACGGCATTGAACAGAGGGAGAAGTTTTTATTTCGCCTTCTACAAAAGCCTCTACAATGCCTTCCATTTTATTGAATAGCTCCATGTATGTATCAAAACTTACCTCTTTTGCTGTAGGTTTTAATTCAGTAGAAAGATTTTTCTTTAGCCAATCTTGCAACTCCGTAATAGCTATTTCTGGTGGATATTTTAGCATGGCATTACCATCTCCTGAAAAGCCATCGTTTAATTTTACAACCGCTTTTTTCAAAGAGGGGTTTCTTTTTTTGAGTGCTGTAAGTGCTTCCACTAAATCTTCAAAATTTGCTAAGTCTTCTTTCCCATCAGGTGCCAATACATTCGCTTTTGAAAAAGCCCTTTTGCTTCCGCTTTTGGTACCTATATAAATGAGGGAAGGATCGCAACCATAAATAGGAATACCCAATCTTACAGCCAACGTTCTTTCGTATGCGGTTGTATTAAAGCAGGAAATATGGGCTACATGATCGGAAGGTATTCTTTTTTTTATTCTTTCTATCAACCGTGGACGATCTAGAATCTTTTCGGTAAGCGATTGGATAGAGGTATCAAAACAACTAAGCATGGTCAATCTTTCACTTGCATGATAGCCCGTAATACCTGGTAATAAGTGAAGATAATAATCAATAATAAATGGGTCAATAGGAGTGCTGCTAACATAGATGACGTGTGCCTTGGGCATGCGTAGCAGCATGAGCAAACACAACAACCTTTCTTCATAGTGCATTGGTGCTACCACAGAGGCCAACACTTTTGTATCTAATGTTAAACTAGGTATTACTACTATTGTTTTATGTGCAAAATTGTCTGGAAAGAATAGCTCGAATTGATTTGTAAACCCTTTTTGTATTTGTTCAAATAATTGCAACTCTTCGTTAGAGCCTGCTACAGGTTGGCAACTGGTGCAATAATTAAATAATAATTTTTCAGGTAGCAAGTCCTGCTTATACATTGTAGATAGTTTGATAAATGGTACAACAATTTTAGTTGAAAACAATGATGTAATAGCTGCGGTAAATCATTTCATAACCTTATTTATATCATTTTTCCCGCCCCTGTTGGTAAAGCCAACTTTGCACCCGTTGGTAATCCATAGCCACCATTGCTGAGTGCTGAGGCTTGTCAATGACCAATCCTAGTCGGCTTAAGAATTGCGGTGCTGTGCATTTGCGTATTCTAGGATTATAAAACTGCCAAATTTTTTTCTAATTATTTTTATTTAAGCTACTTTTTTATACTTATCTACATATAATTCACCTTTTTTCACCACTGCAAACATTCTGGTAATAAGTTTAAATTTTACATTGTTGAGTACTATTCTATAATGTTTTTTTTCTATTAATCGATTAGCATATAGCTTTGTTTCTTGATCCCATTGTATAGTACTTTTTGCTGCTTGATTAAGCTCTTGTTTTAATTCTTTATTACCTATTGGGCTGATTCTTTTTCGACCATTTATGCTAGTACCGCTGCTGTATTCAAAAGGCACTACGCCTACATACACTGCATAGCTTCTTGCGTTATTAAATGCTTCAAAGTTTTCGGTATAGGCAATGGTCATTGCTGCGTTTATTTTTCCTATTCCTCTTACACTTTTAAGTAAAATATAATTGTGGGTAATAGCTTCATCGGACATAATCAAAGTATCCATTTCGCTTTCTACAACTTCTATATGTTTTAGATTGCTATCAATTTTTTGCTTTAAAATTTTGATGTGTAAATCCTTATGATTAAGATCGTACATATCTTTTCTTCCTTTTATAGTAGATTTGTAACCGGCATTTTCACGTACTAACCTTTTGCGTAAAGCCAATAGCTCTTTAAGGCTTACAATGCTTTTGTTTAAAGGTTTTGAGGGTTGTAGTGTCTTTTGTTTTTCATCGGCATATTGTGCTATTCTAAAGGCATCTACCTTATCGTTTTTGCCTCTTACAATACCCATTGATTTTTTGATAGCCAATCCAGATATCCTAGTGTAAGCAATATTTTTAGCTTCGCAAAATTGTACTAACCTAAATTCACAACCTCCAGTGTATTCCATTACAATCAACACATCATTGAAGGGAATTTGTAATTCTTTGAGCCATTTAGTAAATGCTTTTAGTCCTTCTGCATTGTTGTCTATTTTTAGATGTTTTTGGTGTTCGGCACTGTGTAAGTCAAGTGTAAGTTTGGATACATCTACTCCAATTCTGTAATTAAATTTTTTCATACATTTGTTTTTTATTTTAATGAATAAAAAATTGCTCCTGTCTAAGACCTTTGATGCAACAAAGCGATAATTCTAGATGGACCTAGAGCAATAAAAATAGTGGCTGGGACTAATACGCAAAGTAGTCCTTAAAGACTGGCAGGTGGGATAGTTCACCCAGCTACTATTTTCAAAAATAAAAAAAAATTGGATAGTTATTCACATTGTGGAATCCCCCTAGAACCCCCTGTATAATAATAGTAGGTTATTAAAGAAATTATCCTTTTTAAGTCCAAAGGAAGGTGGGGTACAAACGGAGGTAGGATAATAAAAGAAGTTTATGCCAAGTTATGATCTGCTTCTTCACTTATGATCTGCTACATGTTTACTAGAGAGAGAAAAATGCAAAAATGATAAAGAACAGCGTGCAAACCTACTCTCCTAGTTTTTTTAAAAAAACATAGAAAGTAATATCTCCATATGAAAAATACTGTTTAATTTTATCAAAAAATCCTATGAAACAATTCATCGCTTTGGTTGGTTTATTTTGTTGTTTAAATAGTTTTGGACAAAATGTAGCCATAAACACAGATGGTAGCGTAGCAGATGCTAGTGCAATTTTAGATATTAAAAGCAATACGAAGGGTTTTCTTGCACCTCGTATGACACAGGCAGAACGAATTGTTATACAAAATCCTGCTAATGGTTTATTAGTGTATCAAACTGATGTGGCACCAGGGTTTTATTATAATTTTGGCACTGCTGTTTCACCCAATTGGATAGCCAATATCCCTACAACTAATAGTTGGACTACAGGTGGTAACAACCTTTTGGCCACAGGAACTTTTGGTACTGTATCCAACAACAATATAGATTTTATTACAAATAATATTATAAGAGGCCGATTGACCAATCTTGGAGAATTTTTTATTGGCACTACCAATACTAGCACTCCAGGAGACCTAATGGGAGCAGTTAGCAATGTCAGTTTCCCTTTTGCTTCAAGCGGTTATTCAAGTTTTAACGGCTCAGGTGTATATGGCGCCATACAAGCAGGCAATACTCAATTTGCTGCTGTGCAAGGAGAGTACCGAAGTACAACAGCGGGTACTTTTAATACAGCAGGTGTAAGAGGATCCAATCAATCTAGCATAGCGGGTACTGGTTTTCGTACACAGGGCGCTACAGGTCCACGGGCGGGTGTTATAGGCAATACAACTATTACAAGTGGGCAATACACTTTTGGCTTGCATGGTAGCATGGGTAGTACGGAAATACGCTGCGGCGGCGTTTTTGCCGATGATTTTGGTATTGCATTGGGTACACTTGCTTATTATGCAGCTAATTTAGTAGATTATAGTGTGTATGGTTTTGGTAGTGCTTATCAAGTAGGCGTCCCTGGCGGTCGTAGTTTTAATAAACTTACAAGCCCAAACACGCATATTGGACTGGGTATTTATGGTGGAGTAATGGGCGGTTGGATGAAGGGGCTTGTATATGGCACCCATGTACAAGGGGAACGTTATAGCTTGTATGTAGATGGTAAAACGTATACAAACGAGCCAGTTGCCGAGTTGGTAGCAACTGCAGATGGTAGCCGAATACCAGCTTATGGCGTAACAACGGAAAGGCCAGCATTATATGCAAAAGGAAAAGCTACATTACAAAATGGTGAATACTACATAACTTTTAGTGAAGCGTTTCGGTCGATGGCAAAGGCAGATGATATTGTGGTAACAGTATCCCCATTGGCAAATTCGAAAGGCCTTTATATTGCTTCCCAAGATAGCAATGGCTTTTTGGTAAAGGAAAACGCTGATGGAAAGAGTACGATTGGTTTTTCATGGATGGCCATTGCTGCACGCAAAGGTTTTGATGAATTGAACATTGCTCCCGAGTTATTGGAAAAGGATTTTGACAAAAAGATGAACGGCGTAATGCACAACGATAATGAAAAATCCAATACCCCACAATTTCTTTGGTGGGATGGAACAAAAGTTAGATTTGACCAACCACCTGCTAAAAAAATCGATTTAAATTATCAACCAGCAGTAAGGGCGGGTACGAATGTGAATCAATAGCAGCTTTATTTGTAGCTCTTGCTTTTGGCGAGAGACAAAACGTAAATCCCATGGCAAGCTGCGGCAGAGCTGCAGCCTGCTATGGGCAAAATATAAAAAACCAAATTGGGACTGCTACAAATGTTGAAGGTACCCTTGGCTGCTTACCTGCGCTCCCTACCAACAACGGCAGCTTCAAGATACTACAACGCCGGAATAGGAAACAATAAGATATGCCAACAAGGGCGCAATTTAATATAAATTTTATCTACTTTTATTTGCTTTATATCACCCACAATCATTTTTTGCTAATTAACAAAAACATGAACCAGTAATATAGTTACAACCACTGGTCCATGTAGGTTTACTATACTTTATCCTTACTGCCCATCATCAAAAGTTCATTTACTTCAATTTCTGTAACCGTTTTTTTTGCACCTTGTTTGTCATTGTAGCTCCTGGTTATTAGTTTACCTTCTACCACAATCTCTTTACCTTTGGTCAAATATTTTTCGACAATTTCAGCTACTTTACCCCACGCAACCAAATTGTGCCATTGTGTTTCTACTACTTTTTCTCCTTTTGCATTGCGATAGTTTTCATTGGTAGCAACACTAAATCGGGCCATTTTTTTTCCGCTTTCAAGCGTTTTTATATCGGGTGGGCCGCCGATATTTCCAATTAATTGAACTTTGTTTTTTAATGCGTTCATAGCTGTACATTTTTAGATTTAGAAAAATTGTTTGTTAAAGCCATTCGAAAATGGGACAACTCAAATGTATTAGGAGTTATTATAAATACATTGTTGAAAACAACAGTTTTTAAGGAGTTTTTTCTGCTTATTATTGGTGGACAAAATTGCTTAAAGCTATTACGAGTTTCGCACTGGCCTGGCTTTTTTTTTTATTTAAGGCAGCTGTATTTGTAGCTCTCAGCCTGTGGCGAGAGTAAATATATTTGTAGCTCTCTAACTGTGGATAGAGTAAAAACGAAAAACCCTTAGCAGGCTGCTTTAGAGCAGCAACCTGCTAAGGGTAAAATATTAAAAATAAATAGGAAGCGCTACAATTGTTGTTGGTAAGCTTGGTTACTTACCTGCGCTGAATACCAACAACTGCAGCTACACGATACTGCAACGGCGGAATAGGAAGTTTTAAGATATGCCAACAAGGGCACAAAAAAAAGAGACTGTTTCAAAAATTTTGAAACAGCCTCTTTTTTCATTCAAATTTTCTTAATTAACTTTTACAAGTTGCAACACTTTGCGGTTGCTGCCTTGTACAACTTCCACATAATAACTTCCCCCGCTATAAGACTCTCCAAATCGTACACTCTTTCCGGGAAGAATATTCCTAAAGGATTCAATCGCTTTTCCGTTTACATCTAAAACCCTTACCACAGCTGCTGTCTTTGCATCATCGCTGTTAAACTGCAATACAAAAGAACCTTTGGTAGGATTAGGATTTGCACTTACAGTAAACTCTTTTACTACTTCCATATTTATTTTTGCAATAGATTCTACCGGATTGGCAATTGGCATTTCAGGAGCACCTCCCTTGCTTGTTTGAGATGTTGTACTAAAACACAATTGATCACAATCACCCAAATAACAATTTTGATGTCCGTTAGAACCACTTGTTAAATGAGCGTTCAAAGCATTTACACTAATGCATATTCCTTGAGGGTTGGATGGATTACCCGGAGGAACATGGCATACTTTAAATTTAATTCCACCACCATTTCCACACAATGCGGCAGAAAGTGGTAAAACTTTTATGGTAATGCTCAAACTTCTGGTACAGCCTTTACTATCTGTTACCGTTAATGTGTAAATTGTAGTAACCAATGGACTGGCAACAGGATTGGCAATAGCTGCATTGTTTAAGCCTGCTGTTGGTGACCAACTATATGTATAACCCGGTGTACCGCCAGATGCCGATGAAGTTAAATTTACTGACTGTGGTCCGAATGGTCCCACACCATTTGTAGTGCCTTTATAAATAGTTCTTGTAGGCCCTGCACAAATATTTACCTGCATTTCTGGATTGCGGGTTACTGTTTGTGTGGCTGTTGTTGTATTATGATTCATGTCCATTGCTGTCCAAGTTACAGTTGTAGTGCCTACCGGAAAACAAGCTGGAGCATCACTGGTTAAATGATGTACTCCACAGTTATCACTGGCAGTTACGCCCAGGTTGATGGAACAACCAAAATTATTTGCCTCATAACAACTGAATACCGGCGCCAACGTAATTACCGGAGCCTCGTTATCGGTAACCGTTACGTCAAAGGTACATTCAGCGCTGTTACCTGCAGGATCGGTGGCAGTGGCCGTTACAGAAGTTGTTCCAACAGGGAAGAAACTTCCGGGTGCCTTACTATAGGTTATACTAGCTGAACAATTATCTGTAGCAGTGGCAGCAAAATTTACATTAGCGCCACATTGTCCGGCATCATTGTTTACAGAAATATTTGCAGGGCAGGTAATTACCGGATTTTGATTATCAACAACAGTCACCGTTTGGTTACAGGTATTTGAGTTACCAGCACAATCAACAATTGTCCAAACAACATTTGTTACACCAACAGGATAAGTACCCGAAGCATCAGCAGTATTGTTGTAATTATTTGTGATACTTCCTAATTTTTTCTTTATAGAAATATCATCTACAATAAAACCAACTGTACCGCCCCAACCCGCAGTGGGTACAAACGTTAATTGATGTGTAGCCTGTGTAGCAAAAAAAGTAAACGTTTCGTCCGTTAAAGAGAAAATGGTATTGGTTCTGTTTACTGTTTCAAGCAATGCTGCTCCATCTATTTTTACTATTGCACCAACGGTGGCCGGTGCGCCTACTCTTCTGGAAGCTTTAAACTTCAATTCATAAATTTTACCAGGAATAAATCCACTTATAGTTTGACACAGTGTTACCGGTTGGTGATCTATTTCTGCAACACGGTTTAAACCATTGCTGCCGCCATAACATGGTTCTGTACAAAATGCTTCTACTAAATTTCCGCAGTTATTCCAATTAGAAGCCTGTGCAGAGAAATCGCCATTCGCTACCATTTCAGGATTGCCGCCTGAGTAAGTACAATTATCTATTACAGTGGGCGAAGGCACCGTTACTGCCGCACTGCATAAACCATTATCTGCATTTTGAGATACGTTTGCCGGGCAATTTATAACTGGCGGAGGATTAAACGCCACAGTACCTCCTATACAAAATGCAAAACATACTGAATTAGAATAAGGAGTAACAGTTAGAGAGCCACCAATAAAAGGCGTGTTAATGATACCATAGCTTGCATATAAACTATTTAAAGGAAGTGGCGGAGCGCCCGGATTTACACGTACATAACAGCCCAGGTCCTGTACAAAAATGTTACTACTCAATGGTCGAGCATCGCCCAATACAGTTGTTTGTATAGGAAAATTAGTACCATTAATATTTAAGCCTGCCGATTCATTAGGGCACTGCGAAGTACTATGATACGAAATTAAATACCAGGTAATGGAGCCATTCGATGCCTGATTATAACGTATTTCAAATACGTGTGCGGATGCTGAAAAACTTAACATCATTAAAAAGATAAAAGCAATGAGACCAAGTTTTGCTTTGCTGATGTTACCTGCAATTTTTTTAAGCAACATCATTACTGCGGTTTTAGAAATTTTTTTCATGAATTTTTAATTTAAATGATAAAAAAATGTTTCTTTTCTTGTAATACGGAGGTTAACTTATTGTAATACATAGGATAACTGAAGTAACCAGTAAAAGCTAGCTATTCTAACTGCAAAAATTTTCTAGAAGTAGGGACTTATAAGGACGTTCAATAGGATACTGAAAAGAAGAAAAGCAAATGTCTTTGGTAAATTGTTAAACAAATATATATAATTATTACTATGTGTCAACATTAAAAAAAAATAATTTAAAAATATTTTAAAATGGGTAGATGTAAATAACATATTTTAAGTTTATAGTTAAAACATCCCCCCTTCGCACCACTTGGTAATCCATAGCCCCCATTGCTGAGTGCGGGGCTTGGTCTCCGACAGCCGACCGACATAAAAGGGGGTTAAAGATTAACGAGTTGAAATTATAATATTTTTTAAAAGTTGGAATAGGGCATAAATATTATTTGTTCGTGAAAAGATCTTTGCTTTAGTCGTTTGCTTTTTTGGTTAATTGGTAACTGTTGTTGTAAAAGCTTTGTTGCTGTAGGTGTTGTTTTTTTATACAGATATACCTGATGGTGAGACCAAGGCAGCTTAATAGTTGCAGCAATGGGCACTTGCGATGCTGGGGTATCAACGGAGGAAGGGAGTTAAGCAAAGCGTCACTGCGAATTAATAATAAAAGAAAGGATTTTAATTAAACATTTAAACGGATTTTTGATTTAACAACAAACTCATAGACTCATACAATTCTCCATATTGAGCCTTCATTTCTGATGGTTTTTCAAAAAACAGCTCTACACTCTCAGCCCAAAATTCTTGAAAGTTTTTGAGAGCATATTCAGAATACAATCCATTGCTTTTTATTTTTTCAGATTCAAATACTTTATTGCCAAAGCTTGTATAAGATGGAAAACGATTTACAAAGCCATCATCTTTATTTCCTTTAAAAGTAAAACTTTGAGCATAGTATGCATGCGCCATTTCGTGCAAGCCTACATTTTGCCCATCATCTTGCAATTCATAGCCTTTTAAAAAGTGTTTCCAAGAAACATGGATCGCATTGTTAGAAACATTTCCCTCTAAAAAGCGAATGTTGGGTTCAAGGCCTATAAACTCTTGTGGAAAAATATGAATGTATTGGTAAAATGGTAACATATATTCTTCCAACCCAAAACTGATTTGAATGGCTGTAGCACTCAATAGGATAGGCATTTCCTTAAAACCATTCTTATCGTGTATTTTAAAGATTTTACTTTTCATGAATTTTTTTAGCCGGTATAAAAAACGGGTTCTTTCTCCAACACCTAGTTTGGTAAAATAGGGGAAACGTTTATCGAGCACAAATATAATTTGCTCATCGGAAAATTTTAATTCACTGCCATGGTACGTAAGCCAATTGGGAATTTGCTTCGGGGGAGCTTTTCTATAATCTGGATAGTAACCACCAAAACCCCTTCCATAGTTATTTCTGGGTGATGAACCAATCTCTACCCAATCTCTGTCATTTTCGTCGAACGGATTACGGGCTTTTTTTCTTGCCCTATAAATGGCATAAAATATAATTGCAATCAAGCCAAGCGATACAAGAAACTCTAATTTAGTACCCAAATTATCGTAGTATGCTTTTTGTGCATCAAAATCCGATTGGTATTTATGTTTCGATAAACTTTTTAAAATGGAATCAGCTCTTTCCGTATTTTTTAAGCTGTAGGTGTAAGTAATATTAGTAATTCTACCGTCCGTATCTTTTATTTTAATATCTAATGATGTATCTATTTTTTTGTTGCTGTCAAAAATTAAATAAATACCAGCATTCTCTATCCATACAGTATCATTGGGCATATATAATTTGGTTTGCTCTAATAATTATGAATATCATTCTTCCTCCCCATCAACCAATTGCATATTAATCAAATCTTGCCCGGCTATGCCCTCTACAGAGCCAGAAATATGCAAGGAGTTTTGTATAATCAGTTCTATTTGTTTTTCTTTTTTCTTAAAGTTTTTTTCAAAGTCTTCCCGTTCTTTTTGCATCATACTACGCAGGCCACGAAAGCCCTCCCGCATGGCATTCATATTGCCAATAAACTCGTGGCTGGTAAGGTAATTGTACATGGCTACCATTTTTTCGCCTTTGTTTTCTTGGCTGCTGCGGCTTTCGCTTATTTTTAAAATAGCAATGCGTAATACGAGTGCGAGGCTTCTTGCTTCGCCAAAAGTACAAATGTACACACCGTTTTTTTCGCCAAATTGTTGCAAATCTTTGGGCATTGTTTTGGTTACAATTACAGCTATATCTGCTTTTTGGGCAAGCATGTCTTTTTTCAATTTGTCTATCCACTCTGCTGTAAAGGCCTCGGTACGTTTGCTCTCATAAATAATCTTACCACACTCTTGCCCCACGTGGTTGCGCACAGTTTGTATGCAATCTGCACCTCTCACGCCTTTTCCCACTTCGCTTATGATGTCAAAAGGAAAAGTAGCAGCCAGCATTTCTTCCAGCGCTTGCTCTTGTACTTCGCCTTGCAATTGCATAGAACCCTGCTCAAGTTTTCGCTTCATCTCATCTGTTCTATCAATCTGTACTTTAAGTTTTTCCTCTAGCTCACGCATCTTCATAGTTTGCTCATTTTCTTTAATGGCATTTTTTTCTATTTCTTGTTTGCGTATTTGCTCGCCTAGGCTTTGCCTTTCTTCTTGTAATTTTTTTTGTATGGTAATGTCTAGCTCGGCTTCTTTGTTTTGTAGTTGTTGTTCTTTCTGCAAAAATTCCAATTCTTTTTTGCGTGCTTCTTTTAGCTTTTCTTCGTTATCGCTTTTTTCTTCTTGTAGTATGCGCAACCTGTTTTCAAAATCGGAAGAAATGCTTTTGGTTAATTGCTCTTGTACATCCTTCTCAATTTTTAATTTTTCTTGCTGCATTTTTTTTAAAAAAATCTCATTTTCATTTTTCTTTTTTTCTTCAAACAACAGCCTTTCTGCTTCCAGTTTTTTTTCGCTTTCTTCTACTTTGTGTAAAGATTCTTTTAGTTTATCCTGGTATTGATGCTGCAGTTTTTTTTCTATGTCTGCTGCCAATACATTTTCTACATCAAATACATTTCCACAGTTTGGACATTCTATATTATTGGTCATTTTAGTAATTTTTTACAAGATAAAACTTTTGCTACAAAGTTGTAAAGGCAACTGGAATTCAAATTTGAAATACCACTGTTTTTATATTCATTTTTCTTTCTATTGGGCCAAATAGAATGTAGGCTTTTCTAAATTGTTGCAAGTATAGTGCATTAAACGTAGCTTAAAATTTATCAAATCTTTTGTGGCGTTTTTCTGTTCCTTCAAGATGAAGTATTGCCTTATCGAACCTTGGCAATTTGTTGAATTATTTATTCTATTAGAGGGTATTGATATAACACAATAAAAGCTGAAAAAGGATTTACAGCTGGGCCTAGCCCGCCTTGGCAGTAGTAGCTCCTGCACCTTCCGTATTGCAAAGTATCATTAACTGCTGTGCAGGACCTGCCTTTGCCGGCAGGCAGGCTACTACAGAAAGGCGGATGCCACTGCTTAATTTTGCTACAATTGTTCCTGCTCCTGTTTTAGCTTGCTGGTTATAAAACGATGGTATATATTGCTGCTATCGCTAACAGTTACTTCCAATTGTTTTACTAATTACTTTACTCGAAATAAAATCATCTTTTTCTTTTTGTTTTTCATTAATTTGCTCCTTTATAATTATGTTACAAAAATTACGCATACAGAACTACGCTATTATTGATGAACTGAACATCGGTTTTTCGGATAAATTAAATATTATCACAGGAGAAACGGGTGCAGGTAAAAGCATACTGATGGGTGCGTTGGATCTTGTATTGGGTAAGCGTGCTGATACGGCTGTTTTAAAAAACAAAGAAAAAAAATGTATTGTAGAAGCCTATTTTGCCGTAAAAGCAAATGAAGCCATCAAAGATTTTTTTGCTGCCAATGATTTAGACAATGAAACCGATATTCTTATTAGACGAGAAATAGCTTCGAATGGTAAAAGCAGAAGTTTTGTAAACGACACACCCGTAAATCTTTCCCAATTAAAAGAACTAAGCAGCTATTTGGTAGACCTGCATCGGCAGTTCGATACCTTGGAAATAGGAACGGAGAATTTTCAAAGAGAAGTGGTAGATGCACTTGCAGATAATGGTGAATTGCTTGCAAAGCTGAAAATTATTTTTGCAAAATATACTGCTGCAAAAAGTGAGTTAGAAATATTGCGATTACAACAGGCTAATGCAGATAAGGAAGCCGATTATAATAAGTATTTGCTTGATGAGTTTACAGAAATTGACTTGCAAGAAAATGAACTAGAATTGTTGGATGCAGAAATAAAATTGCTTAGCAATGCCGAGCATATCAAATTGCAATTAAGCGGCATTTACACTGCTATTGCTGGTGCAGAAGATCCTATAGCACAGAATTTGAAATCGCTGGTGCAAAAAATGTCGTCGTTGCTACAATACCATGGCGATATGGAAACATTACAAAAAAGATTATTGAGTGCCCAAATAGAAATACAAGATGTGGCAGATGAACTGGAGCGGATAGATGATGGTATAGCCTACGATGCAGAACGCATACAAACGGTGAACGAACGCCTATCTGCCGGGTATAAGTTATTGAAAAAGCATGGCGTAACTACTACCATACAATTATTGGAAATACAAAGCAGCTTGCAACAAAAATTAGATGCAATTTTTAATATTTCTCTTTCGATAGAAAAACTGGAAAAAGAAACCGCCCATTATTTTAAGGAAGCTACGGAAATTGCACAAAAAATACATGCAAATAGGATAGCACAAATAAAACCATTTGCTAATAATGTAAATACATTGCTGGCTCAGATTGGTATGCCCAATGCCCAGCTTAAAATAGAAATCCAATTGGTAACATTAAATGCTACTGGTAGCGATGAAATTAATTTCTTGTTTGATGCCAACAAAAGCAATCGTTTTGAACCGTTGCACAAGGTAGCAAGTGGGGGAGAGCTTAGCAGACTGATGCTTTCTGTAAAATCGTTGGTAGCTAAAAAATTGCAATTACCTGTTTTAATATTCGATGAAATAGATACAGGCATTAGTGGGGAGGCCGCAAAACAAGTAGGCATTATTATGAAAGCGCTTTCTGGCTCTCACCAATTAATAGCCATAACACACCAGCCGCAAATAGCAGCTAAAGCCGATGCACATTATTTTGTGTACAAACAAATAGAAAACGATGCCATACAAACTTCTGTAAAACGCCTCAATGATGACGAGCGCATTATTGCTATTGCTCAAATGTTGAGTGGCGAAAAACCTACGGCTGCAGCATTAACCAATGCTAAAGAAATGATGAATTGAAAATAATTCCATCTGTTTCAAATTCCCAAATGACACTTTCGATATTTATCGGCTCTTTAAAATGGGGACGATTTATGTCTAGGCTTGTAAATGAGTTTTTAATAAGTGAGTTTGTTTTAAAATTAAATTCCTCAAAGCCCCCTTCTTATTAGATTAATTTATATAGTAATTGAAATCTTTACATATATAAAAAGAAGAAGTCACGAATGGCTTCGTGACTTCTCTTTAATTGTTGTACCCCTAAAACTTATTTAATAATAATGTAAGCTAATTATAGTTTAGTTAACTTAATTATTTGTATCTCATTTTCGATTTTAATTCTCATTAGATAAGTACCCGCTGGTAAATTATTTGTAGAAATCCGCTTGATGTTAGTGCCTTTTTGTACTTGCATACTAGTGGTTGATAATTGTTTGCCATCAGCATTAACAAGATCAACAACAACTAGCCCCGCATTAGTAGCATCTATACTTAGGTTTGTGAAATCATGTGCTGGGTTAGGGAATACACTAATTCCACCATTTTCAGCCATGCGAACAAATTTAATATCACTGTAAACAACCCTACCATCTAAATCTAGTTGTTTGATACGATAGTATATTAAACCAGATTTTTTAGTACTTGATAAATTGGGATCAATGGTATTGTATGTTTTACTTGTATTGGTATTATTATTGTCTCTAGCAAGCGTTGCTATCTTATCAAATGTATTGCCATCTGTACTTCTTTCTACCTCATAACGAGCGGTAGTAGGTATTTCATTTTCAACTGTCCAAGTTAAAAGCGCATCATTGTCTTTTTTAGTAGCACTAAATGCAGTGAATTTAACTGGAAGAGCTATACCCGCAATTGGTACAAAAGAGTATGCACTACCACTTGGGCTTCCTCCATTTACAGCCCCAGCTCCATAAAAAGGAGCTGGATAATCAGTTAAATCATTACCAGCAACTTCTACATAAAATGCTAATTGAAATGTAGATCCACCATCAGGTAAATGAGAAAATCTAACAGAACTAGTTGTTACAGGGCCTCCGCCAAACTGTATTTCTAGCGCATTTACTTCAACTCCATTCGTAAAATTGAATACAGGAGAGCCAACTGTAGTAGCAGCAAATAAATAAGTATAAAATCCACCTTCGTTCGTTACCTGGGTTAAATAATTTAAAGTTGGAACATTGGCACTTAGAGGGTTACTTCTAATAGATGCAGTTGGCTGTGGCGAAACCGTGTTAGGAATTTGAACAGTAAATTGCAGATTAGTTATTTGACCGCTAAGCGTTGCGTTGGGTCTTATTTTTAGCATTACCGAATTTGCAGCAGAACCTGCAACAATAGTTCCTTTAAAAGATTGTGCTAGAATATTAACTCCGAAACTAGCAGTAAAAATTAGTGCTAATAAAATTTTATTTTTCATGTTTTTTACTTTATAATTATTATGGAAGTATTTGTGATTTAACTACTAATTCACCGCTTGATAATATGGTGCTTAGCAAATAAGCTCTATCATTTGAAGCACCTTGGTACCTTGCATTTCTATTCATATTTAGATCACCTCTTAGATAACCAGTAATTACACTTAGTTCATTACTACCTGCATCAAGAAGCAATGCTGCTCTATCATTTGAAGCACCTTGATATCTAACATTCGCATTGCCATTTACATTACCTGCATACATCAAGTTTACAGAACCATTGTTAAAATAGTTTGTGCCTGCAGCCCCTAAAAAGTTTGCTGCCGCTGCAGGGTTCGTAAAGTCTAGTTTTGTATTAGGAGTCAAAGCAAGTGGTTGACTAAAAGCACCAGGATTAACAGCCATTGCTAAATGGTTTCTATGCTTTACGCTTATAATATAATTCGCAGCATCTACATTTTTAAAATATACAGGGCTTGTTCCGTCTATATCTACAATATCGCCATCCCTTTGTAATAATGCAGATCTTGTTTGTATAACGGTGGAAGGGGCTGCAGTGGTTCTAAGTTCCAAAAATACCCAATCAACAATATTATCTGTTGCTATCGCTTGATCGTTAAAAGCAGAAGCCGTTACAGTTTCTGTTGGTGTATTTGCTACTCGAGTAAAATTAGCATTTGCACTATACTGTGCATTTCCACTGTAAGGATCAGAAGTTGGTAACAAATTACTAGCTGGAAGAAAACCAGGAACATATGCCACATTCGTTCTTAATAAATCATTCATGAAACCAGTACCAGTATTAAATGCAGCTTGCAAATAAACTTTGCTATCCAATAAAATAAATTTATTCATTGCATATAATTCACCTGTATTAGCAGTAATATTTGCTCCAGCAGTATTGGTTACTGCATCTTGAGTTCCACCAGTAAGACTCCAGCTACTACCATTCCAGTAAATACCTCTTAAATCAGCTTCTGTTCCTACTACGGTAGTTGGATCAACATAGGTTGCAACTGCATTCATGGTGCCACCTGTAATGCCTGTTTTTGTAATAGGCCAATTTGCCAATAAAAATGATTCAGTTCGTGGGTGTCTGTTTGCATCTGCAGTTCCTTTTGCCTGTACTCCAATATTTGCACTTCCATAAGTACTACCTGTATTTGTAATGGATACTGGCAAGTAATCAGATCCTACACCAACTGGCATTACCAAACCTGTAATGTCACCACTTAAATCTTTCTGTAAGAAACCAGTACCGTTGGTTTCAAAGAATTTTCCTGTTCCAGCTCCAGTGGAAGTGCTTGTAGGAGCTAATCTTGCATTAAAATTTCCTACTGCAATTTTACCAGTTACAAAATTCACATTTGTTCCTATTCTCATATTCCCTGTCATTGTTGCATTAGCAGCATTATCCATCTCCAAATTAGGAATGGTAAAACCGTTCATGTTTACATTTTGATTGGCACTGCCTTTTAGGATTACTTTGCCCGCACCCGTAATATCGGCACTGCTAGTAATATCACCCTGCACGGTTACAATACCGCCAGACTGGATATTGAAAGTAGCACCACTACTTATGGATAGCTGGGCATTAGAAAATTTTACTGCCACAAATAATGTGAGAAATAAAATAGAGGATAATTTAATTTTCATAAAAATAATTTTTACAAACCTTTTTCTTAATATATGTTATAACAAATGTAAATTTAAAGAATTTTTTTTAATTACCTAATTAGTAAACGGTTGTTTTTAGTTATTAAAAGGGATATTTTATCCGTTTCTTGTTATTTGGTTCAAATTCATAAAGGAAAAGTATAACAATTGGTGCTATTTTGCCTTTTAAATCAATTATCAAATATTCTTTATAGATGTAAAATAACTAAAATATTTTAAATAAAACAATACCACATTTAGGGGATATTTAAGAAATTAAATATATCTACCAGAAACTATTAATGATTCAGCTAAAATACTAATGGTGAATTATTTACTAAAAAATTGGCTTTTGTACATTTTTTGATACTATAAACTAAAAAGTAAATAATTTCATTGTAATGTTAACTAAGAAAGTGGATATTTTTAATGACTATCCGTTGTAGGGTGCAAAAGAATTTTATGTATGAAATACACAATTTATGATTTTTAAAGGGGTAGTTTAAAATGATATTTCTGTTTTTTTCTGTGAATCTGTGGCAAAAATATTGCCACAGATTCACAGAAAAGTTGTTTTGTATACGATCTTTTAACTATTACACAAATAGATAGCAGATAATATGGGTAAATTTGTAGAGGTAAATTCTTTAAATGAAGAATGAATTTTTAAACAGTATATATATAATTTTCTACAATTTTATATTCCTTGCACCTAATTGCGGATAGTCATTATATTTTTACTATACAGCAGCTTTTATTTAATTTTAATATGTAACATGACTAAATCGGAAATTACATTTTTAGAAGGGCCACAAAACCGTTGGAAGGATTTTAAATTTGCTTTTAATGTATTAACTGAATTTATTAAAGGCTTTAGAACATTGCATTTCGTTGGCCCTTGCGTAACCATATTTGGCTCTGCTAGGTTTAAAGAAGACCATATTTATTACAAGCAAACCGAGATTATTGCAGGCGAAATTGCCAAGCTTGGCTTTACCATAATGACTGGTGGTGGCCCCGGAATAATGGAAGCTGCCAATAGAGGGGCAAAAGAAGTGGGAGGAAGGAGTGTGGGCTGCAACATCGTATTGCCACACGAGCAACATCATAACCCTTATTTAGATAAATCGGTCAATATAAAATACTTTTTTGTACGCAAAACCCTGCTCTTGAAATATTCCTATGCTTTTGTTGTAATGCCTGGGGGTTTTGGTACGTTGGATGAGTATTTTGAAGCGCTAACCCTTATACAAACAAAAATGTTGAGTCAATTTCCCATTATTATTTTCGATAAGGAATTTCATAAAAAAATAATGGAGCACATAACTACAATGCAAAAAAATGCTACTATTTCGGATGAAGACTTAAAACTCTGTCTTTTTACCGATTCAATAGAAGAAGCAGTAGAATATTTAAAGGTAAACGCTATTGGCCGCTTCGGTTTAAAACCGGGGTCAACTAAAAAAGTTTGGTGGTTTTTCGAAAAATGACCTTTTTGAGGCTACATACCGCAATAATAATCGTAACCCAACTCATGCCAATAGTCCCGAGGTTTGTTGTTGTCAAAAAATAATGTTCCTATTCGTTTGAGGTGCTTTACACCATACTTTACTGGTATGATTAACCTTAATGGATAACCTTGGTTCATGGGCAATGGTTTACCATTCATTTCATAGCATAAGATAGTTTGTGGTTGCATCATACTGGCCATATCTATGCCTACATAATAGGCAGCATCGGGTGTTTCCATGCCTACGTATTTCATGGCTGTTTGTTGGGTAAGCCCATATTTATTTGCAAAATCACTAAAACGCACACCACCCCAATGCGTAATTTGATTCCATCCTTCAATACATTTAAAATCAAAAATGATTTCTGTTTTGGGTAATGCTTTTATTTCTGCTAAGGTTATATTTATTGTATCTCCAAGGGCTTTTACCAATTGCAATTTCCAATTGGCTGTGTCGGCATTATTTTTCAACCCTGCATCTCCATTTACTCGAACACGAGGGGCAGCCAAGTTTTTTGGGTATGTTCTAGATAAACGGTCGGTACTAAACATAAAAGAGAATATCCATTCGTTCATTTCCAACCCTTTGCGAAGCGGTTTATATGCTTTATCAACTTTTGGTTGATGTAGTAAGGCATTCCATGCGAAAAAGCAACCTATTATGAATAAAATGAAAAGAGAAAACGAAACAATGGTTTTTCTTTTTACAAATTTTTCGTCTACAATTTTAATTTCATTGTTCATCTTCCACCTCCTTTTTTGTTACCGAAATATTTTTTTCTTTTACAACCTCAAAACCTGTTATCATGCTGCTGAAATTTTTCCATCCTGCTAAAATCACTTGCAAAATATGTACTAAAAAAAACAGGGAAAATAGGATGGTTATAATAAAATGTTCTATTCTTGCCCATTCGTACCCACCTAAAATGTAACAAAGCCAATACAACTGCACAGGTTTGTAAATAGCCAGGCCGGTAACAATTATACCAAAGCCTAATACAATAATACCGGTATAAGCTATTCTTTGTGCGGCATTGTATTTTTTTTGTGGTGGCAATCCTTTTTTTATATGCAAATCATGGAGTATAACCAACCAAGCTTCTTTCAAAGATTGTTTGTTGGGAAAAATCAATTTCCATTCTTTGGAAAAAAGTAAGTAGAAGAAATATATGATTCCATTGATGGTAAAAAACCACATAAAGAAAAAATGCAAACTCATGCCTTCCGCTAGGCGAAAAGGAATATGTAGTGCTTTGTAAATGGAATCTGGGAAAAACTTTAGAATGGTTTTATCGCCCCAACCTAACCTGTAAACATCGTTTCCCCAATAGATTAAAATCCCACTCCATATCATAATGGTAAGTAGTGGAAAATTTATCCAATGTAACCATCGAATAGCAAGTGGGTGTTTTTGAATTATTTTTTTCAAGAAATATTCTTTAAGACAAATGTAGAATTAAAAATTATAAGATTGTCAAATGGTACTTCGCACTTAAATGTTAGCCATTGATATTATTACAAGAACTTCAAAATGATAATTGCTATTAAGAAGCGTCTTTTTTCTTAATAGCAATTATCACAACTAATTTTGAGCAGTTGTACTGCTATTTCTTCACAAACTTAAGCGAAGCCGAGTTCATGCAATATCTCAAGCCCGTTGGCTTTGGACCATCTTCAAAAACATGCCCTAAGTGAGCGCCACACCTACTACAGTTTACTTCTGTACGGCTCATGCCAGCAGTATTATCTGTTTTTTCTTCTACATTTTTAGAAGAGATAGATTGCCAAAAACTTGGCCAACCAGTACCGCTGTCAAACTTGGTTGTACTACTAAATAATGGCAAATCGCAACAAATGCAATTGTATACACCAGCAACATGATTGTCCCATGTGTTGCCAGTATATGGACTTTCGGTACCTGCTTTTCTGGTAACTGTAAATTGTAATGGAGTAAGTATTTTACGCCATTCTGCATCGGTTTTTACTACTGTGTATTTGCTACTAGTATTTTGTTTTGTTTTTTGGGCTGTGCAGCCAAATGCGGTTGTAAAAATTACAATAACAACTAATATTTTTTTCATTCTTTTATGTTTGATTACATTTACGTTTTCTAAAGTCCAATAGTTTTGTAATCTCGTACGTTTAACAATACTTAACAAAAAATAATATTTACCATGGGAATTTTAAAGCAAATTGGTCAGTACTTATATCTAGTAAAAAAAGACCCAAATGATAAGTCTACCCAATGGATGAAATATATGCATGGGATCAATAGATTATCAATTTTATTGTTTTTATTTGCAATGGTTGTATTGGCCATAAAACTTCTTCGACATTAGTTGTTTAAAAATTTATAGATTAATTCTGCCGCATTAGAAGACGCATGTCCACCTCCACTTAACAAATCGGAGAGTGCTGCATAATCACTCTTTAGTTGGGCTATTTTTTCATCGTTTGAAAGCAATGTAGAAAGCTCTTTTATCAGATTTTTTTCATTTAAATCATCTTGTATAAGTTCTTTTACTACTTCTTTATCCATTATTAAATTTACCAAACCAATAAATTTTATTTTGATAAGTCGCTTAGCTATTTCGTAAGAAATTTTTCCGCCTTTGTAACAAATAATTTCTGGCACGGCAAAAAGGGCCGTTTCTAAAGTGGCTGTTCCGCTAGTAACAAGTGCAGCTTTTGATTTTGCCAATAATAAATAAGTTTCATTAGAAACAGAACCAACATTTTCGTAGGGTTGCAGAATAGCATCATAAAAACCATCTGCTATGCCTGGGGCTTTAGCCACTACAAATTTATATGTTGGAAAATGTTTTGCAATAGAAAGCATAATGGGCAGTTTTATCAATATTTCTTGCTTACGACTACCAGGCAAAAGTGCAATTATATTTTCTTTTTGTATGGAGGGATTTTCTTTATTCCAATCGCTTATTACTTCACACAAAGGGTGACCAACATAATCAACTTCAACATTATATTTTTTGTAAAAATCTTTTTCAAAAGGAAGAATAACAAGCATTTTGTCAACATCCCTTTTTATAGCGTGTACCCTTTTCTCTTTCCAAGCCCATATTTGTGGAGAAATGTAATAGATAACTTTTAGTTTCTTTTTATGCGCCCATTTTGCTATACGCATATTAAAACCAGGGTAATCTATCAATACCAATACATCTGGCTCAAACTGCTCAATATCTTTTTTGCAGAAAGCAATATTTTTAAATATGGTAGGTAAATTTTTTATTACTTCGGAGAAACCCATAAAGGCCAGGTCCCTATAATGTTTTATAACTTCAGATCCGGCTGCTTCCATTTTCTCTCCACCCCAGCAATGCACAATAGCTTTCTTATCTACTTTGTGTAATTCCTTTATGAGATTACTTCCATGAAGGTCTCCACTTGCCTCACCGGCAATGATGTAATATTTCATCTGAATGATTCAGTTTATACAAACCTAAGCCCTTTATTTTTAAGTAAGCTTGTGCAATGCAAAGTAATTATTAAATAACAAAAATCCATTCACATTTCTTTAACATATCTAAAATATTATTTAATATTGCAATACCATGTACCAGTTTTTCAAATTATACTCCTCCTTTTTTTTTCTTTTTTTCTTTTGTTTGTTTGGATGCAAAAGTAAAAAAACAACTACCAGCAGCCCCATTATTGTAAGTGCATCTAAAATGGACAATGCCATAAGTGATTATATACCAAAAGCACTTTCCTATGCAAATGAACATACAGAGCATTTAAACGATAGCATGCAACTTCATTATTTCCCTATTGTAAAAAATTATTATGAAGTTTTTGAAAATAAGCCCCTTTGGAGTAGTGAAAAGAAATGGTCTAATAATGTTACATTTTTGATGAACTTTCTAAAAAATGCCTCTTTGCAAGGTCTTTATGGCGACGACTATCATTATACAAAACTTGCCCGATTAAAACTATATTTAGATCAGGATTCACTCAAAAAAGCTACGCAAGTAATGTGGGGCAATGCAGAGTTATTAATGACAGATGCATTTGTAGGACTTCTAAAGGATTTGAAACAAGGCAGGTTGTATTCCGATAGTTTATCTTGGAAATATGACACATCGAAATATAAAAAATATTTTTTTGCCAATATACAAAAGATAAGGGATGGCGAAACATTGGATAATATTTTGGAAAAAGTGCAGCCCCAGCATCAAGGTTATGTATTGTTAAAAAGAGGAATCAAGAAATTTATAGATAGCATGGATAATCGTACATACACGTATGTAAATTTCCCGTACAAGGATTCCTTGGCATTTTTAAAATCTTTTAGAAAAAGAATGGGAGAAGCTGGCATTGTAATAAACGCTGATGCAGATTCATTGGCGCTAAACGAGGCCGTAAAAAAATACCAAAAAAGAGTAGGGCTAACGGCTGATGGCAAAATAGGCGCAGGGGTTGTAAAGCGGCTTAATTTGAACGATAAACAAAGGTTTAATAGTATAGCAATAACGTTGGATAGGTATAAATTACTTCCAGAAAAGATGCCCAAAAAATATATTTGGGTAAATTTGCCTGCCTATTTTTTAAAAGTGATAGATGCCGATACGACTGTATTTGAATCTAAGATCATATGTGGGAAGCCTGCTACACCTACGCCGATTATAACCAGCCATATTACTAATATGGTTTTGTACCCAACATGGACAGTTCCCACAAGTATCATTAGCAAGGATATGTTGCCGGGGCTTAAAAGAAATTCAAATTACTTGGCACGTAAAGGATTGTATTTGTTAAACGGAAAAGGAGCTAGAATAGATCCATCTGTAATAAATTGGTCTAAATACTCAAAGGGTATTCCGTATAGAATACAGCAGGGTAGTGGGGATGGCAATGCGTTGGGTATTATAAAGTTTAACTTTGAAAATCCGTTCTCTGTTTATTTGCACGATACCAACCAGCGCTATTTATTTAAAAATGGGATGAGGAGCCTAAGTCATGGTTGTGTACGTGTGCAAGAATGGCAAAAGCTAGCAGACTTTATTGTGAGAAATGATAGTTTGAACCTTAAAAAAACGGATACGCTTGCATACAACACTGATTCTGTGAGAAGTTGGTTGACCTCAAAGCAAAATAGGAAATTAGCCGTGCAAAATGAAATGCCGCTATTTATTCGTTATTTTAGTTGTGAATTGGTAAATGGGGTTATAAAATTTTATGACGATATATATGCAGACGATAGAGACTTGAAGCAAAAATATTTTGCTAAAAAATAATTATTAAAGAAAATCCTATGAAAGAAATTCATTTTTTATTGAAGTCTTTTTGCTTATTAATATTCCTAAAAGTATCTTTTATTGAAGCCAAAAGCCAGTCTCTGGTGCAAACAAAAGACAGCGCAATAAAATCGCCAAAAAATAAAGGAAAAACCCTTTATGGACAAGCAAGTTATTATGCCAACAAATTTGAGGGTAAGCGAACAGCTAGTGGAGAGATTTTTAGCCATAAAAAACTTACAGCAGCCTGTAATTCACTTCCATTGGGCACTTGGATTGAAATAACCAATCTACGAAATGGTAAAACAGTGGTAGTGAAAACAAATGATAGGCTTCATCCGAGTATGAGAAGGGTTGTAGATTTAACGCTGGCAGCAGCACGGAAGTTAGATTTTATATCATCTGGCCTTACTAAGGTAAAGGTGGTGGTGTTAAATAAGCATAAAAAAGTAAAGTAATAAACAATTAATTCACTTAGTAGTGATTTTGGGTTATTTTATTTCACTATTTCAAACTAAGCACCTATTTTTGCTGCGTTTAAGAAAATTAACAATTTATGAAAAAAAGTGCCCTTATCGTTTTAGCTGTAATATTTGCCTCAGCTACTTTTGCCCAAAATAGCTATAAAAAGCCTTCAAGCTTAGCCATCCATTTTAGTCTGGTAGATTATAAATCTGGGTCTGATGTAAGAAATAATAGCTTATCAACAGTTATTAACAACAAGCAATTTTTTAAAGCCAAAAGAATGGATCCAGGTCTTTCCATAAGTTATTTAGAAGGATTTACTGATAACATAGACTTTGTAGGAACGCTTACTGGTGCTTTTGTAAAACACCCTACTTCTAAGGCTGTTATTAATTTAGATGGGAACGATTATTTGCTGCTTGAAGCAGCAGCAACTGCCAATTTTAAATTATTTACTGATAATTATGCTGTAGTACCCTTTATAACCGCAGGGGTAGGTGCTAGCAAATGGAAGGGTTACTATAGTGCATTTGTACCAGTAGGACTTGGTTTACAAGTGAAAATTACAGATGGTACCTTTATGTTGCTTAATTCTCAATACAGAATTGCAGCTACCGAAAATAGTGCATACCATTTTTACCATAGTGTTGGTTTTTCAAGTCCTTTAAACTCAAAAAAAAAATAGAAATTATAGCACCACCTGCACTTCCTGTAGCAGCAGTTGTTACAGATCGTGATGGCGATGGCGTATTAGATGCAGATGACAATTGCCCTGATGTAGCTGGACTATCTTCTTTAAAAGGTTGTCCAGATTCTGATAGCGATGGAATAGCAAATGCAGAAGATAAATGTCCAAACCTAGCAGGCCTTGCAAAATACGGTGGTTGTCCAATACCTGATACAGATGGTGATGGTATTAACGATGAGGAAGATAAATGTGCAACGATAAAAGGAGTAGCTCGTTATCAAGGATGCCCAGTACCGGATGCAGATGGTGATGGGGTAAATGATGAAGAAGATAAATGTCCTTCTCGTCAGGGTCCAGCAAGCAACCAAGGATGCCCCGAAATTTCAAAGGCGGTGATAGATAAAATTAATTTTGCAGCACAGAATGTATTTTTTGCTACAGGTAGTTTCAAACTATTACCAAAATCTTTCAAATCGCTTGATGAAGTAGCCAAACTATTAAAGGATGACGAATCTTTAATGGTAGATGTAAATGGTCATACTGATGCGCAAGGTAAAGATGATAAGAATCAAATTTTATCTGAAAATCGTGCTGCTGCTGTAAAAGCTTATTTGGTAAGTAAAGGTATTTCAGATAGCCGTTTAACTTCTGTTGGGTTTGGTTCTACTAAACCAGTTGCTGATAACAACACTGCTGCAGGTAGAGCTAAAAATAGAAGAACAGAATTGTCTGTAAGGAATTTCTAATTACATTTAATTTATACAAAAGCCCCGTACGATTATTGTGCGGGGCTTTTTATTAATTTTTTATGCTGGATGAAATGTATACGATTCAATAAAAGGAAGCATTTAAAATGATTGTCTGCATGCTGCATATAAATTGCCAGCTATTATATTTCAAATTAGGAAATACCATCATTTTCATAAAGTTAAACAGGCCTTTTTATTTGTATTCATATTCAATACTTCCCATTAACCTTCTTTCGTTTGTGAAACATCTTTCCTTTATTCTCAAACCATTTTCGTAATTGTATTTCCAAACAAAATAATTGTTGCTTCCTTCTTCTACTGTGGTCATTTGGGTAATGAGCCCTGCATTGTTGTATTCAAAAATATAATCTGGTTTTAAGTTTTTACTATATTCTGTAGCTTGTACAATATCTGTAAGCCTTTTTTTTGTGTCATAATAGTAATAAAACTTAGTACCATTTTTTGTATCTTTTTCTATGGAAATATTGCCATTTTCATCTGTAGAAAATAATATAGTGGTGCTGTCAGTATGGTTTTTTACTCGAACCATTTTTAACAGGGCATTGTTTTCGTATGTATAAATATGTTCTTCAGATATCGCATTTTCAAAATCATCGTCTTTGGAGCGGATAAAAGATAATATAGAACTTATTCTATTTACACCATCGTACTTGTATACTATTTCTGAAACAGCTACAGTAGAACTGTCATAGGTTTTAAGCAATTTTCCGTTTTTATCAAAATTTGCGACTAGTAAAGACGAGGGTACTAAATTAGCTCTAGTGAACAATTCTGCTTTTTCATAATCTCTGCTTATCTTTTTTACACAAAAAAATCCCTCACTTTCCTCCCCATTTTCTTCGAAACTTTTTATAGTAATGGTTCTTATTTTGTTTTCTTTATATGCCTTCATATCAGAAAAAAGCTGGTTGTTACTTATTATATCTTTGTAATAATATTGTGCATTTGCAAATAGGCAAACAAATAAAACCAATAAAGAAAGAAATGTTTTTTTCAAGTGTTATAATTTTATAAACGTAAAAATACAATGCTTCTAGCTGTTAATTGATAGCAAGCGAATAAAGTTTATTATTTTTAACAAAAATACTGAGTGAGCCATCTAAAACAACGTGAAGAAAAAAATTGTCTCAATTGCAATGCCCTCGTAAATGATAGGTATTGCAGTATTTGTGGTCAAGAGAATTTGCAACCCCAAGAATCCTTGTGGCATCTTATTACTCATTTTTTTAACGATATTACTCATTTCGACGGCAAGTTTTTTAGCTCGGTAAAATATGTGGTTGCAAAACCTGGGTTTCTTACATCGGAATATATAGTTGGTAGAAGGGTTTCTTATTTAAACCCAGTGCGTTTTTATGTTTTTACATCTGCCTTGTTTTTCTTTATTATGTTTTCTTTTTTTATTAATGATAAAGATTTGAAATTGGATGAGAATGAGCCAGCCTATTTATCTAAAAAAGATTCGATAGCTCAACAAAAAGGGTCAAATATTGCAGCGATAGATTCGATTAATGCAAATGAAGGAATAAAAAAATCGAGGTTTTTTGAAATTATTGATAGCGCAAAGAAAAATTCAAACAATAACTCGGGCAGTTTTTTAGGTAAGTCCGACTATAGAGATAGAAAGCAATTTGATTCTTTGGATAGATTGGGGAAAGTGAAAGCAAATTTTATTAAAAGGGCCCTTATAGACAAGCAATTTGAGTTAAAGGAAAAGTATGACGGAAATAATGCCAGGGCTTTAAATGCAGTCTTAGATAATTTAATTCATTTAGTTCCCCAAATACTATTTTTGTCTTTGCCTTTTTTTGCATTGATATTAAAATTGCTTTATATACGCAGAAAAAGGTTTTACTATGTAGCGCATATAATATTCACTATTCATTTGTACATATTTGTTTATATTCAATTGTTGGTAATAAGCATCTTCGATAAACTAGCAGAACACAATTATTTAAGCTGGTTGCATGTCATAAACACAATACTTGGGCTTGGTTTCTTTTATTACTTATACAGGGCAATGAGAACTTTTTATGAACAAGGTAGAGGTAAGACATTAGCCAAACTTGTCATTCTATCACTTTCGCTGGTTTTCTTTATTGTTTTTTTTCTTTTTATCCTTTTGGGATTTTCAATTTATAAAATGTAACTATGAACGAAACTTTTCTACGCCTTGTAAATATTATGGATGAACTAAGGGAAAAATGCCCTTGGGACAAAAAGCAAACCAATGAAACGCTTAGGCATCTCACCATAGAAGAAACCTATGAATTGGCCGGTGCCATTGACGCAAAAGATTGGAACGGTATAAAGGAAGAGTTAGGCGATATGTTGCTACATATTGTTTTTTATGCTCGCATAGGGAAAGAAGAAAATAAGTTTACATTGGATGAAGTGATAAATGGCATTTGCGATAAACTAATTGCCCGTCACCCACATATATATGGAAATGAAGAAATGGTGGAAGGGCTAAAAAAAGTAATAACAGAGGATGATGTAAAAGAAAATTGGGAAAAACTAAAATTAAAAGAAGGCAAAAAATCAATCTTAGGAGGCGTTCCTACATCTTTACCTAGTATGGTTAAGGCCATCCGATTGCAAGAAAAATCAAAAACAGTGGGCTTTGAATGGGAGAATACTGCACAGGTAATGGCGAAGGTAGAAGAAGAAATGGCAGAGTTAAATGAAGCAGTGGAATCTGGTGATCAAGATAAAATAGAAGATGAAATGGGGGATGTTTTTTTCTCTATTGTAAACCTTGCAAGGTTTTTGCAGGTAGATGCTGATGCAGCCTTGGAGCGAACCAATAAAAAATTTATTAGAAGGTTTCAAGCGGTGGAAGCAGCAGCTGCAAGCCAAAATAAGGCTTTACATGATATGAGCCTTACAGAAATGGATAATTTATGGAATGAAGTAAAGAAAAGAGAAAGAAATTTAATCAAATAAAAAATACCTCTTGCAGATAAAATTGCTACGAAACCGTTTCTTGCAAGATAATATTTATCTGTTGCTAACTTCTTTGCTGTTGCTTAGCATATCTGTATTTACAAAGCAAAAATATACCAAGGATTCTTTAAAGGCTTCTTACAACAAAGATTTGCAATCCTACATTTCCAATTCGGAACTACGCTTTAATTCATTTCTAAACGATACAGCCGTTTTAAATAATATGATAAACGGCCCGCAAGATAAAGGGCAAATAAATAAACTTAGGTCTTCTACTCAATATTTTTATTTGTACAAGAATATCGACCAGGTTGCACAGCTCACTTTTTGGAGTACACAAACTGTTTTGCCAGATTCGAATGCTATTTATGCCGCACCCGATAAAAAGTTGGTGTTGCTATCGAATGGATATTATTTTTTACAGAAAAAAAAATTGGTTTCTCATACAATTATTTCGTTATTACCCATAAAATGGAATTATAAAGTACCCAATAATGACCTTAAAAATGAATTTATTTTTAAGGATAAGAAAGGGAATAATTTTGAGGTTGACTTTGAAAATTCGAAACCTTCTATTTTTACAAAAGAGGGAGAATTCTTATTTTCTTTAAAATTTAAAAACCAGTATGTTCAAATAGAAGATTATAAACTCACGCTTTGGTTACGGATACTAGCCTTATTGCCTCTTTTTATTTTCATACATTTTACGGCGTTTCATTATCTTGAGAAAAAAGGGCTTATTAAAGCATCCATATTTCTTTTTACAATCCTTCTTGTATTAAGGGTATTTACTTATTTTTTTCCTGATTTTCTGAACCTTCGTCAATTCGAACTTTTCGACCCAACCATTTATGGCTCTAATATAATTTTGCGCTCCTTAGGAGATTTGCTGATTAATGTTTTACTTTTTTTGTGGGTGATTATGTTTGTCGTAAATAATTTAAAAGTACTGTCTTATAAACCAGTAAAAGAGAACCCAGCCATTAAATGGGTAGTTTTAGCAACTGCGTCTTTACTTATTCTAGTAATTACTTTTATTGCAGGATCTACCGTTAGATCTATGGTAGCAGATTCTCAAATATCATTTGACGTTGTTAATTTCTTCTCTTTAAATCCATTTATCAGTATTATTGGCTTTTTAGTATTGTGTTGTATAGCCATCGGTTATTATTTTTTCTGCAGAATAGTTGTTTTCTATTTAAATGAAGTATTTCCAGATTTTTTAATTCCACTTTGCCTCTTTATTTCTATATTCGGATTATTATTTCTCAGTTTTAGGATAGGTAATTTATTGGGAACTTTTGAGTTATATTCTCTAATATGGTTGGTAATTTTCTTGTATTTAATTAGGTTAGATGTTTTAGGTATACTTCCTAAACGGCCCATTGTTTCCAATACAGTTTTTTGGCTCAGCTTTTTTTCTGCATCCATTACCATGATTATTATTGTAGAGAATGAAAATAAAGAGTTAAACAGCAGAAAGCATTATGCAGAAGTATTGGCTGCAAAAACAGATCCAATAAACGATGTTATCCTTAATAGCGTGCTCACAAATTTTAGACAAGAAATTATTGGGCCAAAATTTAATTTATTTAAAAATTTCAATACATCTCTTCTTCTGAGAGATAGCATCATTAATAACAATTTTAGTAGTTTTAAGAACAACTATGATGCTAAATTATTTGTGTATGATTCAAAGGAGCATCCGCTAAATAATGAGGATTCCATTTCCTATAATGCATTAAATAGCATTTACAATACACAGGCAAAACCAACTGTTGTTCCTGGCATGTATCTATACGATATTGGTTACGATAATTATAATTATATTGCTCGCAAAATTGTAAAGAATGATACCAATGCAATTTTGGGGTACATTTTTATAGTAATTAATTCACGCAAATTAGCTTCCAATAAATTAACTCCCGAACCTTTTAATAGGGGGCTTTCTAAGTCCATTGAAAATTCTTCCAATTATGCCTATGCTATTTATAAAAACGGGAGAATCACTTCTAGCTATATTGATTATCCCTTTTCTACATTCTATACGAAGAAACCATTTTCGGCAAATTCATTTTACATTGAAAATGTAAATAAGTACAATCATCTATGGTATAATGCAGGTGCAAATAAGTATGTTGTTCTGGTAAAAAAGAATAACCTATTGCTAGAAATTATTACATTGTTTTCTTACCTCTTTTGTGCTTTTATTTTGCTAAACACCTTATCGTCCTTTGTTACCATTTTACTCAAGACAAGATTCAGGCTCAGTCGACTAAAAAAAGTAGTACAATTAAGTATTCGTCAACAAGTGTATGGTACTATTATAATTTTTAGCGTCATTTCTTTTGTTATCATAGGTATAACCACCATCCTGTTTTTTATTAGTAGGGCAGAAACAAATAACAAAGAAATGCTCAATAGAACAATTGGGGTAATGAGAAAGAATATTAGTGCCTCCATTTCCAAAAAATTGTTGGATAGTACCAATTTCGAAAACTTGGTAGAATTAGAAAGTGCACCCCTACAGAAAATAGTAAATAGGCTCTCCGAAGAGCAAGGACATGAAATAAACTTATACACGACTGATGGAGATTTAAAAGCTTCTTCCTTGCCACAGCCTTATTTGAAAGGAATTCTAAGTACAAAAATTGACCCGTTGGCCTATTACCATTTAAATGGAGGAAATGAAATTCAATATTATCAGAACGAACAAATAGGCAATCTAAAATTTATCAGCTATTATGTGCCAGTAACCGATAACGAAGGAAAAAATATTGCCTATTTAAATGTTCCTTATTTTATTTCGGAGGCTAGGCTTAAAGAGGAAATTTCTAATTTTTTGGTAACGATAATAAATTTGAACGCTTTTATTTTATTGATAGCAGGTATAGTTGCACTTATTATTACCAATAGGATTACGAATTCATTTTCTATTATAAGTGAAAAAATGAAGGAATTAAATTTAGCAAAACACAATGAGGCTATTGTTTGGAATAGAAAGGATGAAATAGGTGATTTGGTAAAGGAATACAACAAGATGGTTGCAAAATTGGGCGATAGCGTGGCAGCACTTGCAAGAACTGAAAGGGAAAATGCTTGGCAAGAAATGGCTAAGCAAGTTGCACACGAAATAAAAAATCCGCTAACTCCTATGAAGTTGAGTATGCAATTTCTTCATAAGTCAATTGTAGAAGACGCACCTAATATTAAGGAATTGAGTTCAAATGTATCCAATACGTTGGTTGAACAAATAAATCACTTAAGTACGATAGCAGAAGAGTTTAGCCGATTTGCAAATATTGAAAATGCTAAGCCAGAAATATTTAATATTAATGAAGCGCTAAAATCTGTAAAACAGTTATATGAAGGAAATGGAGATGTTCGTTTTACTTGGAAATTAATTCCCAATGAAGTTATTGTATTTGCAGATAAAACACATGTAAATAGGATGCTTACAAATTTAATTTTGAATGCAATACAATCAGTACCGGAAAATGTAATACCTCAAATTGGAATCTTTGAATCTGTAAATGAAAATAGCTTAGAAATCACCATAACAGATAACGGAATTGGAATAAGCGATGAAATAAAGTCAAAAATATTTGCACCTAATTTTACAACCAAATCATCTGGTACTGGTCTTGGTCTTGCAATGTGTAAGCGAATGGCAGAGCAAGCTGGTGGGGATATTCATTTTGATACTTCTAATAAGGGCACTTCATTTACTATTAGCATACCGATTGCTCATCATTAAATCCCTTTTATATTTTTTCTGTTGGTTATAAAATTTTCAAATTGCACAAGAGAAAAGCTACTTAGATTCATTTCTTTTGTCAACTGGGCTTTTTGTGCCATCAATACACCATATTTTATATCATCTATTCCTTCAATGCTATGCGAATCTGGATTTATGGAGATTAAAACATTTTTTTCAATGGCATATTTTATTTCTCTCCAGTCTATATCCAACCTACTGGGGTTGGCATTAAGTTCTATAGTTACATGATTAGCGGCACAAGCATCTATTATCTTTTCAAAATTCAAAGGATAACCAGGGCGACTTAACAATAACCTGCCAGTCATGTGCCCTAAAATGGTCGTAAAGGGGTTTTCTATAGCAGTAAGCAAGCGAGTCATGGCTTTATCTTCGCTCATTTTTAAATTGCTGTGTACGCTAGCAATCACCATATCAAAAGTAGATAGTATATTGCTACTGTAATCTAAACTTCCATCACCCAAAATATCACTTTCTATACTTTTAAATATTTTGAAAGGTGCTAGTTTACTGTTTAGTTCATCAATATATTGATGTTGCGCCTTAATTTGGTCCTCTTTTAAACCTTGCGCATAAGAGGCTGTTTTGCTATGGTCACTAATTACCAAATATTCCATCCCCCTTTCTTTTGCAGCAATTGCCATTTCTTCTATGGTATTGTTACCATCGCTCCAGTTGCTATGGCAGTGTATGAGTCCTTTTACATCTGTAGGTATCATTTTATTTGAAAAATCTATTTTCGAACTAAATATGCCCTCCTCTTCCCTTAAATATGCTGGAATAAAAGGTAATTTTCTCTTTTCAAAATAATCTATTTCGGTATTTGCTGTTTCTGTACAAGTATAATCGCTAGAAAGTTTGGTAAAAAATTGAGGGCCCGATGAAGTTTCAATTAGTTTTTCAATAATATTTTCTGTGATGGGATATAATTTTACTTTAATACCAATTACTGTTTTATACAAAAGATAATCTTCCTTTTTTTCTATTAATTCTATTCCTTTTTGTAGGCTTAACTTTGTTTCAATTGTAATTAATTTTTCCTCTACAATATATTCTAGCAACTTGATGGTTTCCATTTGCCTTGCATACTCACCTGTAATAAAAATGCTTTTTGTTGGAAATGTTTTTTCTAAAAAATGGATAAATTGTTCTGCGCCGTACATTATTTGTGCGTATAAAAAACTTCCTTTATTTCGTAAATAAAATTCAATATTTTCAATTACACTTAGCTGTGTTTTTTCTCCAAAACCTTTATAAAGTTTTAGCCTGTTTTCTTTGCAGGCATACAGCAATTCTCCTATACTTTCTAGCTCCATTTCTTTCCAAATGGTATGTATCTTTTTTGGTCCAATTCCTTTAATTTTTAACATATCGATTACACCGCTCGGGGTAGAAAGCAATATTTCTTCCAGTTGGGTTAGCTTTCCGGTATGCAATAATTCTATAATTTTTTTTGCAGATGAGGTACCAATGCCTTTTAAACTTTCAATTTTTTTCGGTTCTATTTCTGAAAGTTGTACCGTTAATTTTTCAATGTTAAATGCAGCTATTGCATAAGATTTACTTTTAAAACTATTCTCACCGTTTATATCCATCAATTTTGCAAGCAGCGAAAATGCATCGGCTATTTCATTATTGGTCATTCTTTTTATTTTCTTTATTTTCTATATTTTCTAAAAAAGGAAAGGTACAAATTTTTATGTATTTGCAAAACCATCAAATGGCGACTTCTGCTACAACGCAGTATTCATGGGGCTTTGCCGTACATATATTAAAAAAGGCCTCGATTAAAATCGAGACCTTTAAGTAGGAATTTTAAAGCTGGGCTTTATTATTTCTTTTTAGGAGCTGCTTTTTTTGCAGGAGCTGCTTTCTTTGCTGCTGCTTTTTTAGGAGCTGCTTTTTTTGCAGGAGCTGCTTTTTTAGGAGCTGCTTTTTTTGCAGGAGCTGCTTTTTTAGGAGCTGCTTTTTTTGCAGGAGCTGCTTTTTTAGGAGCTGCTTTTTTTGCAGGAGCTGCTTTTTTTGCAGGAG
>JANPCB010000093.1:0-40795 GCA_031430735.1 Ferruginibacter sp. | reverse complement strand
GTTGTACCATATTTAGTAGATTAAATACAGTATAAATATATAACAATCAATTATATATAACAAATTTATACCCCTCTTTTTATACACACAAAAAAATGTTTTGTGTATAAAAAGAGGCTGCCCTTTTGAGACAGCCTCTTTTTAATAAATTAGCTTTACAACATTGCTTTTATTTTTTCAATTACTTCACTCAATCCATTCACATTTTGCCCACCTGCAGTAGCCATGTTTTTTTGCCCGCCGCCACCACCTTGTATAAGACCGCTCACAGTTTCTTTTATCATTTTAGATGCGTCTAAATTTTTTGCAATTACCACGGTATCGCTGATGCTGATGGCTACATGTGCCTTGCCGCCTACGTTTGCACACAATACAATCACATGGTCGTGCAAATGATTTTTTAAATCGGTACAGAGTTTCTTTAACGAATCTGCATGGGGCACTTCTATTATTTGTCCTACAAAAGTTACATTGTTTATTATTTCATCCTGCTGCATCAATTCGTTTCTGATACCAACCAATTGCCTTGCCTCAAGCGATTCTATCCTTTTAGCCAAGGCAGCATTTTCCGTTTGCAAACTTTCTATTGCTTTGCTTATTTCTTTCGGATTCTTGAGCAAAGATTTTACGGCATCTATTTCTTCAAATGCCTGGTTAATTAATTTTTCTGCCGCTTCACCACTTACTGCTTCCACCCTTCTTACGCCTGCGGCTACGGCCGTTTCGCTCCTAAGTTTAAAGAAGCCTATTTCTCCTGTATTGCCTACATGCGTACCACCACAAAGCTCTATAGAATAGTTGGGGTCTATGGTTACTACACGTACCAAGTCTCCATATTTTTCGCCAAACAATGCCATGGCACCCGTTTTCATAGCATCTTCCTTGCTCATGCTTTTTATAACAACGGGTATGTTCTCTCTTATTTTTTGGTTTACTATTTTTTCCACTTGTGCCATTTCATCATCGGTCATTTTTGCAAAGTGACTAAAATCGAAACGCAAATAATCATCATTTACCAAACTTCCTTTTTGAGCCACATGTGTACCCAACACTTGGCGCAACGCAGCGTGCATAAGGTGTGTAACGCTGTGGTGTATCGTTATTTTATGGCGCCTTGGCCCATCTACCGTTGCTATTACTTCTCCCGTTAAATTAGTAGGCAATGTTTCCGCAAAATGAATTATTAAATCATTTTCTTTTTTGGTATCTACAATTGCCAACTGCTCATTTCCAATTACCAACATGCCTTTATCACCCACTTGCCCTCCACTCTCTGCATAAAAAGCAGTTTCGTCTAAAACGATTTGGTATAATTCTTTGCCCTTGCCCGATACTTTTCTGTACTTTAAAATGCGTGTTTTGGTTTCTAAACTATCGTAACCTACAAAGCTTACATTGCCTTCGTTTACAATTTGCCAATCTTCGGTGTCCATTGCAGTAGCTGCACGAGAGCGGGTTTTTTGTTCTGCCAATGCTTTATTAAAACCCGCTTCATCTACTGTTAAATTATTTTCTTGTGCAATCAGTGTAGTTAAATCTATGGGGAAGCCATAGGTATCCAATAATTCAAATGCAGCATCTCCATTTATTACGCCACTGGCTTTTGATACATTTACTAAATCATCAATTTTTTTCAAGCCCTTATCCAATGTTCTCAAAAAAGCTTCTTCTTCTTCTTTGATAACTTTGGTTACAAAATCTTCTTGTTGAAATAATTCCGGAAAAACATGTTCAAATTGCTTTGCCAATACAGGAACCAATTGGTGCATCAATGGTTGCTTGTAATCTAAATAAGAATAATAATACCTAACTGCCCTGCGGAGTATGCGGCGTATAACATATCCTGCGCCTGTGTTTGAAGGCAATTGTCCATCTGCTATGGTAAAAGAAATGGCACGTATATGATCTGCTATTACACGAAATGCAACAGCCTCCCTCCAGCTCCCTCCAAAGGAGGGAGAGCTTTGCGAAGATTGTTGCGATGAAGAAAGGGAAGGGTCAATTGTATTTGGATTATATACCTTGTTTACAATTTTTTCTGTAGCTTCTATTGTACCACTAAAAACATCGGTATCATAATTGCTTTTTTTGTTTTGTATTACCCTCACCAATCTTTCGAAGCCCATGCCTGTATCTACGTGTGTAGCAGGTAGCGGCTCCAGTGTACCATCTTTTTTACGGTTGTATTGTATAAAAACATTGTTCCATATTTCTATAACCTGTGGGTGGTCTGCATTTACCAAGTCCCTACCTGGTACCAATGCTCTTTCCTCATCTGGCCTACAATCTACATGTATCTCACTGCATGGTCCACATGGACCGGTATCGCCCATTTCCCAAAAATTATCTTTCTTGTTGCCATATACAATCTGGCTTTCTGGCAAAAATTCTTTCCATTTTTCCAGTGCAATTTTAGATGCGGGTATGCCTTCAGCTTCATCTCCTTCAAAAACAGAAGCGTACAATCTGTCTTTCGGAATTTTATACACATCGGTAAGCAACTCCCAGCTCCAAGTAATGGCTTCTTTTTTAAAATAATCGCCAAAGCTCCAGTTGCCCAACATTTCAAACATGGTATGATGGTAAGTATCTACGCCTACTTCTTCCAAATCGTTGTGTTTGCCACTTACCCGCAAGCATTTTTGCGTATCTGCTATGCGACCATAAGGAGGATTTTGATTACCTAAAAAATAATCTTTAAACTGGTTCATACCCGCATTTGTAAAAAGTAGCGAAGGATCATTTTTTACCACAATAGGGGCAGATGGAACAATAACATGTTGCTTGCTTCTAAAAAAATCTAAAAATTTTTGCCTTATCTCACTAGCACTCATATAATTGTTATCCGTTTTATCAATGTTTAAGTCCATCAGTATTGCTTTAATTGTATTGGTTGCTATTCTTATTTATGTGTTTATATTTGTAATCTGGCAAAAATAGTTGATTAGTTGATTAGTATAAAATGCAATTGTATTAAAATGATAGACTATATGCCTTTACCCCCTTTCTAATAAATTGACATTGCAGGCTATTAATGAAAAAAATAAAATATTTCTATAATACAAATACACTACGCTACGAAAAGCTCACTACACCGCTTAGGGTGAAGTTGTTGCGTTTCTTTGGCTTTTTATCTGCACTTATTGTAAGCTCGGCCATTGTAATTTATTTATACAACCGGTTTATACCCAAACCTACCGATATAGAGAGCAACCGCAAATACGAATTGATGCGGGAAAATTACAAATTGCTCAACGGTAAATTACGTGCTGTAGAAGAACAGTTATCGGTATTGGAAAAAAGAGACAATGAAGTGTACCGTTCTATTTTTGAACAAAACCCATTGCCAGATAGTGCTCGGGCAAAGCTAATAGAAAAGCAAAAAGAGTTTGCTAAAGTAACCGCCTTAAACGATGAAGAAATAGGCAAAGATGTAGCAGCACAATTAAACAACCTAGACGCTAGGATAAAATACCAAATGGGCAGCTACCTTGGTATAGAAAAACTGATACAAAACCAAGATGTAAAACTTGCCAGCATTCCAGCTATACAACCCGTGAGTAATAAACAACTTACTAGAATAGCCAGTGGTTTTGGCATGCGCATACACCCAATATATGGTATTGCAAAAATGCACAATGGGCTAGACTTTACAGCGCCGCAAGGCACACCCATTTATGCAACCGGCGATGGGTTGGTAACCACAGCGGGTGTGGGAGGCGGTACAGGAAACCATGTAATCATAAACCATGGCTATGGCTACGAAACGGTGTACATGCACATGGTAAGAATAAAAGCAACGGTGGGGCAGCGTGTAAAACGTGGTGAAGTTATAGGATGGGTAGGCAGCACAGGTGCAAGTACCGGGCCGCATTGCCATTACGAAGTACATATAAACAGCATGCCAGTAGATCCTGTGTATTTCTTTTACAACGATTTGAATGCAGAGGAGTTTGATAGGTTGCTAAAAATAGCCAGTACGGGTAGTGCGAAGAGTTTTGATTAGGGGTTTTTGATAGAAGCCACATTTTTATTAATGAAAAAATAAAGGACTATAATTTTTCTAAATAAAATATAAGATCATCGTTGTCTAATGGCATTGTTAATTGTAGCTTGTTATTTTCAAGTGTATAAAAATATACATCTTCTTTCTTTATTGCTGTGTTTGAATTGGCAAAAATTAATATTTTATTATTTAAAGTATCTACAGAGAATTTAATTTCATCAGGGTCTTCTTTACCATTGATGGAATTGTTTTGTAGTGAGAAACAAAAAGAGGTTGTGTAAAAATATAAAATGAAAAAAAAGTGGGCTCCTATATTTTAAAAAAAAAGTGAATCTTTTAAGCAAATAAATTGTAGCATCTAATATTTTAATACTGTTCTATACTACAATACAATATGTGTTTAAAAGTACAGCATAATTTGATTAAATTTGCTACATGTCTCACAAACAAACATCTCTTTTCGATTTTTTTGAAGAACCTGTTGAAAAAAAACAACAGGAAAAAATTGCAGCGCCTCTGCAAGACCAAGAGCCGTTGCTTGTAAATGAAGATCCAATAGAAGTTGAATTTGTAGAAAAGGTTTCCATAATGGAAGCTCCAATAATAGCACCGGTAAAACCTAACACCAGGGGTAGAAAAAAATTAACAGATGCCGCCATCAACGCAGGTGTGATAGATGTGCCAGAAGATGACATTCTTTTCCAAAAAAAGTATTATGGCATTGGTTTAGTAGCCGACATGTTTAAAGTAAATATTTCGCTTATTCGTTTTTGGGAAAAAGAGTTTGATATACTAAAACCCAAATTAAACGGAAAAGGTGATAGACATTTTAGACCAGAAGATGTAAAGAACCTAAAACTCATTTATCATTTATTGAGAGAGAAAAAATATACGATAGAAGGAGCAAGGGACTTTTTAAAAAAGAATAAAAAAAGCGAAGAAGTATTTGGTTTGATAGAGGAACTTAAAAAAATGAAATTGTTTTTGAATGATTTGAAACTTAGCTTATAAAACTAACAAACTTGTTAGTTACAAATTTGTTAGTTATTTTTGTTTAAAATTATTAAACATGAGCAGGCCTTTCAATTATGGAAAACTAGCCGAGGTTAATTATTTTACCAATAGGACAAAAGAAGTAAAATGGCTGGAAGCTCAAGTGAATGCCGGCATTAGCTGCATTCTTGTATCTCCAAGACGATGGGGTAAGTCTTCGCTTATACTGCACACTGCTGAAATAATAAAGAAGAAAAACAAAAAAATTGTTTTCTGTTTTTTGGATTTATACAATATAAGATCAGAAAAAGAGTTTTTAGAACTTTTTTCCACTACCATCATTAAAGCTACGTCTTCTTCATTTGAAGATGCAGTAAGAAATGTAAAATCTGTTTTCAAACAGTTAATACCATCTGTTTCGCTATCACCAGATCCAAATGCAGAAATTGAATTATCGTTTAATTGGAAAGATTTGCAGAAAAATATTACAGAAGTACTCAATCTACCAGAAAAAATTGCCATTGAAAAAAACATACAAGTAGTAGTTTGTGTAGATGAATTTCAGAATATTAGTTTTATGGATGATGGAATTGCTTTTCAAAAAAAATTAAGAGCGCATTGGCAAAGGCACCAAAAAGCAATGTATATACTTTATGGTAGCAGAAGGCATTTGATGATGGATTTTTTTACAAAAAGTACCATGCCCTTTTATAGATTTGGAGAAATATTATTCTTAGAAAAAATTAGTGAGAACCACTGGATACCATATATTACAGGAAGATTTGATGCTACCAATAAAAAAATAAGTGATCTTTTAGCTACTAAAATAGCGCAGCTAATGGAAAACCATCCGTATTATGTGCAACAATTATCGCAAGTGGTTTGGCAACAAACAAATAAAATTGCCAACGAAAATAACTTATTAGAAGCTATAGAAGAGTTGTTAGACCAATATACAATTTTATACCAAAAAGAAGTAGATATGCTTACCAATTATCAGCTTAATTTTTTAAAATTGCTGTGTAGCGATGAAAAAAAACATAGCAGTGCAGCAGTGCTGAAATTATATAATTTGGGTACATCTGCAAACATTATTAGAATTAAAGCAGCATTACTAAATCATGAAATAATTGATGTATTGGGTAAACAAGTTACTTTTAACGACCCACTTTTTGCATTATGGCTGAAAAAAAGATTTTTTAAACAAACAATGCCAAAATAAAATATTGATATGAAGAAAATAATTTCATTGGTAATAATTGCCAATATTATCTATACAAGCAACCAAGCACAAACACCCTACACCTCTACCATTGAGGATAAAAATGTAACCATACTAAACGGTATTATAACCAAGTATGCCATAGAAAACAACAGTGCTTTTAAAAGCTGGTATGGTGCAAATCAATCTTCTTACAAGCCCAATGTAGCAGTGTTAAATGCCATGGAAGCAGCAAAAGAAAAAGTGCAGTATGTGGTTTTTGGGGGCACTTGGTGCGAGGATACCCAGTTTATTTTACCTAAATTTTTCAAATTACAAGAGCAAGCAGGCGTGTCGGACAATAGCATTAGCTTTTATGGCGTAGATAGAAAAAAGAAAACGCTGGGCAATTTAACAGACGCATTTAAAATAACGAACGTTCCTACTATTATCGTAATGAAAAATGGAATGGAAATAGGTAGGGTTGTAGAATATGGAAAAGCGGGTAAGTGGGACGAAGAGCTTGCTGAGATTATAAAAAGATAAAATATTTTACAACAAAGGCGATTGTTTTGGAGCAACAGTGTCTGCTTCGTTATTTACATTTGTTTTATTACTTGCTGCCGATGACATTTCCAGCTGCTGTAATTCTATTACTCGCATCAACTCAAAATTTACTTGTTGTTTTACTTTATCGTATTCCCCTTGAGAAAATGGTTGCGTAAAATATTCGACTGTAATTACTACTCCATCTTTTCCAACATCGGTTAAAAAAACACTGTTCTTTACAATTACTTCTTTTTGTTTGTCTAGGTATTTTTTTATTTCTTCGATGGTGCTTTTTATTTCGGAGACTTTGCTTTTTTCCGAAAGGGTTAATTTTATTTCTGCACGGCGTTGGTTGCGCATACTCATATTATCTACAATGCTATCTACCATTTGTTTGTTGGGTACCGTCACCAATGTTTTATCGGCAGTGCGTATGCGGGTGCTGCGTAAGCCAATTCTTTCAACTGTTCCAGCTACATTGTTAACTTTTAGCGCATCGCCTGTGAAAAAAGGTTTGTCGAAAAAAATGATAAAGGAGGCAATTATATTTTCTATACTTTCCTTTGCAGCCAATGCCAGTGCGGCTCCTACAATGCTAAGACCCGTAAGTAGGCTACCTATATTTTGATTAAAAGCAGTTCTTATTACCAGCAGTAAACCAATAGCCCCCACAAAAACTTTGAGTAAATCCCTAAAAAAAATAACAACTTGATCATGACTTTGATCATTGGCAGCATGTTGCTCAATTAGCAAAGCGATAAAATCAATAAGGCTTACCAATAAATAAAACAGGGCGATGATTATGGCGGAGTTTCCTACTCTTTCCAAAATATCATTGAGTGTAATGCCATGCAGTTTATAGGTCCAGGAAACAGGAAAATTTAATTTTTCTATTGTAAGTACCGCAACCAGCACTACCAACAATATGCTCAATGGCTTTAAAGTAAGCGATACAAATAAAGACTTATTAATAGAGCTCCATCTCTTTTTTACCAATAAATAAAGTAAGGAAGCAAGTGATTGGGAGAATATTTTTTTAAAAAAATATACAAAAGCAATAATTGAAAGTACAATCAAATAACTGCGTAAACTATTATCCAAAAATATTTTATCTAAGACCTCCATTTAATTACTTTATTTTTTAAAGTATGTTGTAAATTTCTATCCCATCTTTTTTTAGTAAATATACTTTTCCGTTCATTGCTTTTATGTCGGAATAATTATTAAAAAAATTGGGTAGTTTGTAGCTTTTCAGATTCAGGGAATTTAGCTCATAACTTTGTAACACAGTTCCCTCAATCCCCATTAATTTATTATTTGCAATAGCTATATGTTGCCAATGAAGAAAAGGCAAATTGCTTTTTAAGCTGCCATAATAATCAAAAATATAAAAACCCTTTTGAGCGTCGTATAAATAAACATAATTATCCCTGTCAATAATTTCTGTAGGGCTGGGCGTTTCATCAAAAATTTGCCTCCAATCACTCGTTTCGCTTATCGTTGTTCCATCATCTTTTATTTTTTTAAGTTTATAATCCTGCTCATCAAATATCCAAATATTATTATCGTAAGAGGTAGATAGCGCTTGTACTTTAAAGATGTTTTCTTTTCTAAAGTTTATGCTATTTCTAAAAGTAAGAAACCGATCGAGGATAACAACTGTTGAAAAGTTTTTATAGTACAATAAAATTTTTAGCGGATTGTTTACATCTATCAATGAAGGGTTACCAAACTTTTTTACATCGTTAAAAATAGCTACGGAGTCGCCATTTGCTTTTATTTTTTTTAGCTGGTTCGTTTCTGTTACCAGATAAACATTGTCCAAAACATCTACGTTGAAGTAAGAAAATCGACCGGCAATAAAATTCGAATACCTAAAATTGCTATCTGATTTTAATGGTGCTTCTGTTATGGGGTCGTGCAATGCAGGTTTACTTTGTGCGCACGAATAGAAACTCAGCAACACAAAAAATAAAAGGCCGTATGTATTTTTTAGTTTAAACAACATTATTCTTTATAATATTCCAATGAGAACTGTTCTCCATCAAAAACGGCGTAGGTACAATATTTTATCCAATCACCTAGGTTTATGTACCTGCTTTTTTCATTTAATTGTATATCCAAAGGAAGGTGCCTGTGACCAAAAACAAAATAGTCGTAATGTTCTTTTTGTAAAATTTCTTTTGTGTACACTACCAACCACTCTTTATCTTCTCCTAAAAACACCTCATTGGTTTTTCCTGTTTTTGCCCTGCTTTTTCTACTAAAATAATCTGCCAGCCCTATACCAATAACAGGAGGCAATGCTCCAAACAACCATTGGCAAAATCTATTTCTAAATATCTTTTTTATGAATTTATATCCTTCATCCCCGGGGCCAAGGCCATCGCCATGCCCAATAAAAAACCGCTTGCCAGAAAAAGTAAATTCTTTAGGCTCAAAATAAACAGCTGTATTTAATTCCTTTTGAAAATAATCTTTCATCCACATATCGTGGTTACCTACAAAAAAATGGATAGGTATACCCGCATCAGTAATTTCTGCCATTTTCCCAAGGATACGTACATAACCTTTTGGCACTACTTTTTTATACTCGTACCAAAAATCAAACAGGTCACCTACTATAAAAATAACGGCGGCATCTTGTTTTATTATATCAAGAAAAGCTACAATTTTTTTTTCACGTGCAAGGCTAGTTGCAGCATCTGGCGCACCCAAATGAAAGTCCGATAAGAAATATATTTTTTTTTGTAAAGCCATTAAAAACTAGGCTTGGTTTTTTTGCTGAAGGTAAACTACTAAATCTCCCGTTTCAATATTAGGGAGGTCTGCTACACTTCTATTGTACCAATAAATCCAAGCAGTTAGGGTTTTGTCATTCTGCAAAACTTCTACCAATTCCCTTTTGTATAGTGTCTCTTCACCAGGAAGAACATGTATGCCTTCGTAATCATCCAATTGTTCAAAAGCCCAAGAAAATTCCTCGGTATTATTTAATTTGTAGAGTTCTCCCACCAAAAAATGGTCGCCCGTTGTAGGAACAGCTACGGGGTTATTGTCTTTTTCATAAAAGGTACCCTTTACTTTTCCTTCGCCAGCAAAACTAAAATATTGGGCAAGGTATTCATAAGCAGGATTTTTAAAGCCGCTGCGTAAAGTACCATAAACAAATAGGTAAGGTGAGGCTGTGTTCATACAATAAAATTTATTTTATGTTTTCTACCAAAAAACAATATACTTCTTTTGGACCATGTACACCCGTTACCAATGTTTTTTCTATGTCTGCGGTTCTACTTGGTCCGCTAGCAAAGCTAACAAAAGAGGGAAAAGAATCCACGTATTTTTCTTTGAGTCCCAAAAGTGCATCTTTTACATCGTATACAACCTGGTTTGTGTAGGCTACGCAAACGTGAATGGGTGCATATACACTTGTAGTACGACCACTCTCTTGTGCAGCACTTAAAACCATGGTGCCGGTTCGGGCTACCAAAGTTTCACAGCCAGTTATAGATACGTCGCAAGATGGCAAATCATTGTATGAGGCAATTGATATGCTGTTTAGTATATCGTTCAATTTACTTTCTCTGCAATAAACCTTGGTCCAACCTTTTTCTGCAATCAAGTTTTGCAGTTGAATTTTCAAATCAGCTTCATTTGCACAAAAACTAAATTTGCCTTGCAATTTTGTAAATTCTTCGGCAAAAATTACCAATGGGTCTTCGTTGTTTTCCACAAAGACAGAACTATTGCCTTCACTCTGAGGAAAAGGTAAAGGCACTGGATTACTCAGTGCCTCCCGTATGCGTTTCAGTATATTTTCTTTAGCCGGCGATGTTGCCATTAAATTATATTAAATAGATGGAGGATTTATTAATTCATCTGCAATAGAAGTCGTTGGTTCCGAAGGAATAACAGCAGGCGTTTCTATATCCAATAATTTCTTTTCTTCAAATGGTCTTTTACCTATCAAATTTTCCAAATCAGATTTGAATAAAACTTCTTTTACCAATAATTCTTTTGCAAGTTTTTCCACATCTCCTCTTTTTTCTTCAAGCAAAGCTTTTGTTTTTACATACGCTTCCTCAATCAATTTTCTCACTTCTGTATCAATCATTTTACCCGTTTCTTCACTAAAAGGTTTTGTAAAAGTATTTTCTTGAGATGGGTCGTAATAACTAATATTACCTACTTTATCATTCATACCATAAACGGTAACCATGCTGTAAGCTATTTTGGTTATTTGTTGTAAGTCATTGCTTGCACCGGTACTTATTTTGCCAAAGAAAATATCCTCTGCCGCACGACCTCCAAGGGTCATACAAATTTGATCTATCAACTGATCTGTGTTATAAAGGTATTGTTCTTTTGGCGTGTATTGTGCGTATCCAAGTGCAGCACTTCCTCTAGGCACAATGGTAACTTTTAATAGTGGATGTGCGTGCTCTAGGTACCATCCACAAATAGCATGTCCTGCTTCGTGGTAGGCAATTATTTCTTTTTCTTCGGGAGAAATGATTTTATTTTTTTTCTCCAAGCCACCAATTACCCTGTCTATAGCATCTTGAAAATCGCTCATATCTACTGCCTCTTTATTTTTTCTTGCAGCTATTAGTGCGGCTTCATTACACACATTGGCAATATCTGCACCAGCAAAGCCAGGTGTTTGTTCTGCAAGTTTATGTATGTCTAAGGTTTGCGAAATTTTTATGGGACCAAGATGCACTTTAAAAATGGCTTCTCTTCCCACCAAATCTGGTCTATCAATAGAGATTTGCCTATCAAAACGACCTGGGCGAAGTAGGGCAGCATCTAATACATCGGGCCTATTTGTTGCAGCAAGAATAATAATACCAAGGTCTGTACCAAAACCATCCATTTCTACCAACAATTGGTTTAAGGTATTCTCTCTTTCGTCGTTGCTCATCATGGCATTTTTTCCTCTTGCTCTGCCTATGGCGTCTATCTCATCAATAAAAATGATGCAAGGTGCTTTTTCTCTTGCTTGTTTAAACAAATCACGTACACGGCTAGCTCCTACACCTACAAACATTTCCACAAAATCTGAACCACTCAAACTAAAGAAGGGTACTTGTGCTTCGCCTGCTACCGCTTTTGCAAGCAATGTTTTACCAGTACCTGGAGGGCCAATAAGCAAGGCGCCTTTTGGTATTTTACCACCGAGGTTGGTATATTTCTTTGGGTTTTTAAGAAAATCTACAATTTCCATTACCTCTACTTTGGCTTCATCTAGACCAGCTACATCGCCAAAATTTATATTTACCCTTGTACCTTTATCAAATAAAGTAGCTTTGGATTTTCCAATGCTAAAAATACCACCTGGGCCACCGCCACCAGCAGGACCACCCATTTTGCGCATCATCATTACTATAAGCAATCCAAAAAGCAGTATAGGCAATAGTGTTTTTAAAAGATCTGAAAAACCATCTTCCTCTTTTGTATAGTAAGGCTGTATTTCTTTGATGCTCAAGTTTTCTTTATAAAATTCTTCAATTTGTTTGTCAAAAACTTCTGCAGTTGGAATATTGAATGTAAGCTGAGGATTAGCGCTTTTTTCCAACCTAGCATAATCTTGCTCATTCATGATAGATTTGTAGTAGGCTGCTTTTACTTTCAAACTATCTTTATTGATAAATAGTTTTGCAATATCTCTGTTCTTTATAACAACAAATCCAGTTCGCTCTTTATCCAGTTTTTGATCTTCTACTACATCTCCCTTTTTTAATATTTCTTTTAGATGTATAAGACTTACTTCGATGCCTACGGCAGAAACTTTGCTCATCACATTATAGGCAATGAGTGCCACCAATACAATACCCCAAACCCAATAAATATTGAATTTGCTTTTTTTCTTTGGGTCGCCCCCCAAGCCCGGTATATTATCGGGTATAAAATTTTTTTTGCCGTCTGTAGAATTCTTTTGTTGTTGTGCCATTTTACTTTTCTCGCTTGTCTTTCTGTATAAAATTATTGTTCGTTGTGTTCTGTTGCTACTGCATCGCTCCACATTTCTTCCAGCCTATAAAACTTCCTAGGTTCTGGTAGCATAATGTGAACTACTACGTTTACGTAATCTATCAAAATCCATTGTTGTGCCTGCCTGCCCTCATGTTTGTAAGCAGCTTCGCCACATTTTTCTTTTACTTCATATTCTATTTCATCGGCCACCGCTTTTAGTAAAGAGGGGTTGTTGGCTTCACATACGATAAAAAAGTCAGCTACGGCTTCGGGTATTTTACGAAGATCTAAACTTATTATATTTTCGCCTTTCTTTTCGTGAATAGCGTGTATGATTGTTTTGATTATTTTACTACTTTTTGTAAGTCTAGTAATGGTACTTTTTTTCCTAGTTTCTAATACGCTTAAATTGTTATTCAAATTTTCTTTTTTTTATTAAATGAAATATGGTTACTACCATGCTGCTCATACTAAAAATAGTAGATTGCAGATATTATCAAAATTACAATTTCTTTTTTACCCATAGTGTTTTATCATGTCGCAAAAGCAATTATTTAGCATTTTAGATAGAGTAGAAAGTACCAACAACTATGCCATGGAGCAAGTACATGCAGGATTGGCTAGCCACGGACAAGCTTGGTTTGCAAAAGAACAATGGGGAGGAAAGGGGCAGAGGGGTAAAATATGGCAAAGTACTGTGGGTGAAAATGTTATTATGAGTATAGCATTGAAGCCCAATAAGGCTTTTAATGGTAAACCCTACCTATTAAGTGCCACAGTAGCTGCTATATGCCAACAGTTAATAATGAAATATACAGCTAATGAAATAACAATTAAATGGCCAAATGATATTTATTGGAGTGACAGAAAGGCAGCAGGTATTTTGATAGAAAATATTTTTAAAGGAAATAGTTGGGAATGGGCAATTGTAGGGATTGGGATAAATGTTAATCAAACAGTTTTTGATATCGTAGGCGTAAACCCAACATCCTTAAAATTAATTACAAATATGGTACTAGATCCCGTAGAAATTGCGAAAAAACTGCACAATAAGTTGCTAAATGCATTGGAAGTTGTACAAGAAGAGAGGTTTTACTTAAAGTATTTAAACGAGTATTTATACAAGAAGAATGAAAACGTACAACTAAAAAAGGAAAATGCCGTTTTTGAAACAAAAATAATAGCGGTAAATGAATATGGACAATTGCTCACAAAAGATACAATGGAGCGAGTATTTAATGTTGGAGAAGTAGAATGGGTTATAAGTTAAAATGTTTAGGGGTATAATGATCAAATTATCTTACAACCTTATACTGTACAACTAAGCTAGTTTATTTCTACTAAAATTCTTGTACATACGATGCATTACGGCGAGGTGTGGTAATGTAAGTACAGATAAGACAATAAGCAATGCAAATAGCAAATTCATATCTGGTATAAAATAATCTAAAGCAAAATACAAGCCCACAATACTTCCTAAGGCTAGTAAACTAAATAAAATACTTTTGTTACAAAAAACAGTAAACTTTTTGCTGTTATTAAAATCTTTAAAATAAGAAAATATATTTCTTACAGAAAGGATAGAATGCCACAGTGCAAAATAAAATGTAAAAGCTAAAAGAAGCGGTAGTAAGCTAATTACAACCAAGAGTGTAGAAAATTGTAATATTTGAGAAAAACGTATTTTTATAATTTCTCCTTTTCGGTGAAGAAAAAACACGACCGATATAAAAAACAGCGCAAGAACAATTATTATCAAGTTGCTATAGCGCTCCAGAAAAGTATAAAAAGTAGTGCCGTTTAAAAAATCTCCAACAATAGGAATAGAAGCAGCAATTTCGGAAAGATGGCTGAGTAATAAAACCGATAAGATTAAAGAACCATAAGCAACATATAATATAGTAGATGTTTTATTTGGTTTCATAATACTGGACATATCTGTTTCTCCAAAATGATAGATAGAGAAAATCATGAACAATGAAAAAGCAACCCATGGCATAAACCAGAAAAGCGAAAATGCAAATAGCCTTGTAAGATAAACGCTTACAAATTTTTTAATAGAAAATGTTCTTTTTATCAATTCTTCATTTTGCTCATCCACCAAAAAATCCAAAGCACCGTGTGGCACCCCAATTAAAAAAACAAAGGTTAATAGGATTCCCATTTGAATATTAAGCGGGACAGGGATAAGATAGCTATGAAAAACCAACGCTATTAACCCTAACGCCAATAAAACATATTCCGTTGTTATTTTGGTAATCCTTTCCATCATTTTCATAAAACAGCAATTGAATATATTGTGGGTCTAGAAGTTTGTAACAAAATTTATTAAAATTTGTTTACGAAATAAATGGAAACTTGGTTTTAATACTTGTTTTTTTTAATTTTAACGTATAAAATGCGGCAATAAAAAAAATAAAAATTTCAAATAATTGATTATAAGCGCATTAGAAATAAATCTAAATAAATCAAATTTACGTTTGTTTCTAATAATTTAACAAACGCTTGTTAGTATATCCTATCAAGCGAATCACAAAACCAACCTCATATGTTACAAATTTTTTTAGATGTAAAGGCGATTGACCCTAACAATTATGTGGCCTTCACTTTTTTTATTGGCACCATGGCAATGATGGCAGCCGCAATGTTCTTTTTTATGGAAGTTGGAGGCACTAGTCCCCAATGGCGTACCTCCGTTTTAGTTTCTGGTCTTATTACCTTTATTGCAGCCGTGCATTATTATTACATGAGAGGCTACAATTTAGATACAGGAGAATCGCCTACATTCTTTCGTTATGTAGATTGGATACTTACTGTTCCATTAATGTGTGTGGAGTTTTATTTAATTACAAAGAAAGCGGGTGCTAAAATTGACTTGCTTTGGAAATTGATTTTTGCTTCAGTAGTAATGTTGGTTACAGGTTACATTGGAGAAGCTATCAACGGAGGAGAAACAGTTAGTTGGGTATGGGGTGCTATTAGTGGCGCTGCTTACTTTTACATTGTTTACTTGGTATGGGCTGGCGATGTTGCAAAATTGGCAAAATCTTCAAGTGCATCTGTAGCAAAAGCTGTAAAAGTTTTAGGATGGTTCGTATTGGTAGGCTGGGCTATTTATCCATTAGGATACATACTTGGTACCAAAGGCGGATTGTTTGGAATGGAAATCGTTAGCGATAGAGCTGCTGCAGTAGCTGCTATGGATATCGTTTACAATATTGGTGATGCTATAAACAAAATCGGATTCGGTTTGGTTATTTATGCACTTAGCAGAAGTGACGATAACAAAGGATAGAGCTTAACATGGAGGCTAAATGAAAAAAGGTTGTTCAAATTTTGAACAACCTTTTTCTTTGGTTAAAAAAATAAACGAAAAACTTACAAAATTATTTTTCGTCAGAAGACCCAATAAATATCTTTCCAAAAAAGTTTTTTAATGTTTCCACACCACCCTTGTCTTTAGCCGCATCGTATGGCTCATTGCTCATTCTACCAAATTCTGCTATTGTTCCTATGCCAAAAATAATAAATAGCACAACGAGTATAATAGAAAATATAATGATGTCTAAATTTTCCATGATTATTTTTTTAGTTTAACGTTTATGTAAATGAGCACTAAAATGATAGTTGGTGGCCAGAGCCCAAGAAAAATGGCTCTTAGTTTGTCGTGAAGAACAACATAATTATATTCGGATACAAAAATAAGAGCAATAGCAAACAGGAATATAAAAATTTCCGCTTTTTTAAGTTTTTGAAGCATTGTTAAGTTATTTAAATTGAAGAAAAGTAAATAAGACACATGTTGATGATGAAGCAAAATATGAATTATTTTCCATTTACTATAAAAATAAGATATAAGATTCAAAATAATATTATGAACCAACAAAATATTTATAGCGTAAGTAGTTTATGAAATATAAAAATACTTTCTTATCTGCTTATGATGGTTTTGAAAGTAAATGGCATTCTTTACAAAAATCAAAACTAATCAGCAATATTGTTATTACGTTTTTTATTATAGGAATTGTAGCTACCTTATTATCTTATTTTCGTGTTATAGAGGTAAAGCTGGGTAAATTCTTTGCAATAGAATTGGCATTTAGCGTATTGCTTTTTGTAGAAGTATTTGATTTGTTTTTTATCATCACCCATTCTGTAGCAGATTCTGTAGGTAAACAGTTTGAGATTTTTTCTCTTATCTTATTGCGAAGTGCTTTTAAAGAACTGGGTCATCTTCCTATGAATATAAGTTGGAACATGGAAAGCTTTCATGATTTAATGCCAATTATTGCAGACGCAATTGGGGCGGTAATCATATTTCTAATAACCGTGCTTTTCTACAGAAAGCAACGCCATATTCAAATAACAAAATCGGATGCAGAGCGGCTTCATTTTACCCTGCAAAAAAAAGTAGTGGCGTCGTTTATGCTTCTATTCTTTTTTAGCGAAGTTATATACAGCATTATTTTGTTTTGCAGAGATGGCAGTATAAATCAAAATATCTTTAACCAGCTTTATACGGTACTTATCTTTTCAGATATCCTGATACTTATCCTTTCGCTCCGCTACAGTAATTTGTACGTTCATTTATTTCGTTACTCGGCATTTGCATTAACAACTGTTATTTTAAGATTGTCGCTCTCGGCCCCCAAATATGTTAACGTACTATTGAGTGTATCTGCCGGGTTGTTTATTTTATTAATTGCAAATATTTACAATTTTTTAAATAAAGATGTAGACAAAGAATCTGCTGTATAGCATTTGACAATTTTCTATTAATCTATCATCGTGTTTTAAAATACTACAGGAAACGGGTTATTTTCTATAACTTATCCATTTCATATATATATTCAAAAAATAACAGATTATCAATTATTACAAAAAGGCGAAAGGCGCATTTTTGCCAAACGAGAAATAAGGAATAGTTCCTAAAATACCCAATACAAGGTATAAAACATCAAGTTAAAAAGCTACATTTACAAAAACAAAATATTTAGTATATGAAAAAATTATGTACAATTTTATTCGTAAGCGTATCACTTATAGCTTGCAACGAAAAAAAGGTGGATGTTATTACAAATACCTTTGATTTAGAAAAAGTAAAAGCTGAAATTGCTGCTAGTAACAAAACGTATTCTGATGGATTTGCGAAAGGAGATTCTTCTTTATTTATCAACCATTATACAAAGGATGGATGTATAATGCCGGCAAATGCGCCAAAGCTTTGCGGGCCCCAAGCACTAGCAATGTTTTTTAAAGGTGCTATGGGAATGGGTGTAAAGAGCATTAATCTTGTAACAGAAGAAGTAATGGGTGGGCAAGAGGGCGTAGTAGAAATTGGCACTTATGATCTTTTAGGAGATGCTAATACAAGTTTAGATAAAGGAAAGTTTATAGTAGCGTGGAAACTTGAAGACGGGAAATGGAAAATGCACAGGGATATTTTTACAACAAGTAACCCAGCTCCTGCAAAATAAATAATCTATTTCAATGTATATATGAATAGAGGATGAAGTTTCATTCTCTATTTTTTTTGTTTAAAATCAAAACAGCCAAGCATAAAGCCTGGCCATTTTTACTGAAAATTGCCATATCTTTTTAAAGTAGATTTTGGCTACTTAAGGTTCGGCTGGTTTTCAATATGTAATCATAGGGGATTACCAACTTAGAGGGTTTCATACTAATTTTAGATAAAACCAAGTTTCAAATTCGACACTAATAAAAAGAGACTAGTGGTTTTTGTGCACATATCTAGGCATACTAAGCCAGAAATTAATGGTATTTTCTAATTTATATTGCTAATTTTAATGCGGACGTGTATAAGACGAAATCTGTATATAAAAGGATTCTTTAGAGGAGACTTTTTTGTATTTATAAATACTACTTATTGGTTTAAAGGGTATAAGCCCAAGAATTTTATTAAAAGAGGGTACTTTTTTAATTCGTTTATAAAGAAATAAATTAATTGATTACCAGCAATAAAAAACCGAGCAAAAGCTCGGTTGGGAATACTTTGAACAATAGTTGAATTGATATAAAGTAGTTTGGTTTTACTTTAATATGCTGCTTTTGTTCCGCTTAGCCCATAGGGATTTAATATGTTGTAAACTGTATATTTATGTACTTGTATATAAGACGAATGAGGGGCTCCTTAGGTTTCTTTTTTTATAAAAAAAGCATTACTTTTTGAGTAATGCTTGTACATAATTGAAATCGTTGCTTTTATATCTTTCTTGCAATAGCTTTTTCTGCTGCCATTACGATATGATTGGCATCCAAACCATATTTCACCAATAGTTCTTCTGGTTTTCCACTTTCTCCAAAAGTATCTTTTGTTCCTATGTATTCTATTGGCACAGGAAATTCTTTAGCGGCTACTTGTGCAATGCTATCTCCTAAACCACCTATAATATTGTGTTCTTCTGCAGTTACAGCGCAGCCTGTTTTTTTAATAGATTCCAATATTGCTGCAGCATCTAAGGGTTTAATTGTGTGTATATTTATCAATTCTACACTGATTCCTTTTGCTTCTAATATTTTTGCAGCTTCTACAGCAATCCATACCAGGTGCCCACAGGCAAAAATGGAAACATCTTTTCCTTTATTTAATACTTGTGCTTTGCCTATTTCAAAATCTTCTTCTTTGGTAAATATGGGCCAGACAGGGCGGCCAAAACGAAGGTAAACAGGCCCTTCGTAATTTGCAATTGCTTTGGTAGCAGCTTTCGTTTGGTTATAATCGCAAGGTACAATTACAGTCATACCAGGTAGCATTTTCATTAAACCAATGTCTTCTAGTATTTGGTGAGTTGCTCCATCTTCACCAAGTGTAAGTCCTGCATGTGAAGCACAAATTTTTACATTTTTGCCGCTGTACGCTACACTTTGCCTTATCTGATCGTATACACGGCCCGTGCTAAAATTTGCAAAAGTGGTAGTATAAGGTATTTTGCCGCCAATGGTAAGTCCCGCAGCAATGCCTATCATATTGGCTTCTGCAATGCCGCATTGAATAAATCTTTCGGGAAATGCTTTTATAAAACCGCCCAGTTTTAGTGAGCCAGCTAGGTCTGCGGTAAGGGCTACAATATTTTCATTTGCTTGGGCGGCTTCCAAAATCCCATCTCCAAAACCGCTTCTAGTGTCTTTTTTACCCGTTACTTCTATTTCGCTTAACATATTAATTTTTAATTTGGGTGCAATTTAAGTTTGTTAGGTTAAATATGCAGTTGTAGGGGGAAATAAATTTGATTTGGCTGAAAACCATTTTGCCAAGGGGCGTTTGTTGTTTTTTGCCGGCAAGTCGGCAAGGCGTTTTTTTATGGGTAAGGCGGGGTTGGCATAAAAGGTTTTTAAAGGGTAGAACGAAAGAAATTGATATGCATAATATTATAAAATATCCTTCAACCCTTCAACAATCTTCAACCCTTTTACAAGCCATCCTTAATCTTCTGCTCCCACTGCCAAGCTGAGTGCAACATATCCTCCATGTTATATTTTGTATGCCATTGTAATTCATTTATTGCTTTATCATTATTGGCATAAATAGCAACCACATCGCCCGCTCTCCTTTCTGCGAGTATATAGTTTAAAGAAACGCCGCTTACTTTTTCAAAAGTCCTTATCATTTCTAACACCGTAAAACCTGTGCCCGTACCCAAATTAAAAATTTCGCATGCCAATTTATTTTTGCCTTGCTCCAAATATTGAATTGCCAACGTGTGTGCATGTGCTATATCGCATATATGTATGTAATCACGTATGCAGGTGCCATCTTTTGTATCGTAGTCGCTGCCCCATACTTTCATTTGTGGCAATTTGCCTATGGCGGTCTGTGTAATGGCAGGTACCAAATTTTGTGGTTTACCAATGGGTAATTCGCCAATAGCAATAGAGGGATGCGCTCCAACGGGGTTAAAATAGCGCAACAAAACCGCTTTCATATAAGGCACAGCGATTAATGTGTTTTGTATAATTTCTTCACCCATTTGTTTGGTAGCGCCATAGGGTGATGATGCCGGCTGAAAAGGAGAATCCTCCATAACGGGTATGCTTAATGGATTCCCGTAAACAGTACAAGAAGAGGAAAAAACAAAATGTGGTACATTAAATTCCGTAGCACAGCGTAAGATATTTATGAGGGAATTTAAATTGTTGTCGTAATAATCTAATGGGTTTTCAACCGATTCGCCCACGGCTTTGTAAGCTGCAAAATGTATGATACCGCTTATGTTTTCATTCTCTTGAAAGATAGCATGTGTTTCATCAAAATTACAGAGGTTTACTTTGTAGTTTTTTACGGCTACTCCCGTTATTTGTTTTACGCCGTTTAGTATAGATGCATTGCTGCGACTATTATTATCAATAGAAATAACATGGTATCCGTTTTCTATTAAATCTACGATGGTGTGAGAACCGATGTAACCACAACCGCCGGTAACGAGTATTGTATTCATATTGCAAAGAAAAGAAATTTAGAGATGCTATTTTTAAAAATGAAAACTATAAAAATGGCATGCATAAAAAAGGCCGCTAATTTTAAAACCAGCAGCCTTTTTTTAATTTCAATAATTATTTATCCGTGCCCTAAGAAAAGCCTTACAATAAAATATACCAATGCTGCCAATAATCCGCTCACAGGAATGGTTAGTATCCAAGCCCATAATAAATTTACAGTAACTCCCCAACGCACTGCACTCAAACGTTTGGTAGCACCTACTCCCACAATACTACCTGTAATGGTATGCGTTGTAGAAACTGGAATACCCATTTGCCCAGTAAAAAACAAGGTTAATGCGCCAGCTGTTTCTGCTGCCACTCCTTCTAATGGTGTAACTTTTGTAATCTTTGTACCCATTGTTTTAATAATTTTCCATCCGCCACTCATGGTGCCAAACCCAATAGCAAGGTAACATGCAATGGGTACCCAATTGGGAAGGTCCGAAAAATTTTGTATTTGCCCACTTGTAATAAGTGCTACGCCAATTACACCCATTACTTTTTGTGCGTCATTACCACCATGGCCAATACTAAATGCTGCAGAACTGAAAAGCTGTAGTTTTTTAAACATGTTGGCCATTTTATAGGCATTGGGTGTTCTTATTTTTTCTACGTATAAGTATATCAAGCAAAAGAAAATAGAAGTGAATACAATCCCCCAGGCAATAATTCTGTTATCAGCCATTCCAATCTCTTTGGCAAATGATTTTTCAATACTAAATTTTTGAATTTTATCTTGAACATTTTTCTTAAACTCAGGTGCAATTGGATAAATAGCATTTATGGCAAGCATGGTGCTATCCAAAGAGATAGTTTTATTGCAATATTTCTTTAGAGGGTCTTTATAATCTTCTGTAAGTAGTTTTGCCTTTGTAAATTCTAATTTTATGAGCGAGTCTGTAGCTGAATTTGCTTCTAGAATCAAATAACCATTTGCATTGCGAACATCATCTTTTAACCTACTGGCTTCTATATCTTTTAGCCATCCATTTTCTTCCGCTTTTTTTGCAATTGCATCTGCACCTGTCTTATCATAACTACTTAACTCCCCTTTTATATGAGCATAATTTGGTAAAGCCATGCTTAATTTTTCTTGAGCAGTGGCTAAAAATTTTATATTCTTGCTATCAGTAGGATTGGTAGCTAGATTAGCAGTACTTAGTTTTACCTCTGCTTTGTATTTATCTATTTTTAAAAACTTTTGAACACTTTCATCCATTTTAGATGCCTGAAATTTACCAAATGCCATAAAAGTTATAAATGTAGCGATTGCAATAATGCCCATCCGAATCCAAACATTTCGCATAATGGTGACCACGGTTATAAATATTGAAATGGCCATTCCTATTAGTGGAGCTAAGAAAATAAAAAGTATAATGTTGATAATGGAATTTGACTCAATTACACTGGCCCAACTTACATCCATTCCTTTAGAGGCCATGGCATGGGCGATTGCAGCACCTGCTAGCCCACCGATAAGTGTGTGCGAAGAAGAGGAAGGAATACCATACCACCATGTAAGCAAGTTCCAAAAAATAGCTGCAATTAAACCAGAAAGTATTACCGGTAAAGTAATAAACTCTTTTTGTACTGTTTTGCTAATGGTATTGGCAACGGCATGGTCTTTAAAAATGAAATAAGCTACACAATTAAAAATAGCTGCCCACAATACAGCCTGAAAAGGGGTGAGCACTTTGGTAGAAACTACTGTGGCAATGGAGTTTGCTGCATCATGAAAACCATTGATGTAGTCAAAAATTAATGCCAGCGCTATGATTACGATTACTAGGGTCATAAGGAAAATATGAAAATGAGCAAATGGGAAAATGTGCAAATGTGCAAATAAGTTAAGTCGATTGCGTTTCTATTTGCAAATTGTCATATTTGCAAATCTGCATATTCTTTTAGGCGTATTTCACAATAATGCTTTCAATTACATTTGCAGCATCCTCACACTTGTCAGTCACAATTTCCATTACCTGATAAATCTCTCTCTTTTTAATTACTTCTTTGGCATCGGGTTCTGTTGCAAAAAGTCTTTCAATACTCATATCAAAAATGTCGTCTGCCTGGTTTTCTATACTGTTTATGATAACCAAAGCATCTGTAATCTGACGCATATTTTTCATATTGCGCAGCTCTAAAACAGCATTGTGTACAGCTATACAAGCTTGTGGAATGATATCCCCAAACTTTTTTATGCCAATATCATCTGGATTTACATGATAGAAATTTATCTTTTTGGCAGATGCATAAATATAATCTGCAATATCATCTAACGCCGAAGCCAAGTAATGAATATCTTCTCTATCAAAAGGGGTAATAAAGTTTTTGCCTAGCTCTGTAAATATTTGATGGGTATAATCATCATTCACATGCTCCATATCTTCTAATTCTAGTATTAATTTTGCACGAACATCAAAATCTGGTTCGTTTACAAGAACCTTCAACTTTTCACCCATTTTTACCAACTCTGCGGATACGTTTTCAAATAGTTGATAAAATATCCTGTCTTTGGGTAAGAAGATTTTTAAAATAGAGTTTAATCCTGCCATAATTTCGTAAGGTTTAAGGACAAAAGTATGATTATAGCCACTTATAAGCATAGCTTTATATTTGGTAACTATTTCTTAACATAACACTACAGCCGCCTCCTTAACTATTTGGTAACATTTCGTTCACTATACCGTAACATTGAAATGCTCTCTTTGCATTCAAATTAAAGAGAACAGATGAGATCATTATTATTAGCCCTTACCTTATTATTATCCTCTGCAGCAAGTTTTGCACAAAAAGGAAGAGTAGAAGGTAAAGTTACCGACTCTAAAACTGGTCAGCCACTGGTAGGTGTTACAATAGCTAACAAGCAAACTGGCAAAGCAACATCTACAGATATAGAAGGACGCTACAGCATTTTTATAGAAGGGGCTTCAAAAATCACGTTGGTATTTTCTTACAATGGGGTAACACAACCTATTGATGATATTGAAATAAAAGAGGGGGTTATAACAACGCAAGATCTTGCACTTACCCAAAGAGAAAAAACGGAAGAAGTAGTAGTAGTGCGGTCTTCAAGCACTGCTCGCAAAGCAACTGCTGCATCATTGTTAACTTTTCAAAAAAACAATACAGCTTTATCTAGCGGCTTAGGAGCAGATTTTATAAAGCGTACTCCCGATAAAAACACTGGGGAGGTTTTGCGCAGGGTAAGTGGTACATCTATACAAGACAATAAATTTGTAATTGTAAGAGGGCTTAGTGATAGATACAATGCAGCATTTATAAATGGTGCAGCATTGCCCAGTAGTGAGCCAGACAAAAAAGCATTTTCTTTTGATGTTATTCCCTCTACACTTATTGATAACATTATAATTAATAAAACAGCTACTCCAGATATTACAGGAGAATTTGCGGGAGGACTTGTACAAATACAAACAAAAGATATTCCATCTAAAAACGAAATAATTGTTGGTGTAAGTTTGGGTTTTAATACGCAATCTGCTTTTAAAGATTTTGTAAGCAATGAAAGGGCAAGTACCGAAGCATTGGGTTTTAGTAAAGGACGGGCGCTGCAGGGGTCCTATCCGATAAAGTTTCAAGAGTACGATAAACTTTCTGTAAACGAACAACTAGACATTTCAAAATCTTTTAATGATAGAGCGTATGATGAAGTAAATACAAAAGCCGGCCCAATACAGCAGTATAATCTTACACTTGCAAACGTAAAAAAGTTTAAAAGCGGTGCTGCTTTTGGTTCTATATTAGGTTTGACGTACAGAAATTCTAAATTGATTTTTAATGCTACTAGATCTGTTTTTCAAGCTGGAGCTACTGGCCAGGCAGATTTTGACTATGTAGATGCTCAAAATAAATACAGCGTAAATGTAGGTGCTATAGCAAATTTCGCTTGGACGTATAAGAAAAGCAAAATAGCATTTAAGAACTTATTTAACCAATTACTAGAAGATAATTATTATAACAGAACTGGTATTAGTAACGACAACAATCAAGATGTACGATTAAAATCATCCGTATTAAACCAAAGAAGTTTATATGCTGCTCAGTTAGAAGGTTCCCATGGCTTGAATTTTAAAAGTATAAAGCTAAACTGGAATTTGAATTTCTCTTTGAATGAAAAATCCCAACCAGATCTGAGGGTGCAAACTTATACCAGATCCATAGGAACAACAGATGTATTTAGCTTAAACGTGAGAGGAAATAATACCAACCGGTTTTTTAGTGATTTATCTGACAGATCGTTTGGATACAACGCATCTGCATCATTACCTTTTCAATTGGGCAAACTTAAACAAACTTTAAAAATTGGTGGTGCGGCCACTGTAAGACTTAGAGATTTTAAAGCCATTATTCTTGGATTAAAAGAACCTACAGATTTAAGCCTTCTTACACTGCCTTACAACCAAATATTTAATAACGCAAATTTTAGAAACGATGGTTTTAGGTTCACAACAGACCTTCAAACCCCGTCAGATAAATACATGGGTGTATCTGCCCTAAGTGCAGGTTATATAATGCTAGATAATAAAATAGCAGAAAAAATAAGAATAGTTTGGGGAGCCAGAGCAGAGTATTTTGAACAGTTTTTAAAATCCAATAAAAGAGGAACAGACAAGGCACAAATTGTAAATTCCAAGAAATTAGATGTTTTGCCATCTATAAACTTTACATACAGCCCGACGAGTAAAACAAATATAAGGTTAGCTGCATCAAGAACAGTAGCTCGCCCAGAGTTTAGAGAGATAGCAAGTTTTGCATTCTTCGATTTTGAGCAATTGGCTTCTACATCTGGTAATGATACCTTAAAACGTGCTAGCATAAATAATTATGATATTAGGTATGAGTTTTATCCAAAAGCTGGAGAAGTACTTTCATTGGGTGCTTTTTACAAAAGCTTTACCGATCCCATTGAACTTAAGTTGAATGAAGCCAGTGGTTTAAGCAGAAGATTATATGAATTTACAAATGCTGAAAAAGCAAATCTGTTTGGTATTGAAGCAGAAATAAGAAAAAGTTTATCTTTTCTTAATGAAGGGAAGGAAGGATGGTTAAATAATTTATATTTTAATGCAAATGCATCTTTTATTATTTCTAAAGTTACACTAGGTGGTGTAAACCCAACTACAGGACAAAAAAATGAAGCTACAGATCGTCCACTACAAGGGCAGTCGCCTTACCTAATAAATGCAGGGTTTCAATATGATGGCGAAAAAGGCACAAACATATCGCTACTTTATAATAGGATAGGAGAAAGATTGACATTGGTAGGTAATAAAACGATAGGTAGTTTTTATGAAAAACCAAGAGATTTAATAGACTTTCAAATTAGCCAAAAAGTACTAAAAAATAAGGGAGAAGTAAAATTGACAATGAGCGATTTACTAAACCAACAAATAGCTACCTACGAAAACAGAGATGATAAAAATGCTTTTAATGGTGCTACTGATAAATATTTTTCTAGGTATAAACCCGGCACCACTATTACGGTAGGATTCAATTATACATTTTAATACAACATAAAAAACTAAAAACGTAAATATAAAAATAAGTAACATGAAAAAAATAATTGGATTGCTTTCTTTATCAGCTATTTTAATGACGAGTTGTGTGAAAGTAGAAGTAGATGACTCTGTAACCAACAATGGTGGAAGCTCTTCAAGCGGATTGGGCACCAAACAAGAGCAAATTATAGCTAGTAAAATAATTACAGGTAATATTGAAGATGCAATAGAACTGCCAAAGGGAAAATACACTTTAAAAGGGTATGTATTTATAACCAATAGAGGAACATTGCGTTTTGCACCTGGCTCAGTAATAGTGAGCGATAGTGTACAAAAAGGAGCGCTTATAGTAGAAAGGAATAGCCGTTTGTTTGCTGATGGAACTGCTGCGGAACCTATTGTATTTACATCTGGTAAATCTCCTGCTACAAGAGCGCCTGGAGACTGGGGTGGCATTGTTTTGTTGGGTAATGCCCCAACAAATAGGGCTACAGAGCCAATAATTGAAGGCGGTATAAATAGTAAATATGGTGGGTCTGTAGTGGCCGACAATAGCGGCATATTGCGTTTTGTAAGAATAGAGTTTGCTGGTATAGCTGCCGATCCTAACTCTGAAATAAATGGCCTTACTTGCGGTGGTGTAGGTAGCGGTACCATTTTAGAAAACATACAAGTATCTTATGGTAATGATGATGCGTATGAATTTTTTGGTGGTACAGTGAACCCTAAAAATTTAATTGCATTTGCAACTGCTGATGATGATTTTGATTTTGATTTTGGATTTGTAGGTCGCTTACAATTTGGTATATCTCTTCGTGATCCTTTATTTATAGATGGTGGTGATGCTGGCAATGGTATAGAGTGTGATAATGATGGTACAGGAACATTGGCTACTCCTTTTACTAGACCACAAATGAGCAATTTCACATTTTGTGGTCCTAATGGTGCAGCAGGTGTGTTGGGCAATCATAATTTTAATACCCGTTGGAGACGTTCTACGCAGTTTGTATTGCGCAACTCTATTTTAATGGGCTATCAAAAAGGAGGTTTTCAGTTTGAGAGCGATGCTACTGCACAATCTTATATTGATAATATTTCTACATTCCGTCATAACTTAGTACACGCAATAGTTGAGCCGTACAAGGTATCAAGTACTGCATTAATTAATGCTGCTACAGTAAAAACCAAAGCAGAGGGATTAGATAGTTGTAAAACATATACGGCTGCAACAGATATAATGTTGGAAAATCCGTTCAACCTTGCAGCTCCAAATTTTGCTCCAAAAGCAGGTAGTCCTGCTACGGCTGCAAATGCTGCTAGCTTTTTTGGATTAACAGGTTTTACTGCTACTAGCTATGTAGGAGCAGTTGGAACTACCAATTGGTTACAAGGGTGGACAAGTTTTACACCTAAAACAAATGTATACTAAAAAATAGTTTAATAGATTTGCAAAGCCGCTTAATTTTAAGCGGCTTTGTTGTAAAATCAATCTTTTATGAATAAAATTATTTCGCCTTCGCTTTTGTTTTTTTGTTTTACCGTTTTAGTAGCATGTACTACAAATGGCAAAAAAGTAAAGCCAGAATATGCAAAAAACATTACCCAAGATTCAATAGAATCAATCATTAATATTGATAACAAATTACAAAAATTAGACAGTTTAGTATTTGTTTTTTACAAAGACCCTCTTGGTAAAGACTCGCTTAGGTATACTAGATTTTATAAGCAATTTAAAACCATTGATACAACAAATATTAGCTTTTTACAAAGACAGCTAGAAAAAAAAGCAACCCTTTTTTCTACCATAAAAAAATGCAGAAGCATTGGAAAAATTTGGTGTTTTTACAAAGAAGATATTATACAAACAATCTATTTTTCTTACAGTAACGATGATTGTAAGCATATGTACATTATAAAAAATGGGCTGTTTTATTATGTTGATATAGAGGATGTATTTATAGAAAAAATGAATAATTTAAAATTGTTGGCTAAATAAAGCTTGGCTTTTTTGCATTTGTAATGAGTGATAGAAGTAATATTGTAAGGTTTATCAATATTTTATCGTTTCATAATTGCTAATAATATTTAACTTTAGTTCTTATATTATTTTTTTGAAAACAATAAATGCGATATTGCTGGTAGGGTGGTTTCTTTTTCTTTCTCCTAATAATGGGTTTGGGCAAAAGCTATTGGGTAAGTTGAATGTTGTATATTTTGGTGATACAATTACGATTCAAACGAAGCTCGAATATTTTGATGACTTACAAAAAAATTTAACAGAAAAAGAAGTACTTGCTTTTTTTGCCTACACGAACAATCAAAACTTTCAACCCGTAATAGATTCGCTTTTAAATTACAAGAATAAGTTTGCACTAAACGATTGGCTATACTACCAGCTTATAAGAAGAACAGCTGAAGCCATTTGCCCAAAAAAAAGCAACTTCAATTACTATACTTTATACAAATGGTTTTTGTTGGTAAAAAGTAATTATAATGCACAATTAGCATTCATAAATAAAAAGTTGTTGCTCTATGTACAAAGCAACGATAATGTGTATGACTTACCACTATTTGTAATCAACGAAAAGCAATATGTATGTTTGAATATACACGACTTTGAAAAAATAAATTTTAAAGAAAATGAGCTAAAGCGGGTAAATATTGATTTACAAACTGCAACAAAACCCTTTTCCTATAAGATAGATTATATACCGGAGTTTAAAGAAAAATACATAAAAGAGAAAGAAGTGTTTTTTAAATATCATCGCAGGATGAATACATTTAAAATTGCGATAGATGCACAAATGGAAATACTCTTTAACAACTACCCACAAGTAGATTTTGATTACTATTTTAATATTCCACTTAGTAAAAAAACATACAATTCCCTTATCCCAACATTAAAGAAAGAGCTAAAAAAGAAATCTCAAAAAGCAGGTGTAGCTTACTTAATGAACTTTACAAGAAATGCTTTTTTATACGAAACAGATGAACAGAATTTTGGAGTAGAAAAAAGGCTTTCGCCAGAGCAAACACTTATGAATAAATACAGCGACTGCGATGATAGGGTGGCGCTGTTTTATTATTTGGTAAAAGAAATGTATGATTTGCCAATGATATTATTGCTATACCCTACACATGTTACCATAGCAGTAGCGTTGCAAAAACCTGTGGGCATCCCCATATCATATAAAGGAACATTATTTACACTTTGCGAACCTACTCCACAAAAAGATGATTTACCCATTGGCGAATTGATGGAAGCGTATAAAAATATTGAGTATAAAATTGTGTACGAATATTTCCCTTCAAAAAAATAGGCATTTGATGGCTACAATATAAAGATAGCAGCAGAAAAATTAGAATAATTATTTGTCTTTGCAGCTATTAACAATCGTTATAACCATTGGTAAGAATAAAAATCAAAGAGGGCTGAAAGATTTACCATCTAGCAGTATCTCCATTATTATCTAGTAGGTATAGCCATCAATAAAACCAACATGCTTTTCTAATTTTTTATAGTTTTCAATAAAATTTTTAGCGCTCTACCATCAGAAAGAGTTAATATTTCCATAACCATTTGGTAACCCCCACTAAGTAATAATAATTTTCCTTTGCAGAAATTACCATAATATGAAAAAAGCATGTTGCTTAATTATACTAATAGCCATATCTCATATTGTATTTGCGCAAGCGGGGAAAATTACAGGGAAGGTAATAAGTGCCAGTTCGGGGCAACCTTTAGCAGGAGCTAGTCTTACACTAATAGAAAAAACAAAAACAAAAGCTGCAGACCAAAATGGCGTTTTTAGTTTTAATAAATTAGAAGCAGGAAAATATTCTATAAAGTGTAGTTACGCAGGCTATGAAGCAAAAATCATTGAAGAAATAATAGTAAAGGAAAATGACAATACCGACATTAGTATTTCATTAGATGTAAAGGCATCTGATGCCGTAGTGGTAACAGGTACTAGAAGATTAAAAGCCGCTGGTGCCACAGTAGAATCGTTGCTGATAGCACAAAAAAACAGTGCCAGTGTAAGTGATGGAATAACCGAGCAAAGTATAAAAAAGACACCTGATAAGAGTTCGAGCGATGTTATAAAAAGAGTAAGCGGAGCCACTATTCAAGATGATAAATTTGCTGTTATTCGTGGGTTAAATGATAGATACAATGCAGCGTTTATAAATGGCGCTCCACTTCCTAGTACGGAGAGCGACAGAAAAGCATTTGCGTTTGATATTTTCCCTTCTGCAATTTTGGAGAATCTTATAATTTATAAAACTGCCACACCAGATAAGACAGGGGAGTTTGGTGGCGGTATTATTGAAATTACGACAAAATCTACTTCATCAAAGCCTATTGGTACTTTAACAATTGGTCAAGGTTTTAACTCATTAATAACGGGGAAAAATCGCCTTTTTTCTGAAATGATAGGTAACAACGATTGGTTAGGATTAGACGATGGTACCAGAGCTTTGCCTGATGGAATACCTGCTGATAAAAATGGATTTCAACAAGGCTTGACGTCTGATGGAAGATTGCAATTAGCAAAACGTTTTGGTAAATATAAATGGGGTGTAAAAACGGCTAACACAAGACCAAATTTCAATTTTCAGCTAGCTAAAAGTTTTAATATTTTACGAAAAAAAGAAGAATTTATTTCCTCGATTTTTTCAATGACCTACAACAGAGGTTTTACTTTTGTAACTGGCGAAAGAAATGGTTATGAAGACCCTGGTTTTGTAATCAATGGGCCAATTACTCAAAATAGAAAATATAATGATTCAATATATAATGATGAAGTAGTATGGGCAGTACTTGGCAACATAGGCATAAAAATTAATAATCGAAACAATATAAGCTGGAAAAATAACCTTAGTGTGAATACCGATAATAAATTGGTTAGAAGGGTTGGTGCTTCTGATTTCGATTCTGCACCAGATGACATCCAAAAACAAACTTTAAAGCAGTTTACCTCCGATAAAATATTTACAAGCCAACTTATTGGAGAGCATCAAGTAGGTAAATTAAAGACAAAAATAAATTGGTTAGCTGCCTATGGCAAGGTTAATAGGGAAATTCCGATGCAGTTACTTTCTGCCGAAGGCTTTTTAGCTTCTGCTGGTTCAGCATCCAATGGTGCTAGTGGTGGTATGATTTCTACAAACTCTCAAGAAAACATAAAAAATGCTAAAGTTGATATCACGCAGCCTTACACGTTCATGAAAAATACCCAAAATTTTGTAAAAATTGGCGCAGGATATCAACGCAGAGAAAGGGATTTTTCCAGCAGGGGACTAAACTTTGTTCCATATGAAGGCTCCACATATCAGGCAGATTTTAGCATCTATAAATTACCAGATGATCAAAAATATTTAGAACAATATTTAGGGCTAATGTCAAACGGTAAAGCAGGTATATCGGTGCAAGATGGCTCAATACCAAATTCTGAATATATAGCATCATCGACTATTACAAATGGTTACATAATGAATGACCAGCGATTTTTTAAAAAATTAAGAGCGATATACGGGTTGCGCATGGAAAGTTTTAATCAAAAATTAGTAGCGCCCCAAAGAGGATTGGGTGCGATTAATTTGGATGATACAAAAGTAGATTTTTTACCTTCAGCAAACTTAGTGTACGCTCTTACACCAAAAACAAACCTCAGGGCATCATACAGTGAAACGTTAAATAGGCCTGAGTTTAGAGAGTTAGCTTCTTTTGTTTTTTATGAGTACATAACAGGTTTAACATTCGCAGGAGATTCAACTAGCACAAGAGCAAAAATAAATAACTTCGATTTTAGATATGAATTTTATCCAGGTAAAGCACAATTACTTTCTGTTTCCGCTTTTTATAAAAAATTTACCAATCCTATTGAATTGATTTTCTCGCCTCAATTTTCAAATGAAGTTAGGTATACGAATCAACCGGAAGCAACAGTTTACGGTATAGAAGCAGAGTTTAGGGTGCTATTATCTACCCTATTTGGTAATAAGAACGAAAATGGATTGCTGAGCAAATTTACCTTTGCAGGTAATGGGGCTCTAATTAAATCGAGAGTTCCTTTGGGTTTAGCACCTGATAATAGTGAACTCACACGCCCCCTACAAGGTCAATCGCCATACATTATTAATGCATCGTTGGCATATAGCGATGATAAAACAGGTCTTTCATCTACTTTGTCCCTAAATAGAATTGGGGAAAAATTAGTAATAGGCGGGAGCATTAATAAAGCAGATATTTACGATAAAGAAAGAACGGTTATAGATTTTCAGCTTGCCAAAACTTTTTATAACAATAAGGTTGAACTAAAATTTAATATTAGAGATTTATTGGCTCAAAATATAACCACTTATTTTGATTTTGATAGAAGTAAATCCTTTACAGAACAGGATAAAATTTTTTCATCAAATATTTCTCCAAGGGTAATTAGCTTTACAGGTACATTTAAATTTTAAGATAAAAAAGCTTTCAATAAATTAACAGCGGCATTAAATAAAAAAAGTGCAAAACAATTTTCATTTGTTTTGCACTTTTTTTATTTAATCATTTTCATACTTCATGGTTTTTTAATGTTTCATATTAAAAAACTAAATTTTGTACATTTTTTAATTCCGCAGTAAGCTTGTTACTAGTTAAAGCTTTTTAAAAAAAGTCTTAACAATTTCTTCATGTATTAAACACAATTTCATTACAGTTTGGTAATGGTAAAAACCGCTCAATTTTTAACATAAATTATACTTTTACGTTCGAGTTTTTAATATGAGAATTTACCAATATTAATAGAAAAATACCTGTATTTACAGGGCTTTCAGCTTATGGTGTTTATTTTTAAAACTATCAAATTACAATGTTTTCTACCAACACAACAATACAACCAATTTCTGCAAGTTTATTGTTTATCCAATATCAAATTATTCGTAGAGCAATTACTACACAAAAAAGTACGCAACAGCACACATTTTTTTATACAAATAAACATCGCCAATGAAGAAAACAAACAACATTAAATCACACTAAAACAAAAAAAATCAACAATCATTTACACAAAAAAATTAAAAATGAAAAAGAAAATCTTATCAATTTTACCCTTAATGTTATTTACAGCAATGCTTGTAAATGCACAAGCACCTGAAGCTACAACATACAGAGGTGCCTTTGCCCCAGCACCTACCCCAATGTGGACAGAGAATTGGACCAACTGGAACCCCAATGCTACCCCTTACGGAACAGGATTACCTGTGGCTACTAAGACTGGTGTTTTAGGAGACTTTAATACACCCACTACTATTACATGGGTAAAAGACAGTGTTTATTTGTTATCAGGTCCTGTTTATTTAGATAGTTTATGTACGCTTGTTATTCAGCCTGGTACAATAATCAAAGGTAACTCCGCTGTAGTTATCAGTTCTTTAATTATACAAAGAGGTGCTACATTGATTGCCAATGGTACGCCATGTGAACCAATCGTATTTACCTCTGATAAGGCTGCTGGTCAAAGAGTTGCAGGCGATTGGGGTGGAATTACCCTTTTAGGCAGGGCTAGAACAAACCAAGGAACCAACGTAAACATTGAAGGTATCGGTGTAACTGAGCCACGTGCTCGTTATGGTGGTCTTATTGATACTGATAACTCAGGTTCTTTAAAATATGTTCGTATTGAGTACGCGGGCTATCCATTAACACCGGGTAACGAATTAAATTCATTAACGATGGGTGGTGTAGGTAGTGGTACTACAATTGATTTCGTGCAAGTTTCTTTTGGTAATGATGACTCGTATGAGTGGTTTGGTGGTACTGTAAATTGTAAGCATTTGATAGCTTACAGAGGATTGGATGATGATTTTGATACTGACTTTGGTTATAGTGGTTTGGTTCAATTTGGATTGGCTATTAAAGATCCTGCAATTTCAGATGATCCAAATGCAACCCCACCCTCAACATCTGAAGGTTGGGAGTCAGATAATAACAATTTTAACTCTCCAAACTTTACTGGTACACCCCAAACCAGTGCAAGGTTTTACAACATTACACAAATTGGTGCATATAGGTGTGGTACTAACGCAGGTGGTATTACTAATCCTACCGCTCCAAACAATGGACACAGAAGAGGTGCACGTATAAGAAGAAATTCTGCTATAAGCATATTTAATAGTATTTTAATGAACAACTTCAATGGTTTGTTCATTGAAAACGCACCTACACAAGCTAACTATACCGCAGGTACATTGCAATTTAAGAATAACATTATAGCAATGGATTCTACCTTTGTTTCGACTGTAACAGGAACTACTACCACAAACAGTGGTTTATGCAAACCAGCTCAAGATGTATTTACAAGAAATGCTGTATATGACATTGCAAATACCAACACTATTTTAAATACACCATGCGATTTATTAACAAATGCTTGGAATTTCTTAAATCCTGATTATCGTCCAAATGGAGCTGGTTCTGGTGCTGCATTGTCTGGTTGCGATTTAACACTGGGTTTTCAAGTATCAGCCAGTTCGTTTATACCTAATGCAACATCTGAGGTGCTAGTAGATGTATTTAATGATGCTGTTCCTATTGGTAATTCCAATGGCACCATTACAATTACAATACCTGTATTATCAGGATGGACATTTGCTTTATTGGGAGGTCCGGCTCTTACTGCTACTCCAACATTAGGTACACTTAATGGTACTTCTGCGGGTAATGGTGGAAATGCTTTCGACAATACAAAATGGAGATTCAGCATACAGTCAGGAAATTTAATAGCCACTTCTATATCAGGCTATAGCATACCGTTAAACGGATTAGCAACTATAGGTATTACAGCTACAAGAAAGGCATCTACTGGAGATGGAACAACCCAAAATTTATCTGCAACCGTTAGTGGTGGGTCAGATATTGATGCTACAAATAATGGTGCTCTTGTTGGTTTTACCACAATTCCTTAAAATTAAATTCTTAAATTATTTTTAAAACAACAATAATGAAAATTATAAAATATTTAATGCTTATTTGTATCGGTGCTTTTTTTGTGGCATCCAATGCATTAGGGCAAGTAGCTAACCCAACTATTCAAGTAATTGGAGCGGGTCTTACAAACCCTGCAAATTCCGGAGAAGTGCCTCTAAATGCTACGCTTGATCTTCTAATAACGGTAGGTAACACAGGTACTGCAAGCATAGGTGCTAACCGAATTAGACCAAGAATTACCTTGCCTAATATTGTGGAGCTTTTACCAGATGCACAACAAACTTTACCCGCAGGTTGGTCAATTGTTTCTAGTACTACTCAAACTATTAATATTTGTAATGGTACAGATATTATACCTGTTAATGGAAATCGCAGCATAATTATTAAAGTAAGAGGTATTAGTCTTGGTGTAGGCCAAAACTTTACTGGTCAGTTATTTTTTGGTGGTACGGGCTCTTGTACCACATCTGGTTCTGCACAAAATAGTAACACTACTGATGATTTTGGTCAATCTGCTCTTACAGTTGTAGCTGCGGCATCTTGCACCATCACAGCATCTGCAACAGCAGGTACAATAGCTTGTAATGGTGGTACTACTACACTTACAGCTGCAAGTACAGGTGGCGTTGGAGCGGTTGAATACAGCATTGATGGAACTACTTTCCAATCTAGTAATTTATTTACAGTACCAGCTGGTACGTACACAGTTACTGCAAGAGAAGTAGCTGCTCCTACTTGTACTGCTACAGCAACTCCGGTTGTTATTGCTCAGCCAACTCTTTTAACAGCTTCTGCTTCATCAACACCTGTTAGTGCTGTAGGTAGCACAAACGGTACAGCTACTGCAGTTGCTGCAGGCGGTACGTCACCATACACATATGCATGGGCTCCAGGTGGTCAAACTACTCCTACAGCTACAGCTTTAGGTACAGGTTCTTACACAGTTACTATAACTGATGCAAACGGATGTACAGCTACAGCTTCTACTACAGTTGCTGTTGCAGTTTGTACAATTGCAGTATCTGCTACAGCAGGTACTATACTTTGTAATGCTGGTACAACTACAATTACAGCTACTGCAACTGGTGCAACTGGTGCAGTTGAATACAGTCTTAATGCTGGTGCATTCCAATCAAGTAACATCTTTACAGCGGTAGCAGCAGGATCTTATACTGTAACTGCTAGAGAAGTTGCTAATATACTTTGTAATGTTACATCTTCATCGGTTGTGGTTTCTCAACCTTCTGCTTTAGTAGCTGCCTCTTCAGCTACAGCTATTTTATGTAATGGCGGTAGCTCTACTGTAACAGTATCTGCTACAGGTGGAACAGCTCCTTACTCAGGTACAGGAACATTTACTCGTACAGCAGGCACTTACACATTTACCGTTACAGATGCTAACTTATGTACTTCTACAACAACTGTTACTATTGGTCAACCAACTCTTCTAGTTGCAGCAGCTACTTTTGCTCCAATTACCGTATTTGGTGGTACTACTACAGTAAACGTAACAGCTACAGGTGGTACAGCTCCATACACTGGAACTGGTGCTTTTGTACGTGCTGATGGTACATTTACATTTACAGTTACTGATGCGAACTTATGTACTTCTACAACAACTGTTACAATTGCGCCTTTCTCTACTCCTGTAACTGCTGACCCAGCAGTTGGACAAATGAACTTTGTAACGCTTGCTAATGCATCTCAAAGTGCAAACAGTTTATTGTTTACACAAGATTATAGATTAAGAATTCCTTTCTACAACTTGAGTCAAACTGATATTGTACCAAACGGAACAATTAGTCTTAGAATAAACCTTGGTTCAAAACTTAGCTTAGCTGCAGGTTTCAATTTGGCAACAGCTCCATTGAGCACTTACTTCACATTTACTTCTGCTATAGTAGCGGATAGCGTAATCATTACTGGTACTCAAATTGCAGCAATTCCAGAAGATTTTGCTTCTACTTTAATATTTAATGTAAGAGGTAGATTGTCTTGTACTGCAAATGTGTCTACAAGAATCAGTGTTGTTAATTTAGCAGCATTATTGATAGATGAAGATTTACAAAACAACGCAGCTACAATTCAATACACATTGCCTGTAACTGTTACTACTACACAAGTGAACGTAACTTGTAATGGTGCAGCAAATGGTATCATCAATGTAACATCTAGCCCAGGTACTACAGTAGTTATAAGAAATTCATCTAATGCAATTGTAGGTAATACCAATCTTGCACCAGGTGTTTATACAGTAACTGCTACAGCCGTGGGTGATGCACCTTTGAGCAACACATGTACAAACTTTACAACAGTAACTATTGTACAACCAGCAGTATTGGTAGCAGCTTCATCTACTACTGTAAACAACCTTTGTAACGCAGGTACAGATGGTGTTATTACCGCTACTTCTACAGGTGGTACTGCTCCGTTTACTTATACAATTGCTGGTCCTACAGTAAATACTTCTGGAGCTACTTCTGGTATATTTACAGGTCTTGCAGCAGGTACTTACACTATTACATCTACAGATGCAAATGGTTGTACAGCTACTACAACTTCTGTAATAACACAACCAACAGGTACAGCTCCTAATATTTCATTGGGTTCTGATATTACATCAAGCTTCTTTGCTACTTCTGGTGTAACGCAAACTATTGTTTATAATGTAGCGGAAATAGCTGGTAACCCAGCTGTTGGTGATACGATCAGAATTACAAGAGTATCTGGTTTCACTATCAACTTAAACACGGCTATATTTAGCACAGTAGTTGGATCTACAACTTACACATTGGATAACTCAAGATGGAAAATAGATAATACAGATCCTTCTTTTGTTTCCATTATCTTAACTAATCCAGTTGGTCCTGGTCCTGGTACTTTACTTTGTAACCAAAGAGTAAATGTTGCTGTTACTTTAACTCGTAACACAACAGATATTTCTACATTTACATTGAGTGCAAGGTTGAGAAGAGCAAACGGAGAATTGATTTTGAGCAATAACTTGAATTCAATAATCATGACGGCGGAGTAAATGATATAAACGGAGGAGAAAATTTCTCCTCCGTTATTTAAAATATTTTAAAACATTTTTATGAAAGTAAATTTCAAAAAAAGCGCTCACATAAGCTTAAAAGGCTTGCTGTTTAGTGGTTTGCTTGCAGCTTCCTTAAGCAGTGTTGCACAGCTAAGAGCAGTAACCCTCGATCCTAAATTGGGCTCGATAAAGATTACTGATATGACAGGAAATCAAATAAATGAAAATTTTATTCAGCCTGGTCAATTAGTAAAATTAGTAATACCTGTTGCAAATACCATGCATGATGCAGCAGTGCCAAAAGGTAGTTGTAAAGTAAAAATTGGCTTGGGTTCAAAATTGCAGTTAGATCCATTATTGGATTTATCTACCGTAAATTCTAGCAATTATTTTACTTGGTCTGCAACCAATGGAGGTGGACAGTCTCAACTTACTGGTGAGTTAAATACTGCTCTTCCAGCGAGTTTTAATGAAGTAGAAGTAGCTTTTAAAGTAGTAGGTAACCAAGTAGGTCACTCTACCATAACAGCAAACTTTTTAATTACAAATCACAACACCGTTACTGTTTTATCTGATAACGATGGAAGTAACAATGCTTCATTTTTGAAGTATGAAATTACCAACCTAACAGCACCAGTGCCAGTTACAACTATTGATGAGTTGGTAAAAACAGATTGTTCTTTCAAAGTAACCTTTAGCACAGATAGAGAATTAGATTTGAGCAGCTATGAGGTAGAACTTAGCAAAAATGGCGTAGATTATGTAAAGGTTTATCAAACCAATGCAACCAATCTTGCAGCTTATGTAGCTACTGTTTCTATTCCAAAAGATATGCAATCACCTGTTCTTTATGTAAGAGTAAAATCTTTATCAAGCGCTGGAAGGGTTCTTTACAGCAATGCTAAAACAGTTGCTGGTATCTGCGGCGGAAAGTGGATAGTAGATATGTTCCCTAATCCTGCGAGAGCAAATGATTATGTAACTATTAGAGCAATTGAAGGTTCATTTGATAGAAAATATACCATTACCTTGTTAGATATGGCAGGTAAGGTTATAGAAGTAAAGCAAATAGAGCTTAACAACGTTCTTAATTTCAAATACAGAGTAGGCGACTTTGCTTCTGGCAAGTACAATCTTAAAATTGTAAGCTCAGATGGTACTCAATCGGCTACATTACGTTTTGAAAAACTATAGTAGTTAAAATTGTAAAAAACAATTTAACCATTTAAGGAAATAATGGTTCTAAGAGGCTGTCTCAAAAGGGCAGCCTCTTTTTTATACACAAAACATTTTTTTGTATATAAAAGCGTTGTATAAATTTGTTATATATAATTGATTGTTATATATTTATACTGTATTTAATCTACTAAATATGGTACAACTTTCTCCTACTTTTAAGCCTTATAATCAGCAGCAAAGCATGTTGCTACCCCCTTCTTTAGATGAATTGATTCCTTTAGATCATCCTGTAAGAGTTGTAAATGATGTTATCAATCGCATTTCAATTGCATCGTTATTATCGGCCTATAAAAATGATGGCTGTTCAAGCTATCATCCTCAGATGTTATTAAAGGTATTGATCTATGGTTATGTATGTAATAATTATAGTAGCCGAAAGATAGAAGCTGCTTGCAAAGAAAATATACATTACATGTGGCTAAGCGCTATGAACTTTCCAGACCACAATACCATTAATAGATTTAGAGGTGTACGTTTAAAAAATGCTTTGAGAAATGTATTTGAAGAAGTAGTAGAACTCTTAGCCTCAGAAGGATTATTGAGTATAGAAGAAGTATATACAGATGGCACCAAGATAGAAGCCAATGCAAATAAATACACGTTTGTGTGGAAGAAAGCTGTTACTACCAATAAAGAAAAAATGAAAAAGCAGTTGACTGAAATTTGGCAGTATGCACAAAGCGTAGCCACTGTTGAAGACAACATGCCTGAGCCACCTGATTTTACAAGTATCGATAAAGATAAAGTACAAGCCACGGTAGATAAGCTAAACGAAGTTTTAAATACAAAGCCTGGAGTA
>JANPCB010000092.1:0-2278 GCA_031430735.1 Ferruginibacter sp. | reverse complement strand
CAGCTTAAAATAATTGTGTTGTTATAAAAATATCTCCAAGGCTCAACTCTTAAACGATTATAACCTATTCTATTTGGATCGGCTTCTACACCCATACCAATATTGTGTATTGGATTTAAGCCCTCAAAAACATCTTGAAGACTTAAAGAAAATAAACTTGGCTTGTTGAGTATTCTATTTTCCTGTTTGCGTATTCGTATACCATCTGTAACAACTTCTAAGCTGCCACATCCATCTACAATATGGCTGTAAGGTTGGCTGTCTGTTCTTCCAAAATATTCGCTATAAGCCCTTAATTTATCATTCGTAATTGCTTCAGCTACTCTACTTATAGTTTCATTAATAGCAAATACTTTTGATGTAGTTGCAGGTGTTTTTGATAACGTTTCCATTTTAATGTATGAACCTGAACTAAAGCTCATATTAAAACCATTTGTACCTGAGTATTGATTTTCTCTTCTGTGGTAAACAGCTAAATAAACAAAAACCATATCTCCTTTATCGAGTATAAAGTTGGTATTTACGTAGGTTAAATTTAAAGATACAGTTGTACCAACTGGCTGTAACGTACCTGTGGGGTTTATTAATTGTCTTTTATGGTAAATGAAGTCACCGTCATTCAACCCACTTCTTCCTTTAGGCAAAGTAGCAACTACAAAATAAAAGTTTTGAAATTGACAATTTATTGAATCAATAGAGCCTTGAATATTAATATCAAAGTCTAAAAAATCAGACACCTGTCCGTAGTTTGGTGTACCCTCTTGGTAATTGGTGATTGCTGAAATATCTAACGGAGAAACTATACCTGCGGCTAAAGGAAAAGGAAATTGAAATTTGTTTAAACTGTTGCACCCTAAGTTACCAGCACTTGTAAACACACAATTATATCTTGCTTGTAATTCGGTACCAGCATTGCCAATCTCAGCTGCTTTTTGTTTATCAAAGCCAAACTCAATCATACCATACTCAGAATTATAAGTACTTGGCGTATTACCTGGATTATTATTTTGGGGTACACCAAGTACTGGTGTTTCAAAATTTACAGATTGTTCAAAATGATTTTTTAACACTATACCTTTACTTGGCAATTCCATTTCAAAAGGTAGCTTATTGTATGTTGGCAAAGCAGTTAATTCATCAAAGGCTTTTGTAGTTTCAAGGTTTACTTTTTGATTTAATCGGTTGCGTAAATCTCTTGTTTCTTTGGTAGTTTCTACTGGCACTTTTACATAACATTCATCGCCAGAAATAAATTCGTAATCTTTAAACATAAACTTACCACGGCTAAATTCTTCGTAACCATTGCCACAATCTTCAGCCATTATCAAACTCATATCGCCCTGTACGCCATACTGCTCATATTCTGCTTTTAATAATTGCATTGCTTTACCATCAAACTGAAATGTATCGCCTTGGTTGGTAAATAAAATGCCGTGCCAATCCAAATCTCTTTTAATTTCGGAGGTGTTAGCATCCCAACCTAACGACTCATCAATTATGGTAGATGAGTTGGTTCTATTGTTTAATATGGTAAATCTCCAAAGCATTATGACATTGAAAAATATTTGTTTTTAATTTCGGTTTTTGTGTTTTCTGTAATTATGAATTTTTTCACTTCACCACCATCAAAATGATTATGTACTTGTGCCGGGGATGGAATAATACCAGCCATTTTATTTGCCACCGCTTCAGCCAGCTTATCATAATCGATTTGTTGATGAGCCGAATTATTTGTTTGAATAAAACTGGGTATTTGTGGAAAGGAAAAATGTTTATACAGATGTTCCATCGATGGAAAAACCATATCGTTTTTAGCCAAATAAGTAAGTCTATCCTTTGGCTTACCTGTTGCCATCTCAATACTTCCATCAGCTCTCAAAATTGGTTCAATTCTGCCGCCATCGTCTACAATACCTAAACCTTCGTAACTACCTTTTTGCTTACCACTTTTAAACTTGGGTATGGGTGTGCTGTTAATTTTTGCAATCTGTATGGCCGTAGATGCCGCAACAATTGCCGCAACAATTAACGAGTAAGGAAATGGATTAGTAGCAAAAGCCTGTGTTATTGCTAAAGCAGCATTTACTGCAGCCTGTTGTTTTTTAGCTTCTTTATCTGCTTGGAAAGCTTTTATTTTTTCCTGTCTTTCTCGTTGCTTGTACTTTTCCTCAATGTCTGCTTTCTGCTGTTCGGTTAAATTCTTATTGTCAAGCTCCTTGGCTTTTTGTTCCTCTAATTGTGCAAGTGTATCGGATAATTGTTGTTGCCTTGCTGCTGC
>JANPCB010000091.1:0-5667 GCA_031430735.1 Ferruginibacter sp. | reverse complement strand
CTAAACGTTTGTCTCCGGTCATACCTTTATAATTTGCCATAAAACTTAATGGCGATATATTAACTTCCATTTTTTTTCAAATATCCTATTTTAAAACTACAAATAACTTATGTGTACAGGGTAGCTGACGGTAGGCAGGTGCGTTACGTCCTACACTAGCGTGTAGGAATCCACTTCTATCCGGGCTAGGTTGAGCAGAGAAACTTTATTGGGCTTTTATTGCGCAAAAGATTGAAGCTTAAGAGCGTAAGGTGCATGGGGACACGAACTAGGGCGAAGGACATTGGCGGGACACTCAAATCCTGCGGTAAATTTAGCAATGCGCTGCAAAAAGTTATCAATTTGAGCTATTGGTTTCAATTTTATACCAACATATATCTTAAGCCATAAAAATTAATGGTCATAAATTTTACAGCTATGACTGGTCTTTCGGTAGCCAAAAAAGCCAATGTGAAAATAAATGATGTATGATTTTCAGTTTATTTAGGTCTAATTAGAATAGAAATAAAAAAAAATAATTTTTTTTTATAATTTATTAGTTGTTGTAAATTTCTGATTATAAATATTTTGTATATAAATCTCCGTTTCCAAAGAATTTGTTTACAAAAAAACATTAGAAAATATTTGGCTATTTAAAAAAATGTAGTAATTTTACTATCCCTAACTAACAAATACTCGATTACCCTAAGTATACAAAAGAGTATTTTACACATTTCTCTCCTTACTATTTATTACGCATTTTCTATTTATTTAGGATCTAGTTATCAATTTTTAATATTAATAAAAAACCACTAAAATCTCAAAATCATGATTAAAAAGTATTTACTTTCGGGCCTTGGTATGTCACTAATGATGACCTTTACAGCCTGTAAAAAAGAATCCATGGACAATTTAGCAAGTCCTTCTTTAACTCCTTCGACCAATAACAACCAAGTCTCAGGCCGAACTGCTGCTACAGAAACAATTTGTTTAGGCAACTTACCTAGCTTTCTGTTAGTTATTACAGATGGTAGTACAGATGCCAACTGGCAAGGCGCCACTAAAGGATTTAGAGGAGATGTTGCAGTAAATGGAATGATAGCAGATATCAGGACTTCAGGATCTGTGCCATTTGCAGGAAATTTATTTACCAATACCTCTACGCAAGGTTCTTGGGAGGGTATTCTCAATCAAAATTCATTTCAAAGCACTAGCACCACAAATCAAACAGGATTAATTTCCACTTTGAAGAATGATCTGGATAACGCATTTGCAATGATAAATAACAAGGCTGTAACTGTAGGCTTTGAAGGAGTATCTTCCACTTCGTTAAATGGCATGAATACAGAAAATGGAATTAATGAAACATTTGTTATTAATATTACTTCTGGCTTATCTGTATCATCCAAAATAAATATTACCGGCGATGCAGGCGATATTTTTATTTTACGCTGGGATAGTGATGGCATACCTACTAATGGTTACCAAGGTACTACGAAGTTTCAAAGTGGTGGTGCCATCGTTCCAAACGGTCAGTTAAAACCCACAAACTTCATCAATGTTGCAGGCAATATTAGCAGTAGTGGCGGCGGTAGTAATCCTGCACCTCCATACCCTCAAGGACCAAGATATGACAACGGTCTTGGGAGTTTAATTACAAATGGAAGTAACTTTAATGGAGGAGGGTTTTTTACAGGTTATTGGTTAACCACCGGTGATCCTATTACAGGAGAAACCCAATCTCTAAGCAATGCCATATTTGTTGGAGGATGGTTTACTACATCTACAAAATTCAGTATGACTTCCGGAACAAGCGGTGTATACGTTGGCCCTGTAATTAATTTTAACTGCACTCCATAATAGCATTTTTAATTTCTATACAATAATATTTTCATGCAATACTTTTAAAAAAGTATTGCATTTTTTATTTTTTCATAACCATGGCAAACGGTTGGTGGATACACTACCCGAATCTATGGTAATGGCATTATTACTAATGTCACCAAGTCTTAGTTCTTGTCCCACGAAACATCCCCGACAATCAGCATCTACCTTTTTTGCTTCATTTATTTAACAAACTACTCAAATAAGTTGAAGCATATTTACCTGAGCGAATGGTTCGAGTAGACTAGATCCTTGCCGAAGACGTTTCTTGAGAAACGAGCCATGGCGTAGACCTACTTACATCTTTTGTACAACATTCCAGCAATATTAAAACCGTTGCTGATTCTCGGCATAGCACGGACCAAGGCGAATTAATAAAAAAACTTCGCATGCCATCAGTTTAACCAAAAGATTTATTTTTTGGTTAAACTACAAACCTGTAAAAAAATTTAAAAAGTAAGTATATAATAGTTTAGCACGATAACTAAAGGGGTGTAAGCATACAAATAAAAGGAAGAATAAAATATCGCATTATCATCTAATCCAAAAAAAATATTAGGAGCGCTGCAAAAAAAATAAACAGTTTGTGCTAGTTAATAAACGCTATAAAAAAGACTATCTCTTTTCGGTTGATTAAATATAATATCCAAAAAAAGAGGATTTGAAATACCAGCATTCCCTGAAAAAAAAGGTAAAATTTTTCTACGAAAAAAGCACCATATGTAATAAAAAATTACAGCTATGTTTAAAGTTATAATATCTTTTTAGTATTCGCTTGGTATAGCTTTAATATTAAGTACTGGTATGCCAGTTATCTGTAAAGCGATAATTTTTACATTTTTAACTATTGCAAACCACTGTAAGTTGAAAATAAAATCTTTACCTAATAAAACCTCAATGGGTTATTTTTTCTTTTAGACAAAAACGAAGCTGGTATTTACTTCGCCCGCTTTTTCCAAATCTTATTGTGTACATGTCCAGTTTATACTTCGAAGCTATTTGGTAGCCAATACCCTTCATATTATTGATATTCCCAGCTCTTTTACCACAGAATAAGAACAGGTTACCGTAAACTAAACGGTATTGGGAATTGCGGGCACTGCCATCATACCTTGGTCTTCTAAATAATAAAAACATGAAAAAATATTTCTTATTGCTGATGATTATTCTTCCATCCCTGCTACTGGCGCAAAGTGTTTCAATAAATACTGATGGGGCGCAACCCGATGTTACGGCCATACTTGATATTAATAGCAAATCAAAAGGCCTGCTAATTCCACGTCTTACAACTGCCGAAAGAACAGCCATTGTATCTCCTGCAATTGGTTTAACCGTTTTTGATACAGACACTTATTCTAACTGGATCTTCAGGGGCGATATAAATGGCAGCTGGGTTGAATCATTGCATAGTCTGGACAAGCATTGGAACAGAACCGGTTCAAATATATTTACTACCAACGGTAGTGGAAATGTGGGTATCGGCACTACCACACCTGCAGAAAAATTAACCATCAATGCAACCAACCCAGCAATAAGATTTACAAATGCCGGAACGGAAAAAGGTTTTTTACAGGCAAGCGGAAATGATATGAGGCTCGGGACTTACGGTTCAAACACAACAGGGAATATTGTTTTTAATACACTAGGCACCGACAGGATGACTATTGCAGACGATGGAAATATCGGGCTTGGCATTTCAACCCCTGTTGGTAAATTTCAGATTGCAACTGGCTATGAAGCCAGCCTTTCAACACATGGCTACCTGATGCTTGGAAACGAAGGTGGATCTAATATGGTTTTGGATGGTAATGAAATAATGGCCCGTTTTAACGGAGCAACATCAACCCTGAGTTTACAAAATGAAGGCGGAAATGTTTATATCGGCAGTGCGGTTGGTTTTAACAGTGCCCATCGTTTTGGCGTTGATGGCAATGCTGTAATAACCGGCAATATGAGAATTGGTACTACTGCTAATCCTTTTGGATATAAGCTGGCTGTTGATGGAAAAGCCATCTGCACCGAATTGGTTGTACGGCTGGTACCCAATTGGCCCGATTATGTTTTTGCTAAAAATTACAAACTGCGGGATCTGGATGAAGTGGAAGATTTCATTAAAAAGAATAACCACCTGCCGGGAATACCTTCTGCCAAGACAATTGAAACAAACGGTTTGGGCCTGGGTGAAATGCAAAAACTTCAGATGGAAAAAATAGAAGAACTCACACTTTATATAATTGAATTAAAAAAAGAAATGGAAAAATTATCCAAAGGATACAATGAAAAAACGGGGCAATAAAGTTTTGTCAATTCAAAAATTAAATTAAAAATAATGAAACAGCGTTTATCAATATTCATATGGTTACTGCTTGCTCAGGTTATTGTTTCTTATGCACAGGAGGATGTTTTATTGAAACAGCAACTTAGGGGAAAACAAAACCTCACTGATATTATGAATACAGTGAAAACATATTACAACTCCCCGGAAACAAAGGCCAGGATTGGCATTGATGCAGTAAACAGAAAGATAAAACACTGGGGCAGGTACGAATGGTATATGAGCAGCAGGTTAGGCCCTAATGGTGAGTTTGTAAACATCAACCAGAAAATGATGGAAGCAACCGGAATAAGTAAAAGCCCGCATTCAAATAGAAATTCAGGAGAAAATACAGCTTCCATTTCCGGAGGCGCCTGGACGGCTGTAGGCCCAATGGATACTGAAAACGGAATTGGTCGGGTTGATAGATTAACCTTTCACCCAACAGATGCCAATACGGTTTATGCAGGCACTTCAGCAGGCGGGCTTTGGAGAACAACAGATGCCGGTACAAACTGGACTAACCTTTCACCCGACCTTCCATCTGCGGGTATAAGTGGTATTGCCATTGACCCGATTAATACAAATACCATTTACATACTTACCGGAGATGGAGACAGTAATATCGGGGGATTTGTTGATGACTTTGGATACATGCGATTATCCATTGGTGTTTTAAAATCAACCAATGGAGGGGCTAACTGGACAAAAACAGGAGATTTTCCTGGTGCCAATTATTCAACATTGGTCGGGTACCGGCTTATCATGCATCCATCCAGCAATAATATTTTATACGCATGCACCAGTCAGGGTATTTATGTTACATCAGATGGTGGGGCAACCTGGGGATTAAATATTGGCGGTGGCCGTTTCTTTAATATGGAATTTAAACCGGGCAGTACGAATATATGTTATACTACCAACAGCGTACCTAATTTTTCTACATCATATTTTTTAAGAAGTACAAACAGTGGATTAAGCTGGGATACTGTAAATGCTGTTACAGCCCAAATCAATAATCCAACCCGCAGAGTTGAATTGGCCGTAGCAGCTTCAAACCCCAACCGGGTTTACTTGCTTGCAGGTGGAGTACCCGGAGCTGCAGGGAACCCCGGATTAAACAGGTTCAAAGGATTATTATTGAGCGAAGATGCAGGACTAACTTTTACGCTTCAAACAAATACGCCCAATATATTAGGAAGGATTTCAACAGGCATTGATACAGCTGAACAATCCAATTATGACCTTGCTGTTGCGGTTAGTAATACAAATTCCGCCAACATTGTAACCGGAGGTATACAGGTATGGTTTAGTTCAAATTCAGGAAGTAATTTCATTTTCAGGGGCAATTTGCACGATGATGTACATGACCTGGGTTATCATCCCGTAGGAAATAAACTTTGGGCGGCTACCGATGGTGGTGTGTACAGCAGTATAGACCATGGCGTTACCTGGACCAGCCATTTTCAGGATATGAACATTACCCAGTT
>JANPCB010000090.1:0-3560 GCA_031430735.1 Ferruginibacter sp. | reverse complement strand
TCCACAGTTAAGCATTGTTATCATTACATCCCTGTTAACTTCGCCAATTTTAATGCCCCCTCTAAATTCTTCTGCTTTTATGGATACCACAGCTACCTGTACAGCAGATGGTGTAAAAGAAAGCTGCCCAGTATTAGGATTAATGGATATTCCGCTTGAAGAAGATAATGGATTCAAGCCGCTGAACCCTGGTGCGTAAGTAACAGAAGTGCCTGCAGACTGCAATGCATTTGTTAGCGAATAAAGAATAACATCCCCATTGGCATCAGAGCCATTGGGGCTGATTGATGCAGGCTGATTGATACAAAATTGTGCAATGGGCCTGTTTAAAAATTGCGGAGAAGTATTACCGGCATAATTTGTATTTAATATTGCTGTTAAATACATACTCTGACTACCAGGATTTGATAACGTTGTAATAATTGCTGTTCGTGCATTCTGGCTAACACTTAGTGTATAAATAGTTGCTGCCGCAAATGTAGCATTGCCTTCATAAATGTGCTCTTCAATACCTGCAACAGTACCTCCTCTACATCTTGAAACCTGTCCGGGACATAATAAGGATACATCGGAAAAACTTATCCGAGTAAGTGTAATACTGGTGGTAGCCGGCGCAGTTGTAAGTGTTACTGATGCAGGCGCAGCAATACCAGAGCAGTCACGGTACAGCGTATATCTTATACGATAAGTGGTTCCACTTACCCAACTATAAGTAATTTGCCCACCAACTAGGTGCGATGCACTTGCATCTATAGATACATCCATAAATGCCAGCGCCATTAAAAGCACCATTAATAATTTTTTAATTTTAATAATTAAAATGCGATAATTTTTATTCATACTTTAGCCGTTTACATTTTTATTAAAAAAATTCATATAAGAAAAATATCCCGGCTATTCTTACATAGCGGGTGTATAAACAAAATACTGCTAGAATTAAAAAAGTTTACAATGAGGGGATTGTAAATTGAGGAGTTGTAATCTAAAAAAGTATTTCTAGTTATTGGTATCACAAACTTAAGTTAAAATTTGACACTACCAAATTGTTTTTTAAAAAAATAAATTCCCAATGATATAAACCTTGCAAACTCATACCAGCAAGTGATTACAGAGAAAATTATTTTTTTACAGGATCTCAAAAAAAAGACACTAAGCCACCGTCTCGGTTCGTATTCCCAAACCCTTTCGCTAAGGTCTACGCTTCTATAAAAGCTGAAAAACATTCCCCAGCTCAGCCTAGCAGGGATAGAAGCGGATGCCGACAGATAAGTCGGCAGAAGCGAATAGCCCGTAACCAAAGTACATCAAAGCTTCTCTGCCCATGCTCCACCTACAAAACTGTCTGCTAAAACCTATAAGGTCTTAGCACGTACTTTTACGAATAAAAGCCTACAAAAAGACCTTATAGGTTTATTCACGATAAAACCTATAGGGTCTTTACTAGTCCTTTAATGCTACAAAATATGGCCTCCCTAAAACAGCCTGCCGGCTGGCAGGTCCCTCCACAGGAGGGACTTTTGCGAAGATCATAACGAAGATTGCTAAAACCTATAAGGTCTTAGCACGTACTTTTATGAATAAAAGCCTACAAAAAGACCTTATAGGTTTATTCAAGCTAAATGCCAAAAAGAGAAAATTCCAGCCTAGGCATTTGAGTGATTGGTGGCTTCAACAAGGGGGCGAAGTTAATTTTTGGGGAAAAGCTTTTATTGCCTACTCTATCGAAACAAAGTCTCTTGTTTATTAAAAATTCGAAGAGACGCTTCGCTTAACGCTACGGATAGTGGGGCGATGTGAGGTTTTTAGAACGTCTCTTTTAATGGCTACCTGCTGGTTACATTGTAAAAATTACTAAGGGTATTGTACATAAAAAATGAACAACAAACATTATACCACTATTCGTATTAACACATTTTGCCAAAAGCCAATAGCCAATCATAACAAAAACAACATAATTTCAAGAACAATTCCTGCGATAAAACAGGGCGGAAAAATTGTGGTATGCCAGCCAGGCACAACAGAAGTTGCAAATTATATTCGACACCGTTCCGGTAAAGTATTTAAAAATCGCCTTCAATTTTTATAAAGCCGTTGTTGTTACCTGTGATTTTTGTTGTGGACATACCAATATATTTTCCTTGAAATTAAGTGTTTACTATTTTACGTTTATTAAAACGATGCAATAAATAGTACCTGAAAATGAGGGTTGATATTCTTTAGTGCATATGTAAACTTCAATAAAAAAAGGAGGCTATTTTCATAGCCTCCTTGATAAATGTAGATTCAAATATTTTTAATTAAGTTTCACTAGCTTAATCATTTGACGGTTTGTACCCTGTATTACTTCAGCAATATAGGATCCACTAAGCAGTTTAGACCCTACTTTTATGTTGTTTGCCTTCGAAAATACAGTCTCCACACTCCTCACTTTTCCATTTATGTCCATAATCCTAATCGTTATAGGCTCATTACTTTTACTCATTACCCTAATACTGAAGTCATGAGCCGTTGGGTTAGGAAATACGTTCACGCTGAAATCAGGCTGCTGCACTTCTACAATTGGCTCTTCCGAAACAATCATTTCGTCAGCCTCTTGACGGGTTGCTTTTAACGAAGTTGCACCAGGTGTTGTGCTGAAGCAATTTTGCTGGCAAGGGCCCAAGTAACAGTTGTTATGGCCATTGCTACCGCTGGTTAAATGTGCATTCAGCGCATTCACACTAATACAAATGTTATTTGGATTATTTGGATTACCCGGAGGTATATGGCATACACTGAATTTAACATTGTTTCCACTTCCAGAACATACTGCAGCAGATAAAGGCAGTACGTTGATGGTGATACTCAAAGAACGTTTACATCCCTTGCTGTCGGTTACAGTTAATGTATAAACTGTAGTAACTGTCGGGCTGGCAACCGGGTTAGCAATCAAAGCATTATTCAACCCAGTTGATGGTGTCCATTCGTAACTATATGCAGGTGTTCCGCCAGTTACAGTTGAACTCAGGTTAACAGTTTGTGGACCAAATGGACCTACACCTGAAGTTGTACCTGTATAAATAGTTCTTGTAGGTCCTGCACAAATATCGATATTGATTTCTGGATTGCGGGTAACCAACTGTGTTGCTGTATTTACATTTCCATAAATATCTGTGGCAGTCCATGTAACAGTAGTTGTGCCTACAGGGAAGCAGTTTGGTGCATTACTGGTGAGTGATTGCACTGCACAATTATCGGTAGCTGTAACACCAAGGTCTATGCTGCAACCAAAATTATCATCTGCAAAACATCTTGCAATATCTTGAACCGAAATCACAGGCTTCTCATTGTCGGTTACAGTAACTGTAAAACTACAGGTTGCTGTATTACCACTGGCATCTCTTACAACAAATGTATTGGTGGTTACACCTACAGGGAATACACTTCCGCTGGCCAATCCTACTGTTTGTGTTACAACTTGGTTTGGACAATTATCAGAGGAAGTTACACTGTAACTTACTGCCGCTCCGCATACACCCAAATCATTATTCACCGATATTGGTGCATTGCAGGCAATGGTT
>JANPCB010000089.1:0-11651 GCA_031430735.1 Ferruginibacter sp. | reverse complement strand
TCCACAGTTAAGCATTGTTATCATTACATCCCTGTTAACTTCGCCAATTTTAATGCCCCCTCTAAATTCTTCTGCTTTTATGGATACCACAGCTACCTGTACAGCAGATGGTGTAAAAGAAAGCTGCCCAGTATTAGGATTGATGGATATTCCGCTTGAAGAAGATAATGGATTCAACCCACTGAACCCTGCTGCGTAAGTAACAGGTGTCCCTGCAGCCCTCAATGCATTTGTTAGCGAGTAAAGAATAACATCTCCATTGGCATCAGCGCCATTGGGGCTTATTGATGCAGGCTGATTGGTACAAAATTGTGCAATGGGTTTGTTTAAAAATTGCGGTGAAGAATTACCGGCAAAGTTTGTATTTAATATTGCTGTTAAATACATACTCTGACTACCAGGATTTAATAACGTTGTAATAATGGCTGTTCTTGCATTCTGGCTAACACTTAAAGTATAAATAGTTGCTGGCGAAAATGTAGCATTGCCTTCATAAATGTGCTCTTCAATACCAGCAGTAGTACCTCCATTACATCTTGAAACCTGTCCGGGACATAATAATGAAACATCGGAAAAGCTTATCCGGCTAAGGTTAATATTGCTGGTAGCCGGCGCAGTTGTAAGTATTACTGAAGTAGGCGCACCAATACCAGAACAGTCACGGTACAGCGTATATCTTATACGGTATGTGGTGCCAGTTAACCACGTATAGGTAATTTGCCCACCAACAAGGTGCGATGCACTTGCATCTATAGATACATCCATAAATGCCAGCGCAATTAAAAGCACCATTAATAATTTTTTAATTTTAATCATGAAAATGCGGTAATTTTTTTTCATACTTTAGTTGTTTACATTGTTAATAAAAAAATTCATATAAAAAGAAATATCCCTGCTATTCTTACATAGCGGGTGTCTATACAAAATACTGCAAGAATTAAAAAAGTTTACAATGGGGGTATTGTAAATTGAGGAGTTGGAATTTAAATAAGTATTTCTAGTTATTGGTAGAATAAAGTTAAATAATTAAATTTCATAATACCAAATTATTTTTTAAAAATAATAAATGCCCAACGACATAATCCTTGCAAACGCATACCAGCAAGTGATTACAGAGAAAATAATTTTTACAGGAACTCAAAAAAAAGACATTCCCCCTCTGCCTAGGATCGTATTCCCCAACCCTTTCGCTAAGATCTACGCTTCTATAAAAGCTGAAAAACATTCACCAGCTCAGCCTAGCAGGGATAGAAGCGTATGCCGACTAATAGGTCGGCAGTAGCGAATAGCCCGTAACAAATGTTCAACAAAGCTTCTCTGCCCATGCTCCACCTACAAAACTGTCTACTAAAATCTATAAGGTCTTTCAAGACCTTTAAAGCTACAAAATATGGCCTATCTAAACCAGCCTGCCGGCTGGCAGGTCCCTCCACAGGAGGGACTTTTGCAAAGATCATAACGAAGATTGCTAAAACCTATAAGGTCTTAGCACGTACTTTTATGAATAAAAGCCTACAAAAAGACCTTATAGGTTTTTCAAGCTAAATGCCAAAAAGAGAAAATCCCAGCCTAGGCGGTTGAGTGATTGGTGGCTTCAACAAGGGGGCGAAGTGAGGTTTTGGGGAATTGCTTTTATCGGCTACCTTATCTAGACAAAGTCTCTCTTTTATTATAAATCCGAAGAGACGCTTCGCTTAACGCAACGGATAATGGGTAGAGAGGGAAAAATAAATAAACAAAATGCAATACTGGTAGCAATTTTTAGTTTTTGAGCACGTCCCTAGTTAGATACTTATTTAAATTTGTATGATACGGGTATTCAAGATAAACATTAAAACTGGCTTTTAAAATAGGCATTCAAATAGTTGCCGTTTTATTGTAAATCCTTAGACTCGCTTAATATAGCGAGACTAATAATAAAAAAACCGCCAATTTTTATATAATTGACGGTTTTTTGTTTTCATTTTTAAACTAATTAATTCTGCACACAAGCAGTATTGTAAAGCAACTCGCTTGCAGGAATTGGCCATACATAGTTCTGTGCAGTTGGGGCTACACTTGGTGCACTTCCTTTAGCAGGAAAAGAAAGGGATTGACGTTGTATATCCCACATTCTATGTCCTTCACCTAATAACTCAATTCTTCTTTCGTTTAATATTAAGTTTATTAAATCTGTTTTTGTTGCTGGAGCAAAAGTGGTGCTGGCATCGCTACGCTGGCGTACAGCATTTAGGATGGCCAATGCCCTTGTATCTACTGTACTTCCTTGGCGTGCCAAAGCTTCAGCCGTATTTAATAAAACTTCTGCCCAACGAAGTATTGGTACATAGTTATTCAAATCATCGTTGAACTTTTGATACCTATTCGCAGATGTTACTAATATTTTTCTAGTATCTGTTGCCTTCCAATTTAGATCTGTAACTATTCCGTTTACATTGTTTACACTAAATTCTGCATTATGATATAAGGATAAACCGTTTTGTGTTCCAGGGGAATTGGTATTGTTCATAGGCAAACTAAAAATTGATTCCAATGCTTGGTATGGACTGCGAAATACGTTTGTAAAATTAGCATTCAAGGTATGTGCTATGCCACTGGATGCTGTAAATGGTGCAACAGTTGGCACCAACTTGTTTCCTTCAATAATTACATTTGGATAATCCCCCATTTGTAAATATACCCTTGTTTTTAAAGCAATGGCGGCATTGCGATGTGCCCTTACTACGTTGTTTTCTGCCCCACCGTTGTTCAGTGGTAAATTGGCTTCTGCAAAAGTCAAATCAGCTAATATTTGCGCAAATATTTGTGCTTGTGAAGCTCTTGCTAAGGACTCTGCTCCGCTTTCTTGTTGTGCTATCACTCTCAAAGGTATACCTAGCGATGCTCCATTATCCAATGCAAAAGGTTTTTTACCATACATCGTTGTGAGGTAGAAATAGGTAAGCCCACGCAAAAATCGAATTTCACCACGATACGCATTTGCTTGAGCAGCACTAATAATCGTTGGGTTATCATCTAGTCCTTTTAAAACAACATTTGCCCTATTTATTGCTGCGTAACCTGCACTCCACATACCTTCCACTTGGTTATCTGTGCTTACAACACTATGATTCCATATTTGTAAAGCTGTAACGCCATTGTTTGTTACGTTTAACCAATCTTCTCCCCTTACATCGCCATAAACAATTGCACGGCCACCTAAAAAATTCCCACTTTTTACAGATGAATAAACGCCTGTTACTTGCTGAGCAATACGATCAGGCGTACCAAAAGATACCAAATCGCTTAAAAAGGTTTGTGGAATCGGGCTTAATTTTTCCTTTTTGCAACTGGAAAAAATAGCCAATATAAAAATGAATTTTATTATTTTATTTATATTTATTCGCATGATTATATAATTTATTTGATGATTAAAATCCAACATTTACGCCAAATGTCAACGTTCTTGTTTGTCCAATTGTATTCCTGTCAACGCCTGGAGTAAGCGCACTACCACCATTCACTGAAATTTCCGGATCGCTACCTGGGTATTTCGTTATGATAAATGGATTTTGTGCTTGCACATAAACTCGTAAGTTTGATAATTTCATTTTATCGATCATTTTTTTATTTAAAGAATAACCAAGCGTAATGTTCCTAAAACGTAAGAAATTTGCATTAAATAAATTTGCATCGATAGGGAATGCAGAACCATTGGAAATATTGTCGTTAAAAATCACTTTTGGAATCTCAGCAATATCGCCTGGATTTTTCCACCTGTCTTTGATATCTACTAAATTGTTCCAAAATCTTTGATCCAACAAACCAGCACGGCTACCAAAATAAACTTTATTGCCTAAGCTGTAGATAATATCAACATTTAAATCAAACCCTTTATAATAAAAATTATTAACAAAACCGCCATACACAGTTGGTAGTGCATTACCAGCAATGTACCCATCGGCAGCTAAATCTATTGCCGGCGCTGTAGTGCCATCTCTAAATGTCCAACGATTGGTGGCAGAAAAATCAAACAATACCTCTTGTCCTGCTTTGTTTACAAAAATCCTGCGACCTGATGCAGCATCTACCCCGTTTGTTTTAACCATAAAAAATTGACCTATGGTATTTCCTACTCGAGTTATGTTGGTTCTTTCTAATTGAGTGGTACCTACTAATTCGGGTACTGATTCAGCTAAAGCCGTTACTTGATTTTTCTGTGTGGTTAAATTTAAGGTAACATCCCAACTAAAATCTTTTTTATCAATTACTTTGGTATTTATGTTGAACTCAAACCCTCTGTTAAACATACTAGCAGCATTTTTTATAATGCTATTTCCCGGTATTCCCATACTTGGTGGTGTGGGTACTGGTATAATCAGATTGCTTAATTTTGTGTTATAATATCCAATTTCTGCAGTTATTCTGTTATTCCACATGCCAACTTCCAAGCCTATGTCGAATTTTTTACTGGTTTCCCAAGTTAAATTCCTATTACCTGCTTGGCTAAAAGCTAAAGACGGGTTTGCATTTCCATAAATGGTAGATGGGGAAAAAGTTGATAAAGAAGAGAAATTACCAACAGCAGATAAATTACCTACAGTTCCTATACTTCCCCTGAGTTTCATTTTACTTACAAAATCAGAAAATTTACCTTTATAAAATGCCTCGTCACTAATATTCCATCCTGCACTTACTCCACCAAAATTGCCCCATTTCTTGCCCTCTGCAAAAGCGGAATATCCGTCTCTACGTGCGTTTAATGACAAATAATATTTGTTTTTGAAATTGTAGTTAATTCTACCAAAAAAAGACAGTAAATAATTTTCGGTAATAAAATTACCAACAGGATTATCGTTTAATGTAAATGCGCCTTGAAATTCATTGTAAAAAACATCACCCAATCCACTTCTGCTTGCACCCCAACCATCTTGTTTTAATGTATTTTCTTCACTACCTACTGTTACTGCAAGGTTGTGATTTTTTTTAATGCTGGTATTGTAATTTAATACATTTTGAAAGTTCGTTGTATTCGCTTTCCCTAAAACGCTAAATGCCCTACCATCATCTGTAGTAGCGGTGGTTTGTATTCCATCGCCATGTAAAGAATTATAAAAAGTCCTATCATCTGTTGTTAACCAATTTACGCCGTATTGCGTTCTAAATGTTAGCCCTTTATACAATGTAACTTCCATGTTAATATCTCCAATCAAATTATCGGCAGCGGAGGTTATTACATTTAAATCCCTCACCATAGCAGGATTGACAAGGCCAGAGTTAAATAGATTTTTATTACGCCCTACCTGGTTAAAATTATTTCTGAGTGTTTGGTTGTTTTGGCCAGTATAGACTACATTGGGATTACCAATATAATTATAAGAACCATCAGCTAAATAGGGGGAAATATTGGGAGCCGATAAAAAAGCCAACCGCCCTGCTCCAGCTGTATTAAATGGTGTGCCTGGCAATGAACCTGAACTAGGGCTTTGAGTGCCGCTGCGGCTATAATTAAAATTACCGCCTATTTTTAACCAGTTATTGGCTTTTTGTTCAATATTCATTCTAATCTGCTTCCGCTCAAAAGTATTGGTTTGTAGTACACCTTCTTGTTTGGTATAGTTTGCACTAAAATAATACCTTGTTCCTGCATTTGCCCCACTCACACTTAAATTATTACTGTGTTGAATGCCTTTTTGGTAAACTTCATCAGCCCAACGTGTGTTTACATCTACACCATTGATATTATCCATAAAAAATAATGGTGATCCTGCAGCAGGTACCGTTAAACCGAGTCCTGGAATTAAACTAGCAGAAGGCATAGTATAATTAGCATTTCTAATGGCTTCATTTTTAATCGTTACATAGTCTTGCGCTCCCAATACATCAAAAACATTAAATGATCTCGTTTGACCAACCCATGCGTCATAGGTAATTTTGGGTTTGCCTTGTTTTCCTTTTTTGGTTGTTATTAACATTACTCCGTTTGCAGCACGGCTGCCGTATATAGCAGCAGATGCTGCATCCTTCAATACTTGCACATCTTCAATATCCGATGGATTTATATTTCCTAGGGCATTATTTGCAGATAAATTGGTTGATGCATCACCAGTTAATAATGGAACACCATCAATTACTACTAACGGAAAAGAACTTCCACTAATAGAGTTTACACCTCGAATACGCATTACAGGTGGATTGTTTAATACACCATTTGGTATGGTAATATTCAGCCCTGCTGCTTTCCCTTGTAAGGCCTGTTCAAAACTTTGTACGGGTATATTTCTAATTTTATCGCTCCCTATTACAGATATGGAGGAGGTTACATCTTTTTTTCTTTGGGTACCAAAGCCAACCACTATCACTTCTTCTCCTACTTGAACTTTAGGAAATAAGCTAACAGTATAATTATTAGCCCCATTTAAGCTAATGGTTTGGGATTCGTAACCCACGTAACTTGCTGTTAAGCTGTTGGTTTTGCTTGTAACTGAGATGGTAAAAGTTCCATCTGGTGAAGTTTTTACAGTGGTTCCGCCTCTTGCTTCTATGCTTGCGTTACCTAAGCCGGTGCCAGTTTTTTCATCAACTACTTTACCTGTAATTGTTCTGTTTTGCCCATTGGCAAATACACTACTAAAAATAAAGCTAATAATCGCCAAAGCCAGTTTGAGATTTTTGCTCCAATCCATGCATCGCATGAATTGATTTTTTTTCGATTTAATCATATTTGTTGGTTTTATTGTTTAATAATAAGCTCATGTGTTAAATCGAAGTTAATAAAACAATGTTATACTTTTTCAAAATCTAACGGAAGAATTAAAAGAATTCTTATACTGTAGCATAAGAATCTATATGATTTTCTGCTCAAAAAATGATACAATAATATAATAATCAATATATTAAGTGTACTATGCTTAATCCAACTAAAATAGTAATACTATCGATAAAAATATTTATTTATTTTTTTAACTTGCAAAGCTATTTTAACATAATGTAAAATAATACCCTTGCTAACCTCCGCCAAGGTTCGTTTTCCCACAACCCTTTCGCTAATATCTACGCTTCCATAAAAGCTGAAAAAAATTCCCCAGCTCAGCCTAGCAGGGATAGAAGCGTATGCCGACTGATAAGTCGGCAGTAGCGAATAGCCCGTAATAAATGTTCAACAAAGCTGCTATGTCCATGCTCCACATAAAAAACTGTCTGCTGAAACCTATAAGGTCTTAGCACGTACTTTTATGAATAAAAGCCTACAAAAAGACCTTATAGGTTTATTTAGGCGAAATGCCAAAAAGAGTAAATCCCGGCCTAGGCCGTTGAGTGATAGGTGGCTTCAACAACGGGGCGAAGCGAGTTTTGGAGAATCGCTTTTATTGGCTACCTTATCGAAACAAATTCTCTATTTTATTAAAAAGTCCTAGAGACGATTTGCTAAATGCTAAGATAAGATCGAGTTCAATCACCACTAACTGAATAAGCATCAGATGAAGGTTCGATATCTTTTTTATCAGGATATTCGTGTGAACCTGTAGCTGACTTTGACAATTCTTTTCTTTTATCGGTGGGTGGAGACAGCAACCGATAAAAGAAAATTATAAAAAAAGCCCCGAAATAATTCGGGGCTTAAAAATAATAATACTATTGTTTATTTGTTAATTACCAATTTTGATACTTGCGTATCATTACCCACTTTTAATTTGATATAATATACGCCATTCAACAATTTAGATAAATCCAAGGTCTGATAGTTTTGACCTTTTGCAATGTTTATCGTTTTAGAAACGACAACAGCATCCAATTGGTTGCTTATTGTAAGCATTGCAATGCCAGACAATTTGGAATTGAACTGTAAATTTGCTTGATAGCTAGCAGGGTTTGGCGTAACCATTATCTTATCCAACGCAGCGGCTATTGGGGCAACTACAGGTGCTCTAAGTGCTGCTGCAATTGTAAAGTTTGTATTAGAAATATCGAAGAAAATATTTCCAACAGCTTCTACTTTTATCCTTGCAGTGGTTGTTGCAAGATTTGGTATAACCAACACTTCGGAACCATCGTTTGGCGTGCTTGCAACCAATTCTGTAGGGAAAGTTAATCCTCCATCGGTAGATAATGAAATTCTCACATTGGCACAACTAACAGGTGCTGCGGTTGTATTGTTTACACTCCAAGTAATTGTTTGTGATGAATTACCTACCCATGAAACAGCCGTATTTGGCGCAGTAACCGCAAAAGGGCCAGAAGTATTCGATACGGTAACTATTGCATCTGCAAATGCTGTTTGAGCAACTGCAACTGGAGCTACAGAACTATACGGATGATTGTCTCTAACCGTCAATCTAAAATTCAGTGTTCTTGAAACAGAACTTAAAGCTTCAATATTAGCACCAGCATCGCCACCTGCTAATGGAGGCGTAACATTTAAACCAGCCAATATAGTAGATAACCTAGGGAATGTTCTCGTACTAGATATTGCAGGGCTAAAAGATAACCAGTTTGGCCCAGTTGCTTTGGTAGGCGAAGCCACACTACTTGCACCAGTTTGCGTACTCGATGCATTGTCATTCTGCTCCCAGCAATAAGTTAAAGGATCTGCATTTGCATCGGATGCAACACCTGTTAAAGCAAATGGCGTGCTGATAGGAATAGTATAGTTGCTTAATGCTGTTATTACTGGAGCAACATTGTTAGCCGTTATATTGGTAGTAACAGGACAAGTTTTATTTGCCAAGTTTGCTTGTATTTGAGCAATAGATGCTTGGTGAAAAATATCTATCGAATGCGGAGCTACATCCTGTGCAGTGATACCCGCATAACCCATAATGGTAATACCAGAACCTACTTCTTTGTTTACACCAGTACCTTCGTTGCTCATCGAAAAAGTATGGTTAGCACCTAATTGATGACCAACTTCGTGTACCACATAATCAATATCAAAATTATCCCCTTGCGGTATGCCATCTGCTGGAGAGGTTATACCAGCGCCTTTTGCAAGCGAACGTTTAGAGGCAGGATTTACACACACGCAACCGATACAACCTGCGTTTCCACCGCCGCCCGATTTTCCAAACATATGGCCTATATCGTAATTGGCACTTCCAATAACAGCAGTTAAAGTTTGTTGCAATTGCAAATTCCATTGGCTTAATGTGGTGGAATAAGGGTCTGTTGATGGGTTGTAATAAATAACTGATGTAGTGTTGGCAATTAAATTGAGATGCAATGCCAAATCTTTTTCATACACACCATTGCAACGTGTAAGCGTAGCATTAAATGCACTTAACACCAAACCAACTTGAGCATCACTAGTGGCGCCAAAATAATTGGAATATTCACCATTACATGATTGTGCCAAACGCATCGTTTTTAAAGTGCCGGCAGAAGCTCCAACTGCGCTTGAAGTTGCAGCAGCTCCTGCCTTCCCTTTCATATCCTCAAACATGGCTTTTTCGTCTGTACTACATGTCCAAGGTAAATTCCCTTTTGCCCTATGGGAGCTATAAACGGAATAAACATTATGATCAGCTGAATATGGTTCAATAAACTCATTGTCCTTATCTGTTCTAAAAACCATTGTTTGTATTCCTACTGGAGAAATACTCAATTTTAAAGTAGCAAATTTGTCGGTAATACCTTTACCGGAATATGCCCTAATATCTGGAAACTGCCTTTGTAAATCAGGCTCAAAATTTGATGCTTCTACTACTTCAAATGCCTCCATAGTACCTGCTGCATTGGGCAAATAAATTGTAGTTACACTTTTTGAAGACTTGCTATCTACAATAGAAAACAATTCTTTTCTCAAAGCATTCGTATTCAAATTAAATAATTTAAACTCCTTAGGATAAGCCAATCTTGCTACAGCTTTGTCTGTAGTGATGGACCCTTTACTTTCTTCATTTGCAGACCAAAATCTTTCTGCCTGTGCAAATGCAAAACATGACCCCAAAGCAAACATTGCTGTAAGTAGTAACCCTTTTTTCATTTTTTTAAATTTAGTTTGTAAAAATTGTTTGTAGAACCTAAGAATCGTAAAAATAAATATAACACATTTTTTTTCTTAAAAAAAACCGAAATGAAATTATTTATGAAATTATATTTCTTCCCTTTAATAAATAGCTGCTTATAAATAGTTGAATTTGCATTTTGAGTAGATAATTAATAATTACGTTGCAAATCAATTGACACAAAAAAATAATCGATTTAATACCTATTTAACAAACTTCAATACGCAGGTATAGATGTATAAACGACTGCAAATCTTTCAGACGGACACGCATTTACAAGGTTAAAAATTTTCTTACGTGAAACTATTAAAACAGCATCTTAAATTGAACATGTGTTTATTCATATTAATCACTGCTTATAGTAAAAGCATCATATGAAGGTTTGATATCTTTTTTATCAAGAAATTCGTATGAACTTCGAGCATATTTTTACAATTCTTTTAAATGAAATATCCATACAAAAGGAATTAGGAAAAACAAAAAAATAGATAGCCTCTTTAGTCTTTTCGAAAGCAAAATACTTTTAGTAAATTTTATGGAATATTTAATGGTACATGCCAAATAAAAATGGCTGCCACCATTAAACAAATAAATTTAATACTCATTTCCATTATCACAATTAAAAGGAATGCTAATAAATAATTTATGCTGTAATTTCATTTATTTATACCATTCAAGAATACTCTTAACAAATCCTGAATGCTAGCCATGGAAGCATATGAAAGAAGGATACTTATTATTCCCATTTTATAGCGCTAAGCTACCATTTGTGGTGGTGAGCAAATACCATTGTTTAGCAGCAGCAAAGGGCTGCCTGCCTAGCAGCAAAAGCAAGTCCATAGTACTCCTCGTGTATACCGCAAAACGGAAAACACTGTGGGGTACTACTTCCCATCTCTGCGCCCTTGGGCTATAACGCTATGTTCAACAATACTTCAAATTGTATTTGTAGTCTCGGCGGGGTTTTCGCAATAACCCACTACAAATTATAACGAAAGCTTGTTGCGAAACCCCGACGCATTTATAATCTTGCATGCTTGGGTTGCTAATACTTTACAGACCTTCTCTGCATCGGGGTTTCACGAAAGGTACTTTTATAATATATGGTTTGTGTTAGTTAATTCCACATTGGGACGCAAATAATTTGAGATACTTTTGAATGTATCAGACACTTAAAGACGGATGTCAGAAACCTCCCGGCATGCAGATTCTTGTTCCAATTGTAACGCTGTCCATAATTCAGGCAGTAATGTTTGAGTATATATCCTTAGATACCTTCTACAAAAATAATAGGCATTAAAAAAACCTTCAAGTAAACTTGAAGGTTTTTTTAAATAAATATGCCTGCCCCGCAGCATTGCGGGGGCAACTACCTACGCTCCTCCCTACACTGTGTAGGGACAGTACCAGTGAACAACCAACTTCCATTTATAAAATATCTTGACTAGTCCTGAAAAAACGATACGGTTTTAAAGTAATAAAAATAGTCATTAAGAGGCTGTCTCAAAAGGGCAGCCTCTTTTTTACACACAAAACATTTTTTTGTGTGTATAAAAAGAGGGGTATAAATTTGTTATATATAATTGATTGTTATATATTTATACTGTATTTAATCTACTAAATATGGTACAACTTTCTCCTACTTTTAAGCCTTATAATCAGCAGCAA
>JANPCB010000088.1:0-6284 GCA_031430735.1 Ferruginibacter sp. | reverse complement strand
TATTGAAATCAAAGAACAACAATTAGCTGAAGTATAAAATTAGGGGACAGCCAAAACTGTCCCACTAAACAGGCTAGTATAAAACCGCCTAAAGAACAAAATTAGACAAAAATATTTTGGATATTAACACAGAATCTAGGCTCTCACGGGTGGGATGGGAGCGGGCGACCAAGGGAGGCTAAATCTGTTTAAAAATCTCGAACTAGGAACCTAAACACTAAAATGTTAACCCCAATTAATGCAGCTGATAGAAGTAAAAACAATTCAAAACGAAAAGTATTCTCAAAATCTTTTTCCCATAATTTCTTAGAAAAAATTGAAATAATGTTTGGGAATATTAACCAGTACAAAGACTTGCGTAGATTTCCAAAACTTCTAAATACAATAACCCCCGAAATTAGGATCAAAATAAAATCAACTAATATGAAGGTTTGAGTTTTAGTCATTGCTTGCGTACAACGTTTTGCATTGCCGAAAGGCAGGGTATTTATAGCTGGTTCTGCCCGGTGGAAATGCTGAATAGAATTATGATTATAAAATTAAAGTAAAGTTCTTTAGAAAGAGTCCCGCCCCAAACCAAAGCTGATAGCGAGCTGCAGCCGAAGTTTGCTTGTCAAGCCCTGACTTTTGGCAATGCATTGATGTACGCCGTTTTATTGTCCTATAGTTTGATAGATAGCTGTAATTGTCCACCGAAACCAAGTTCAACTATTTTCTGCAAAGTCGAAATACGAACGTCTTTGATGTTGTTCTCAACTCTTGAAATGTAAGCTTTGTTTGTACCACATTTGTCTGCGAGTTGCTCTTGAGTCAAACCTTGCTCAAGTCTTGCCTCGTGAATTAAAGCACCAAGTTTAAATGCTTCAAATCCCTTGTCTAATTTGTCACGTTTGGCAGAACCAATTTTACCGTAATGCTTGTCCTTGAACTCTGCAAGGGTCTTAATATTTTTATTTGCTTTCATAATATTCGGTTTTAATTTTTAAGGCTTTTTCTATTTCTTTTTTAGGTGTCTTTTGGGTTTTCTTTTGAAAGCCGTTGGCAAGAACTACTAAACTTCCTTCATCGAAAAAACAAAATATTCTAAAAATGTCGCTGCCACATTGAACTCTAATTTCAAAAAGTTTATCAGTTCCTTCTAAATGTTTTAGATAAGTTTCAGGAACTTTCTCAATGAGTTCAATCAAGTCAAAGGTCCAAACTATTTTGTCTTTAACCTTTTGGCGTTGTTTTACAAAGAAGTCATCAAAGTAGTCTTTGTAAAAAATGATTGTCCGTATTTTTTGATTTGCTTCCAAGTGTCAAAGATACGAAAGTTGTCCAAATGTACAACAATTTTTAATCTTTTATTTTGAAGTGTCAAGTCGGAATGGGGGTCGAAAAAAAATGGCATACAACGTATGTATTTCCGCTTATATACCCTGCTTATTTCTTGCAATATTTTTTTTAATCTTTTGTTTTTAATGATTTATGAAAAAAGCGCGGGATTATCTTAGTAGCGGTAATACAACTTATTTACATTCCAATTCTGTCCAAATCTTTTCAGCAATTCTGTTCTGCTGGTTTGTCTTCTATTTCTCTCTTTCTCCTCGGGGGCAAGGTTTCGCCGTCCCTCAGTCCCATTCTGAACGGACTCACCTTAAAGGTATTGTTGCTTTAATGAAGATAAGTAATTGGTTTCATATACATAACAATTTTTTATATTATTTTTTTTTAATGGGTATGTTTCTTGGGTTTTCTTTACCGCAGAGAAAAGAGTTAAGAGAGTTTTCGCAGAGGGTATTTTACCGCAGAGAAAGGAGGGAAGAGAGTTTTCGCAGAGGGTTTTTACCGCAGAGATGGGAGGGGAAGGAGTTTTCTTTAAGTTTTCAAATAATATTCATTTTTCCAGCGTAAAAATAAATTTTGCTCCAGCACCAAGCTCCGATTCAACATAAATAGTACCTCCTAAAGCTTCCACTATTTTTTTCACCGTTGCTAAACCTATTCCGTTGCCTCGCTGTCCGAATTTGTCTTCATTTGCAAGAACTTTAAAAATATCAAAAATTTTATCCTGATCCTTTTTAGAAATACCTGGCCCGTTGTCTTTTACCGAAATAGTATATACCGCATTTTCCTCTTTTATTTCAATTTCAATTTCAACGCTTGGTTTGTCGTTGTATTTAATTGAATTTGTGACTAAATTGATAAGAATTTGTTCTATGGCAGTTCTATTTGTAGAAATTGTTTCTAAAGAAGATTTTAAAACAATTTCACAATTATTGTCAAAATTGAAAAGACTTCTTACTTCATATGTCAACGTTTTTAGGTTAATTTCTTCCTTCTCCTCTTTAAGTATGGTGCTTGATTTACTGTAGTCAAGTAAACCTTCAATTAATTTTCTTAGTGTTGCAGAACAATTTGCAATTAATGATATAATTTTTTGACCTTCTAGATCTAATTTATAACCATAAGAATCTAAAAAAAGATTGGTAAGCGATGAAATATTGTTTAAAGGAGATTTTAAATCGTGGGCAGCTATGTAAGCAAAACTTTCCAATTCTCTGTTTATCTGTTCTACATTTTGTAGAGACTGTTCCAATTGAGCTTTGGTTTTTCTTAACTCCAATAAATTCATTACTTGATTGGCTAAAGCCTTTAAAGCTTGTATTTGAGTTTGGCTTAAAAGTTTTGGTTTATGATCTATTACACATAAAGTTCCCAGGGGCAAATTATCCGAACCAACCAATGGAACACCAGCATAAAATACCACATGGGGTTCTCCGGTGACTAACGGATTGTCATTAAATCGAACATCTTTCCTTGCATCTTGAACAATAAAAATCTCGTTATCATTATTAATAGCATGGGCACAAAAGGCATAATCCTTAGCGATTTCAGTTACATCTAAACCGTGATGTGATTTAAACCACTGGCGTTTCATATCTATTAAACTCACCAGGGAAATGGGCGTATTACATATTTGAGAGGCTATAGCGGTTATGTTATCATAATCAATCTCAGGTAAGCTGTCTAAGATTGAATACGATTCTAAGAGTTTAAGTCTTTCCCTTTCTTGTTTGTGGTTTTCTGGTATTATCATATAACTAAATTGTAGCTAAGATATCTGTTTTAGAATTGTTCCTATGCACTAGGCTTTATGAACAGGGCTCGTGTGAGGTGAAGAATTCCGTCTGCCAGTTACTGTTGCTAAAGTATAATATTATTTTGAAATTTTGCATATTTGTTGAAGTTTGCTTTTCTGGCCCGAAGGGAAGTTTGGATTTGTAACCTGCCTGCCGATAGGGGGAGATTACGCAGAGATCCTCTGCGAAGTCTCTTTTAACTCATTTCTCTGCGGTCAATTAGCTACGCAGCGTGACTACAAAAAAGCCCCGAAATAATTTCGAGGCATTTAGACATTGGTGCAAGGGTTGTCAACCTTGGTTGGTAATTTCAAAATAGATAATATCGTAAAAAGGTTGACAACCCTATTTGCAAATTTCGAGCCTTCTAGACATTGATTAACCTTATCTTAAAAACAAAATTTCTCTGTATTTTGGAAGTGTCCAGAAACTGTCGTCTACCATCAGTTCCAATTTATCTACATGGTAGCGGATATCATCAAAGAATTTGCCCTTTACTTCTTCGCAGTATGCAATGGCTTTTTCACGAATGTCTGTAAGGTCATTTGCCTTTTTACGGGCTTGTATCATTGCTTCTGTTTTATCGCTTATGATGGTTATATGATTGCTTATTATTTTTACAATAGCCAATTGGTTTGCATAACCAGCTGCTTCTATGCCAGCATCTTTTAAGCCATTGATATTTTGCAACAACACATTTTGGTATTTTACCGCTGCTGGTAAAATGTAGGTACTTGCTAGGTCACCCATTACACGTGCTTCTATTTGCACTTTTTTTACATACTCTTCTAGCATTATTTCGTGCCTTGCTTCTAGCTCTTCGTGTGTGTAAATATTGTTGGTTGCAAACAATGCTTTTGCTTTTTCGGTTACATATGCATCCAAAGCAAGTGGGGTGGTTTTTACATTTTGCAATCCTCTTTTTTCTGCTTCATTTGCCCACTCTTCGCTGTAGCCATCGCCTTCAAACAATACGGCCTTGCTGTCTACAATGTATTTTTGTATGATGTGCAAAATGGCTACTTCTTTTTTCTCGCCTTTTTCTATCAGCGTATCTACTTCTACTTTAAAATTCTTAAGGGTTTCGGCCATTACCGCATTGAGCGTGGTCATAGGCACTGCACAGTTTGCAGAAGATCCTACGGCACGGAACTCAAATTTGTTTCCGGTAAATGCAAAGGGCGAAGTACGGTTTCTGTCGGTATTGTCCAACATCAATTCTGGTATGCTTTTGTGTATATCCAATTTAAGGATGGCTTCGTCTTGCTCATCAAATTTATCGCCTACTCTTTTTTCTACCTGTGCCAATAAATCGGTTAGGAATTTACCTATGAAAATAGAGATAATGGCAGGTGGTGCTTCGTTGGCGCCCAACCTATGGTCGTTGCCAGCAGTGGCTATAGATGCACGTATAAGATCTGCGTAATCGTGTACGGCTTTGATGGTGTTTACAAAGAAAGTAAGGAACATCAAATTGGTTTTGGGCGTTTTGCCCGGTGCCAATAAATTTACACCTGTATCGGTGCTTAAGCTCCAGTTGTTGTGCTTGCCACTGCCATTAATACCTGCAAATGGTTTTTCGTGTAGCAGCACCATTAGGTTGTGGCGCTTGGCTACCCGTAGCATAATATCCATCAACAAAGTATTGTGGTCTACCGCTAGGTTGGTTTCTTCAAATATAGGTGCACACTCAAATTGCGATGGCGCTACTTCATTGTGGCGGGTACGAATAGGAATACCCAGCTTGTAAGATTCTTTTTCAAAATCGAGCATGAACGCATATATACGCTCGGGTATGGCACCAAAATAATGATCATCTAATTGTTGTCCTTTTGCCGGGGCATGGCCAAATACGGTACGGCCAGAAAGTAAAATATCTGGGCGGGCATTGGCAAGGCCTGCATCTACTACAAAATATTCTTGCTCCCAACCCAATGTGGCGGTTACTTTAGAAACGTTTTTATCGAAATACTGGCAAACATCTACTGCAGCTTTATCGAGCGCTACCAATGTTTTAAGTAAAGGTGTTTTGGTGTCCAACGATTCGCCGGTGTACGAAACAAAAATAGTAGGAATGCACAATGTTTTACCATCGCCTATTTCCATAATAAAAGCGGGGGAAGAGGGATCCCATGCGGTGTAGCCACGGGCTTCAAAAGTAGCACGCAATCCACCATTGGGGAAAGAAGATGCATCGGGCTCTTGTTGTATCAGTGCTGCACCTTCAAATTCTTCTATAGGCGTACCATCGCCTTTTAGGGTAAAAAACGAATCATGTTTTTCTGCAGATAAACCTGTCAATGGCTGAAACCAATGTGTAAAATGGGTTACGCCCTTGCTTTCGGCCCATGCACGCAAACCATTGGCTATTTGATTGCCCATGGAGCGATCTATTTTTTTGCCTCCTCGGGTGCTGGCTAGTAAACTTTTATAAGCATCGTCTGTAAGATATTGTCTAGCTGCGCTTAATGTAAATACGTTTTCGTTGAAAATGCCGGTGATTTTTGCGGCGTTTTCTACTTTAACTGGGGTAGGTTGGTTTGCAAGTTTTTTAACCGCATTGACACGTAAATTGCTCATTTTTTTATAATTTGACACAAAAAAAAGCAATTTTGTTCATAAAATCAAAAAATAAATTGCTAAATGTTAATAAAAATGTAGTTGTTTTGAAAAATTAAACGTATATAAAAATATTGCATATTTGATTATTTGTAAAATTTTTTACTTTGTAGGTTTGGAAATTGATAGAGAGTTTCTAGATGTGATGGGATGACTATGATGTTGAAACAAATACAATTTGAACACGGATGACACGGATTGGATGGATTTTAAAGGATTTTTGCGACTGTGTCCGCCGAAGGAGGATTCAAAAAATCAAATCCATGTTTTCTTATCCATCAAATCCGTTTAACTTGCCTACCGGCAGGCAGGTCTGTGTCATCCGTGTTCTATTTTCTCCAAATGAGTTCTGTCCGCAGAAGGAGGATTCAAAAAACCAAATCCATATTTTCTTATCCATCAAATCCGTTTAACTTGCCTACCGGCAGCTACCCTGTACACATATCTTTAGCAATGTTAATTCCTTCTATAATTGCATTAAACCTATCGAGTCCTTTTTTCAAACATATAACCCCTGGCGGACCTTGAGAGTCGTATCCT
>JANPCB010000087.1:0-20034 GCA_031430735.1 Ferruginibacter sp. | reverse complement strand
ACAAAAAACTAGCCATTATAGCAGTAGCAAACAAGCTTTTAAAACAGGTTTTTGGGGTAGTAAAAAACGAAACTCTATTTGACAGAAATTATTATAAAAAAATAGCCTGATTTATTTGGTTTTATGCACAGTTCGTGTTAGTGGCAGTTTTATTTTTTGTCCGTTATTATTTCTTTTATTTCGTTTGTATAAAAAAAGTCTATTTCAGCGTTTTCAATGTTTGGGCTAATGTTTGTTGTAATATGAGCAAACTCGTCTCCAAGGTCATAACCCCAAGCAATGTTCCATACAATTAATTTTGTTCCGTCTTTTAGAATGATTTCGGTTTCAATTCCATCTCTCCTTTTTAGTTGTTCAAGAATTGCATTGTCTTTATGTTCAGTATTATTCATTAATCAAAAAATCTTTTCGTCATTAATAAAATATTCCATAAAGCAAATAGGTCTTTCCCTTTGTCAGCTTGTAATATAAATTCTCTATTGTTTCTGTCGATTAATAAAAGTTTGTCCCATTCCCTTTTGTCAAAATTTTGTTCTTTAAATTCTTTCAATTGATTATTTGTTTTAAATACAGTTGGTTGTAATACTTTAATTTGCTTTAAGTCAATTGCAAATATTCTTTCATTATCGGAACATACAATTTGTTTTGTGCTGATTAATGTCCATTTTTCATTAGGTTTTGTAAAAATTACAATAGGCTGTCCACATTGATTTCTGTCAATTTGATTAAGTAATGTTTTCTGTTTTTCGGTAGATAATTCATTAAAGAAAAATGAACTGTTTGTCGGAAGCATAAATTTTTTTGCTTTCCAAACTATCCGATTAAAAATATATTCTTCTGTCTTAATCATCTTTATCGAATTATGAGTTTTGCAAAAATTGCCACTAACTACTGCATAAACATAGTATAATTGATGATGATGCTTGGTTTTTCGCCGGGGATAACACCAATAAGGGCTACCGATTGGTCGCCGTTGTTCATACGTATGTTTAAGGTATTGCCATTTATGGTATACGTGCCTTTTTCTGCTTCACCGGTAGCGGTGCCTCCGGCACCATCTACATTTACGGTAGCCATACCCTTAAGTTCAAGGGTGCCATCGTTGCTAAAGCTGTACGTTTGCGCTTTACTTAAATAGCCTATTTTAAAATTTCCGGTAAAGTTTCCGTTGAGTTTATAGTTATTTGGCAGGCCCTCCTGGGGAGCTACAAACCAACCGTCTATAGTGTTCAACTTACCATCAAGGTATTCCATTTTTAATTGTTCTGTTTTGCCTGTAAAATAGTTAACGGTTAGCACATCGCCATTTTTGGTAAAGGTGCCCGAGTTTGCAGCATTAAGTTCTTTTTCTGCTGCCATATCAATGGGGTTGGCGCCCCTTACAGGATTCTCTACAAAACTGCCATCATCACCCAGCCATAGCCAGCCAATGCTAAGTCCACCTACAATATAACTTCTTAGGTATAATGTACCTTTTTGATTTTCTTCTCGGCGGTTCTCCGTTTTAACGGTTTCTTCAGCAGGGGAATCTCCAGCAACGGGGTCTCCTGCAACGGAATCATCATCACCAGAATTGGTTTCATTGTTACTACAGGAACCCAGCAATAAGGAGATAATAAGTAAACGCAGAATTTTCATAATTTAAGCTTTTGATAGGTGAATATATTGAGTTTAAATTTATTTTCCAAAAAGTACAAACTACTAGTTTTTCCTTATCGGTGTCCTCACCAACCGAAACCTATAACCCAGAAATATTTTAGAATGGACTTGTTGCAATCTTATTTTTATACCGATACCATTATTGGTCATAAGCATCTTCTACTTATTTCGCTAAATTAAAGTTTATAGCTTCTTTCTTATATTTGGAGATATTATCGACGCAACCATTTCGGGTGGTGAGGTCACCAACTGATAATACAAAAAACTAATTCTTATGAATATAAAACGATTTGTAAACTACTTAAGCCTTGTTTTTGTATTAGTTTTTTATTTATCCTGCTCACCAAAACTCTCAAACAAATTACTACCGCCGCCGCCAGCGCCTTTGGAAGCTGCGCCGAAAGATAGAGATGGTGATGGAGTTAAAGATGAAAACGACAAATGCCCGGATCAAGCAGGACCTGTTTCACTGTTTGGTTGCCCTGATAGTGATGGCGACGGGATTGCGGATAATGAAGACAAATGCCCTGGAATTTCTGGTGTATTTCGGTATAAGGGATGCCCAATACCCGATACAGATAATGATGGTATCAACGACGAATTGGATATATGCCCCATTATACCTGGTTCAGCATCAAATAATGGCTGCCCGTTAATGGAACAAATAGAGATCAATATGGGCAGCTCCGACGATGGAGTGCCCAGTAATAAAAGTAATAACCCCAAACTAAAAGGAAATAAACCCAATAGTAATTTGGTAGATACCAAAAAAAAATCGGAATCAATTATTGAAAACAATGGTACATCAGTTGTTGAAAATAATAATAATGCTGTTAAGAAAACAGCCAGTTTAGGATATTCTTACTATCCAAAAATAAAGCAAAATGAAACGAAAGATTTTAGGGTATTTGTAAAGATAAACGGAGAAGGAAAAATAATATACCAGGAAATTAGGAGTAGAGAAAAAATTGAAGGACCAGACGATTATAATACTGATACCAGTAAAATTGTTATTCTGCCGTACAAAATTGACTTGTATAAAAAGTTGAAAATAGTATTGGAAGTAGATTCTGCAGATTTTAAAATTGTGCCCCAAGCACCAGGAGAGCAGGAGTTGGACCTGGTAAATGGAAATCATTGGCACTGGAACTTACGGGCGGTGGCTAATAGTGAGCGTATAGCACAAATTACAATGAAGATAATAGCAATTAAATCCGAAGGAGATACTGTATATCTTCCATCAAAGCAGGTTAACATAAAAGTAGCAATCAATAAGCCTGATCCTGTTTCTTTTTCAACAAGGATAATGGATTGGCTGGGCAATAATATTCAATATGTTGTAGGGTCTATAATTACGCCATTTGGTGTTTTTTTATATGGGCGAAGAAAAAAGAAGAAAGAGGAAATTAACGCTGCCAAAGCAAAAGAAAAAGCAGTATAAACTATGGCAGGTGTTTCCTTATCGGTTGGTGCCCTCACCAACCGATAATACAAAAAAAAGTAGATTAGATAACAACAAATAAAATGACAGAAATTATAAACATTAAATATCAAACTTTTCTAAAAAGGCTTGGTGCAACATTAATTGATGCTGTTATTTTTCTGCCAGTATTATTGTTGAGTAATGAACTATTTGGACCCAACCCAGAAAAATCAATTGGTTGGCAAATTATTCAAAATGGTCTTTATTATGGTTATTCAATTATTGGGCATACTTTATATGGGCAAACTATTGGAAAGCGGATTACATCAATAAAAGTAGTTCAAAATGAAGACGAGACTAAACTTCTTACTTTTTATCAATCATTTATGAGAGACAGTATAGGAGTTGCATTTTTTTTGTTACAAATTATTATTCTTGTATTTAATTACGGCGACACAGAAATAGGTGAACAAATTATAACACTTTCAACTTTGGTTTGGATTATTGCTGAGACGGTAACAATGCTTTTTAATAATAAAAGACGCTCAATCCATGACTACATTGCAAAATCAGTTGTTGTAAATACTTCGCCTCGGTTCGTGTCCCCACGAACCGAAGTAGTTTAAAAAAATGTCTTGTCCTGAAATAGGTTTACACAAAAAGTGTAACATGGAGCAACAAAACGGATTTGCCCGGAAGACTTATTACAGCCAAGAGCTTAAACATCAGATTTGCAAAGACCATATTGATTATGGTCTTACATTACGAGAATGCTTAGATAAATATAATCTTATTATTTTTCACTACTTTTATTCCATAAAACGCAATAACTTATTGCTTGATGAATACTATTGAACCAGAAAAAAATGTTGGACAGCAACAAGAAGACAAAAACATTACTGTTATTGCATGCCCATGCTGTGACACTTTAAGCGATGGGCAGGTTTGCAAACATTGCGGAGAAAATCTTAGGCCTAAAAGAATTACATTTTATAATATAATACGTGATATACCCGATGTTTTTTTTGATGTAGATAACGGGCTCTTTTATACTATGCGTACCTTTTTACTGCGACCGGGAAAAGAAATAAGAAAATATTTTGCTGGTGATAGAAAAAGACATTACAAACCATTAAAATTTGTACTCTTCATTGGAGATTGCAACTTTCCTTTTCGTAAAATTTCAATTTAACAATGGCACTTCTATAACAGGCATTCAACAATTTGAAAACAACTGGACAACCCTGATCATGTTATTTCAATTTCCGTTGATAGCGTTTTTTACATGGCTAATATTTTATAATAAAAAGTATACTTTTGGAGAGCACCTTATTGGAAATGCTTATATAATAGGTGAAGTGTTGCTGTTTAAAATAGCGTTGTTTCCTTTGTACTACCTACTCAATGGAAGCCTACTTATTGCATTGGCAGATGGATTGTACATGTTATCCATTCTTATTTACTACACCTTTGCATATTACGATTGGTTTTACAAAAGAAAAGGATCAGAAGGATTGGTATTAAGCATTATTTTTGTTTTTTTGCTATTTATTGTAATCATGTTTATCAGCATATTTGTTGTATATATGCTGTATTTAAGTTATATAAAACTAGGATGGTAATTAGCCTAGCATGGGCAGTTATTTTTAGCTACAATCTTAATGGATGATTAAGTCATTATAATCCAATTTTTAGTTGAATATACCCCAAAATAAATGCATCAGCCATGTAAACACCTGAAGCAAACGCATGAAAAAAAGGAACGATTGGTATTTTCGTTCCTCCATTTATCCTTTATTTTAGTACATAAAATTAATTACCCAATGCCATCAATTGCTGACCAATTTTTACGTTTTCCATGGCAGCGCTGTCTATACGGGCCTTTATAGATTGGGCGGTGGCGGCATCACCTGCAGCATAAGCGGCATTCATTTCTGGCTCAAGGGCATTCATAAGGGCAATGCAGGCTTTAGACTGTTTGTTAAGTGCAGCTTTCTGTGCTTCTATATCTCCCGCCGGTTTGGCATCATCATCATCATTTGTAGAAACGGAAGTAGATGTACCTGGAGCATTAGAATCATTTTCTTTAGTATTGTTGCAGGCAAGTAGAAAAAAAGAGAGGGCAATGGTTGCTAGTTTGATATACATAAGTTTGATTTAGGTAACAAACTTACTTAATTTTTTAAAATAAAAACGCATTCAAAATAATTTTTAATTGCCTTTTTTGCATGAGTTGTGGCATATTAAACAGGCAACATTCAATATACCGATAAAATTGTATTATCGTAATTTTGCAAAGTATATTTAGTAAACTGAAATAATAACACCCTCCATGAATTATACACAATGGTTCGTGGAGGAATAAACCAAGGCTAAGCTCGACAAAAAGTATTTAATTTGAAGATATTAATAGATATGACATCAAAATATTCAATATATTATTTAGAGTTAGCTTTAAAGGACAAAAAGGATCAAAATATTTATGCTTTTCAAAATATTTCTCACATTCCGACAAAAAAACTAATTGAAATATTTGAAATTGATATTGATAAAGATCCAAATTTAATAGATGGGTATTCATTAAAAAAGAAACATTACAAAAAGCACAAAAAATATATTAATAAAAATATAGGACAGATTAATCTAGAAATATTTGAATATTGCCTTCGTCAATATGGTGTAGAAAATCTCAAAGAAATAAGAAAGTTATATAAAGAAGATTTTATGGAGTAAGCCTAAAACCACGCCTTTTTCGTTACACACGAAACATTCAATCTACCAATAAAATTGTATTATCGTAATTTTGCAAAGCAGGGTTATTAAACTTAAATAATAACCACCTCCATAAATAATACACAATGGTTTGTGGAGAGAGTATTTTAAATTACACTACAACAAACTACAACATGAAAAATATTTTTGGAGAACCATTAAAATGTTGCTGCACAAAACCCTTAACCGGATTTTATAGAGATGGTTTTTGCAGAACAAATAATGAAGATAGTGGTAAGCATGTGGTTTGTGCTATTGTTACAGCAGCGTTTCTGGAATTTTCAAAAAGCAAAGGAAACGATTTAACAACGCCACGGCCAGAATATAATTTCGCTGGACTACAACCCGGTGATAAATGGTGCTTATGTGTATTAAGATGGAAAGAAGCGTTTGAAGCAGGTTGTGCCCCAAAAGTGGCATTAGAGGCAACCGATGAAAGAGCGTTGAATTACGTTACAATAAATGACCTTATTATTCATGCAGAAAAGACCAATGGTTAACTTAGACTATTCTTATTTATCGCTACCCAATACATTTTATCAACTGGTAAAGCCTGCTTCATTTAGCAAAGCACAAACCGTGTTGCTTAATGAGGCATTATTGAAAGAACTTAGTATTCCATTTGCAAATAAAGAAGAGCTTATTTCATTTTTAGTAGAAAATAAAGCTGATGATAAAACTTCTTCTTTTGCTCAAGCCTATGCTGGTCATCAATTTGGAAATTTTACAAAATTGGGTGATGGAAGAGCCATTGTAATTGGTGAATACATCACTCCTACTAATAAACGATTTGACATTCAACTTAAGGGAGGCGGAAGAACCCTTTATTCCAGAGGTGGAGATGGAAAAGCTACGTTAAAAGCAATGCTAAGAGAGTATCTTATAAGCGAAGCAATGCATCACCTAAATATTCCCACATCTAGAAGTTTGTTAGTAGCAAAAACAGGAGAATTTGTTCAACGAGAAAAACAACAGGATGGTGCTGTTGTAGCCCGACTAATGAAAAGCCATATTAGAATAGGAACTTTTGAATATGCTAGACATTTAGGAACAACCGAAGATTTAAAAGCCCTCACTGATTATACCATCAATCGCTTGTACCCCGAAATTAAAAACGAAGAAAACCCTGCATTAAGTTTACTTAAAAAACTAAGGGCTGTTCAAATTGATTTGGTGGTGAGTTGGATGCGTATAGGATTTATACATGGTGTAATGAATACAGATAATGTTGCCATAAGTGGCGAAACATTTGATTATGGTCCGTGTGCTTTTATGAATGTATATAACCCTACAACTGTTTTTAGTTCGATAGATACAAACGGTAGGTATGCATTTGGTAACCAACCCAATATTATCAAATGGAATATTGCTAGGTTTGCAGATGCTTTGTTGCCGATTATACATGCTGAACCTGCCACTGCACTGCAATTAGCGCAAACCTGTATAGATGAGTTTGAGCCTATATGGTATGAAAAATATTATGAAATGATGCTTTTAAAATTAGGCATTCAAAAAAAAGCACCAGAGCTATACGTGTTGGTAGATGAACTACTTACCTTAATGCTTAAGTTGAAACTAGATTATACAAATACCTTTTTAGCACTAACCAATAATACAGGATCTGAAGTAGAAAAAATGGCTACTCCTGAATTTAAAATTTGGCTTGAAAAATGGAAAAACACCATCAGCAACTCTGGTGGAATTGAACAAGCAAAAAAATGTATGCAAGAAAGTAATCCAGCATTTATTCCACGTAATCATTTGGTAGAAGAAGCATTGGACGCAGCAACAAATGGAAATTTTAACCTATTAGAAAAATTATTAGTTGTGTTGAGTAACCCATATCAATACCAAGAAAAGTTGAGCCATTTTACAATTCCTCCACCAATAGTTTTTGAAAACGAATATGCAACTTATTGTGGTACGTAGTTATTTCGCCCAAGTTTGTTTTAGCACGAACTGTTCTCACCTATTTTGGTTATTCTCCCTCTAACCGAAATAGTGTAGCGTTGATGGCATAATAAATTGTATTATCTTAATGTTGCAATAAGTTTTTAGTAAACTTCCCCAATAACAACCTCTATGCATCATACACAATGGTTTGTGGGGTCACTAACCAAAGGGGGTACTTTATTCTTTGATTAAAGTTCCGCCATAGGTCATTTTGATATTGTTAATCAGTTCTTTTAAAGTACCCTGGCCTTTATTCAAATAAACTATGTTGTCACTTGGCCCTACTCCATTACCTAAGATGCCTCTTAATTGATGATTATGCTTTAAAAAATCGACAGTTGAAAAAGTTGTAAAACTGGTTTGCAGATTTGACAGGTTAGTTTGAATCGAACCCATTGTATTATTTAACCCCAAAATAAGAAGTTTCGATGATCCGTTATCTTTTTGTATTTCGTTCATTTTGGTTGTTAGTACTGCTAAAGCGGCTTTTAAATTTGCAACATCGGCATTTAAAATTTTATTGTTATCTTCTAATAACTTATTCCTAGTTTCTAAATTTTTAATTTTTATACTTGTGGTGTCTGCAATTTTTATATTATTTAAGTTATTGGGTCTACCCCCAATAGCAGGGTTCACCTGAGCATATGCCGATAAGCCACATAACACAACTGATAGCAAAAAACTGTACAATTTTTTTTCACACATAAAAGTATTTTTTTTGAATTTTAGAAATTGGTTTAGATTACAATATACTAACTAAATAACAGAGAAATTAATTAATCAAAAAAACTTGCCCGTTATTCGGCATGTTTTCTTGGGCACCTTTAACCTTAGATATTGATTCTGGTGAAATAAAAAATATATTTATTTGGAGAGGGTCTTTCTTTAACGAATGTATAGTATAAGATTTTGCCAAATTCAATCCACATTTGAGAAGGAATTAAAGTATTATCATACTCCTAACACTGTCGGCAAACCCACTTGTAATTTGCAATTTTATTGTTTAATTTCTCCACACATCTCTTCAAGAATTGTGTTTTAGTACAGAAAAATGTTTATTCTTGGTAACCCCTACACAGCTGGCAATTACAGTAACCGAACCACAATATCCCATTAGCCAAATACTTAAGCCTAATAATGGTATATCATTTTTGTTTATAACTACCACCTATGAAACTATAAAATAAAACATTATTTTTTTCGTCAGATTCTTTTACAGTATCCTGTGTATCGAGTGTTATCATATAATTGGTTGGGTTACTCAAATTCTGTGTCGTACTGATTATGTCAAATCCAATGTCTGATTTTACAGGAAGGAACGGATTTTGGTAACCTGGGTTAGGGTTTGGGGCTGCCATAGGCAGTTCAAGGATAACCCATGTTTCGGCACCTGCATTTACAGATTTTACAAAACTTGCCCCCATCTCCTTTCCTCCGTTATTTTTCATCCAATAAAAATTTACATAAAACCCAGAACTTGCAGTACCTCCTCGGTTTAATATCCTTACTTCCATAATATTTTTTCCATCTTTTATGTGCGGGGGAGAAATTAACAAAGGTACCAGATCGGGCAGTTCGCCTACAGTTGCCATACTCAGTGGGCCGTAAGCTAGTTTGGCTACAGCACTCTTATTATTAGTTGAATTAGATTCGGATATTTTTCCGTCTGCATTTACAGTGGCCTGGTAGCCCTGGGCATCCTGGCCATTACTTATTGTTATTTTTACAAGTCGTGATTTATGAGCGCCGATTGCAACCACATTTTGTACGGTTTTGCAGTCTTTTGCAGGCATATAATTTTTAATGCATTCCAGTTCCAGCAGGAATGACGCTGCTGATCCATCTCCGGTATTTTCTACAAGTATATCAATCGTTTTATTGTCTGCCTGCATAGTCATACCCTTAATTACCAAGTCGGGTTTTGCTTTATTAACTTCCAAAACCTGAGTTGGCTTTACATTGGCACTTTGTACCTTACCAGGCCGGTTGGTTTGTGCATGTGCAAACTGCAGCATTAGCATACATGCAAACGCAGCTATTACATGTTGTCTTTTATTATTCATATGCTAAATATAGAGCAAATATTTTATAAATAACTTCGAGAGCACAACTTAATCCTGTTGTAAAAACCAAGGCAGAGAGAGAATGAAGCAATCCCTCCGCCTCGTTTGGGCTAAACAAGCAACTTTCAACTTTAGGTCTTCACTTCAACATTAAACCTCTAATTTAGCAACAGTAACTGGCAGAACGAATTCTAACATCTGCAGCAATGCTATATCGTTGTGAGCCATTTTACTGCGATAGTTTACAAACTTTGAAAAAAGAAGAAAAAATATTAAATGTTTAGACACCAAGGTAAAACACGAACTTTAAGCCATAACTTAAGAATTGCTTCGTTATTATCTTTTGTTGCAGGCATTGTAAACGTTACAGGCTTTTTAGCAGTAGCACGGTTGACAACTAACGTAACAGGTCACTTTGCATTTTTTGTGGACGAAGTTTTCAAACTCAACTTTTGGGGTGGGTTTGTTTATTTTCTTTTCATATTTTTCTTTTTCTTAGGGTCATTTGTTTCCAGTTTACTTATTGAAATTATTTCACGAAAAAACGATCATTATATTTATGTAGTTCCTGCATTAATAGAATGTTTAATACTAGTTGTTATCGGTTTTTGGGGAGAAGGTTTAATAATTAAAAGCCCAAACACCATCGCATTTAGTTTACTTTTTGCAATGGGCTTACAAAACTCTTTAGTTACAACCATTTCAAGTGCAAGTGTTAGAACAACTCATTTAACAGGGCTTTTCACTGACTTAGGAATTGAATTATCACAATTATTTTTTTACAAGGCTACCGAACAGAAACACAAACTCATATCGTCAATAAAATTGCGTTTGACAATTATAAGTTTCTTTTTTATTGGGGGTATCGTTGGTGGAGTTTTATATTCAAAAATTGGAATTAACACCCTAATTTTTGCAGCAACTACATTAGTTGTTGGTTTAATTTACGACAACATAAAATTTAGACTTATTTTATTAAGACGAAAACTTAAAAGCGGCTGACAAAAAACGGCTAAAAATGTTGATATTGCCAATAGTGTGATTCAAGGAAAAATCGAGCCTTAGTTTGTAAGACACGAATCGTTCAACCTGCCGCTTCATAAAATTATATTATTTTAATATTTTTAATTGAAATAATAACAGCCTCTACGGCTCAAGCAATGTGGTTCGTAGGGCACATACCAAGGCAGGCAGTAGATTAACAACAATATTAATTAATTTTAGAGCTGAACATATTTTCTCAACAGAATGCAAAAAATAATCCTTAATCATAAAGCATTAATTGACCTACTTAAAAAGGCGTACTCCGCTGAAAAAGCAGCAGCATTTGCTTACCAAGGTCATGCCGGCTCAGTTAAAAACAAAGAAGAAAAATTAGCTATTAAACAAATTGAATTGGATGAATGGAATCATCGTAAGGAAGTATTAGAAATAATGCATAAATACAATATCCCTGTATCTAAATATTATGAATTGAGGTTTTATGTTATCGGAAAAATCATTTCCTTTTCTTGTTATATTATCGGATGGTTTATGCCCTTTTTTTTTGCAGGACGATTAGAAAGTGGAAACGTTTGCGAATACTTTAGAATGATGCAATATTTTCATGAACTAGGTATAGTAGAGCACAATCAAACATTGTATGAAATGGGCATAAAGGAAAAAGAACATGAAGTGTATTTTTTAGGGAAAATAAAAAATAAAAAATGGCTTCCTTTTTTTGAAAAACTATTCAATTGGGGTTCAAATAAAAGTTTTAATGATGTAGACTTAGATAAAAAATATCCCGTAGAGTCTTCAGCACTTTATTGCAAAAAAACATCTACGTAATAATAACTGCTGCTACTATTTGTATAGGTGTTTCACTAAGCTTTATTTCTAACCTTCCATTAAAAAAATCAATTCCCTCCCACCCTATTAATTTCATCTTCTGCACCACCTTCAGAGCGGCTAATGGCTTTCATTGTTTTACCAAAGCGCCAGCTAAAACTCAGCCGCACTACCCTACTATCCCATTTTATGGTAAAGGGCTCAACAGAATTTTGGAACGTTGAATAGCCAGAATAGTTTTGGAAATAAGTAAGGTCTCGTACACTCAATTTCAATGAGCCTTTCTTCTTCATAATTTGTTTGGCCACACCTATATTCATTTCGCCCTGTGGCTCCAACCATTCCTGCAAGTCTATCTGGCTCCTGGTTTGATAGTAACCACTCAGCTCAAAACTCCACCCTTTTTTAAGTTGAAACTGATTATTGATGCTCATATTCAATTGGCTAATTTTGGCTTGTAGCGGAGCCCATATCACTCCTTTAATAATTTTATAATTGTAAACCGCTACTGCAGTAATGTTCCACCATTTGGTAAGGGGATATTGAAAGGTTTCTGTAATACCAAAGTTTTGAAAAGACCCCACATTACCTCTTGTGTAAATGATGATATTCTTGTTTACATTGCTGCTGTTAGAATCAATGATGAATAGCTGCGAAAAATAATCCTTTAGGTAACTGTACGAAAACTCTGTAGTAAGTAGTTGTTTATAGGTATGTGCTACTGCCACATTCCAAGTGTACTGCGGCCTAATAAATGGATTGCCTCCTTCAAAAGTATATTTGTTCAATATGGTAAGAAAAGGATTTAACTGTTGAAACGGCGGCCTGTCTATTCTTCGTCCTGTACGAAAAGTGATACTATTATTACTATCTAGCTGATAAGATATAAAAGCAGTAGGAAACAAACTACCATAGTTATTGGTAAAAGCAGAATCTTTTACCAATGCATTCCCCAACTGTCGGGCTTTGTAAAAAGTATACTCATACCGTAGTCCAGCCTGCAACTGCCACTTACCTTTCTTAGCATCCACACTTGCATAGGCAGAACTAATGCTTTCGTTGTATAAAAAATTATTGCTTCGGCTAAGGTCGGGCTGCCAGTCGTTACTGTTAGTTTTTAAATAATACTCGGCTAGGTTATCTGTTTTGTTGTAAGCAGTTTTTAAACCCGTTTCTAACACAAATTGTTTGTAGCGTTTGGTATAGTCGAATTTTGACGTAAAAATTTTTAGTCTAGAAGGTATATTTCCTTTGTTAGCAAATACATCGCTGCCTAGCGCTAGCAGCTGGGTTTGAAATTGCTGATCGCCATTGATATTAAAACTTACAAAATCCAAATCGGCAGCCAATTCGCTGCTTTCATCTAGTTTAAATTTGCCATTCATATTTATACCACCTCTCTTAAATTTTCGGTTATTTTCCCCTGAGGTGTTGATGGTGGAATCAATGTTATAATTGGGATCCATCCATTTAATATCGCTGCTATTTTTTGCCCTACGATTAAAGATACTGCCTGTAAATACAACCCCCAGCGTGGTTTTTTTGGTGAGAAAAAAATCGAAGCCCGTTTTAATATTTTGCCCGAACTGCAAATTTTTACCAACATTGGGTTGTTCCAACAAAGCAGAATCCTGATTGTTGCTGTTCACATATCTTCTCAGCGACCAAATATCCATAAACTCGTGGCTAGCTCTTTGCCCATAGTTAATGAACCAGTTCATTTTGCCATTACGATAGTTAAGGTTGAGTGAATTGCCCGTTTTACTATACACCCCTTGACCAACACTCAAATTTAACGAGCCATTAAAGCCCTTTACTTTATTGGCTTTCATTTTTATGTTAATGATACCGGCATTGCCCGATGCATCATATTTAGCACCGGGATTATCTATCAGTTCCACCACATCTATTTGCGAAGCAGGGATGCCCGAAAGAAAAGCCTGCAAATCGGCACCGCTTAATTGCGTAAGCTTCCCATCTATCAAAACAGTTACCGAAGGTTTGCCTTTCATAATAATACTGCCATCTTTATTTACAGTAATGCCCGGCGATTTTTCCAGTACATCCATTACCGTAGCTCCTGCATTTGAAATAGTGGCATCGGGGTTTATTACTGTTTTATCGGCCAAGAATTGGATAGCTGGCTTTTTAGAAACTATGGTAACATTATTAAGCAGACTGCTTTTTGCTTTTAGTGTAATAATGCTATTAAAGGAAGCATTTTTTTCTAGGTCTAACTGCACACTGTACCCATCATAATAACCAGTCTGGCTGGCCATAACCAAATATTTACCAGCTTTAATATCTTTTAAGTCATATACGCCCAATGCATTGGCAGACACCGAACGAATGGCTACAGAATCCAACCCCAATAAATAGATCGTGGAACCCGAAAGTGCCTTTTTCTGGTCGTTCAATACGGTAATGCTGATGGTTCGCTTGTCTTGGGCAAAAGTCTGACTATAAAATAAAATTAAAATCAATGATAAAATGGCTGTACGCATACTTATGACTATTTAACGAATATATTAAAGACAGACATAATAAGAAAAGGTTTTTATTTTAGTGGTAATAAACTTATATGAGTTGAGCTGTATGATACCTGTTTTACCTTCTCGATTCGTATTTCCACTAACCGAAATAGTGCAAAATGAAAAGTTGTTTCATTATTGCAAATGGAGGCACCAATAATTTACTAAAAGCTATTTCTTTGATAAAAAAATTTTTAGGGTTAAGAATGTTGTTTTGAAGGCTTCATAAAATTTATTATCTTAATGTTGCAATCAGGTTTAGTAAACTGAAATAATAACAGCCTGTATGGCTCGGTTAAAAGTGCTTAGTAAACAAGGCGGAGATGTATTAACGTTTTTTAAAAAATTGTGATCTATTTAAAATAAGATTCACCAAAACAAAAGCTAAAAACAACAGCAATGGAAAAGTTACTATATCCACGTTTTTTAATAGTGAAAGATGATTTTTACCCTAACCCAAATGAAGTGTATGAAACAGCACTAAAGTCTACCTTTTATGAACCTGAGCATGTAACCGGCTTTAGGAGTACACATGTTTATCACCCCAAAGGAATAAAAAGCCGACTAGAAAAAATACTCGGAATAAAAATTATCCGTTGGGATACTGACCCCATTGAAGAGAACGGAGTTTTTTACCAAGGTTTTGCCAAAGGAAAAAGAAAAGAAATTCCTGGAGTTCATTCAGACGAACCTTTTAACGACATTACTGTGGTAGTATATTTAACGCCCGGTATTCCGCTAAATTGCGGCACATCTTTATGGATGCATAAACAAACAGGATTAATTGATCCGGCTACACCTGCAGCGGCAAGAAAACATAAACTAAAATTTGCACAACTAAAAAATCAGTTAGAAGAAGAAAGTAAAGACCGCAGTAAATGGATTGAAATTGACAGGGCTGGTTACCGCTTTAACCGCATGGTTGCTTATCCTTCAGGCGCTTTTCACTCTGCTACAAATCATTATGGTGGCAGTTTACAGGGCGGTCGTATTTACCAAACATTCAGGATTGGTGTGGACTGGAGTACTTTTAAGATGAGTTAATTGAATATTATTTTTCAAAAAATTTTCGCAACAAATTTTGGTATACATAAATATCTTTGGTTGATGAAAAAACCATTTGTTTCATCAATTGCAGTTTTTGTTTATCTGTAATTTTCATGGCCAAGGCCCAAAGGGCAATGTCTTCCATAATTTTTATTTCTATTACAGAAAGTTTATTGCTATTAAGTTGTACAAGATTGCAAAAACTTTCAGTCGCAAGTTTTCGGGCATGTTGGTAATTATTTTTCCAATCTTTTTTTATACAACTTAATACCTGTGTTGTAATTTTAATAACATCTTGCGGAATGCTGTTACCCAATTTTAAAGCAATATTACATGCAGTAAAACCAACCAATGTTTTGGCAGTGCTGCGGTAATTTTTTCGCTTCTTTATTTTTTGTTGCTCTAGTTCTACCAGTTCAAAAATTTCCTGTTCAATCGGCCTAAAACCAAACCGGTAATAAAACCAAAATGCTCCACTGGCAATAGCATCTTCATTATCTGCTCCAAATTGAAAAGGCTCCACTTCAAAATAACTAATCTTAAAAAACTGTTTGTAAACTCTTAGCAATTGGCATAACAAATAACCAGATTCTCCACCACGATAGGGCTCAAAAACATTAAAACCAACCTTGGCTCTTTTACCAAACAACCACATGCCGCCATAAGAAACAGGCAACCCATTTTTAAATATAGTAAAGCCCATATAGGTTTCCAGCGGCAGCTGCCTTTCGGGATACATGCCATAAATTGCCATGGTTAACCCTCTTTCTAAAACAATAAACCGCATAGAATCTTCCTGTAGGTAAGTGGCCGGATCTATCTCCCTCTCTGTTAACGACATGGCATATTTAATTACTTTAACCAGTTTATCTTTCCCGGTTTTTCCCAAAATTTTTTCTGGCAGTGCTGGTTGATGTGGTAGTGCTTCATTCATCAATTGTACATGATCAAATCGTTTTAACATATCCTGATGATAATAAACAGACTGATGCGGTATGCTGTTATAGGAACGGGAAAACTCTTTGCTTTTAGGAACAACCTGAACAAAAAGATTAAGCCCTGCAGCTAACAGATCTTTTGCCTGAGGATGTGTTTTTAGTGCTTCAACCTGGCCATGCACAAATTCCAAGTATTGGGTTGGTTTAAGGCCTAATACTTCCAGCAAATCTTCAGGGCTTAACCCTGCTGTGGTTTCTGCCTTTAATAAAGAGGGCAGTGTACAATTCAATACTTCATTTAATGTTAACGTGGAGTTGTAAAAGGAGTCGAAAATAAGGGAGAAATCTTTTTGTTTAAGCAACCATCCAAGTGAATCGGGAGAAAAACTTGTGATGGTTTCTGTAAAAGGCAGTCCCGAATTTTCGGGCAATGATTTCTTAATGATCCTGTATTTTTTTTTCAGGTGCAGGGCAATGCGGTCTAACTCACTTTGAGCAAGTTTGCGTAAATCTGCATTGCCGGCATAAACGCATAAAAACAATAACGTATCGTTATAAATGGGTAAATATTTAGCCGCAGGTAAAGCCATACTACCAAGCGTTTGTAGCAATTTTTTTTTAACAAGGTTTGAATCCTTATCCATGTTGGCTGCAATTTCTTTTAGCGCTTGTAGGCTACGGCCAAACTTGTTTTTTGTATGTAAAGAAACGGTGTTTAGTTGCATCAGTTAATTTTTAAGCTGGGTTTTATTAGTTCAATTTAAGCATAAATTTTAAGAAGAGAGATATCCTTGTATTTACCAATGATTTTAAATTAAATTACTATGCCTAATATGAAAATTTCCATTTACGCATGGCGTTTAAGCTTTATTTTAATAGCAAGTATTTTGTCTAAAGCAGTTAGCGCAACACCCACCAATAATTGCTCCGCTTTTGTTACAATCTCACGAAACATTCGCTAAATTCTTAGGCCAACATATCCTCAGATATTTTATTTTCTCTTCAGTTTTATCTAAGCAACCTACCATTTAGAAACATCTCATCATGGAGAAAAAATTTCTCGTAAACTATAAATTTTAAAATAATCATCGGTTCGTCTACTAAATAATTATCACATACATTTTCAATTGCTTGCAGTTAAGAAATATGTGAATCATGTAACTACTAATAAGCATTGTGTAATTTTTACAATAAACAAACTTTCATCTTTGTTATAAGATACTCATCACCAAAAAAAATATTAAAAATGAGCAACATAAAAGATTTAAATCACAACGAAGCAATCGATAAATTAAAAGAATTAGTAGACGAGATAAATATTTGTTTGTTCTGTACCAATCTTAAAATTGATGATGGTGCTACATGCCGGCCAATGGGAGCACAAAAGGTTTGCGACCAAGGTAACATTTGGTTTTTTAGTGAAGTAAATAGTGATAAGAACAGAGAGATAAAGCAAGATAAACACGTACAGTTATTTTTTTCTCATCCTGGTAAAAGCAGTTACTTGGTAGTTAATGGCGAAGCGGAGATAATAATAGACAAAACCAAATCAGATGAACTTTGGACACCATCTGCAAAAATTTGGTTTAAGGAAGGAAAAGACGACCCCAATATTTCCATCATTAAAGTAAAGCCAACGAATGCTTACTATTGGGATACTGACGGAAACCGGATGATAAATTTTTTAAAAATGATTGCATCTGTGGCTACAGGAGCAAATGTTGTTACAGGCCAAAAAGGTGCATTAATCATTTAACCAATTCATAAATAATTTTTACTCACAATTAAATAAATAAAAATGGAAAATGAAAAAACAGTTGATGTATTAAATAAACTAATACAAATCAATAACGACCGAATTGAAGGCTATGAAACCGCATCAGATGAAACAGAAGAACAAGAATTAAAGACATTCTTTAACGAACTAAAGCAAACAAGCCTGCATTGCAATAAAGAACTTTCAGGCGAAGTAACAAAATTAGGTGGCACAGCAACAGAGGGAACAAAAACAACTGGTAAATTTTTTCGGGTGTGGATGGATGTGAAAGCAGCACTAACAGGTAAAGACCGTAAGGGTATCTTAAACTCATGCGAATATGGCGAAGATTGGGCAACCGACACGTATGAAAAAGCACTAGAAAATGATTTGGAATATTTAAATGCAGAACAACAAACAATGGTAAAAGCCCAACATACTTTGCTAAAAGCCGACCACGACAAAATAAAATCTATGAGAGATTTAGTAGTGGCGGACTAATATTAATTGAGTATTAAAGAAAAGGTATAAAAATTTATTTATGCCTTTTCTTTTTAAAAACGAATAATGAAAAAGAAAAAAATAAGTGTTGCTGAAAAAAAAGTAGCAAAGGTGATGCATGAATTTAAAGAGGGCAAACTTCATATTGGTAAATCTGAAAGGATTGTAACAAACCCAAAACAAGCAATTGCCATTGCGTTGAGTGAAGCTGATGAACTTAAAAAATCAAAAAAATAAACCATTATGTGGAAAGAAGAAAACAATCAACTGCAACGCAGCTTTGAGTTTAAGGATTTTGTAGAAGCTTTTACGTTTATGACCAAGGTAGCTTTTGCATGTGAAAAAATGGGTCATCATCCCAATTGGAGCAATGTATACAACAAGGTAGATATAAAACTATTTACACACGAAGCTAAAGACAGTGTTACAGAAAAAGACATTAAGCTTTCAAAAGAAATAGATAAAATTTTTCATAAAGAATAATTAAATATGAGTCACATTTTTAACAGCAAATTATCTAAAGCCTATAAGAAGAGGGACTTGGCCTGACAAAAATAAACGTGTAAAACAAAAGTAAAGAGGAATGCAAAATATAACTATTCAAACAAGACGATTTTTTTTTTCAACAAGTATCCATGGCAACTACAGGTTTTTTGCTTGCAAACCCACTAAAACTTTTTTCACAAACAAATAAATCAAACACTATGAGCAAGAATATAAATTCAAAAGGCTATGCCGGAAAAGATGAACAAGGAAAATTGGTTTCGTGGAATTTCGAACGCAGACCAGTTGGCGACAACGATATTTTAATTGACATCAAGTTCAGTGGAATTTGCCACTCCGACATTCATACCATAAAAGGACATTGGGGAAAGCAGCAATATCCACAAGTGCCGGGGCATGAAATTGCAGGAATAGTTTCAGCAGTAGGAAAAAATGTAACTAAGTTTAAAGTTGGAGACAAAGCTGGTGTGGGTTGCATGGTAAATAGTTGTATGAAATGCGAACCTTGTAAAAATGGTGAAGAGCAACATTGCGAAACCACAGGTATGGTAGGCACTTATGGTACTCCCGAAAAATCATCACCAACAGCAATAACACAAGGTGGATACTCTACGAATATTGTGGTGACAGAACATTTTGCTATCAAAATCCCTGATAACATAGAATTGCAATATGCAGCACCATTGCTTTGTGCAGGCATTACTACCTATTCGCCGCTGATAAAAGCGAAGTTTAAAAAAGGCGATAAAATAGGTGTAGTAGGCATTGGAGGCTTAGGACACATGGCCATTAAATTAGCTGTTTCAAAAGGTGCTGAAGTTTATGCTTTTACCACTTCTCCTTCAAAAGTAAATGACATCAAAGGTTTTGGTGCTAAAGAAGTAATTGTAGTGAAATCGGTGGAAGATTTAAAACCCTGGAAAGGCAAACTAGATTTCATGATTTCTACTGTGCCTTATGCGTATGAAATGTCAGGTTATATTGATTGTGTAAAACCCTATGGGTATTTCACACAAGTAGGGTTACCTATTAATGGAGAACTGATGATTAATAATAC
>JANPCB010000086.1:0-4205 GCA_031430735.1 Ferruginibacter sp. | reverse complement strand
GCCTCTAACGAGGCTAAATACTTTCAAATAATAGCTCCAGAGGAGCGACATATTAGTAGAAAGGTATTAATAGTAGGGAGTTAAAGCTCCAGGGGAGCGCCATGTAAAGCTATTTGCATAATCTTCCGAACAGTTATGGTGGGGACACGAACCTAGGCGAAGGTTGTTGATGGAACTTATTTTGTTGAAGTTCAAAAATAAATCTGAAATTATATAAATTATATACTACCCGAGCTCTGTATTGGCATTTTTAGCTCTTTACAAGGTTGGCTTTGTGTTCAGCTTTTTGTGCCTTGTAATGTGCTAAAAATTGCGTGGGGGTCGGGCGACAGTGTCATGGATGTTTGTATATGTGTAGGATGTTCAATAGGGTGACATAGAGTCTTGTCTAGTACTATATTGGCTCAACCCATGAACCCATTATGAGCCAATTGAGCCAATTATGAGCCAATTAAAATATAGTTCGTTCCTGCTCCAACATCACCAGTTCTTTTAAGGATTTTGAATTTTTCAACAAGCTCTGTCAAGTCTCTTGTTGCAGTCGCTTTAGAAACAGAATTTAATGCTTGATAATCGCTATTAGTAATTTTTCCTTTTTCTTTCAAGTACAAAACTGCTTTTACTTGCCTATCACTAAGGTCAAGCGATTTGAGGTATTGCTCATTATAATTATCTTTTCTAAACTCCACAAAAAAGCCCGACATATCATAAAAGTAAATTGGTTTTGGAAGTCCTGCCAATTCACATTCTCTTATCATTTTTAAAGTTCCTCGTCCCCAGGATTCTATGTAGCCGCTTCTGAAAAGTGCATTGGCAATATCGGGATTATAAGCTTTGGATGGGTGTTTGGTCAGTAGAGTTTCAATAGTCCAGTTTTCAGGTAACTGCCCTTCATTCCAAAAAATAATTTTGTCGCTATACACACTTATTTGAATTGGAATACCACCAGAATAATCTTTATGTGCAATAGCGTTCAGCAATGCTTCTCTAACTGCATCTCTTGGATATTCATATTTTTCAATTCTGTTGATGCCTTCGTAACTGATTTCTGCTTTTATGTATTTGGTAAACAACAAATCCATTGTTTTCTCAATCTGCTCAAATAAGTTGCCGTGTATCTGGTCTTGAAATTTCAGGTCATCATCTGTTTCAAAATATCCGATTTTGATGTATGCACCCGTTACAAATTTTTCAGGTTCAGCATGAAACAAAAGGATAGCTGCCCGTTTTAAAAAATCATTTTCTTTAAGCTGCAGATTTTCAATAAGATGTTCATTCGTGTCGGTTAAAATATCTACTTCAAAGCGTTGACTTTTGATTGCCCGTTTGCGAAAAAATTCAAATGTTTCTTGCTTTAAATCTGTAACAATAATGTTAGGAACAGGAACACCATCCCAACGCTTTCCTTTTTTCTGTAAAAGAAATTTGTCTAATGCCGTTCCTTTCAATTCCTGTTTGGTGCTGCCACTTCTATAATGGTATTGTCCTTTGTAATTAACAGGGTAGGGATAGCCTTCAACTATTATTTCAATAAAATCGCCTTGTGCTGTTGTGTGCAAATTCACATCTACCAAAATGCCCAAAGTGTCTCTCACTTTGTTGGGTATATCTTCCAATAGCTTTTTGGCATCTGTTACACCAACAACATTTCCTGCATCGTCTTTTCCTATGAAAATGCTTCCGCCATTGGCATTAGCAAAACCGCATATCCATTTTAGGTATTCATCTCTCCAACTACTTTTATATTCTATGTTTTGTGATTCAGGCATTCTTGTTTTTAATTAATGTCTCTCAACTGTTTAAGGCACTAATTTAAGTTTTTATTGTCGGTTTGTGTCCTATAAATGGTTTTACTCAGTGATGTGTCCGTTTACTGGGTGGTGGGTTGGCTTGGGTGTTGAGCAAAGATTTATTGCTGGTGTGTTGAATTATTGCTGATAGATATTCGTCAGCCCGTGTGGGCGGGATGGGAGCGGGCGACCAACGGAGGCTAAGAATCCCTACACGTGCGTAGGGAATAAACTTGCCTGCCGGCAGGTAAATATATAAATGATAAAGATAAGAACCAAAAGCTAGGCTATGGTTTTCTGCCCGAACAAAAGCCCAATAGCGAACCGAAGATGATTGGGCTTCGTTATGCCGCACTTGCACAAAACGAAATGTTGGTGGCAGTTAATCTTTTTTATACAGTCCGTCATTAACGTTTAAATATTTACTGCCCGATATAAAGATTAGTTTTTTTTTGCGAATTAGAAATTTTTCTTGGTTTATAAAAATATTTTCACCGTTAATGTCTCTTGTTAGTGTGACATTAAAATAATTTGTCTTTGTGTTTTGTGGCACATAGTTCCATTCCATTTCTTGTGGAGAACAAGAACGAAAAAATAGTTCCCTCACTTCATTCGATTTACAATAAATAGTATCGTTGATTTTAAAATCACCCATTAAAGTATCATTTAATTGCAAATTAAACCAAGTAAAACCTGTACCTGGTCGTAATTTTATTTTTGGATGACTAGTTACTATCATTATTTTGCCTGATGGAATTGTATCAATAATTTTTTCGGTTACTGAATAAAAGTCGGATTGTTTATATGTACTAGTCATGAAAAGTGTGTCTCTAGTTACTTTGTATTGTCCTTTACAACTTCTTCGTTGTTGATTTGCAGAAAATGCATAACATCCACCGGTGTACTCAAAATAATAATTACCGTTATTAAATAATGTTAGTTTCTTTTCACTGTACCGCTCAATTTTCTCAAAAATGAATATCTTAGTTTTTTTACCATCTATAATTGTATCTTCTTGACTCGTTATCGGATTAAGCTTATTTTCTAGGGTATACAACCCTATATAAACCCCTTTCTTTTGTGAATAGGTATTTTGAAAGGTAAATATTGAAAATAGTAATATTATTAACTTATTCATCTTAAAGGGTCTGCTAATTGCCACCAACGGTAGCGCTTTGTGCAGGTGTGTAATTATCCCGAAATTTCGGGACTTCCACCCAGAATCCCAACACGGGTGTAGCGACTGAACTTGCCTGCCGGCAGGTAAAGGTAAAAATGATAATGATAAGAACCAAAAGCTAGACTATGGTTTTCTGCCCGAACCAAAGCCCAAGCCTTTCCAAACCAATATACTTTGTATTTTCGCCACTTTATTTAAAGCTACATTCTTAAAGCACTTAAAAACCGCAAAGCTTAAATCGACTCTAAATGAGTTTTTTTTTTAAAAGAATATAGTTGTGCATCAGCCACCCATGTTAGCGGTAGTTTATTTGGTTTTGTGCTTTAGATACTTGCGAAATACAGTTGAATATCTGCCGCCAAATTTTATTATGCTTATTGTGTCCAACTTAATATTTTTTGGTTTGTCATCAAGTTGACCGTCTGGGTTGTAGTTATGAATGCTGACACTTTTGTCTGTCACCGTTTTGATTTCACCAATCCAAAAGTCAAGATAGTCCTTATTGATATTTTCAATGATAACGTGCAGGTCATAACTTTTTAGTGTTTTTAAAATATCAGTCCAACTCGTTAATGGTAATGGTTTGTCAAAGCCGTATGAAGTATCAAGAATTCCTTCTGCATTAAAAATTTTTCTTTGGGTTCGTTCATAGCTCGAAAGTCTTAGGCTGTCAAAATCATATAGTCTGATTATTGCGAATCCGTCAAGCATAAAGTCATAGTCAAGTTGCAGAAATAAGAAACCTTTTGACATGCCTAAAATAAAACCTGATATATTTTCTTCCTTGTCGCAAACAGTTCTGTACAGTTTTACAAAAGCCTTCTTGTCAATATACTTTTGTAACATTAAATTATAGTCCTTGATTTTTTGTCGCTCTGTCATTTGAAGGGTGTCTGTTTAAATTACCGCTTACGGTAGCGCTTTGTGCAGGTTTGGAATTTGAATTCCTTCCGCCCTGAATCCCGAAACTTCTGGACCGAACTTGCCTGCCGGCTGGCAGGTAAATATATAAATGATAATAATAAGAACCAAAAGCTAGGCTATGGTTTACTGCCTTAAACAAAGCCCAATAGCGAAATGAAGATGATTGGGCTTTAGGTCTTATGTATGAGTAAATAGAAAACTCTTTATAATTTTAAAGTAAAAATATTTCCTCATCTTAAAACATTAATGCCATGACCAAAGTTAATCAATTAGACTTTACTGGAAGCACCATTTTCTGCGGTTTAGATGTA
>JANPCB010000085.1:0-69514 GCA_031430735.1 Ferruginibacter sp. | reverse complement strand
CTTTTACTAACTTAGTTCTTTCACATCGTGTCTTTCGTTTTGGATTTCTTTAGTTTTGTTGTGATTTGCTTTCGAACTTTTACTAACTTAGTTCTTTCACATCATTAATTCATCAACGGTTACTTTGCTATTGGTTGTGATTTGCTTTCAAACTTTTACTAACTTAGTTCTTTCACATCGGGCGTTAAGCGTATTCAAATGCAATGCAAGTTGTGATTTGCTTTCAAACTTTTACTAACTTAGTTCTTTCACATCCAGAAGCATTGTTACAATTTCGTAAAATGGGTTGTGATTTGCTTTCAAACTTTTACTAACTTAGTTCTTTCACATCTTTATTAACGGCTATAACTTTTTCGTCCGGGTTGTGATTTGCTTTCAAACTTTTACTAACTTAGTTCTTTCACATCCTAACCCAAATGGAGGCTCTTTAAATTCTAGTTGTGATTTGCTTTCAAACTTTTACTAACTTAGTTCTTTCACATCTAACGCGCCAAATTCGCGCCCTATGTTAATGTTGTGATTTGCTTTCAAACTTTTACTAACTTAGTTCTTTCACATCTTCGTCTTCGGTTAATACGGCGGCGATTGTGTTGTGATTTGCTTTCAAACTTTTACTAACTTAGTTCTTTCACATCTCCTGAATTTCCAATTTATATGAAACGTGGGTTGTGATTTGCTTTCAAACTTTTACTAACTTAGTTCTTTCACATCGTGCCTAAAACGAAGTCCGGCGCGTTTTCGGTTGTGATTTGCTTTCAAACTTTTACTAACTTAGTTCTTTCACATCTTCGTCCCACGTTGGGCGACATACATTCGGGTTGTGATTTGCTTTCAAACTTTTACTAACTTAGTTCTTTCACATCGAGAGGCAACATTTGGTTTGCCAAAATTGGGTTGTGATTTGCTTTCAAACTTTTACTAACTTAGTTCTTTCACATCCTAAATTATTTATTACATCAGTGCTATCATGTTGTGATTTGCTTTCAAACTTTTACTAACTTAGTTCTTTCACATCATTTCTGATGCTAGTTGCTTATTAAAAGCTGTTGTGATTTGCTTTCAAACTTTTACTAACTTAGTTCTTTCACATCATTTTTTAAGAAGCCCGCAATTATTGTGCGGTTGTGATTTGCTTTCAAACTTTTACTAACTTAGTTCTTTCACATCCAAATCACTATTTGTCTTTATTGCCTGCAAGTTGTGATTTGCTTTCAAACTTTTACTAACTTAGTTCTTTCACATCTTACGAATGCAAAAGGAGAATTAGATGTAGGTTGTGATTTGCTTTCAAACTTTTACTAACTTAGTTCTTTCACATCTTTTATGTTTGAATTATTTAAACACAAACTGTTGTGATTTGCTTTCAAACTTTTACTAACTTAGTTCTTTCACATCTGAAATTGCTTTAGTTTGATCTGCATTGTAGTTGTGATTTGCTTTCAAACTTTTACTAACTTAGTTCTTTCACATCACGTTAAAGTTTTCAAACAACATGCTTTTAGTTGTGATTTGCTTTCAAACTTTTACTAACTTAGTTCTTTCACATCAGGATTTGCTGAAAGCTTTGCTGCTGTTGGTTCTAAGTAGTAAAATAGGAATAAAAAATGGAACCTTGGTTCACTTTTTTATTCCTATTCTTTTTTAAATAGGCAATTCTAATTTTTATAGAAATAAGGGCGTTTATTATACCTAAACGGTTGCGACTGGCTCAGTTTGAGAAATGCTAAAACATTTCAAGCTGCTGTACAGGTGTATTGGCGGTGGTTATTTTTTGCCCATGAAATATCTCCATCATCCCAAATTGCTTATCGGTTATGCACATAATGCCCACATCTCCTTTTTCGGGCAGTAGTTTTTTAACTCGGGCTATATGCACATCTGCATTCTCCCTGCTGGCACAGTGGCGCAGGTATATGCTAAACTGAAACATCTGAAAACCATCTTTCATAATGTTTTTTCTAAAAGCAGCCGCTACCTTTCGCTCTTTGGCGGTTTCTGTAGGCAAATCAAAAAATACGAGTACCCACATAATACGGTAAGCATTTAAACGGTTGTGCAAAGCAGTTCAAATTTAAAAGTTCAAGGCTCAAAGTTTTTAGCTTCTAATCTTTTAAAGAATTCCAAAATCAACAGAAATAAAAAAAATATAGACATTCGTAAAATAAATACAACTCCAAATAATACCGAAGTTTTAACCCGTAACCCGTAACCTTTAAACTCGTAACGTTTAAACAAACTCGGGATACATTATCTTCCTAACTTTGCCCTCATAACATTTTGCGAGGCTTGCAGTTGTTTTTTGCACGGCTACCATTAGCGGGCTTTTTTCGCCATTTATTATTACATCCATTGCCGGTATGCCCAGCAATTGCTTTTTCATATCGGGGGTTATTTCCAAATAACTTCCGTTCATGCGCACAATGGTCCACACCAGTTTATCTACAAAGGGGCGATAAGGCTCCATTATATCGTCCGCTAAGCAATAGGCATTGTATTGATTTTTGTGAAATATACCAAGTGTAGGCAATAAGCCACTAGCTACGAGGTTTCTGGCAACTACTGCACGCAATATGGCATAGCCATAGTTTAATAAATTATTGGGAGGCTCACCCTCCCTGTCTCTTCTAAAATTCGGAAAAATGGCGAATATATTTTTCCAATAAAAAACAGCCGCTACCGCTTCGTGGTTATCGGCATCGCCACTTTTTACCTCTTGAGCCAAGGTTCGCAGAATCTTGGCTCCTATCTGTACACTCTCTAGCATAGTAGCTTGGTTATCTATTTTACAAGCTACCGTTTGTTGCCACAATTGTTTTTTTAGAGGTACCGTAGCTTCTACTTGGGCCGTAAATTTTTTGCTTTGTAGGGTATGACCATCTAGGTTTAGCATAAGCCCAGTGGGGTGGTGCTTGCTATCGCAGGTTATAAGGGCAACGTTGTTTTCTAGCAGTTTGGCTATTAGTGCTTGGGTAATGGTTATTTGTTGGTGGTCCATAATAAGTACACCAATATCTTCTATAGGCAAAGTTTTTAGCTCGCCATTTTCGTGGCTCTCAAAAACTAGTTGCTCATCTTTTGTTTTTAGGTAAGCTGGGTTGCCAAAGTATAGGGTGCGTTTAATCATTGTATTTCGTATTTATAAACCTAAATTTTTTGCGGCTGCATTATCCCATATGCCATTTGGAAATTTCCAATAAGGTACTATTTTGGTACCAAGGCGGTTAGTGAATACTTTGATGCATCGCTGTAGCATAGGTTGATTTCCATATTTTATTTCTTCTATTAAATCTCCTTTAAGTTCAGGATTTTTAAAAAAATCCTTAGCATTTTTTTCAGTTAGTTTAATAGAATCGGAAGTGTAAAATTTTGTAAATGCTACACCAGGACCACTAGCATTCATATCTTTAACAATATATAATCTTGGTAAAATACTTTTAAAGTCCATCCAATTAATTTCTTTTAAATGTTGCTCTGTATAATTTTCGCCTTTTGGTAATTCATCAGGGATATATACTAAGTCACTACGTTGAAGCGTAAATAATAATTTTTCGTTTGCACTCTTTTTTAGGTGTAAGGGCAATAAGTCGATAGCAGTAAATTTGGTATTTTTCCTATATTCTAAAATTTTTACTGCATCTATAAATTTTAGGGGTATAATATTTCTTTTAATTGAATTTTCCTCTTTCATTACAAAAAAATATGAGCTATCTTCAGAGTAAACAAATTTGCCATTTTCGATTTCGTATAGCCCTTTCTGATACCAACCTTTTTGCCTTGCTTTTTTTATTTCAATTGGTATATTCGTTGTAAATATTGGCTTTTCAATATAACTGCTTTTGTACTCTAGTAAATTTATTGCATTAAATTTTTGCTTTATATTTTTTGTTTGTTCATCCTTAGGATAACAAATTTTTTGAAAGTCATTTTCTGTAATATTTTTTATTTCTTTCCATACAAAACTGCCATCAGAGTTTCTAATTCTAATTTCATAAATGGCATTGCTGTATAATTTTATAGCACGAATATCTCTTATTTTACCATCTTTATCTTTTTTATCTAATCCTTGACTATTAATTTCATCTTCTTTCTGTTTTACATATGCCAAGCGATATAATGCTATTTTTCTAGTTCGTGGTTCTATGATTGTATTTACTTCTTTTTCACTGTTAAGGTCAATATAAAATCCATTTGGTCGATTTGACGCTCTATTGTCAGAATATATACTTACCCATTCAAGTTGCTTATTTTCTTTTTTATTAAACAATAAATTTTCATCATTTCTTTTTTTTAACAGTATTTTTTCTAAAACTGAAATGGTGCATTCATTTGCTTTTTTTGCAGTATTTTTATTTAAATTAATTTTGTCTAATGGTTCAAATAAGGGGATTAACTCATCTTGAATTGGTTTTTTAAAGACTAATTCTTTAATGAGTTGTGTAAATGAACGAGGTAAAATCATAGTCTGATTTTGATTATCAAACTTATTATCCAAAAGTTTTTTAATAAGTTTCTCTGTAGCTAAAATTTCATTTTCAAAATAATTTTTCTTTGCATAATTAGTTTCTTTATGTAAGTTTCCTCTTACTGAGATGCTTTGTTTTGTTGATAGATTTTTAGCATTATTATTAGTTGATGGACTAATAATAACATTATTAACTTTATGTGCTACTATTACTTTTTGTAATACATCTTTTACATCTTCTAAAAAACTTGTTGTTTTCCATGGTAATTTATTAACCTTGCTACTATTTCCTCCACATACATCTTCTTTTAAGTATTTATATTTTTGTGCTACATCACTTGGATTATCTAAGTCAGCTGTATTAATAGCATTCATAGTATTAATATATTGCACATGGTTTTGTTTTGTACAAGCAATTATTATAGCATCAAGAGCATGGTGTCGGTGATCTAACCGTTTGCTATAGCCTTCAAAATTTTCACTTTCTTCCTCTTTATTTGTTTTTGTATTTAGGTGTTTGGTTAAATAGTTTAATGTTAACCTAGGTTTGTTCTCACCTACATTAAATTGTTCAAATCTTGGTCGCATTAACTCTTTCATCACCTCATTTAGACTCCAATTGTTTCGAAGAATATCAGTTACAGAGCCGCTTGTTACCCACACTTTTTCACTACCAACTATTTCTGCCAATTTTTCTTTAAATTTTTTGTTTATATATTGAGTTTCTTTCAAAGTCCGTTCTATGGGGTTGTCTGGTATTTCTTTTCGTAACAGATTATTCTGTTTACTCCCTTTAGGAAACATTGCTTTTACATGCTCATCCCATGCTATTTTTGCAACAAGATTCACGTCGGTTCCGTCACTAAGTTTAAATTTATCATTTGTTCTTTTACTTACAATAAATTCATAAGCGGTTCTGTCGGATTTGGCTTTATTTATTACTTCCCAAGTAATAACTTTATTACTGTATGAATTATTTGGGTATCGTTTTCTAGGTAATATATGTTCTATTTCTACTAATTTATTTCTAGCAAATACATCACTTAACGGAATTGGTGCATTAGTATAAGGGCATTTAAAATTTTGCTGAAGCCATAACAAATATTTGCCTACTTCAGCTTTTGATGGCTCATCTAATTTATATTCTTTAACTTTTGTTTTGTATTCTTCTTGTTTTAATTGTTTTACCACTTCTTCATAAATTCTTATTTTATCAATGTTACTTTTAGTACTTGGCTCTGTATCTAATGGAGTCCCAATCTCTTTTATTTCACGAAGCATTTGCTTTGCCCATTCAATTTTCTCCGTATTGTATTTTATACCCTCAGTCATTTGCTCTCTTTCCTCTGCAGTTGCTTTGAGTTCTCTACTCAACTCTATGCGTACTTCATCAAAACCATACTCGTTGTATATATCATTTACAACTCGTATTGTTTCATTTACTATTTTTTCTACTACAGGGTTGTTCATGCTATGCTGGCGAACAGTTTCAATCTCTTTAAAATTACCTTGAATGCCTTTGCTACTGTGACTTCCGTAAACAATTGCACTAGCTTCAGTATAACTTAAATATATAAAATCGTTCGTTTTGCTTTTTTTTGTAAGTAGTAAACGTGTTTTTTCATCTCTAAAAAAATCTTTCAATCCTACTAATTTGTCTGTATCCTTTAATAACTTTTCTTCCTCATTTTTATTAATTAGTGAATTTATTTTCTTTGTTGCTTTGACGGTTATATTATCCCCGGAACTCATTAATGGCAATAGGTTACGTATAGATTTTGCTGAAAGTTGCGCCATGCCAGCATCATCAAATTTTATTTTACTTAGTTGATTGGCTTTCTCTAAACTAATATGAATAAACTTTTTTTGAATTAATTCGCTTACTTTAAGAGGATCACTTATATTTATATCATAAATAATTTCCCAAAGCAGCTGAACGTTAGTAATTGCTTGTTCTTTACTTATGGGATTAATTTCATTATACCAATCTTTATTTTCTAATTGTAATATTTTGTCAATTTGGTAAAGTGTTTTATTACCTTTTAGTTTATCATCATCGATTTCATTTGTTTTCTTTTTTCGTTTAGTATAATTTACCGTAAAAAAAATTGGGGGTAAATCCTTTTCTTCTTTAGTTTTATAATCACCAATTCCTAAAACTATAAGTGGATGTTTATCTTTTAATAATTTTTCTGAAAAAGTTCTCCAATTTACTTCACCTTTTATATTTAGTTCGCTATATAAAAGTTCTTTTATTTCATTTGATTCAAATCCTGTTATATTCTTACATTCCTCAGCCTTGTCTTTTAATATTTCAAATCGAACATCATAGTTGTTAAAAAATAATTTCACGTTATTTATTTGATTCCAAATTTTAAACTCTTGATGCAATGGATGACTCCTAGGTATAACTGTTCTGCCTCTGTATTCATCTACTTTTTCTATTTCTTCACTCCCTTTTATTTTTCTATCAACTTTAACTAATACTTTCTCAAAAGTGCATTCCCCTTTGTTCTTGGCTTGTTGCCATGGTCGTTGATAATAGATTATTACTTTGCTAATTAGATAATGAATTTGTTCTTTTACACCCTCTCCATTTTTTTTTACTTCGTTTAGTATTTGCTTATAGGTTCTGTTTTCTGTATCATCTTTATATGTTTTATGAAATGCAGATGCTACAATGTCATCAATATTAAATTTCTCAAAATGGATTTTATTTTTTTCATATTGTAATTCAAATATTTTATCAAACTCTTTCTCATACCAATCTCTATTTACAATATTGGTTCGTATTCGGTTAATATTTTTATTGTTTCCGTAAAAATTTTGATAAAAATAAGAACCAACTGTGCCACCATCACTACAAAAACTTGTTAAGGAATCATTTATTTTCCACTTTCTATAAGCATAATCATCTTCTTTTACTTTACTCCATGTTAATTCTATTTTGCCATCTTTATCTGTTTTCTTTTTATAAGTATGGGGCATTTTTTCTGTAAACTTAGTTTTTGCTTCTGTTGACCACTTTACTTTATCAATACCAATGTCTCCATTTTCAAAATGTATTTCATATAAGTAATGTTCTATGAAATCAGCTTTCCCATTTGTGCCTTTTTTAATTTTTGGGTCTAGTTCAATTATATTTGTTACGATTGAAGTATAGAAATCGTTTTTTGCGCTTAACTCTTCTGTATCTGCTTTAGCAAATCTATCACTACTATATCCACGCCATTGGTTTAGGTGTAACATTATTCTTCCCCATTCAGAAAGTGTTATTTGCTGTTTTATCGCTCTATCTCTTAATTCATAAATGGCTTTCCCAATATCTTCTATTTTAAAATTTCCTTTTCTTTTTCCAGTTTTATCGTTAGTATAAAAATTCGAATCAGGCATCATTTCTAAAAAATATAATACTTGATTAAGTTTTTGTCTTCGTAGTTTGTACCTGCTTTTCAATCTTCTACTTCCACGTTTAATTCTACGAGTAGCAGTTGGTGTACTCGTACTGTTTGTGTTTAACTTTAAACCTTTATCAAATTGCTGTATGCTTGCTGTGTCTTGTTTTATTATACGCACTCCTACGGCAGCTTTTCCATCTTTATGCAAAATGCCAATACGATCATTATTAATATCCGTACTTGTGTCTACTTCTTTCCCAGTTTTAGGGTCTAGTTTTTTTTTATTGGTTGCCTCTACTATTGCCCATCCAATAGATGTAGTACCTATATCTAAGCCTAAAATTCTTTTATTATTGTCCATAATTTATTTTTTTGTTTACTGTTGGTTTTATTTCTTATATTTGTTGTGAAGCAAATCACAATAAAATTTTATTGTTGTTAAAACATTTAAAGCGGGGTTAAACTCGCTTTTTTCTTTTTTGTGTAAAATAGTTTTCAGAAAATGGAAAGACCTTTATACATTCGTAATAGGCATCCCAATATAGCCTTTAATACTTGAGAGCTTCTAAGTTATATTTACATTTAAAAAGCATTTTCCACTTCAAAACCAAACAAACACATACTATATAGTGAGGGAGTGGGGTAGTAGTATAGTTTTAAAGCAGTTACAAGATAAGTAATAATTTTGTTTTACAAAAAAAATTTAAACGTTTTCGTATTTCTTTCTTTATAACTAGTATATAAATAGGATTAAGAATGGGCAGTTGCAATTATTTACTATGTAGCCTTTGAGTATTTGTAAATAAAAAAGCCTCCGCCTACAATAGTTTTTTCTGAAAAATATTGTAGGCGAAAGCCCATATTGAAAAATTTCTTTATTTTTAGCATCACATCACCTTACTCAAAAATCCCATAAATTCTTCCTTTAGCTCTTTAAAAATTTTTTCTCCAGTTTCAAAACGATTGGATAAAGCTTGGTGCACATCCATCTGCTCATGGCTCATGTGCCCGGCATGGTCTTGCATTTCGTGTGAAATGGTTTTGAGGTGCTCATTAATGTCGTGCTGTAATATATCTATACCTTCGTGTTGTATAAGAAACTGGTTTTGGAAATGCTCTACTTCCTTGCTTATTTCGAGGGAAGTATTTTTGGAGGCAACTTCTGTTAGCCTATTTTTAAGAATGGCTAACTCATCTTTGTAAAAGGATAGTGCGTCTTTCCACTCGGAGTGTTCTTTGCTCAAATTTTTGTTACTAGTAGATTGCATATATTTTATTTTTAAATGGTTGTTTAGTTTTGTAGTACTGCATGGCTTGCTACTGTTACTTTTCCATGATGGGTTATGGGTATTTTAATTGTATTGGCTACGATGCAGTGCTCGTAAGATTTCATTAAAACATCGTTGGTAGGTAATATCTCCTTTTCATTTTCTACTTGTACTTTGGGATACAAATTAATGGTTGTAAATGCCAAGTGCCCATCGTTTTTTGTAATATGTCCAGTTGCCATGCAATCAAAATCTAAAATGTTCAGTCTTTTTTTCTTTGCTATGGCTAGAAAGGTTGTCATAAAACAACTGCTTAAGGAGCCCAAGAACAAATGCTCGGGGCTCCAGGTATCTGTTATGCCGCCTTCAAATGGGGGAGGGGTGGCTACGCTTATTCTTTCGTTTATATGTTCTGCATGTAGCAATCCTTTGCGTTCGCTCTCCCAATTTAAGTGTACTTTAAAATTATAATCTATTGTTTTAATTTCTGTGTTCATTTTATTTTTATTTAAGCTGTTTTAATTGGGTTTTACAAATCTAATTATTGGTATAGCTGCAAAAGATGAGAGTAGTCATTTTTATAAATGATACTTGTTACTTTTAGTTATTTGAAAGCGGTATAGCTTGCTGTTGTTTTTTGCTTATCCAATGTAACCAATGTTACGTAGAGCTTACAAGCTAGGTGCTACCTTTATTCTTTAAAATAATAAGTAGATAAAATGATAAAATGAAACAACAAATTTTTCTGCATTGGTCCTTTATGCGTTTTATACGGTTACTCTTAGGTATTATTATTGTAATACAAGCAGTAGTTGCGAGCGATTTTGTATTGGGTTTTATTGGTTCATTGCTTTCAGCAATGGCATTGTTAAACATGGGCTGTTGTAGTACAGGGGTATGTTATACGAATAAAAAGAATGATGTGGCTTCTGCAAAAGAAATTACGTATAAATAATTGGAAATGACTATCCGTTATTGATTGCAAAAGAATTTTATGTATAAAATACACAATGTATGATTTTTAAAGGGGTAGATTAAAATGATATTTCTGTTTTTTTTCTGTGAATCTGTGGCAATATTTTTGCCACAGATTCACAGAAAAGCTGTTTTGTATATGATCTTTTAACTATTACACAAATAGATTACAGATAATAAGGGTAAATTTGAAGAGGTGAATTCTTTAAATGAAAAATGAATTTTTATACAGTTTATATATTAAATTTTCTACAATTTTATATTCCTTGCACCTAATAGCGGATAGCTATTGAATTGGATTTATAAAAACCAAATAGAATTAATTGGCGCCGCAGTAGGTGCAACTGCTGGTTTTTTATATTGGCAAAATATAAGCTGCGCTTCTGGTACTTGTGCCAATACATCTAAACCAATTAATAGTACTTTAAATGGTACTGTTTTGGGTGCAATACTTGCCGATTTAATTTGGGATAACAAAAAAAGAAACATGCAAAAAAAAAATCAACAAACATGACATTCAACGAAATCATACAATCGGATAAACCTGTACTGGTAGATTTTTTTGCAGAGTGGTGCGGCCCTTGCAAAGTGATGGCTCCCATTCTCAAAGAAGTAAAAGAAGCTATAGGAGATACTGCCAAGATAGTAAAGGTAGACGTAGATAAGAATCCCCAAGCCGCTGCTGCATACCAAATACAAGGAGTACCCACGCTTATACTTTTTAAAAATGGTAAACCACTCTGGAGGCAAAGTGGGGTTGTGCAAAAAGGAGTCTTAATAAATAAAATCAATGATTTTACAAAATAGGGTTACAAGAAATGCGTTGCAAAATTGGTAGAGATTGTTATCCTATTCCTACACCCCCTCCAAGCGTTTTATACTTGCAATACAAATGATGCCGATTCCTATAAAAAGGATAAGTGCAGTTATAAAAAGTAAAGAATCGATATAAGGTATGATATTGTAGGACAATGCAGCTACGCCCTGAAGCATCAATAAAATTTCATTGAGCAGTACGCCTACAACAAAAATAGAAATGCCCACCATTGTTTTTTTAGTGATAGTGATAAGTTGAAAGGAAACGATATAGCCAATGATAAATATGCTTGTGATGGCTAATAATACCAAGTGCAAGTATCCAATTATGATTGGTCTAAAACCATAAGATAATTGGCTTAGGGCAGGGTGAACAGAACCTGCTTGCAACAAGAGTTTTATAGTAAAGGCTATTGCTGAAAGTAAGAGAAGTAACCTGCCGTTTTTTGAAGATTGGGCCTTAAAGTAAGTTTTAGTTTTTACAAAAACCTTTAACAGAATAATCCAGCCCACCAATTGTGCTATTACCGCCAAAACAACAAGGATGTAAATGATTAGTGGAATTTGCAACCACAATACAGACAAAAGATATGCCGGAACACAGGCAGAGCAGAATAGATAAAATGTCCATTTTAAATTTTGCTCATTAAATTTTAAATACTCCAGTTTTGAAACCAACAAACCCATGCCTGCAAATAGAAACCATCCATTGTATTGAAAATGTAGAAAGAAATACACAGATGCGAGCTGCCAGTTTTGTATCATCACTTTATTTGCCATCATATAAGCCAATGTAAATGCACCTATGGAGGAAAGAACAGAAAATAGCAAAGAAACTTTTATCCATAAATGGCTTATTTTTTTTACCTGCTGTTTATTTAAATCAGTCCAATACTGGAATGCAAAAACGTAGGAAACAAAAATAGAAAGTGTAGAAAAGCATATTGAATAGAAGCCATAGCCTTGTATAAAAAAAGTAATTAGCATGCCATAAGCAGTTATACAGTTTGCATATAGTAACCAATTGTATCTATTTTTTCGATGAATGTCGCTACTGGTTGTGCCGAGGTTTTGTACCAGCAATACCATCAATGTTTGCGTTATCCAGCCAGCAAATGCAAAATGAGAATGGCTGTGTAACACATCTTTTTGGTGAATGAAGGGGAGATAAAATGCAATTTTGTAGCGCAACAATAAACCAAGCGTGGCTACTATCAATAAGTTTAGAAAAGATATAGTGAGCCATTTTCTATAATAGTTGTACATGCATTTATTTTCAAAATAAGGATAAAGCAAACTAGGCTTATATGACTTCAATCATATCATTACAAAATACTTTGCCTTTTGCTATTACCAATTCTCCTTTTTGGTGCATGTTTCGCATGGTTCTTATCACCGTTTCTACCCGCAAGCCCGTCATATCTGCAATTTGTTGTCGGGTAAGTTTTAATTGATTGCAACTATTACAAATATTTTTTTTCTCTGTTTTTAAATTATTTATGAGCGAGGCTATTATATGCTCTGGACAATGTGTAGCGAGTGAATTGATAATAGATAATTTTAAGCGTACTCTTTTGGAAAGTAGTTTTGTAAATGCAAAAAGCAAATCCGTGTTTTCATTTAGCATATCAATAAAAGTTGGTTTGTGCAACCTGATAATAATACTGTCTGTTTCGGCAATGGCTGTTGCGGCATAGGGCCCGTCATCAAAAATAGGAAGCTCACCAAACGATTCTCCTGCTTCTACAATTGTATGAATACATTCTTTACCATTATCGCTTACATTTACCCACCTTATTTTTCCACTAACCAATTGATGGTAAAAAAAACATGGCTGCTGTTCTTTAAATATTATTTCACCAGCTTTAATCTTTTTATAAGAAGCGCCCCAAGCCAGCAACAAATCTATATTTATCATTTGTTCTAATTGTAGTTTAAATAGTTGCATAAAGCTAGCTTTTCGGAATGCCAACTATCCTGATACCAGTCAACAAGCTTTATGATGCTAATCATATTTAAGGCTGATTGTTTAAATTTCAATAAGAACTTGTTGCTCCCGGCCTTTAAATAAGTTGTCTTTTTTGGTATTATGACTGAACGCATAAATTGATATAAATAGGAAGGTTAATCTTGTATAACCAAATATTATTCAACAAAACATATTTTGATTATGAAAAAATTTATTGTAGCATTTACCATTATAGCTTTTGCGGCAGCATGCGGCGGCAATGCTTCGCCTGACAAAACAGCTTCCGATTCCGAAAAAAAGGCAGACGATGTGGGAGACTATGATCCGCATAGGGGCGAGGGAAAATTTACAAAAGTAGAAGTGAGTCCTACATTGGATGTTGCCAAAGTAGAGCTGGGCAATAAAGTAGCTGCGGTAAAATGTATGAGCTGCCACAAGCCAACAGATGAAAAATTGGTAGGACCAGGTTGGGCAGGTGTAACTACACGACATACCCCCGAGTGGATTATGAATTTTATTACCAATACAGATGCTATGATAGATAAAGATCCCAAAATGCAAGCACAATTGGAAATATGTTTGGTGCGTATGCCAAACCAAAGTTTGTCCGATGACGATGCAAGAAATTTATATGAGTATATGCGTAAAATTGATGGAGTAAAATAATTATGTATTAAATGCAATCACCAAAATATTAAAAAATGAAACAAATAAATAGCCTTACTACCTGCTTAGTTGTAATAGGCTTATTAAGTAGCATATTTTCCTGTAAACCAAAAAATGCAGGCTCTGCCGTAAGTGGCGATGCGGCTGAAAAAACTTATGTAGCCCCAGGCAAGTACGATGAATTTTATAATTTTGTATCGGGTGGCTTTAGCGGGCAAATGAGTGTGTATGGCTTGCCAAGCGGAAGGTTGCTAAGGGTTATTCCTATATTTTCTGTAAATCCAGAAAGTGGATACGGTTACAGCGAAGAAACTAAACCTATGTTGAATACCTCGCATGGCTTTGTTCCGTGGGACGATCAGCATCATACAGAGTTATCACAAACAAATGGGGAGATAGATGGCAGATGGATTTTTGCAAATGCAAATAACACCCCTCGTGTAGCCAGGATAGATCTAAAAACTTTTAGAACGGCCGAAATTTTAGAATTGCCCAATAGTGCCGGAAACCATAGTTCGCCTTTTATTACAGAAAATACAGAATATGTAGTAGCTGGTACAAGGTTTAGCGTGCCACCCGATGATGCAAATGGAGATGTGGCTATAAACACGTACAAACAAAATTTTAAGGGCTATTTAAGTTTTATCAGTGTAGGCAAAGTAGATGGTAAAATGGATATCGCTTTTCAAATAAAATGCCCCGGTGTAAATTTCGATTTGAGCCATGCAGGCAAAGGTAAATCGCATGGATGGTTTTTCTTTAGCTGTTACAATACAGAGCAGGCAAGCACTTTGCTAGAAGTAAACGCTTCTCAAAAAGACAAAGATTTTATAATGGCTGTAAATTGGAAAAAAGCCGAAGAATACCTAAAAGCTGGAAAGGGTAGAAAACAAATAACCAAATACGTACACAATATCTACAGTGATGTTACACATTCTGCCATTTCTGAAACCAGAACAGAAGTTACTGTGCTCGATGCCAGCGAGCTAAAAGATATTTGTTATTTTATGCCTTGTCCTAAATCGCCACATGGTTGCGATGTAGACCCAACCGGCGAGTACATAGTTGGATCTGGAAAATTAGCTGCATTGATACCAGTGTTTAGTTTCGATAAAATGCTAAAAGCTATTGCAGACAAGGCATTTGATGGCGATTACGAAGGCATACCAGTAATAAAATATGAAGCTGCTTTGTATGGCGAAGTTAAAAAGCCAGGCTTAGGTCCATTGCATACCGAGTTTGATGAAAGGGGAAATGCTTATACCACTTTTTTTGTATCGAGTGAAGTAGTAAAATGGAATATCAAGGATTTGAAAGTGTTGGATAGGGTTCCTACATTTTATTCTGTTGGTCATTTGTGTATACCTGGCGGCGATAGTAAAAAGCCAATTGGAAAATATTTAATTGCTTACAATAAAATAACCAAAGATAGATACCTACCTACTGGGCCAGAGTTGGCGCAAAGTGCACAATTATATGATATCAGTGGAGATAAAATGCAAATGATTTTAGACTTTCCAACCATTGGCGAGCCGCATTATGCACAAGCTGCTCCTGCAGATTTAATTAGAAACAATGGACAATTGAAAATTTTTAAAATTGCTGAAAACAAGAATCCTTATGTAGCGAAGGGCGAAGGCGAATCAAAAGTAGTACGCCAGGGCAACCAAGTGCATGTGTACATGACGTCTATTAGATCTCATTTTTCACCAGATAATATCGAGGGTGTAAAAATAGGCGATGAAGTATTTTTTCATGTTACCAATCTGGAGCAAGATTGGGATGTACCACATGGCTTTGCCATAAAAGGTGCTTCCAATGCGGAATTGCTTATTATGCCCGGCGAAACACAAACCTTGAAATGGATACCAAATAAGGTTGGAATATTTCCGATGTATTGTACTGATTTTTGTAGTGCATTGCACCAGGAAATGCAAGGGTATGTGCGTGTATCGCCTGCCGGTAGCAATGTGCCTATAACTTTCAGTTTGGGCAAAGCTGTTCCAGCAACAAAATAGTGAAAAGAGCCATAAAAGGAGCAGTAATATTTTCATCCGCTGCTCCTTTTTTTTAACCGTATTTTTATGAATAATAAAATAAGTATTATATCGAGGCTGTTATTGTTTGCAACTTCTATAATGTTGGCCACATCGATTTTTGTGGCGCTCTGGCGAATAGAATTATCAGCACCGCAATATCCCGAAGGGCTCGTAATGAAAATATTTACCAATAAATTAGGCGGGCAAGTAGATATCATAAACGGGCTGAACCACTATATAGGTATGAAAACATTGCATGCGGATAATTTTATAGAGTTTACTTTGCTGCCTTACATTATTGGTTTTTTTGTTTTGCTGATTCTAATTGCCGCCATAGTAGGTAGAAAAAAATTGCTCTACATTTCATTTTGGGCATTTGTGTTATTCGGTATTGTTGCCATGGTAGATTTTTGGAGATGGGAATACAATTATGGTCACAACCTAGATCCAAGTGCTGCTATCATTGTTCCAGGTATGTCGTATCAGCCACCTCTAATTGGATTTAAACAGTTACTTAATTTTGGGGCGTATTCTGTACCAGATATTGGCGGATGGTTATTTGTAGCAAGTGGTTTACTCTTGTTGCTGTCAGTTTTTATTGAAACAAAAATACTTGCCAAATTTTTCAAGAAGAAGGTTGTAAAAAGCATAGCAACGATGTTGCTGTGTTCAATTACTTTTATTTCTTGTAGCAATACGGAAGCACAGCCTATAAAATTAAACAAGGATAAATGTGATTTTTGTGAAATGACTATTTCAAATGGTAGGCTAGCAGTAGAAATAATTACACAAAAAGGCAGGGCCTATAAGTTTGATGATTTGAACTGTTGCAAGGGATATAAAAGAGAGCACAATAAAACTATCATTACTGCTTATTTTATAAATGATTATGCACAATCAAATATTTTAATAGACGCTACAAAAGCTTTTTATATAACCAGCGAAAATATAAAAAGCCCTATGGGTGGAAATACGGCAGCATTTAAAACCAAAGAAGCCGCAATGGGTTTTGCCAATAAAAATAATGCTGTTGTAAAAGCTTGGGAAGAAATAAATCAATAAATCATCATGTTTAGATTATGCTATTATAGTATTTTATTGCTACTGTCTAATACGTTAATTGCTAGAACCATTAAAGTAGGTAAGCAACAAAACTTTCTTACTATAAAAAGTGCATTAGCCTTTTCTAAGGATGGAGACACCGTGATTGTAGAAAAAGGATTGTACAAGGAAGGTAATATTGTAATTACTACTGCTATTTATTTTGTAGGACAAGATTTACCCATTTTAGATGGCGATAAAAGATACGAAGTACTTTCTATAAAAGCCAATGGAGTTACAGTAAAAGGTTTTAGAATTCAACATTCTGGGCTAGCTACATTAGATGATCCGGGTGGAATAAAGGTATATGAAAGTAACAATGTGTGCATTCTGGATAATTATTTGTACGATAATTTTTTTGGGATATACATTCAATTCTGCAAAAATGTTTTGGTAAAAAATAATAAGATTGTAGCTTTTGGTAAAGAGGAACAAGAAATAGGCAATGGTATTCATTGTTGGAAAAGTGATAGCCTGCAAATTATTGGAAACAACATATCCGGCAATAGAGATGGTATTTATTTTGAGTTTGTGACCCACTCCGTTATTTGGCGAAATATTTCTTTTAACAATATCAGGTACGGATTGCATTTTATGTTTTCTAACGACGATGCATATTTTACAAACTATTTTAGAAACAATGGTGCAGGGGTAGCAGTTATGTTTAGTAAAAAAGTGGTAATGATGAATAACAGCTTTGAAGAAAATTGGGGTGATGCTGCTTATGGTATTTTATTGAAAGAAATTTCGGATTGCTATATGGGAGGCAATAAATTTACCAAAAATACATCTGCTATTTTTATGGATGGCACCAATAGGATGCGAGTAGAAAAAAATGAATTTAAAGCAAATGGCTGGGGTATGAAAATACAGGCTAACTGTATGGATAATGTGATAGAGCAAAATAATTTTGTTGGAAATACTTTCGATATTAGTACCAATGGAACGTTGACACTTAATACATTTAGCGAAAACTATTGGGATAAGTATGAAGGGTATGATTTGAATAAGGATAAAATTGGCGATGTACCTTATCACCCACTAAGTTTATATGCTGTTATTGTAGAAACCAATCCTCCGGCCATGTTACTCTATAGAAGTTTTATGGTTTCGCTCTTAGATAAGTCAGAAAAAATAATACCAAGTCTTACGCCAGATAATTTTATTGATTTAAAACCACGTATGCAATCACTAGCGTTATGATAGCTATAAATAATTTATCGAAGAAGTTTGGAAAGTTGGAAGTGCTTAAAAATATCAATCTTCAGCTTCACAAAGCTGAGTGCATAGCGTTGATAGGTCCCAATGGTTGTGGAAAAACCAGCCTAATAAAATGCATACTGGGGATGGTAATACCTAATAGCGGCGATATTTTATTCAACAATAAATCTATTAGAAAAGACATTGATTACCGAAAGCATATCGGATACATGCCTCAAATTGGACGCTATCCCGAGCATATGACGATAGGGCAAATCATTAGCATGGTAAAAGGTATTCGTAACAGCAAAGAGCTGTTGGACGAGGATTTGTACCGGCAATTTAACATTGAAAAACTATTAAACAAACGGATGAGTACATTGAGTGGTGGCACCACACAAAAAGTGAGCGCTACTTTGGCTTTTTTGTTTGATCCGGGCGTATTGATTTTAGATGAACCCACTGCAGGCTTGGACCCTTTGGCTGCAGAAATACTGAAAGAAAAGATTATTGCAGAAAAGGCTAAAGGAAAATTGATATTGATCACATCTCATTTACTCAGTGAGTTGGATGGATTGGTAAGTCAAATTATTTTTATGCAGGAGGGGCAAATGATATTTCACAAAGAAGTAGAATCTATAAAGAGAGAAACGGGAACTGATAAAATTTCGAGTGCGATTGTTCATATTTTAAAACAACCGGTGTATGTATAGGATTTTTAAATATGTGATGCTGGATATTGTTAAAAATAAAATAGTAATTGTTTATGCTATCATACTTGCCTTGTTTTCTTGGAGTGCTTTTAGTTTAGAGGATAATGCTTCTAAAGGATTGCTTACTTTGTTGAATATCGTATTGCTTACGGTGCCTTTGGTTTCTATTTTATTTTCTACTATTTACATTTACAACAGCAGCCAATTTATAGAACTACTGGTGAGTCATCCTATAAAAAGAAGAAAAATTTGGATGAGTTTATTTTTTGGGCTGGCTATTAGTTTATCATTGGCTTTCTTGTTAGGCGCAGGTATTCCAATTTTGTTTTTTGCAGATTTACCAAAGGCATTAATGATGATTTCGGTAGGCACATTGATTACCATTATCTTTATTGCCATTGCTTTTTTAAGTACCATTTTAAGTAGAGATAAAGCCAAAGGGATTGGAATATCGATTCTTTTGTGGTTGTACTTTGCTTTGTTATTCGATGGCTTGGTATTGTTTTTATTATTTCAGTTTGCCGATTATCCAATAGAAAAAGCGATGGTTGGAATAACGGCATTAAGTCCAATAGACCTTGCCCGTATTTTAATTTTATTACAGTTAGATGTTTCAGCCATGATGGGTTATACAGGTGCAATTTTTAAAGATTTCTTTGGAACCAGTTTTGGCTTGTTTATTTCATTCATGCTACTTATACTGTGGATAGTAATTCCACTTGGTATTTCCCTCATAAAATTTAAACGAAAAGACTTATGATTATTAAAGATATATTGGCACAACTTGAAACTGCTACACATCCAGTAGCAAAAGCAATTCACAAAGGAGAACATTTTAAAGTGTTAGCCATTGGGTTTAAAAAAGGTATGATTTTAAAAGAACATACAACAGCCTTGCCTGCAAAATTATCTGTACTCTTTGGCGCAGTATTGTATAAAGAAGGAGCTATTGTTAAAACACTTTTGCAATACGATGAAACGGATATTCCCGTTGATATTGTTCATTCGGTGGAGTGTACCGAAGATGCTCTGTGTTTATTAACACAAGGATAAATCTAAAAATTGATAAAATGAAAACCGATATAGGTAATAGGAATGATATAGAACTGCTCATTAATTCTTTTTATGATAAGGTAAAAGTAGATGCCGTTATTGGTTATTTTTTTGATAAGGTAATTCCAGTAAATTGGGAGAAACATTTGCCTACCATGTATAATTTTTGGGAAAATATTGTTTTTAATACAGGCGGGTATGAGGGAAACCCTATGATACAGCACCAACACATACACCAAAAAAGCCCTATGACTAAAGCACATTTTGACCAATGGCTAAAGTTGTTTGCAGATACTGTTGATGAATTATTTGTTGGGGAAAAAGCGGAATTGATAAAACAAAGAGCAACTAGTATTGCTACAGTAATGCAAATAAAAGTACTTCATTAATGAACCATATTTATTTGATAATACATTTAATTGCAGCTTCTATTTGGGTAGGCGGACATTTGATTTTATTACTTCGTTATTTACCCCAAGCTTTAAGGGAGAATAATCCAACCATTATTCAAGCCTTTGAAAAAGAATTTGAACCAATTGGAATACCTGCTTTGTTTCTTCAAATTATCACAGGTATTTTAATGGCGTATCATTATAATGTTACTTTTGTAAAATGGTTTTCTTTTTCTAATAGTATTGAAAAAGTAGTTTCTATAAAACTCATTTTATTATTTCTTACGTTGGGTTTGGCTATTCATGCTCGATTATTCATTATTACTAAATTGAGCAATAAAAATTTAGTGCAATTAGGTATTCATATATTTTTGGTAAACATTATTGCAATAGCCATGTTGGTAATGGGCACTTTTATTAGACTGGGAGGTATATAAAAAAGCAGCACCTTTATAGCACTGCTAATTTTCACGTTCTCAAAGCTATCTATTATTTTGGTAAAAGCACGTCTCCTATAATATGTATAATGCCATTTGATGTTGGAATGGAAGTAATAACTTCCGACCCATTTACAAAAGTCTTGTTATCTTTTTTGGTAATTTTTACTTTGCCCCCATATACCATATCAAATTCTTGCCCATCATTCATGTATTCAATCTTCAGTGTACCTACATAAGTGTGGTAGCCAAGTATGTTTGCTAAGTCTGCTTTTTTCTCGGGTTTCAAAAGTCCTTCAACAGTGCCTTTTGGCAATTTGTCAAAGGCTGCATTGGTAGGTGCAAAAACGGTGAATGGTCCCGCATTACTCAGCGCATCTACCAAGCCAGCTGCTTTTACTGCTGTTACAAGCGTGCTGTGTTCTTTGCTCCCTACCGCAGTTTGTACAATATTGGGACTCGATGTTTCATCTTTTACAGCTGATTGACCAGCTTGCTTTTCTGTTTGATTGTCTGTTGCTGCTGAGCCTGTAGTGGTTTCATTGTTTCCATTGCAACTTATAATTATGCAACCAAGCATAATTGAAGCTGTTGATAAAATCTTTCGCATGTGAAGTAAGTTTCGTTTGTAAATTTTATACAAAGTAGGTAGTAAAATATTTATACTTTATGATTGTAATCACATTATAAATAATATTTTAAAATCAATATACTCTTCTACAGTTTATTACTTTACAACTATCTTTTTACTTTTACACAAGTATTTATACCAAACAAGCTATACAAAGGGCAACTGCCTGCGAAGGCGGTAAAAAGTGGCACCAATGCTATCAAGCCCCACCAAGTTTTATAATAATAACCAGCAAATGCAATTACAATACTTAGTATCATTCTTATTATCCTATCTGTTCTACCCATATTCAGTTTCATAATAAATGTATTTGGTTAAAAATATTTTTAATTTTATTTATTGTGTTAGTACACGTTGTTTTATCATGTTTTTCACAATAATTTTTCCGTAATCATGCCCCAATGATTCGGTATCAGTTGGATTGAAGGTTTGTGTTTGTACAGAGTATAATAATTTTTGGGTATTCATATCGTACAAGTTACTTTCCCAAAAATATTTTGTATTGGTTACATAATAGCCTGGCTCGTAAATACGGTTGTATAAACGCTCTCTATACCCCCAAAAGCCTCCTGACCTATAAGTATAGGTAGGAGGAATATACTGACGCTCCTTTTCTTTGTCGAGTAAAACAATCGTAAGTACAGCATCTACACCGCTATTTTTTAATTTCACAATAGCTGCAGCAGTATCTCCCTGCTTATATGCATTTGGGCCATATTCTTGTAAAGAGGAAAAGGCATTGTAACCCGCATCTTTCAAATCTCCTACAATATGGTTTTCCATTTTTTCTTGTATAGAACGATCTGCTTCTCTGATAATACCAATTACCATTATTTTATTGAATTTTCGGGCTATGGCATTTTCATCTTTCCAAGAGGTTGTTATTTTTGAACTATTGCAACTTAGTAAAAATGAAATCAAGCATATACCAAACCAACGTAAAGTTTTCATTTTATAAGTTTTAATTTGAATTGTAAATTAGAATGAACCTGCTTTTAATAATATGACAGCAATCATAGCGGTAGAAAACAGGTATCAGCTAATATTTTCTTTATTTCAAATTTGCAAACTTGCCATACACATCTTCATAAAACAAAACCCTACCTGCGCTATCTACACCCACCGGGTTGTACCATACAAGTACAGGCATGTGTTCATTGGCATGTACCGTTATGGGCGCTTGGTTTTTTAAACAGCCTTTTTGCGACAATGTATCTATTGCAATAAAATTGTTCTTCAAAACGAGGTGACCAAGTTCAAACGGTTTTTCCATGCGCATGCAGCCATGGCTAAAATATCTTTTGTTTAGTTTAAATAGATTTTTGTTTGGCGTATCGTGTAAGTAAACGCCATCCGGACTATTAAAATTTAATTTTAATAAGCCCAAAGCATTGTCGCAGCCTGTACTTTGTCTAATAAGATAGGGGAAGTAACTGGTGCTCAATGAGTGCCAATTGATGCTATTAGGATCAACAATCTTTCCTACACTGTTTAGAACTTGATAGTTTCCTTTATCTACAAACGAAGTACTCCGTTTAATATGTGGCAATAATTCTCTGGTGGCAATTTTAAATGGTACATGCCAATAGGGGTATAAGATAACTTCGTTTACCGTACTTAAAAGGGTGGGAGTGGGCGTTGTTTTTTTACCTACTATCATGCGCATTTCCAATGATACTTTGTTATCCCTATAGAGCTTTAAATAGGCGGCCGGTATGTTTACTACAATGGTAGATCTATTAAGCGAAAAGCAACTTAACCAGCGGTAATAATTAATGGCTAGATTCAGTTCAGCCATTCTTTTTGATAAGGGTACATTTAATTCTGATAGAATTGTTTTGCGGAGTGTGCCATCTGCTATAAGTACAAATTGTTTTTGTGCTTCTTTTACTTTGCTTAATATACCAGTGTCTTTTACATTTTGTTCCGCTTCGTTTGTAATACCAAGCTGGTACAGTTTTGTGATGAGTTGCGTATTTGCAGCATTTACTTTTGTATTTGTAATAATAACTTCTTTAAAAGTAGGGTCGGCCATTACTTTGCATATCCATTGTATCTTATTTTCTATAGCGGCAATTTCCGGTAATGAAGGGGAAAGATCTTTTGCCAATAGTATTATCTTTTTCTTGGAAACATATTCTGCCAAAAGCAGCGGGATTTGCTTACACGATAATATTTCATCAATTCCATTATAGCCCAAACTAGGCTTTGTGTTGCCATACACAATATCGCTATAAAAATGAATAGCTGCATCTGTAAGCATTACTTCAGCCGCTATAGAATCGTTTAAAGATTGCGCAAATGTATTTTCTTTTGCAAGTTTCTCCATTAAATCATATTGGTAATCTTTTTCCCTTAGCCCTAGTGCAGCTGATTGTTTTAATAGATTTAATAAAATGTACTGTTCCGTTTTATTAGCTTCATTTATCCAAGCTGTTTTATAGTGTATTGTTTCATAAAATGTAGAAATATCAGCAGCTCTAATAGTGCCAATACTTTTTGGGAATTTTTTTTCAGCAAAATATTGTTCCATTTTTTCTGCTGTAATTTGAGAAAAAACAGGCGTGCTGCAAGTAAAAAAAATGAATAGTATTGATATATGCTTAAAAATAATCTTTTTCATGATACTTCAGATGTTCGCAGATAAGTAGCTATTAAAGGCTATCTTAATTTGACTAAATCTTCTTTCTGCGTCTTTAATATTATTGCGAAGTTCTTTTAGTTTCATTTCGAGGCTTTTTTTTATTTTGCCTTCAACAAAAATATCTTTTTGGAGCTCCTTTGTTACCTTATCTATTTCATTACGTAAAAAAATAATATGCTCATCTTCAAATAAAAAGCTGTTGTAAAATGCCTCAACATCGTCTAAAATATTATTATTTATTTCCTCTTTTAAAATTTCCGACAGCCTATTTTTTTGATGTACATTTTCCTCCTGAATAAAGCTTAATAAGCGTTTCCACGTTTCGCTTTCATATTGTAGCTGCTTTAATTTTAACTCAAACATGCCTTTTGATTTTCGTATGCGCACCTCATTGGTCTCTATCATGAGATACAATTTTATTAGTAAAGGTATTGGGCAGCAAAGCAGAAAGAAAGAAGTTTAGTTAGTATGTTATGTGATTTTTATCAGGAGAAATGTTTATTCACCATCTACAAAAAGAATTTGGGCTTTGCTTAGTTGTAAATAAATATTTCGCTCAACCTTCAATTTTACAAAATCGTAATACAAAAAATCAAATGCTGCCCAAAGTAAAAACCAGCCAGCGGGTTCCAATAATATCTTCAAAAAAATTGCCATAAATGATTCTGAGAAGCGATAGCTTACACCCGAATTAAAGAGCATGATAATGAATCCACTTAAAAAAAGTAGTATCCCTTTTTTTAATTTATTTTGGCATTTATTTTTATGAAAATCATATTCTTTTATAAAATATGCTGCAAGCCCTTCTGTAATAAATTTTTCTGAAACTTGCTCTCTCTTACTTTGGGGTAGATGCAATACGATATTGCCGTTGAGCGTTTTAATTTTTTTTAATTCATTTCTCAACTCATCCAAAAAATCTTCTGAAATTCTACGTTTAGAATAATGTCTGTTATCAAAATCAGAATAGATATCGTCATAAGAATCTAACCACAGTTTTAAATCTTGCATTATTGGTATGTTTAAATAAAATAGCCTCGGCACCTGAAGTGACGAGGCTTTAAAGCCCAGCCATAGCCGGCTTATTTAACAGCTATATGTTTAGCTGTGATTAGTTTTGCTGCTTCTTTTCTTGGCAAAGAAATTTTTAATACACCGTCTTCGTATTTGGCTTCTATTTTATCTTTTTCAATTTCGTCTGGCAAAGTAAAACTTCTGCTGAATGATGAATAGTTATACTCCTTACGGGTATAGGTTTTTTCTTTTTCTTCTTTGTTTTCTTCTTTTTCGCTGCTAATGGTAAGCATATTTCCTTCAACATCTATTTTAAAATCATCTTTCTTTAAACCGGGTGCTGCTATTGATACTTTGTACACATCTTTGTCTTCTGTTACATTTACTGCTGGCACATTCGTAAACTTGTTCATTGCTACATCATTATCGAACCATTCGCCCCAAGGCCTAAAAAAATCGTCAAATACTGCTGGAATACCTCCATTAGTTCTGCTCAATGCTTTTGTTCCCATGATTTTGTTTTTAAAGGTTAAAAATAACGTCCACAGTGTAAATATATGATGCATTAAAGCTAAAAATAAGGATGTTTATCATATACAAAAATGAGGTTGGTCAGTGTATTATTATGTTACATTTATTTCATTTGTTAGCATTTCTATATCAGAATTGTATAAACATTTATCAATATTTTTATCATGACACAGGTGCATATTCATTTGCTAATTACACATCTACCAATTTTTGGTTCTATACTAGGAGCTTTGGTATTGTTGCATGCTATTTGGAGTAATAGTAATTCAACAAAAATCGCATCATATAATCTATTCATTATTTCAGCAATTGGAGCTGGTATTGCATTTCTAACAGGTGAAGGAGCGGAAGAAGCTGTTGAAAATATACAAGGAGTATCGGATAATATGGTTGCTAGTCACGAGGATTTTGCAATGTATGCTTTGGTAAGTCTTATTTTACTGGGTGTTGTATCTATGTTTGCAATTTATTTTTCTTATAAAAAATTGAGTCTAGCTAAGCCTGCTTCTTTTGTAGTACTGTTCATATCCTTAATTAGTTTTGGTCTGGTAGCAAGAACTGGTTATCTCGGAGGCCAAATAAGGCATACTGAAATTAGCATTGGCACAATTCAAAATACTATAGAACAAGATAAAAATGAGAAAGTGGATGATTGATAGTTTTGTAGAAACATTAATTTATCAATTAAAATATAATTCGTTTCGAGAATGTTAAAAAATAAAAACCTACAAACAGAAATTGATGCTTGTTATTTGTATGAAAAACTAGCCGAAAATGAAACGGATACTACCGTTGCTAGTGTATTTCGTCAAATGAGCGAAATAGAACGGAGTCATGCCAATGCCTTTTTTCTAAAGCTGAAAGATAAAACGGGAACTACACTTCCCCCTCCTTCGTTTAGGGCAAAAACTTTAAATAAGATTGGGAAAATATTTGGGTATGATTATGTTTTGGGTGTACTGATGGATACCGAGAAAAGTATTTCTACTTCTATCATACAAGCAAAAAATAAAAACAATTTACCCATAACTGGTAGTGAGACAAATCATGTAAAAATTCTACGTTCGTTGCTCGAAAAGGAGGACAAAGTTACTGGCAGCAATATGGCTAAATTTGAAAGCAAACATCGGTCAGTTGGAGGCAATGCTTTGCGAGCAGCAGTACTTGGGGGTAACGATGGGTTGGCTTCCAATTTTAGTTTGGTGATGGGTATTGCTGGAGCTACATCGGGGCAAAGTGGCGTGTTGCTGGCAGGTGTTGCTGGGCTATTGGCTGGTGCATTATCCATGGCATTGGGCGAGTGGATTTCTGTAAAAAGTTCGCAAGAATTACACGAAAACCAAATGCAATTAGAAATGGATGAGCTAGAATCAAACCCAGCAGGAGAGCAAAAAGAACTTGCATTAATTTATATTGCCAAAGGCGTACCAGAGGAACAAGCAAATAAAATGGCGGCAGATGTTATGTTGAATATTGATAGCGCACATGAAGTATTAGTAAGAGAAGAGTTAGGCATAAATCCGGAAGAATTAAAGGGCTCCGCTATGGAAGCCGCTATTTATTCTTTTGTATTATTTGCAATAGGCGCTGTTATTCCAGTAATTCCATTCTTTTTTGTAAAGGGAACTATTGCTATCATCATTAGTGTAATAAGTAGTGCAATCGGTTTGTTTTTAATTGGCTCTGCTATAACGTTGTTTACAGGTAAGAGTATCTGGTTCTCAGGATTGAGGCAAGTAATATTTGGACTTATAGCTGCGGCTATTACATTCGGTATCGGAAAATTAATTGGTGTTTCTTTGGCTGGTTGATATGATTTTTGTAAATACCTATATACCTTTCTAAATCACTAATTAATTGTGTTGAAATAATAATGTTTGCATAATTTTAAAGTATAGTTGTATGATTAAAAAACAAAAGAAATCAAACAAACTATTTCGCTTTTGGAAATTGCTTGGTCCCGGCTTGGTTACCGGAGCCAGCGACGATGATCCATCAGGTATTGCTACCTACTCTCAGGCTGGTGCAGCTTTTGGTCTTTCTACCCTTTGGACATCCTTAATTGCATTTCCCTTAATGGCTGCCATTCAACAAATGTGTGCAAGAATAGGATTGGTTACTTCACAAGGATTAACCGGCACCCTTAAAAAGCATTACCCACGGCCAATATTGTATATCATGTTGCTGTTTAGCTTTCCTGCTATTGTAATGAATATTGGGGCAGATATAGCAGGTATGGGCGCTGTAGGAAATTTGCTATTTCCCAAAATAGGTGCAAATTATTTTAGTGTACTATTTACCATCTTATTATTAGGATTAATTATCTATTTACCCTATCAAAAAATAGCTTCGGTACTTAAATATTTGTGTATTGTAATGCTCGTTTATTTCATCGTTCCTTTTTTGTACAAACAAGATTTAATGGAAATTGTTAAATCAACATTTATTCCTACGTTAAAATTCGATAAGGAATTTATTAGTATTCTTGTTGGTATTCTCGGCACAACCATCTCTCCCTATTTATTCTTTTGGCAAGCATCGGTAGAGGTAGAAGAGATGAAGCATAAAAAAAATCATTTGATGGTGAATAAGAAAATTATTCATGAAATGAAACAGGATGTAGATTTTGGAATGTCCTTTTCTGGTCTTGTCATGTTTTTTATTATTCTTACTACAGGTACTGTTTTGTTTAAAGCTGGAGTACATCAAATAGATACGGTAGAGCAAGCTGCAATGGCTTTAAAACCCTTGGCCGGCAATATGGCTTATTTGCTTTTTTCTATAGGCATTATAGGTACCGGATTAATTGCCATACCCGTTTTATGCGGCTCGCTGTCGTATATATTTACAGAAACATTTGGTTGGGAACAAGGTCTCGATAAAAAATTTCATGAAGCAAAAGCATTTTATGTAATCATTGCTATTTCTTTGATTGTAGGTTTGTCTTTAAATTATATAGGTATTTCTCCCATAAAAGCATTGATATTTACCGCCATACTTTATGGTATTACCGCACCAGTTTTAATTGCTATTATTTTGCATATTGCCAATAATAAAAAAATAATGGGAAAGTTTGTAAATAGTCGTGCCATAAATATACTAGGCTATTTGGCTTTGCTTATCATGTCTACTGCTGCTGTTGTATTGTTGTATTTGCAGTTTTAAACCATCTATTTCTTTCTTATTTTTCTTGCTTAAAGTAAAAGGTAAATAAATAAAAAACGATCCTTATAAAATGGTAAGAAAGCCACCGAATAAATTGCTTGATAATATTCTTTGTATGAATATGTTTTTCTTTTGTAACAGCTATACAGTCATTTTTAATAATATTGTCAATGCGGCTTTCTACATTTCTCGTAAAAGCCGCATCAAATACATCAATATTTAATTCTACGCTTGCGTAAGCACTTATATCATTTATGTTATAGGAACCTACGGTAAGCCATTCGTTGTCGCACACAGCTATTTTTGAATGTAAAACCGTGGGCTGGTATTCATATAGTTCAATTTTATTTCTAAGTAGCCAATCGTACATCCAACGCTCTGCATACTTTGCCATTATTATATCGGATTTTCCAGCAGTTATCACTTTTATCTTTACACCTCGCTTAGATGCATTTCTTAATAGGCTTCTTATAATCTTGCCTGGTAAAAAATAACTACACAAAATGGTTATATGCGAATGGGCGTTTCTAAACATCTCGAAGTAGGTAGTAGAAATTTCTTTTTTACTTCTTACCCAATCATTTCTACTCATTCTTACATTGCTGGTTTTATCTGAGGTAAAATTAAAGGAGATGTTTTTTTCTTCGCAGGGTGTAATACCCATTTGCTTGGGAAAGCCGTTCCAAGTTTTCCAACAAAGTACACAGAGGTCTTTTGCTAAGTCACCTTCTATAATTAAAGCAAAATCCAACCATGCCTTTATATCAGGCAAATCGTTGTATCGGTCAGCAATATTCATTCCGCCAACTAATGCATATGTAGCATCTGCAACAAAAACTTTATGGTGCAGTCTTCTACCAAAATAAAAATGCTTGCTTTTAAAAAACGGTTCGAAGAACTTAAATTGAATACCCGCTTCTTTTAACTCATCAATAAAATGGTTTGGTAAATCCTTAGAGGCATATCCGTCAACCATTAAATGAACGGACACTTTTCTCTTTGCAGCAGCTATTAAAGCATTGGCTATTTGTTGCCCAGTTTCATCATCACTAAATATATATGTTTGTAAGTGAATACTTTCCTTGGCATCGTTTATTAATTGAGTAAGTAAGGTAAAATAGGGGAGCCCAGCATTTACGAGTTTGATTTTATTTTGGGTACTAATTTTGTTTATACTTTGTGGGTATGCTGCACACATGGGATGAAGTTACAATTTTTTGCCCCAAATATGATATAGCTTTTATAGCTTCGTATTATTTTTCAAATCTGCCCGTTATTTTTTTTATTTTTATCCGATACATTATCTGCTTCACCCTATTGGTATCATCTATCACTCCTTTTACCTCGTGCTCATGCGCATGTATCGTACTACTTGTCATCAAGGAAAATACCCTTCCAAATAGAATTTCCCTTGCTTCAAGGGCTTTTTCATCTTTTAACTCTTCAAATTTACCAATTACAATTACGCTTTGCCAATTGCGCATATCCATCATCATTTCTACTTCAAAACATACACTCGGATTTTTGCGAAGTATTTTTAGTTTTGTACCCTCGTTGGTTTGGCCATAAATATAATGACCATCAAAAGTATAAGTAACAGGTATAATGTACGGCTGTTTTCCATCTACAAAGCCAAGCCTGCCTACTACTTGACTCGATAGGATATTGTTAATTTGGGTATCGTTTAATTCTCCTAACATGGGTTTTTATTTAACGGTGTCTTACAAATCTAAATCGTATCACTGTTTAAAGTAATGATAACTGTCAGCAGCATTCTTGACTGTACTCATAGAATGCGGGTAATGAAAATATTTACCTTGCAAATGATTTTATTGATCCTTTTTTGGAGTTCATGCTTATAGAATTTGTTTTTATTCATGATAAAAAAAATAAAATGAAGACGCTGTTATTTATACTGATTTCTTTTTTGGCCCTCACATCATTTATATCTGGATTGTTAATATTGAGCCATCCGGATGGTAGCAGTTTGACGTTGCGCTTGGATATGCTGAAAGATACGCCATTTCATAATTTTCTTGTTCCTGGATTGGTACTCACCATCTTGGTTGGCGGTACTAATTCGATAGCAGTGGTTTATAATATCAAAAGGCTTCCAAACCGATACAACTGGGCTATTGCAGGAGGCGTAATGATTATATGTTTTATTTTAACACAAATCATTTTAATAAAAGCAAGTAGCTGGCTCCAATTTCTTTACCTCGGCATCGGGATTCTTGTTATCCTTATGGCGTATCAACTAAAAGGCAAATGGGCAGTTTGATATTTATATTTTTTTAAAATACAATAATGAATAGAAGAAAATTTGTAGCTATAGCAGGAACCACAATTGTTATTGCTGGTGTAACATATTATTTATCTAGCGATACAAATAATTTTGTGAGGGCAGATTATAAACCTATTGAAAATAAATATTAATCTGTATTATGAAAATGCCAATATCAACAACTCTGCAGCTACAATTCTCAAAATCATAGCAAGTGGATATACGGTGGCATAAGTGGCAGTTGGAATGTCGTTCCCTGCCATTTTTAATGCAAAGGCAAGTGCGGGCGGGTCGGTAGAAGCACCTGCCAATAAACCACAGATTTCAAAATATGTTTTTCTGAAATATTTATGTGCAATAATGCCTACTATTAGCAAAGGCAGCATGGTAATAACGGCACCCATTAATATCCAATACCAGCCACTACCATTTACAAAAGCTTGTGCCAAATTACCCCCACTGTGTAGCCCTACACTTGCTAAGAATAAAGTAATGCCCAGTTCTCTTATCATTAAATTAGCACTGTTGGTGGTATAGGTGTTCAAGTAAACAACCCCTCCAAAACGACTTAACAAAAGCGCAACAATTAGCGGGCCACCGGCCATACCTATTTTTACAGCAACGGGCATATTAGGAAAATGAATAGGGATACTGCCTACAATTATCCCAAGTACAATGCCCATAAAAATGGGGGCAAGGTCTGGCACCTCTAAGCGCTTCAAAGAATTGCCAATAACGTTTGCTATTTTGTTTACACCTTCTTCGGATCCTACTACTTTTATGGTGTCTCCTAATTGCAGGTACAAGTTTCCATGTGGTACCATTTCTACTCCTGCTCTGTTTAGCCGGGTCAAGGTAAAATCATGTTGATGCATTTCGGGAATATCGCCTAACCTTTTATGTGTAACATCTTTATTGGTTACTACAATATTTCTAGATATCAATCCGCCTTTGATTTCTGTTTTTAAGTTTATATTACTTTCAGATCCTATAAGCAGCTTTACATGCGAAAGCGTTTGTTTTGGTACAACTACCAATAGTACATCATCTTCATGAAAAATAACATCAGGTGTAGGTGTTATTATTTCGCCTTTGTGGTACATTCTAGAAATAACAATAGGGTCTTTTAATAATTCAAATACGGTGCGCAGCGGCTGCCCTACCAATTGTTTGTTATCTAAATTTAAATGGATAGATACAAGGCGGTTAGATCTGAAAATATTTAGTTTACGGTGAAGTTCTCTTTCGGTTACCAAATTGATTTTAAAGAATTTTTTGAGAATGAGTAGCGAAAAGATAATGCCAAATACGCCAAATGGATATGCCAATGCATATGCCAATGTAATCATTGAATTATCTGCATTCGCAATATTTAATTCTTTTACGGCAGACTGTGCAGCCGCAAGTCCCGGAGTATTTGTTACGGCGCCGCTCATTAAACCGGTCATTTCAGTAATACCATTGCCCGAAATAAATTTAAAAATTAGGGTGATAATAACACCTATTACTACAATAGCGCAGGCTAGTAAATTATTGCTTAGCGCATTTTTTTTCAATGATGCAAAAAAACCAGGTCCTACTTGCAAGCCAATAGAATATACAAAAAGTATCAAGCCAAAATCTCGTAAAAAGTCTTCTGTTTCTTTGTTTACAACAATGCCTAAGTAAGAAACGAGTAAACCAATAAATAAAACCCAAGTTACACCTAGTGAAATGCTGAAGATTTTTTTATTTGCCAAGCCATATACCTACAGCTATTACCAAACCATAAATGAGAATTGCATGTGCTACTGTTTGTTCGGTGAAAAGCTTTGTTATCCAATCCATCGTGAAAATATTGATAAAAAATAAAGGGTCTTATTGATAGTTTGCAATTTAGTACGCAAACTAAACTTCTAAACGCTCTAAACTTGCACGTTGTACCGCAACAAAACTGTACTAATTGCTAAACTATTAATATCCTTTTATAACACCCTTTTTAGTTTAATGTTGCTCAGATTGTAGACCAAAGTTTTCGGGAGAGCGCCATAGAGCAGATAATAATAATTCTTTCATAAAAATAAATTCTTTTGGAAGCTTATCATAAAAACGAGCAAATAGTTCTTCGTGAGACAGTAATTCTTTTTTCCAAAGTTCTCTATTGACACTCATTATTTTTTCAAAATCAGCTTTTGTAAAATTTTCTAACCCCGTCCAATCTAAATCCTCATATCTTGGCATCCAACCTATTGGACTTTCAATTGAAGACGAATGGCCGTTTATTCTTTCTACAATCCATTTAAGTACCCTGGTATTTTCGCCAAAGCCGGGCCATAGGAATTTACCATTTTCGTCTTTTCTAAACCAGTTTACGCCAAAAATTCGAGGCGCATTTGGTAGTGTTCTACCAAATTGCAACCAATGGTTTACATAATCTCCCACATGGTATCCCATAAACGGCAACATGGCAAATGGATCATGGCGTACTTTACCTATTTCGCCAAAAGCTGCAGCAGTTGTTTCGCTACCCATGGTAGTAGCCAAATAAACCCCAAAATTCCAATTAAAGGATTGGTAAACCAATGGCACCGTTGTGCTTCTTCTTCCTCCAAAAATAAACCCTCCAATAGGAACCCCTTTTGGATTATCCCATTGATCATCTATTGCAGGGTTTTGTTGTGCATGTGCAGTAAATCTTGAGTTGGGATGTGCCGCAGGCTTTCCACTAGTTGGATCAAAAGGAACGCCGTGCCAATCTGTTAAACCCTCCGGTACCTCTTCGGTCATACCTTCCCACCATATATCTTTATCGGCTGTTATGGCCACATTGGTAAAAATAGTATTGGCACGTATCGATTCCATTGCATTAGGATTGGTATGGTAGTTTGTACCAGGTGCTACACCAAAATAGCCCGATTCTGGATTTATTGCATAAAGTCCTCCATCATCGCCACGGTGTATCCAAGCAATGTCATCGCCTACTGTTGTTATTTTCCAACCATCTAAATCCTTTGGTGGAATAAGCATGGCAAAATTAGTTTTACCACAAGCGCTCGGAAATGCAGATGCTAAATATGTTTTTTTGCCATTAGGATCCTTTACGCCCATAATAAGCATATGTTCGGCCAACCAGCCTTCTTCACGTCCCATTTCGGAAGCTATACGCAACGCAAAGCATTTTTTGCCCATCAATGCATTACCGCCGTAGCCACTTCCGTATGAAATAATCAGCCTGTCATCTGGAAAATGAGAAATATATTTTACAGTGGGGTTACAGGGCCAGCTTACATCTTTGGCACCATTGGCCAACGGAGCGCCAATAGTGTGAAGGCATTTTACATATTTTCTTGGGTCTATGTATGGCAAAACTTTTTCTCCCATTCGGGTCATTATTTTCATATTTACCACTACGTATTCCGAGTCGGTAATTTGTACGCCATACCTAGATAGTGGGGAACCAAGCGGTCCCATACAAAACGGAATTACATAAAGCGTACGCCCTTTCATAGATCCATATAGCAAATCATTTAAAGTAGATTTCATTTTATCTGGATCCATCCAATTATTTGTGGGGCCAGCATTTTCTTTTAGGCGACTACAAATAAATGTTTTGTCTTCTACTCTAGCTACATCACTTGGGTCGCTAAAACATGCATAACTATTGGGTCGTTTTACGGGGTTTAATTCTATGAAAGTGCCTTTTTTTACAAGCATTTGGCACATGTTATTGTATTCTTCTTGCGAGCCATCGCACCAATGAATGGCACTCGCATCACATTGAGCCGCTACATGAGTTACCCAATTATTTATATCGCTGGTAATAGCACTCGGCGAAATAGAAGAATAGTTATTTGGAATAGACATAAAGTGTATTTTAGTGATTGATGTATTTTATTTTTTTGTGCCGTAAAAATATTGCAGAATCAATGAATGCGAGTGACCATTGTTATATCCTGTTATGATTTTAATTAGCTGTCTTATTATTTAGTAAATTTATTGAATACTACGTTAAGTAAAAGTAATTTCGTCATTTTCTTTCAATCATTTGATGGAAAAATGCATCTTTAATTTTAGTTGTTGCGGCTATTGGTGTATATGAAAAGCTTTCCTATTCTAAGCAAGTATTGTTGGTACGCACGGCTGCATACCAACAAGGGCGGCAATGGCGATTTGAGTAATTAAAAAATGTAGTTTTTTGAAGCGAATGGTTAGTAGGAACACGAACCAAGGCAAAGATAATACTTAAGTGAAAAATTGTACTTGGAATAGGAAGTTGATTACAATGGCAACTTGAGTAATTAAAAAATGTAGTCTTTTGAAGCGAATGGATCGTAGGGACACGAACCATTCGCTTAGTGCTGTCAGGTAACAAATGCCTTTATTGTTCCGCTTATACCTGTCAGTTTAATTTATTAAAAAGATTATGATCACTTTCATTACACTTACTTGCTAACAGGCCAATGTACGTTTATAATAATTTCATTTTTTCTATTAATGGCTTGGTAGGGTGCGTTATATACCAATAAGCGGAAATTTCCATAAAAACCAATCTTGTTTTCAGTTAATGCCTTTATTAGTTTGTCGGTGTTTGTTTTTACATCTTCGTCCGAGGCATATCCACCAAATTTAATAGCTGCCACATACTCATCTGCAACAGTTTTAATAATTACCTGCTCGTCGTTTGGTCTTGGTAAATTTTTCGAATTGTAAGCATAAGGCATTACAAAACTCATGGTAGATACAGAATCGTTTACTTCCATGTGCACAGGTGTCGTCATGGAAATTTTATTTTCTCCCTCATTTCCTCCAAATATATAGCCGGCCAATTTTCTAAATCCAGAACTGCCTAGCGCTTTGTACGACTTAACAGAGGAAGTAATTGTAGCCATTGTAACAGGGGGATAATATCGTATCTCAAAATCATCTTTTGAAAGCAGCACTGTATAATTTTGTGTTTCAGTTTTATGTGTAGACATGACTAAATATATTTGAGAAATTATAAATATTGCTGCCATCAATGCTGCTACTATGAAAATTAATTTCATATTCCTGTGATTGTTTTTTTTGGGTTTGTGTAAAAAGGATAATCAGTATATCCCTTTGCATCAGGGGTATAAAACAAATCCATTTGCAGGTTATGCGATAGTGGCCAATCATTCGCCATTCTTTCCACTAAATCTGGATTGTTAATAAACGGCCTGCCAAAAGCTATGAGGTCGGCTAAGCCATTTTCTATATCAGTTTCCGCTTTTTCTTTATCATAACCACCGCAAAGGATAATGGTGTTTTTAAAATTCTTGCGTATCAATTGTTTTATTTCATTGGGTACAACAGGGGCACCCATTGCTGAATGGTCGGTAAGATGGATGTAGGTAATGCCAATGCTGTTCAATTGTTTGCTGAGGTAATCATACGTAGCATCAATTTCAGTATAATGAGGCATGTCGCTCGCTACGCCATAAGGCGATAAACGGATACCTGTTTTTTCTTTCCCAATTGCATCTGCAACCGCTGTTACAACTTCTATAACAAAGCGGCAACGATTCTCAATGCTGCCGCCATAATGATCGTTTCTGGTATTGCTGGCAGGCGAAAGAAATTCTTCCAGCAAATAACCGTTTGCCCCATGCAGTTCCACGCCATCAAACTTAGCTTCCATTGCATTTTTTGCAGCCAATACATATTCTGCTTTTGTGGTGATCATATCTTCGGCCGTCATTTCTTTTGGTACAGGGAAGTCCTGTAATTGTTTAGCATCCGTCCACATTTGCCCAGCAGGTTTTATTGCCGAAGGCGCCAATATTTCTGTGCCTGTAGGCATATTGAGCGGATGGCTTATTCTGCCGCAATGCATTAGTTGAACAAATATGCTTCCACCTTTTGCATGTACAGCATCGGTTACTTTTTTCCAGCCCTCTACTTGTTCTTTACTAAAAATTCCGGGTATCCTGGCATAGCCCAAACCGTTGGCAGATGGTGACGTACCTTCTGTTATTATTAAGCCTGCTTGCGAACGCTGTTCATAGTACGCTGCCATCAACTCATTTGGTATGTTGTCAATAGCCCTGCTCCTTGTCAAAGGTGCCATTACAATGCGGTTGGCTAAAATGACCCTTCCAAGCTTTATTTCTTCAAATAATTTATATGCTTTCATAATTCTTATTATTCATTTAAATGATTAACCATAAAGTTGGTTGTTTTTATGCTGGTAAGTGTTACACAATTATTAAAAAAGTTATATCCTTTACAAAACTGTCCTAGCATTAAGCACAGCGTCTCTGTGGATTTATAATAAAAGAGATAATTAGTCACTATATCTTAATAATGATAGCTTGGCCAAAAAGCATACAACTTCGAAGTATTTTCCTACCGCCGTGGGTATATATAAAAAGCTTTCCTATTTTAAGCAAGTGTTGTTGGTATGCCAGGCTGCACAAGCCATGATGCATTCCTACTACGGCAGTCCTAAAATAGTGCAACCAATTACTACAAATAATAGAAATAAATTTGGAATGACTATAGGGGGCTAAATGCATATTTTTCTTCCGTTGGCACTGGTCATTGGCGTCATAGCATTATATCCCATCACGCATTGTTAAAGCTTTGTCCTGCTTTGGCGGTCACTTTATCTTGCCTCTTTTTACAATCATTGTCCTTACTGATTTTTATCATTACTAACCATTGGTAGCAATACTAATTTTGGATTACAAATATTTTTAATGAAAGGTAAAACAGATAAGCAATTTCTTTTTGAAGTAGCCCTGCAGTGGCAGAATAACAATACTGGAATACTTTCTGCTAGCGATGCATCGGGAACAATAGATATAGCAACAGCACCTGAGTTTGGGGGTGTAGAAAAATCATGGTCGCCTGAGCATCTTTTTCTAAGTGCCATAAATGGTTGCTATATGACAACATATTTGGCTTATGCTAAAAAACTGCAATTCAATATCTCCAATTTCCAATGCAATGCAATAGGACAGATAGAAATTGTGGAGGGTAAATACAAGTTCACCATTGTTAATATATACCCCAAAATTTATATTGACAATGAATCGTTGAGGGAAAAAGCAAATATGGCTTTACAAAAAACGCATAAAAATTGTCTTATTTTCAATTCAATTAATGCTGCTATTTTTTTTCATTCGAGCATTCTTTTAAAAGAGGAAATAAGTTCCAATACCGAATGATTTACATCAATATACAAATGCAAATACACTATACAAATGCAATGCTGTATTAATAATGCTTTTTTGTTACTTAAATGATTTATTATAAAACAAGCAATTGAAGCAATTGAAGCAATTGTCAACTTGTGCAGGTATGTAATGTAGTTTCAGTTGGTAGTTACAGCAACCGATAAATAAATAGGGGAGATACAATCGAACTTCCATGCTTTTTTAAGCAAGCATTTTGCTCTTGCAACAATTTTGAGGAGCAATTTATAAAAAAGCGTAAGCAGGGTTATATTACTTAATTCACCGCTTCCAAAATTTCATCCATATTTATTGCGTTATGGCTTTCGTCATAAATACATACGCCATTTTTTATGACTAATATTTGGGGAGATGCATGGGTAACATCAAAGTCATTTGCAATTTTTGCAGATATATTCCTGTAAGATATTAAATCCAGGAAATTAAAATCTATTCCTACGGGTTGCTCAGCCCTTTCTAGCCTATTTTTAGCCATGGTACTTATAGAGCATCTCGTACTGTGTTTAAAAATGACTTGTGGTTGCAATGCAGATTTTATTTTAATTTCTTCCAATGCAACCTCGTCCTTAAATTCTTTCCAATTCATTTACTTGTTTATTTTATAATTCCTTCAGTACCCTTGCATCCAGTTTTTCGGCTTGCACCACAACTGCTAACGAGTGCTGTAAACGTAAGTAAAATGATGGCAGCTAAAAGCATTTTTTTCATGATATAATAAATTTGATTTTACAAATATAAATTAAACTATTGCTTTGACGAAAAAAAGGCGAAATTATTAGTATTCGTTTAAGATTTATCAAAGATGTATATTGCATGTTCAAATCCTAATACTAACCTTTATAATAAAAAAATATGTTGCAACTTTCTCGACCAATAGCTTTTATTGACTTAGAAACAACGGGTGTGAATTTATCGAAAGACAGAATTGTAGAACTAGCAATTGTAAAAATAATGCCAGATGGTTCTAGAGTAACCAAACGAAAGCTCATCAATCCGCAAATGCCAATACCACAAGCATCTAGCGATATACATGGCATTACAGATGAAATGGTAAAAGATGCACCAACTTTTAAAAATGTATCCAACGAAGTAAAACAATTTTTAGAAAATTGTGACTTAGGAGGTTATAACAGTAACCGGTTTGATATCCCGATTTTAATGGAGGAGTTTCTAAGGGCAGAGATAGATTTAGACTTGAGTACACGAAGAATGGTAGATGTGCAGCATATATTTTATTCAATGCAGCCAAGAACTTTGTCTGCAGCTTACGAGTTTTTTTGTAATAAAGAGCTGGAAGACGCCCATAGCGCAGAAGTAGATATTAACGCTACAATTGAGGTTTTTGAGGCACAATTGGCTAAATATGAAAAACTAGGGACAACAATTGATAGCATATTGGGCTGCATTGGGGAAGAAAAAATTGTGGATTATGCCCGTAGATTTAGTTTTAATGAAAAAGGAGAAGAGGTTTTTAACTTTGGTAAATTTAAAGGAATGACTACGACAGAAGTATTTAAAAAAGAGCCACAATACTATGATTGGATGATGAAAGGCGATTTTCCAATGCATACTAAAAAGAAAGTTACTGAACTATTTAACCGAACATTGCTTAAAAAATGACATTTTTAAAAAATTAACGTAGTAGTTATTTTTATTATTTTATTTTTGTAACAAACACCTATAACGACATTGGATAAAATTGTAATTATACCTACTTACAACGAGCGAGAAAATATTGAGGCAATCATAGAAAAGGTATTAAACTTACCTGATAGATTTGATGTACTCATTATTGACGATGGTTCGCCAGATGGTACTGCTGCCATCGTAAAGTCATTGTTTAGTAAATTTCCCAATCAATTATTTTTGGAAGAGCGAAAGGGTAAACTTGGTCTGGGTACTGCCTACATCCATGGATTTAAATGGGCGCTCAAACGAGGGTATGAATATATTTTTGAAATGGATGCAGATTTTTCTCATGATCCGGCTGATCTTGTAAGACTACATGAAGCCTGTACAAATGGCGCTGATATTGCCATTGGTTCTCGATATGTAAAGGGTGGGGCAGTAGAAAATTGGCCAACCAATCGTATAGCTTTATCTAAAGGTGCTTCCTTATACACCCGGCTCATTACGTTTATGCCTGTAAAAGATCCTACGGCTGGTTTTGTTTGTTACAAAGCAATTGTTTTACAAACCATAAATCTAGATACAATCAGTTTTGTGGGCTACGCCTTTCAAATAGAAATGAAATTTGCCACTTGGAAACTTGGCTTTAAAATAAAAGAAGTTCCTATTACTTTTAGAGATAGAAAATTGGGTGCAAGTAAAATGAATAAGGGTATTATAAAAGAAGGTATTTTTGGTGTGTTGCAACTTAAATGGCAAAGTATTTATAAGAATTACCGCAGGAGGTTAAGAAAAAAAGAAGTTGTGCAACCAAATGTTATTCCCCAACATGATATTGCATCTGAAACCACTTAATATTTATGCAGCCATCTTTACAATGAAGAATGCAGTGGCAACTATTTGAATGCAGGATGAAACTGGTGCAAGGTGGTTCTCAAAAACTCCCTATCCAAATGAGTGTATATTTCTGTAGTGGTAATACTTTCGTGTCCGAGCATCTCTTGCACAGCTCTTAAATCTGCACCACCTTCTACCAAATGAGTTGCAAATGAATGACGAAAAGTATGGGGAGAAATTTTTTTTGTAATACCCGCTTTTGTAGCCAAATCTTTCAATATTAAAAAAATCATAACCCTCGTAAGTCTTGCTCCACGCCGGTTTAAGAATAGGATATCTTCTTCTCCTTTTTTTATATTCAGGTGATTGCGGATATTGTTTTTGTAAATACCGATATATTTTATAGCGTCTGTGCCTATTGGTACCAATCTTTCCTTATCGCCTTTTCCCGTAACCCTTATGTAGCCCACATCGAGATGCAAAAGGCTTATCTTTAAATTTACCAGTTCGCTCACCCTTAAACCGCAACTGTATAACGTTTCTATAATAGCTTTGTTTCGCTCTCCTTCTGGTTTACTTAAGTCTATTGCAGCTATTATTTGTTCTATTTCTTCAAAGGATAAGGTATCGGGTAATTTGCGTTGGCTTTTTGGTGCTTCCAATAATGCGGCTGGATCTATCGTTATAATTTCTTCAATTAAGCAATACTTAAAAAAGCTACGAAGGCCAGAAATCATTCTTGCTTGAGATGCATTTGTCATCCCTAATTCATTTATCCATTTGGTAAACTTCTCTAAGTCTTTTAATACTATGGCATCAGGTTTTTTGAGGTCTTTTGTTATTTGTAAAAAATCGGTGAGGCGCTCTACGTCATGTAAATAAGCGGCTACAGAATTATCCGATAAAGACTTCTCTAGCCGTAACCAAGCTTTGTATCCCTTTTTATAAGCGTCCCACATAATTAATTTACTATAGATTTTCTAAACATGATTGTACAATATAATTAAAGATTATTTTCGCAACGAATAAATTTTCATACCCTCAATAAAAACTATGCTGCCGGTAAATTTCAGGTCGTTCAAAAGAAACTTAACTATTAAAAGAAAATCCTTTAGAAGATTTTTAAATAAAATGGAAAAAGCGCCCATAAAAGGGATAGATAAATTAACAGCAGTTTTAGATGAAGAAGTTTGGAAAGAAGTGGATTGCTTGAGTTGTGCAAATTGTTGTAAAAAAATGACACCCACATTTACGCCTAAAGATTTAAAAAGGGTATCTGCCCATTTTGGACAAACGATTGAAGAATTTAAAACCCAATGGCTCGAAAAAGTACGCAACGGCGATTGGGTAAACACCACACAACCCTGCCAGTTCTTAAATTTGAAAGACAATAAATGCAGCATTTACTCCGTACGCCCCGAAGATTGTGCAGGGTTTCCTCATTTGAAAAAGAAAAAGTTTGTGGAGTATGCTCATGTGCACAAACAAAATATAGATTATTGCCCGGCAACTTTTAAAATGGTAGAAAAAATGATTGGTAGGGTAGAGGGGTTGAAGATTGTAAAGAGTTAGGAATTAGGAATTAGGAATGAGGAGTTAGGAATTATGAGTTTGGAATTAGAAGTTATCTGATAGAAGTTAGTTGATAGAAGTTAGTTAATAGCTCTTGCAATTTGTATAGTTTATTCCATAATTTAAATATTATTAATTCAAAAAAAAACTTGCACCTTCATCATTATACACTCCTCATTCATCACTCTTCATTCATCACTCTTCATTCTTCATTCATCATTCTTCACTCATAAACATCCTCAATCAAAAAATATTCAATCTCCTTTTTTGGGAGCATTGTTATAGAAAGTACATCAAATTGAATTCGCTGCCATTGGGGGTTTTGGTAAAGATATTCTTCCGATGCATTGATGAGATTTCTAATCTTTTTTTCACTTATTTTATCTTCTGGTTGTCCATATTGTAAAGTAGTTACGGCTTTTACCTCTATGAAATGTAACATGTTGTTTTTGGATGCAATGATATCAACTTCCAGATTTTTGTGCCGCCAGTTTTCGTGAAGTATGTTATATCCTTTAGCTGCAAACCAAATGGCAGCAAGTTCTTCGCCTATCTTACCCGTATCGTTGTGTCTAGCCATTTTTTTTTATTTTATACCAAAGTGATTTAATATTTCACACAGCGAAACAGCGATAACAATGAAAACAACGAATTTTGTAGACCTATTTTATTTTCAGGTTGGTATGATTTGAGGCTGCTTGCTTTTTTTAATTTATTAAGTATTTGTTAGGGCTTTACTTTACAAGTGCTCACTCGTGCCTCGTTGCAAGCTTTTCACTTCTATCCCATACGTGTCCCCGACATGCATGTCGGGAGCCATTCAGAAGCAAAACTTTTTTCATGTTTTATCTAAGTGTAAAAAAGCCCGATAAATTTAGTTAGCTCTTCTCATATTCCACATCTACCAATAAGTCTTTTCCATCTGCTGCAGCAGTAGCCAATTCATCGCAACGGTTGTTGTAAGGATTATCTGCATGCCCTTTTACCCATACAATATTTATCGTAAAATGTTTTGCCAGAGCATGGTATTGTCTCCACAAATCAGGATTTTTTTTGCCGCCTTTAAAATTGGTTTTCATCCAAGTTTCTAACCATCCTTTGTTTATGGAATTTACCACATATTGGCTATCGCTGTAAATCGTAACTGGTATTTCTCTTTTTGTAATAGCTTCCAACCCAGCAATAATGGCCCACAACTCCATTCTGTTATTGGTAGTATGTTTAAAACCTTGCGACAATTCTTTTTTGTGGGTGCCATACATCAATACCACCCCATAACCGCCTGGACCTGGGTTACCACGGGCTGCACCGTCTGTGTATAAAGTTATTTTGCTCATCTCTATAATTAGTTTGCTATGGTTTTACTGTTGAGGATTTTTGAAATATTTCAGAATTCCTCAACTCGTTTGAGGATTTTGAATATACCAAATAAAAAGTGCGCATTCTTTCGAGGTTTTGAACAGAAAAACCTTTCCCTATTTTAGAATTTAAGTCGATGGAAACTTGTTTTAAAAGCTGTGCGCCATAATTAGCACGATTTTCTCCTGCCTGTAAATCTTCTACTATCATTTTCCCAATTTCAAAATAGGTTGTTACCATAGAAAAATTAACATAGCCCGCTACACGAATTCTTGATATCTCTATTAAGCCAATAATTTTTTTACTTAAATCAATCATAGCTAAATTGTTTTAAAAGGGTTACAATTTGTATCCATTTCATTTCCTCCTACTTTTAATAGTGGTTTTAATTTTTTCAACTAGTTGTTTTTGTTCAAAATTTTTATTGAATCATTTTGTTTTATTACAAAAAATGTATTTTAAGTTTCCTTGCTTTTTGCTAACTGCACATTGCTCCCGCAGAATTGCGGGACCAACTGCTCCTACACCTGAAAAACCCCCACCTTAAACTTTGCCATTTTAGGATTGTGATTTGCTGCAGCAATGCCCTCGCTAATTACATTCCTTGTTTCTGCCGGGTCTATAATGGCATCTACCCAAAGGCGTGCAGCTGCGTATGGTGCTTTAGTTTGCTCCGTATATTTATCGGTTATTTTTTCTAGTATTATTTTTTCTTCGTCGGGAGTTACTTCTTGCCCCTTCGCTTTCATGGCACTTACTTGTATTTGCAACATCGTTTTGGCTGCTTGGTCGCCACCCATAACTGCTATTTTTGCGCAAGGCCAAGCATAAATGAATCTTGGGTCGTATGCTTTGCCACACATGGCGTAATTGCCCGCTCCGTATGAGTTTCCGGTAATGATGGTAATTTTTGGTACCACGGAATTGGCTACGGCATTTACCAGTTTTGCACCATCTTTTATAATACCACTGTGCTCACTTCTGCTTCCTACCATAAAGCCGGTTACATCTTGCAAAAAAACCAAGGGTATTTTTTTCTGATTGCAGTTCATAATAAAACGGGCCGCTTTATCTGCGCTGTCATTGTATATCACACCACCCAGTTGCATTTCTCCTTTCTTGCTTTTTACGATTAGGCGCTGGTTGGCTACAATACCTACCGCCCAGCCATCTACTCGTGCATAACCACATACAATTGTTTTGCCATAGCCTTGTTTAAATTCATCAAAACTATCGGCATCTACTACACAATTTATGAGTTCGACCACATCATAAGGTTTGCTGTTATCGCTGGCAATAATGCCATATATCTCTGCTGCTTTTTTTGCTGGAGCTATTGATTCAATCCTATCAAAGCCTGCTGTATCTGGCCGCCCTAGTTTACTGATGATTCTTTTTACCCTATCCAAACATTCTTCTTCTGTCTTAAAAGTATAATCTGCAATGCCGCTTATTTCGTTGTGTGTAGCTGCTCCGCCAAGGGTTTCGCCATCTGCATCTTCACCTATGGCAGCTTTTACAAGGTATGGTCCTGCTAAGTAAATAGAGCCTGCACCTTCTACCATCAAGGTTTCGTCGCTCATGATGGGTAGGTATGCGCCACCCGCTACACATGCACCCGTAACGGCTGCAATTTGTGTAATGCCCATGGCACTCATTTTAGCATTGTTTCTAAATATTCTCCCAAAATGTTCTTTGTCTGGAAAAATTTCATCTTGCATGGGTAAAAAAACACCCGCACTATCTACAATATAAATTACAGGCAAATGATTTTCCATGGCAATTTCTTGCATACGCAAATTCTTCTTACCAGTTATGGGAAACCAAGCCCCGGCTTTTACCGTTTGGTCATTTGCTAAAATTACACATTGCCTGCCGCTTACATAGCCAATACCGCTCACAGTTCCACCTGCGGGGCAACCACCATATTCTTCATACATGCCAAAGCCCGCAAAGGCACCAATTTCTACAAAAGGTTTATCTGCATCGCACAGGTATGCAATACGCTCCCTTGCTACCAGTTTGTTTTTTTCTTTTTGCTTTGCTTGGCTTTTTAAACCGCCGCCTTCGTATATTTTTTCTAGCTGTTTTTTTATAGCACCCCAGGCTAGTTTTTGTTCGTCTTCGTTTTTGTTAAATTGAATATCCATTTTTAGTATTGAGTAGTTAGATGTTAGTATTGAGACTGCTTTGTGATATATGAAATTATTTTATTTTGCATGAATGTTGTTGATAATTTTCTTCAATATTTTATCATCTATGCTTTCGTATGCTGCTTTATCATAAATGGTAAGTAAATAAATTTCTTTATTTTTTGAAATATGATAGGTGATGATTCTTGCCCCACCACTTTTGCCAGAGGCCTTACTTTTTATGGCAACTCTAATTTTAAAGGCATCATTACCCAACGGAGTTCCTATTGTGGGATTGGTTTGTAGAACTTCATTTAGCTTCTGAAGTTCATTTTTAAGTGAAGGGTATTTTTTTATTAACCGTTTTGCTTCCTTTTTAAATTTAGCTGTTGGTATAACATTATAATTCATTCAAAAAATCTGTTAGTGTTTGTTTTGTTTGTTTAGATTTTTTTAATGATGCTACTTCTTCAAATGCTTCTTCCAAAGAAGATTTTAACTTTAAGGTTTGCTCATACTCTTTAAGCCTAGCCAATACTTTTTGCCAATCATTTATAGGCAATTGTACGGCTTTGGTATTGCCATCAAAATCACTTAAATATTGTAATGTGAGCTTCATCAGGTAAAAGTAAGCCATTTCTATAAATTTATAAAAACGAAATTTTAATTGATATAGCCATTTTTTCAATTTTATATGGTCTAATTTTTACTTTCAAGTCTTATCTTCGCTGCATTCCAAGTTGCACAATTAAAGCTCAGCAAAGATATCATGTTGAATCCCGTAATTACGGGACCACTGAAGCTCAATATTGCTGCTTCTTTGTTTGGACAAAAAGAAAAGACATAAGATTATAGACACAAGACATAAGATTATAGACACAAGACATAAGATTATAGACACAAGACATAAGATTATAGACACAAGACACAAGATTTTAGACATAAGAAAAATAAAAATAAGTTTGATTATTGAAGCGTAGTCTTAATACTCAATACTTAGTACTTAATATTTTAAAGCATGAGCAAAGAACTTACAAAAAGAGCCGATAATTACTCGGAATGGTACAACGAATTGGTGGTAAAAAGTCAATTGGCAGATCACTCTGCGGTGAGAGGGTGCATGGTGATAAAGCCCTATGGATATGCATTGTGGGAAAATATGCGTGACCAATTAGATAAAATGTTTAAGGATACCGGCCACGTAAACGCTTACTTTCCATTGTTTGTACCCAAGAGTTTGTTTGAAGCCGAAGAGGCAAATGCAGAGGGCTTTGCAAAAGAGTGTGCCGTGGTTACCCATTATCGTTTGAAAGCGGACCCAAATAACAAAGGAAAATTAATAGTAGATCCTGAGGCAAAACTGGAAGAAGAATTGGTGGTACGCCCAACCAGCGAAGCCATTATTTGGAACACCTACAAAGGTTGGATACAATCGTATAGGGATTTGCCCTTGCTTATAAACCAATGGGCAAATGTAGTGCGCTGGGAAATGCGGACTCGTTTGTTTTTGCGCACGGCAGAATTTTTGTGGCAAGAAGGACATACTGCACATGCTACCAGGGAAGAAGCGGTAGAAGAAACCGTGAAAATGGTACATGTATATGCCGATTTTGTAGAACAATACATGGCTGTGCCCGTAATTATTGGTGTAAAAACGGCTAGCGAACGTTTTGCAGGTGCAGAAGATACGTATTGCATAGAAGCGTTGATGCAAGATGGTAAAGCATTGCAAGCCGGTACATCGCATTTCTTAGGGCAAAATTTTGCCAAAGCATTTGATGTGAAATTTAGTGATAAAAACAATAAGCTCGAATATGTATGGGCTACGAGTTGGGGTGTATCTACCCGTTTGATTGGTGCATTGATAATGGCGCACAGCGACGACCAAGGTCTGGTAATGCCACCAAGAATTGCGCCTATACAAATTGTAATTGTACCGATATATAAAGGAGAAGATAGCAAACCGGTGATTGATGAAAAAGCACATGCCATGATAGCCGAATTAAAAGCAATGGGTGTGCGTGTAAAATATGATGACAGCGATAATGCAAGACCAGGTTGGAAATTTGCAGAGTACGAACTCAAAGGTGTGCCCGTACGTGTTGCCTTAGGCATGAGAGATTTGGAAAACAATGTGGTGGAAGTGGCTCGTAGAGATACCAAAGAAAAACAAACAATTTCACTAGATGGCATTGCAGATTATTTGAAAAATTTGCTGGATGAAATTCAACAGAATATTTACGATCGTGCCTTGGATTTTAGAAATGAAAATATACGAGAAGCAAATACTTGGGACGAGTTTGTAGCTTTATTGGATGAAAAGGGAGGCTTCATTTCGGCACATTGGGATGGCACAGCAGAAACAGAAGAAAAAATAAAAGAGCAAACAAAAGCTACGATTCGCTGTATTCCTGTAAATAACAAACAGGAAGAAGGCATTTGTATTTTGAGTGGAAAGCCTAGTAAGGAAAGGGTTATGTTTGCAAGGGCATATTAAAAATTAATAATTAAAAATTAATAATTAATAATGGATAAATGACATGCACTTTCAATTATTAAATATTATTTCTTGGTTGGATGCGCACCAATTGCCCTGTTTAATAAAAGCAGTTTTTAAGGTTGAATGCCCCACCTGTGGGATACAAAGAAGCATGGTAGCGCTTTTAAAAGGCGATTTTATGAACAGCATAAAACTATATCCTGCGTTATTGCCTGTGCTTATTTTTCTTTTTATGGTGGTTTTTAACAACAGAATAAAACTCGTAAATATGCAAAAATTTATAAAATTTGGCATTCCTTTCATTTTTATTATTATCTTACTTTCTTATCTAAACAAACTAACAACTTAAACTAACTTTATGACTGATCAACAAAACCAATTATCGTCTAACAATTTTAACCAACCTGCAAATTTACCCAACGCCACCGCATCCCTTGTTCTTGGAATCATTTCTATTTTAGGAGGATTCTGCTACGGAGTTGTGGGTGTTATTTGTGGAATCATAGGTTTGGTACTTGCAAACAAAGACCTTAAGCTTTACAAAGAAAATCCAGAAATGTATTCTGCTGCAAGTTATTCTAACTTGAAAGCGGGTAGGGTTTGCTCCATTATAGGGTTAATTATTGGTGGCTTGGTTTTATTAACAATGATACTTGCATTTGCATTTTTTGGTACATTTATTATGAATGAAGCTATGAGGCAGGGTAGATAATTATAATATGGTGCTATTAATTTTTATTGCGTATTAAATTAGAGGTTCGGTTATGGAAAATAATGAGAATGATCAATTGTCTGCCTTAGACTTGGAGGTAGATAGCGAAGTAAGGCAACTGCTAGTGGAAACATCTAAATGGACAAAGTTTATTTCTCTATCCATGTTTATAATAGGTGGGTTGGTTTTACTCTTTGGTATTTTAGGGGGTAGTTTAATGATGGGTGTGCTTGGTAAAATGGATAATAGTTTTGGAAGTTTGGCAGAATTTGGAGGGGGCGTTTTAATAGCTATCATTGTAGTAGTGGTGGTTTTTTTTGTTGTGGTATATTATTTTTTATATAAGTTTTCCACAAAAATGAAATCTGCTTTAACTACAGAAAATGTGCTAGATATGAATGAAGCCTTTGGCTCTTTAAAATTGTTTTTCATTATTACTACAGTCATCAGCATTCTTTCTTTGGCTTATTCTATTTTTAATATGGTTAAAACCTTATAAAATAATTCTATGGATTTAATAAAAGACAACGATTTGTTGGATTTGCAAATAACAGATGAAACAAAAACTCAACTTACAGAAATTGCTAAATGGGCTAATATATATGCCATAGTAGCTTTTGCAGGCCTCGGGATTACTATTCTTACTACTATGTTGGCAATAGGAAAAGCCAGCAAATATGGTATAGAAAATGTAGAAACAGTAGTAGGTACCAGTTTGTTTACAGTAGTTATAATGGGCGGTTTAACTTTATTGCTTAATATAGCGTTGTACAATGCTGCAAAAAATCTAAAATTGGGATTGGATGCAAGCAACCAAGGTTTTTTTAACCAAGGGATGAGAAAACTCAATTCTTACTTTAAAATAACAGGTATTCTTTTTATAATCTTTTTGGGATTTTTTGTACTAATGCTTTTAATTTCAATTTTAGTAGGACTTACTGGGGCATTTAGAACCTAGCCCCTTAAATTTTCGTGTTATTGGCAAGATATTTTTTACTACTTGTTGTTATATAGTGTGGCTAATGGTTCACCGGAAAAATAAAAAAACCAACTTTTCATTCTTTATTCCTCTTTGCTTCTGGCTTGTTCAGGTTAGTACCTAACCCCTTAAATCTTCGTATGTTTTGGCAAGATATTTTTTACTACTTGCTGTAATATAGTCTGGGTGATGGTTTCAGAGGAAGAATAAAAAATCCAACTTTTCATTCTTTATTCCTCTTTGGTGCTGGCTTTTGCAGGTTAGGGCTATAAAATGCAAAGCATTTTCCTTCCCGCCTTGTTTCTAAAAAACGCCTTCCCGCCTTCTCGGCAAAAAATAAATATATTGCATTTGGTAAATAATTCATATTGCTTGTAGTACCTCGCCCCTTAAATTTTCGTAATATTGGCAAGATATTTTTTACTACTCGTTGTTATATAGTGTGGCTAATGGTTCACCGGAAAAATAAAAAAAACAACTCATCATTCTTTATTTCTCTTTGGTTCTGGCTTGTCCAGATCATGTAAAATGAAGATGAATAGAAAAGTGATTTCGATTCACTTATTCTTTTGTGGCCAAATAATTATAATCTTCTAAGAGCGTTTCCAAAAAATCGATGGATGAAAGGGTAGATTGTATTTTAAGTACTTCTTTTATTTTATACTCTACCCGCATACAAATATCGTGGTTGTGGTTTTTGCGTGCCTGCGTAAGTACTGTTTTTATGGTATTGATATCATTGTCTGAAAGTCGCATAACTTCCGGAAAGTTTACTTTGTGGTTGCTCGTGTTCACATTCACAAAAATGGTATCGTTTATGCTCATAAACGATTTTGCATCTACCACCACTGTGCCGGCAGCCAAATCGCCCAAGCGTTGGTTTTTTTTGGTAACGAGTACGGTTACCACCACCGCAATACCAAAAAAACAGGTTACAAAAATATACCCTACCAATGAATAGTTAGTGGTATATATATAACCAAACAGAAAAGGCCATTCAAAAAATTTCGTTATCCAGCGTAAAAGGAATTGCCCAAAGGTTGGTTCGCCTCCTTCTAAACTTATGACTCTAATGCGCATGATCATTTTACCGATGGTTTGCCCATTCATCAGTAATTCTGTAAGCAACGAATAAAAAAGCATTGGAACCGATATAATCAATATATCGAAGCCGGCACTGTTGTCAAGAGAGAGATTGAGTACTTCATACAAGAAAAATTTCATCGAATACAAGTAAATAACCATAATGGCGAAATCGATGATGTAAGCCAATAACCTTTTGTGAAAGGGGGCTATTTCAAAATCTAATCCTACATTAAAAGCCGTATTTATTTGTACTGTACCCATAGCGTTTTGCAATATACATGCAAGAAAGATGGAAATGGCAAAAAAGCATATTTTTTTATTATGGAAAAAAGGATGAAATTGTATCCTAATAAAAAACTTTAAGGTTAGATTTAATATTTTATGAGGGAGGCAATGTTTATTAAGAAGAATGCGGAGAAATGGAAAGCCTACCAACAGGAAGAAACGACCGACCCTGATGAAGCATCGGAGCGGTTTATAACCCTTATGGACGATTTGGCTTATGCCAAAACCTTTTACCCCAAAAGCAAAGCCACCAAATGGATTAATGGATTGGCGGCAAGTGTTTACCAAAATATTTACAAGAACAAAAAAGAAAAATACTCCCGGGTTTTTTCTTTTTGGAAGTATGAATTACCGCTTATTATTAGAAGGCACCACCGTACTTTTTTATTTACAACCATTATTTTTTGCCTGTTTGTAGGCATAGGTGTATTTTCTTCTATAAACAATCCCGATTTTGTGAGAGGCATACTGGGTGATGATTATGTGCGTATGACAGAAGATAATATAGCCAAAGGCGATCCGTTTGGTGTGTACAAAGAAGAGAACCGTTTTAATATGTTTGTGAGAATAGCTTTTAACAATATTAAAGTGGCATTTTTTACTTTTGCCGGTGGATTTACAGCGGGCATTTTTACCATATATTTTTTATGGGGTAATGGGATTATGCTGGGTACTTTTCAACACATGTTTTTTGCCAATGAGCTTGGTATAAAATCAATTCTCGTTATTTGGATTCATGGCACAATAGAAATCGCCTCCATCGTTATTGCCGGTGCTGCAGGTTTGGTTTTGGCAAATGGCATGTTGTTTCCTGGTACATACTCAAGAACAGAATCATTTAAACGGAATGCAAAAGATGCTGCCAAAATATTAATTTGTCTTGTTCCATTTTTTATATTGGCCGCTTTTTTAGAAAGCTATATTACACAACTCATGAGCGATACATACGATCGCAAGCCAGACGGAATGCCGGTTTGGGTGAGTTTGCTTATTCTGGGAAGCTCATTGGCACTTATTGTTTGGTACTTTGTTGTATGGCCTATTTTACTCAGTAGAAAAGGATATTTTTTAAAGAAAGATGGCATCGTATCTCGATTGCAAGAGAACGATGTATAAAAAAATAATTTTCATAGTTGCTTTGTTGATGTTTAATGCCGTTTCTTGGGCGCAGGATAATGGGTATGTGCAAGAAGATAGCAATGCCATTATAGAAAACAGCATTGCTGAACCTCCTGCAGAAACAGATGAAGAAACTGCTAACAACAAGAACGGCACATTTGGAGAAGATGTATTGGGAGATACGCTGATTGATTTCAACAATTTTGTATTGAATGAAGATTCACTTGCCCTTTGGAAAAATAGCAAAAAATATGCTTGGATAAAAAATTTGGATAGCCTTTTAAAGGATAGGGAAAACAAAAATAAAAAGCAATCAAGAGAAGTTTCGAGACAAGGCCAAAATTTAAATGAAGGCTTTTCTGCCACAGAGCGTTTTTTTAATTCTACTTTTTTGAAAGTTATTTTGTGGACACTGGCCGCTTGTTTTGTAGCATTCATCATTTTTAAACTCTTTTTAAGCAAAGGGATATTTGGTAAAGCCAGCAAAAAAGCAATTGCAGAAATTGTGGAAGAAGAGGAAGACCATAATATGGACAATGATTTTCATCGGCTTTACAAAAAAGCATATGCAACAGGAGATATTCGATTGGCTATGCGTTATTTGTTTTTAAAAGCATTGCAAGCCCTCAATGAAAAAGATTTGATACGATTTGCTGCGGATAAGACAAATAGTATGTATGTAGCAGAATTGCCAGAAGCCAAACGAAACGATTTTGCATCGCTTGCTTTGTATTACGAATATATATGGTATGGTAATTTTGCTATAGGAAAAGAAGCATTCGATAAAATAGAATTTAAGTACAACGAATTTTTAAACAAAGTATAGCAGTTGAATAAAAGGTTACATCATATCATTGCATTTTTTTTATTGTTTGCCGCTATGCAGGCTTGCAAAAGCAAAGTGTCTAAAATGCCAGACTTAAGGGAAAGTTTTGGGTACACAGATAACCGCCCATTTGGTACTTCTGTAGCATATGCAATGTTGCAAAATGCTTACCCACAAAAAAAGATAGAAATTAGCAAGAAAGAATTTGCTGATAATTACGGATGGGATAGCGATACAGCTTCTTTGTATTTTAATGTAAGCCGCAGTTTTTATGTAAACGAAAGAGATGCCCAATCGTTGTTGGATTTTGTGTACAAAGGTAATACAGCATTTATCTCTGCTGGCACTATAGATACAAGTTTATTCACTAAAATTTATTGTACACAATCAAAAGCAAATAACTATTTTGGTAAGTTGGAGCCTAGCAATACGGCCATGAAATTTATAGAGGAATTTACAATAAGCAAAGAAAGTTATGGTTATTTTTATTATCCATTCCGCAATTCTTATCCAGCAATTAATGGAGATTATGCCCGTGTTGTAGGGTACAATGATTCTGATAAAGCCAATTTTTTTGTTTTTTTTTGGGGCAAGGGAAAAATGTATTTTCACAGCGAACCTAGGGGGCTTAGCAATTATTTTTTACTTACCAAAAATAATAACAAGTACTTGCAAAAATTATTACAGATGATGCCCGAAGCACCAGCGCATATTTACTGGGATAATTTTTATGGCAAAAGAAATTTTGCATCAAAGCCTGGCGACAATGCTGGCGGTGGTTCTTCTATAAGCACATTAATGAAATACCCACCGCTGGCAAAAGCATTTTTTATTTGCCTTGCGTTATTGCTTTTATATGTTTTGTTTAATAGCAAACGTAGGCAACGAATTGTACCTATAGTAAAACCACCAGAAAATACAAGCATAGCTTTTGCTGAAGCAATTGCAGGATTGTACCTTAGTAAAAAAGACAACAAGGTAGTAGCCGAAAAAATGATTACCTACTTTAATGAACATGTGCGCACAAAATATTTTTTGAACATACATGTACATGATGAAAGTTATGCCGATGTACTGAGTAGGAAGAGTGGTGTGCCAATAGAAACAACCAACCGACTTGCAGCGGCTATAAAAAAAGCCAATAATAGCTTAAAAGTAAGCGATGAACAATTACTTTTATTGAATGGATTGGTAGAGAAATTTTTTAAGAACAAAAGTTAAAGAAGAGAACCACAAAGTCGCTAAGAAAGAAGGGAACCACAAAGGCGCTAAGAAGGAAAAGAAACACAAAGTCGGTATGAAAGAAGAGAAACACAAAGGCACTAAGAAGAAAAAGGGTCACTAAGAGTTGGTAACAGAATAAAAAGGATGTAAGTTTTTTTTGTCTTACTTTTTATCTTTCTCTCCTTGTGGTTCATTTTTTTTCTTTGTGTAACTTTTTAACTTACTGTCTTTGTGGTTCAGTAACTAAAGGCAAAGAAGAGAACCACAAAGGCACTAAGAAGAAAAAGGTCCACCAAGTTTTTCTAGGAGTACCAAAGGAGGGTATAGTTTTGTTTTCTTTGTGTTACTTTTTTTCTTTCTGTCTTTGTGGTTCAATTATATAAAAAAATTAAAAATAAATATCAATGGAAGAAAACTTTTTTGAAGAAAGCAGCCCTGTAACAGAACTCAATGGCAAGCTACACGAAATAAGAGCAGAAATAGCCAAAGTAATTGTAGGGCAACAAAAAGTAGTAGACCTGCTGCTCATAGGGCTTTTTTGTGATGGGCATTTGTTGCTGGAAGGCGTACCCGGTGTAGCCAAAACACTGGCCTCTAAATTACTTGCAAAAATAATAGACGTAGATTTCTCTCGCTTGCAGTTTACACCCGATTTAATGCCTGGCGATGTAATAGGCACTTCTGTTTTTAATCCCAAAGAAGGTACATTTTATTTTAAAGCAGGTCCCATATTTAGCAATATCGTACTGATAGATGAAATAAATCGTGCACCCGCAAAAACACAGTCGGCACTTTTTGAAGTAATGGAAGAACGACAAGTAACGGTGGATGGCGCTACACATGTAATGCAATATCCATTTATTGTATTGGCTACACAAAACCCGATAGAGCAGGAGGGTACTTATCGCTTGCCAGAGGCACAACTAGATCGTTTCTTATTTAAAATAGAAATAGGCTACCCAACTTTGCAAGAAGAAGTACAAATACTTACACAGCAAGAAGGTAAAACACAAAACCAATTGTTGCAAAATGTAAACAAATTGTTATCTACCACTGAAATAGCCAAGTACAGAGAAGTAGTACAAAATATAACTGTAGATATGAAGTTGGTAGAATACATTGCTGCCATTGTACACGAAACAAGAAACCATGCATCCTTGTATTTGGGTGCATCTACCAGGGCTTCGCTTGCACTACTAAAATCTGCCAAAGCTACTGCAGCACTAAAGGGTAGAAACTTTATCATACCAGAAGATGTACAACAAATGGCACCGCATGTACTTCGCCACCGTATTATGCTTTCGCCAGAAAAAGAAATGGAAGGTATAACGCCGGATGAATTGATAGAAAATATTTTGAAGACGATTGAAGTACCGAGGTAGGGGGGGAAGGGTTGAAGGTGGTTGAAGGGTTGAAAAAGTTTCAAAGGTTTAAGAGGTTCAAAAAGTTTGGAAATTTTGAGTAGGTAAAGTAAATAGAGTTGATAAAGTAAAAAGGTTTGATAAAGTAAATAAACTTCTGTGGAAATCTGAGATATCTGCGGGAAAAAAAATGCGGAAAAAAATAAAGTAAATAAACATCTGTGGAAATCCGAGATATCTGCGGAAAAAAAAATGCGGGAAAAAATAAAGTAAATAAACACCTGTGGAAATCTGAGATATCTGCGGGAAAATAAATAGCGAGAAATAATAATGACTCCATATAGAAAATACATCATTGATTTTTTTATTACCCTTCGGTTTTATATAGCCATGGGGGTTTGTATTTTTTTATATATTGTTTCCTTTTTTTATACCCCTTTGTATTCTATTGCCAATACAATTTTTGTGGTGGTAGTATTGCTTGTGCTGGCCGATTATTTTTTTATTTTCTTGTCTGCCAAGCCACCCACTGCAAGCCGTACAGTAAGCGAGCGCTTAAGCAATGGCGAAGACAACTTGGTGCAGATAGATATCATAAACAAAATGTCGTTTACCATACACTTGCAATTGATAGATGAGTTGCCTATGCAAATGCAAGAGCGCAATATGCACATGGCAAGAACCTTGCAACCAAAAGAAAATGCCCAGATAAAATATACCATTAGACCAACCCAGCGAGGCATTTACAAATTTGGAAACATCATTCTTTATTTTCAATCGCAACTAGGGCTAGTGCAGCGTAGGCAAGTGATAGCAGCGGAGGAATCTGTAAGTGTGTTCCCCGCATTTTCGCAACTGGGCAGGTATGCACTGATAGCGCAAGCAACCACCAGCGAGCAGGGGAGTAAGCGTATGCGTAAGATAGGGCAGAGCATGGAGTTTGAGCAAATAAAAGATTATGTAAGTGGCGATGATATACGTACCATCAATTGGAAAGCTACTGCTCGCAAAGGCACGCTGATGGTAAACAATTATACCGACGAAAAAAGCCAGCAGGTTTATTGTGTAATAGACAAAGGCCGCTTAATGAAAATGCCTTTTTATGGATTGAGTTTGCTTGACTATGCCATCAACGCAACGCTGGCACTGAGCAATATCTGTTTGCAAAAGCAAGATAAGATTGGTCTCATTAGTTTTTCTGATAAAATGGGCAGTATAATAGCTGCCGATAGAAAACCAGTGCAGCGAGAAAAAATTGTGCAAGTGCTACACAAAGAAGCTACCAATTTTATGGAAAGCGATTATGAAATGTTGTACATGCAGGTGCGCAACAAACTAAAGCAGCGTAGCCTCTTGATACTCTTCACCAACTTCGAATCGTTGAACGGGCTAAAACGACAGGTGAATTATTTACGCTCCATAGCCAAGCATCATTTGTTATTGGTCATATTTTTTGAAAATACAGAGCTCACCAAACTATCTGGCGCTACTGCACACAATGTAGAAGATGTGTATGTAAAAACCATTGCCGATAAACTGGCTTACGAAAAACGCATGGTGGTAAAAGAGCTGCAGCAATATGGTATCTTATCGGTACTAAGCAGCCCGCAAAACCTCACCGTGAATGCAATTAATAAATATTTGGAGTTGAAGGCGAAGCAGATGATATGAGGGGTTGAAGAGGTTGAAAGGGTTGAAGAGGTTGAATAGGTTGAATAGGTTTAAAAGGTTTAAAAGGTTTAAGAGGTTTAAGAGGTTCAAGAGGTTCAAGAGGTTGGGGGAGTTTGTGTGAACTTTTACTGTCTTGATGTTTGGCGAAATTTATAAATTATTCTTTTTTCTTTGTGTGCTTTGCGTGTCTTATCCTTGTGTCCCTTGTGTTTCTTGTGGTTAAAAAAATATATACAGATTTCTTTGTGACCTTTGCGTGTCTTATCCTTGTGTTCCTTGTGTTTCTTATGGTTAAAAAAATATACACAGATTTCTTTGTTTAGTAAGCAGTAAAATATTACCCCGCAGAAAACGCTGATGAAGCAGATCATCCTTTCAGTAATAAAGCCTGACGATTGGCAAGATGTAATTGGGTTTATAAGATTTCCTTTGCCTTACTTACCTGCTTTGAGTGAAATGAGTTGCTTAAATCAAATTGTAAATAAGTTGCTTAAACTGCCAATAGCCCAATTTACTACAAACACCGAAAAACTTCTACAACCATTATATACAGCCAGCTACAATGCCCGTTAAAATAAAGTTGCACTTTTACATTATCCAATTAGACCGAAAAGCTTTAAATCCAATATCTAAAGCGAAACCATTCCAATATCGTTAAAAAACCAAAAAATGCAGTACATCTGTGAAAGCCTTCCAAAAGAGGGCTTTTTTTTGTGCATACATGCATGGTCAGCAAATATTTGAATTAATAAAATAGATAGCTTAATTTTTTGGGGTCTTATTAATGCTTTGGGCTGAAATGCCCTTGCCTACTCTACTCCACAGCACAATTGTTCGGAAGATTTATTATGCTGCTTTTAATCCAGAAGGGAAGCAATTAATATAGTAAAATAAAGCATTTTTAATAGGCCTCTAAGGGGTGATATTAGTAATAACGTCATCCCTTAAGGATTTTATCGCTATTACATTGATTGAATTTTATATGAATACCAGCCTTACAATTTTACTTGTGATTTGAATTTATTTATCTATAATCTCCCAAACAGCTCTTGGAGGGGACAAAAACCTAAGAAAATATTTTTTTTTTTTATTGGCATACAGCTTAAATAATAAAATGATTATTAATATTTTATAAAATAATTGTCTACTTTAAACAGCAATTTATATGGAATTATAAATTAAATTGTTTTTATTTTGTAGTAATTTTACTATTCGAATTGTTTTTTTTGTTACATTTGCATCAGGAATTACTATTTACTTAGCGGATATCCCTAATACTATCCAATATTTAAATGATACCTACCAGTTTTTTTATATTTATTATGTGCTGTCATATAATATTTATGAGTAATTAAAACCAAAATCATTTTTATGAAATCTTTTAAACATTCATCTGTAATTTTTCTATTTGTCATTTTTTTATTCAGCAATGCTGTAAACGCACAAAATAGGGATTTACCATTTCCTACTCCCAACATCAATTTAATGCCAGCTGGATCTTTGGTTATTGCTATGGATAATACCAACCAGTCAAATCCGGGGTATTTTAACCTGAAGGCTTATGGTTTAATTATTACATTGTTAAACAGAAACGTAAATTTAAAATGGGTAATTGCTTCGGGTAAAGCCCATGATGCAATTGATTTTTCGGTAAACGCTGAAAGACTTTATCCAACTTTTGTGGCTTCAAGTTTAAGAGACTTTAAAGCTGGGCCCTTTGTTATTTATGCAACCGATACGAGTGGTATTAGAAGCTTTATCAATACATTTAATAATGCGCAGACAGCATCAAACAGGGTAAATATATACAGAACTACATCGCCTGTAAATGTAGATATTCGTTACGAAATGCTAGGAAATATTCCTAAAGCTGCCATACTAAATGATGGCGGAAAAGCAGCTATTCAAGAAGGTTTTATGACTAATGCTGGTATTCCAACCACCAATTATGCAATAGTTTCTACGGCTACTAATCTTTTTGCGAATTGTTTTACGTTTGCATCTGAGCCTCATAACGACGGCGGTAATGGATCTATTAATAGCATAATTGATTCTATTAGAAAATTTGTAACGGTGCAAGGGGGCAATTTTCTTGCAGAATGCCATTCAATTCCCACCTATGAAAACGCATTTAATGGAAGATTTCAATCTAGCTTAGGAATAAATGGTAATACCAATACCTCATTAAGTAATAATGTTTTTTACAGCAATGCAGATTTATCTATGGGACAATTTGAAGGGTATTATGATCCCAATCAAACTGGGCACACACAAACATTTTTTAGAACCGCTGGAAGCAATGCTACAAATAATTTTTATCCGATTATAAGAGGGAATACGAATGCGCTTGATTCTGTTTTTGGAGCCTCGGTTTCAAAATTTAAGGCAGGTAATGGGGGATTGGTATTTTATTTGGGCAATCATGATTTTAATGGAAATAGAATTGAAATACTTAATGGACAAAGGATGTACTTAAATGCATTTCTTACTCCGGCAGCATATCCATCTTGTCCTACTTTGGGCCCATTGGAAATAAAACTTACATCGTTTTATGGTAAGAAAATAGCCGAACTACAAAAAGTTCAATTATTTTGGGCAACCACAAAAGAGATTAATACAAAAAAATTCATTATTGAGAGGTCAACTGATGGAATCAATTTTTCTGAAATAGCAAATTTGTTACCAACAGGTACCAGCAATTCGGAGGTTAAATATTCTACTTTTGATAATACGCCCGTTACTGGAAAGAATTATTATCGCCTTGTAGAAGTAGAATTTTCAGGCTTGCGTTCGTATTCGAATATAATAGCCATAAATTTTAGTTCTACGAAACAGGATATTGAAGTTTATCCTAATCCTGTAAAAGACTTCGCTGTAATCAATTTTAATAATCTTCCAATTAACAATAACAGTTTGTATATTTTTGATGCTACTGGTAGGCAGGTACTAGCAAAAAGAAATATTTTTGGAAACAATGTTAGATTAGACCTTTCAAATTTAAATGCAGGAATGTATATTGTTAGAATTATTACTGAAGAAGGAACGGTTGTTGAAAATAAATTAATTGTTGCTAAAAAATAAAAAAATCAACTAAAAATAGTTATGGCTGCCCTACATGTAGTAGGGCAGCTTTTTTTTGCTTGGTAGCTGCTTATGGTAACATTAAAAGAGGCGTTATCTATTGAGCATTCACCGAGGCGTTTGTATGAAAATTGGAATTTAAAGCGGTAGTTTAAGCGAACGTTCCGTGGGACACAAACCGATGCGGAGGATATATCATCCTCTGCAATAAATTTTTTATTTTTGCGTTTATTCCTAATTATAAAAATACCTATCCTAAAAATGAAAACTTACTACCTTAAACTTTCTTTTGCACTTTATTTTTGCTTTAACTTTTTCCAGTCAATATCTCAGGTTTCGGGATTTATTAACCGTCCGGCTACCGTTGCAGCAGGCAGGTTGGTATTAGACCCCAATGCAGATGGATATACATCACTAACTACAACCGGTTTTGGTACCAATGATGTAACTAATGCTGAAATTGCCTTTAAAGGAATTAAGGCGTATTCCATTGAGCCCTTTGGCGATTTAAGGCGTGGCCCAAATCATGCTTTTTCCGATTTTGTCCCCGACTCTTCAGGTAATGGTGTTTATCATCATTTTTCTGTAGCTGGCAATGTATTATTCAGGATGCGAATGGGAGCTGTAATGCCGGGCTCAAAAGGCTTCAGTATTTTAATGGATACGGACGGTAAGTTTGGTGCCAGCGGTGCCAATGCCGATCCCAATTATCTGCCTTCCACAACCGGTACCAATGGTAACCCCGGTTTTGAAATAGAGATAGTATTGGAAACCAATTTCAGAATTGCCATTTATAATGTAGATGGAACATCATCGCCGGTTTTGGTAAAGCAATATTTAAACTGGCAGGATATGTCGCAGATATCCATTGCAGCTACCAACGATAATGGCGACCCCGATTTTCTCATTGATTTTTATATACCTTTTTCCGATCTGCAGGCAGCACCTTTTAATTTAACGGCTGCATCGCCTATACGCATGAGCGCTACCACGGTTATGTCGCCACAGGCAGCTATAGGCGGTCCAAGGTCAGATATTTACGGCACTGCAGGCGATACGTACGAAGATTTTATTAATGGCCAGCCGGCCTGTAACATATTTAATAACCCAGTAAGCTGCCCTACAGCCATGTGTACAGCAGCGCCCACTGTTAATTCGCCTATAAGTACGGGCACTGTTAATATAAGCGGTACTTGGACAAAATCTGTTTTAAACGGCGCTCTTTCAACAGCCAGTATTACTGTATATAAAAACGGCGTATCTGTTGGTACCGTAGCCGGAGCAACATCTGGATCTACCTGGACACTAAACAACATTACGCTTATAAATGGAGATACAATTACCGCCAAAGCAGTAGCAACCGGCGAAACCATGTGCTTAACCAGCAATGCCGTTGCCGCATCTACCTGTATCTTATCCAATATACCTGCCACACCGATTCTAAGTTGTACCAGTGGCAGTAAGGGTATTAACGGAACCAATTTAAGCACTGGCTGGATAGTGAATGTTGATAATGTAACCCGTAATGTGTTGGACAACAGTGTAACAAATGGTACAGGCTTGTTTGGTGCAAATACCGGCACAAGCCCCAATATTACGTGGCAATTTTCGGGTGGTTGCAGTACAGGGGCACCTATAAATTCGGGATCGTACAAAGTTTATTACACCAATGCCGCAGGCTGTAACTCTTTGCCCGTTTATTTTTGTGCAGCAGGTAATGGCGGCACTGCACTTGCTGGTGTATTGGCAGTGCCTGTAATTACAGCTCCATCAAACTCAGTTTTTACAACAGCTACCAAAACCATTTCGGGTACTACCACTGCCAATGCAACAACTACATTATATATAAACGGAATAGTTGCACAAGCCGTAACTGCAACAGCTGCTGGCGTATTTACTTTTACAGGCCTTAACCTGTTAAACGGTCAGCAGCTTTATATAGTGGTAGAGTTGAATACCGGAACTGTAAGTACCAGCTTTTGCCAAAATCAAAGCCCGGTTTATACAGTAAGCTGTTTTACCAATTCACCATTAATAAATGCAGATAACAACAGCCAGCTTACTGCAGGCGCACCCATTACCGGTACATCAACTGAGCCTGCCGGTACAACTATCAGGCTGTATACATCAGGAAATACTTTAGTTGCTACTACATTGGTACAGGCAAACAGTACCTGGTCTACCGGTAATGCAGGTACAACGCCGGCATTGTATAATGCAGTTGCCGCAACAACCTATTATGCAAATGCACAAAATGGTAGTTGTGGATTAAGCAGTAATTCGGCCAGCTTTGCAACGCTTGCACCAACGGATGCCGGAAGATGCGGAACAATTACAGCTCCCGTTGCATCAGGTGCAGCAAGTATTTCCGGAACACTTACTGGGTCATTCACTACATCAACAGTAAATCTTTATTTAGATGGACAACTTATTGGAAGCACGGTAACATCAACCGCAGCATGGGGCCCAATAACGGTAAACTCTACCATTAATAATAGATTGTATTCAAACGGCGTATTATCGATAGGCATACAGGAAAGTGCAAAACAGGAAGTGCTTTGCCCAGCATCTGCATTGGCAATTACTTGTTCGCCAACACCTGTTGCTCCGGTTTACAGCCCCGCAGTAACCAGTATTTTTATCAACCAGGCTGTAACCTATACCATTTCAAATGCTACTGCAGGTTCGTTTTATGCTTTGGCCGATTCTGCAACAGGGCAATCACTTGGGCAGGGCAAATGGGCCGCAGCAAACGGGTCTCTGTCCATTACAACCAATCCATTTACCACTATCGGAACTTTTAAAGTTGTTTTTAAATCAACTTCCTTATCGGGTGTTACACAATGTAATGCTGTATCATCAACTGGAATTGTGAATGTAAACAGCATTATTTTACCATTAAAACTTATTCAGTTTAAAGGAAAAAAACAGGCAGAAAATATTTTACTCGACTGGACAACTGCAAACGAAACCCAGGTAAATCGTTTTGAAATAGAACGTAGTGCCGAAGGTTCTGCATTTGATAAATTGAATACAGTGTTGGCAGCAGGAAACAGCAACAGCAATAAGGCCTATACTTTTACCGATACAAAACCCCTTGATGCCGTTAATTATTACCGGTTAAAGATGATAGATAATGATGGCAAATACACGTACAGTAATGTGATTGTATTTATGGGCAACAAGTCAAAAGGAATTATTGTAAGTGCCGTAAAACCCAATCCTTTTACAGAAACTATAAACCTGGCTATTGTTTTACAGCAGGCACAGTTATTAACAGTACAGCTGGTTGATATGACAGGAAAGGTAGTAGCAACAAAGCAAGTTCGGGCAAAGGAAGGGAAAAATGATATTGTGTACAGCGGTTTGTCTCGGTTATCTGATGGCGTTTATTATCTAAGGATAATTACAACAGATGCATTGCTGCAACAAAAAGTTTTAAAAGTAAACTAATAAAATTTTTATTATAATTTATTAAAAGAGGCTGTCTCAAAAGTTTGAGGCAGCCTCTTCTTTTTTGGTAAGCTGATGGAGAAAGTTTTCGTTTAAGCGATTCTCAAAGCCTTCATTTTGGTTTTGAGACTTCCTCTTCGAAACTTCATCACAACATGGCCCCAAACTGGCAGAGATAGTATTTTCATATTTGCTAAAACTTACCTCTATTTTCCTTCCAATAAAAAAGTATCACTGGCACCCTTGGCGCAGAAATTAGGCCCAGCCGTGTGCTAGGTTTCTGTGCCACTATAAAATAATTCACTTGCCTTAGTTGCAAATCGCTCAATTCTTCACCGCCGTTTATTACAACATTTAGCAGTAATTAAGAATTTTGCCTCCGTTATTCATCGCTAAATTCTTCGGTTGGTCTCTCCTCCGCCATGGGTAAAGCCACCCATCAGGCACCGCCTAAGCTTCGTCACGGTTGGTCTCTGCTAAGTTTTTCGCCACCGCTTAGTCTGACCTGTGCTGTACAAAGTAATAAACGTACCAACAAGTTAAAAATTATACATATATTTTGTAATTATCATTTAATTTCATTATTTTACATTTCAACGTTTCAAACGAATAAAAAAAAGCCAGCCGTGGTAAATGAATACCAGAGATACTGTAAACAGTTTTTTTACAAGTACAGCGTTGTTTGCATCAAAATTGTACCAAAGCAATAACAGTAAAAAATATGGGAATAAGACGCAATACAACAAAAGTTACCAGAATGACTTTGTATGCAGCATCACAATACCTTTCAACTGCTGCAAGAGATGAACTAGGATTAAGGATTCCGTTTGACGTTTATTTGCAAGATCCATATGTAAATAAGAATGACCCTAAGTTTGGTTTTGATAAAGATTTTTATGTGAACTGGGAACCTGGTATTGCAGATGGACCAACCAGTGCTCGGTTTGCGGTTGTAGATTACAACGCCGATACAGAAACAATTATTCCAATGGCGGTTTGGGATGAGGAGAAAGAATCTTTTTTAGCACCGAACAAAACAATACTAGACAGAAAAAATTGTGATTTGCCACAATTTCACCAAGTAAATGTTTGGGCTGTTTTACAAAGGGCACTTACATTTTTTGAAGAAGGCAGCGGACTCGGTAGGAGGATACCATTTGGTTTTGAAGGTAATCGTTTAATAGTTTTACCTCATGCGGGATATGGAAAGAATGCATACTACGACCGCAAAAGCAAGTCATTACAATTTTATTACTTCGATCAAGAGGATACACGTATTTACACATGTCTTTCTACTGATATCATTAATCATGAGTTTGGTCATGCCGTATTAGATGGTATTCGTCCATACTTCTACGAAAGCACACTGGTACAAACGGGGGCCTTTCACGAATTTATTGGCGACCTTACTGCCATCTTAATTATTCTTCGCAATAATAATTTTAGAGGTAAGATAGCTGTTGATACAAAGGGGGATATAACTGCAGCATCTCACTTAACTTCTATAGCCGAAGAATTTGGACAAGCAGTGGAAGGTAAACCCTATCTGCGTACCGCATTGAATAAACTAACCATGGCCGATATTACTGTAAGCGATGGACCCCACAAGGTTTCTCAAGTACTTACTGGTGCTATGTTTGATATTATTACGGAACTCACCAAGCATTATATTACTAAACAGAAACATTCTGTTAAACAAGCATTTTTTTATGCAGTGGATAGGATGCAGCGTACAGCTATTCAGCCGCTTGATTTGCTACCACCAGTAGATGTAACTTTTAGAGATTATGCTTTGGCCGTTTTAAGGGCCGAAGAGTTGTCTAATCCTACGGATCCGCATAACTATTACGAAATGATGTTGAAAATTTTTGTGAAACGCAAAATATTGAACAAAGAAGACCAAAAGAAACTGATGGAGCCAAGGTACATTTACGATGAACCAGACTTGGATGTATTTCATGATATTGGCAATATTTCAAGATCGAGAGCTACTGCTTACAGATTTTTAGATGATAATCGTGATAAACTGTTTATACCTGCAAATCAGGATGTAATTGTAGCTGACTTGTATGATGCCAATAAATTTTCGCATGGAGCAAGCCGCCTTCCGAGGCAGATAATAGTAGAATATATTTGGAGAGAGGATGTGGCGCTGATTGGGAATAAATATGGAGAATTTGAGGGGCAAAACACCAGCATGCTTTGTGGCGGTACGCTTGTGTTTGATGACAAAGGAAACATATTATCTTGGTTTCGAAAACCCGGTTCCGTTGGTGGGAAAGGCAAAAAATGGGAAGCGGAAAATGCCACTGGAAAATTGCGGTTAACGGATTTTATGAATGACTTAGCCATTAGAATACAAACAGGAGAGATAGGGGCAGTATTGGGAAGTGGGAAAGGTATGGTTGGTGCGCTGGTACCGCCAGTTACAGTAAGTAAGCAGGATGGCATATTAAAATTTGAATTATCTCCTCATTTAAATTTAAATGAAGAGGATCATAAACACTATAAAGGAGGAAAACAATGGCAAGTAAGCTCTTAGTAAGAAGTTATAATGTGGGATGTGGAGATTGCATTTATGTGCGCATTCCCAACGGTGCAGATCATTTTCATATGCTGATTGATTGTGGTTCCAAAGAAGCATCGGGTAGTGGTGTTATGGAACGAGCAATAAAACATTTGGAAACAGAAATGTTACCCGATTCGGAAAAACCAGGTTTGAAGCGACTGGATCTTTTGGTTGTTACACACCGGCACGAAGATCATATTAAGGGACTAGACCCCGTTTTTTTTAAAAAAATTGAAGTGAAAAATATATGGATAACTGCTGCCATGGATCCCAATCATAAGCAAGCAGAAAAATCGTTGGCACTTCATCAATTTGCAACTACCGAAATGCGGGCCTTGGCAAAATCGGGCGCTGCATTGAGCCCTGAGCTTGATGACCTTTTGGGACTTTACGGAATAGGAAATGACGATGCAACTGAATTTATTACTAAAACGTTGCCCAATAAAAATGGCATTAAACCAACCTTTGTATATGCGGGAAAAACTTCCGATGATTATGGAATTACAATTGATAAAACAAAGATTCATGTACTTGCTCCCGAAAAAGATATTGATGGATATTATTTGGGAGAGGCAGCAGATGCAAGTCTGCGTGGATTAAATGGGGGATCGGCATTTATTCTACATCATAGCAAAAAAACAAAATCATCCGCTGAAGCCCCTTCCAATATAAGCCTAAGCGATTTTAGAAATTTGCAACCACGTATTTTATCCAACAGCCTTGCATTTGCGTTAGACGATAGCAGTATTCAAAATAATGTAAGTGTGGTACTATTAATTGAGTGGAAAAAAAAGCGATTGCTTTTTGTAGGTGATGCAGAATGGGAAGATGAATTTAGAGATGGAAAAAAGAATGGAAGCTGGAACGTTATGTGGAACAAAAGAAAACAAAACTTGATGAAACCGTTGGATTTTTTAAAAGTTGGCCATCATGGTAGTATCAATGCCACACCCTGGAACCGTGAGGCCGATGATAATCATGAAGTGAACCAGATATTCAATGCGATACTGCCTTTACCAAAGGCAGGAGCTAAACCCAAAGCACAATGTGTAGTATCTACCAAACGTAAACAATATGAAACGATTCCTGATGCAGAATTGCTAACTGAAATTGCCAAACGAGTACGTAATAGCAAAAATTATTTAGAGTCGTTTTTGGAGGCCGATAACAAATTCGATCCTGAAACCAACATTTTTAATTATTCCATACAAAAAAAATACTCCAAGGAACCCTCGCCGAAAGAGGTGGGAGAAAAAGGCTGGTTCGATAAACCTCAACCTGTAAGAACCGATATGGAATCGATTGGGAAAGGATTGAAAGAGATGACAAATGAGGTAGAATTTATTGATGTAGAAATTTGAGTTTAATAAACACTTATCCAGCTTAGTCCCAAACTTGCGCAGACTTATAATTTTCAAATTTGCTAAAAACTTTCGAGTATTTTCCTTTAAAAATAAAAAAGTATCCTTGGCGTAGAAATGAGGCCCAGCCTGTGTGCTAGCTTTCTGTGCCACTATAAAATAATTCCCTTCCCTCAGATCCCAATCGCTCAATTCTTCACCAGCGATTGTTACAACATTAACCCGTTTTAAAGTTTTTTTCTCTATCAGATGTAAATAATCCGCCGCCGTGGTTCGTGTCTCACGAACTTATACGCAGAACCTAACTAGAGTTGTTGGTACGCTTGGCTTCTTTGCTTGCGCTGCATACCAATAAGGGCGCTCTTCAGTTTTCAAACGTCGGTATGAGAAAGCTTCTTATATACTCTAACAGTGGCAGAACGGCAACTCCGAATAAAACCTTCGCAGCCAGCCACAAAAGAAGTAGCACAGTCTTTTAAGTGTTGCTCGGACAAATTAAGATCGGTATTAAAACGGTTTTTGAAACTAATTTCTGTACTACCAGCAACCGAAAAAATTTGATTTAAAATGTTTTTTTATATAAGATCAATTATAAAACGACCTTCACCAACTGTACCGTAAAACCCCTACGATATCACCTGTTAACTTATTTTAGGACGATCCTACAAATTACTGTTTCACGAAGGAGATTGTTTCATCTTTTGCATTTCCGGTTAATCGGATAAAGTAGGCACCTGCAGGCAGGTTGCTGATATCTAACCGGAGGTTGGCTGCACCTTTCACTTTTTTAAGTAGTATGCCTTGCACGTTGATAATTTTTATTTCCTCATAGTTTTCACCACCTTCAATCAGCAACGTATTTTTTACCGGGTTTGGTGAAATGCTAACCATTAATAACTTTTTGAAATCCATTTTTGCCGTACGGCTGTATACATATTGCCCGTTAATGTCAACTTGTTTTAGCCGGTAATAATTTACATCCCGTAAAGGAAGGTAGTCTGTGAACCGGTATTGATTTCTGCCCGATAGATTAGTAGAAGAAATGCTACCAATACTTGTGAAAGTCCTACCATCCGAACTTCTTTCAATTTCAAAATGAGAAGTGTTGACAGCATTTTCTGTGATCCAATTCAACAGTACACTGTTACCCTGTTTTGCAGCATTGAACGAGATAAAATTTAATGGTAATGTTATCGAGATCTTATTGAGAATAACCGTAGTGCTTCCTACTGTCATTGTATAGCCCGTGGGCAAATTAACCGTAGCAAAGCTTCCGCTTATACTGCCGGATGTAAGCTTAATAATGGTAAAGCTGCTTAATGGTAAGTTGGCAAGTTCCGTTACGGTAAGTGTACCGTTAAGTGTAAGGTTGCCACTTCTTTCCATCTGATCATGACCTGTACCCACGCCACTGGTATTCAATATTTCTATAGCTAATGTGCTGTTGGGAGAAAAAGGTTGGGTGCCATTAACTCCTAACAATCCGGGCGAATTTCCTGGAGCTATTGTTCCATTGTTAGTAAAACTGTTCGTAAAATCTAAAGTACCGGTGCCCTTAATTATACCTGTTCCATTATTTGTGGTTGGTACACTTATAGAAGCAAGCGAAGTACTAACTACAGTTTTATTAAGAGTGCCGTTATTGATAAGTGTTCCGCCACCATTAGGTCTTATGTATGAGTAAATAGAAAACTCTTTATAATTTTAAAGTAAAAATATTTCCTCATCTTAAAACATTAATGCCATGACCAAAGTTAATCAATTAGACTTTACTGGAAGCACCATTTTCTGCGGTTTAGATGTA
>JANPCB010000084.1:0-49035 GCA_031430735.1 Ferruginibacter sp. | reverse complement strand
ATAGGACGATTGGGAGGATGGAAAGGATACGACTCTCAAGGTCCGCCAGGGGTTATATGTTTGAAAAAAGGACTCGATAGGTTTAATGCGATTATAGAAGGAATTAACATTGCTAAAGATATGTGTACAGGGTAGCTACCGGCAGGCAGGAAGCGGGAAACCATAGCTCATCTATGTTCTCCTGCTCATGCTCCAACTTCGACAGAGATATCTAAAAAGATAACGTAATAAAAAATTCAAATAATATATCTGTTCCCAAAAATAGTGGGACCGAAGCCGGATGAATGACTAGGCCTAGGCGACTCACGTATGGCTGCGTTGTGCTTTAACGAATGTGCGAGGCACCAAACGAAGGCATAGAATAGCTATTACAATTATTTTTTAAGTGGTTAATGTAAATGCTTAGACAGTTTATACAGCCTTTTGTTATATATCTCTTTTTAAAAATTGTATTATTCACACTTCTGAAGCAAGATTACATAAATTATAAAAATGCAGATGTGTGATTGATATAATTCATTTACAGAGTTGTGTAATGTTAGGGCGGCAATACATTTGACCTTTGCAGCGAAATAGAATATACTATTACACTTAAACGAATTTTTATGAAAACAAAAGGAAAATTATTATTGACAACAGCAATTGCAGCCTTATCTCTGGCAGCAATTTTGGGCAGTTGCAAAAAAGATGACTTTGTGCAGGTTGATTCGATTTGCCCGTTGGTATTATCTACAGACCCTGCAAATGCTGCCACCAATGTGCCACTTGACAAAATAATTACAATAACCTTTAATGAAGCAATGAACCCCGCAACCATTACGGCGGCATCCATTACTTTACAAGGTGCTGCACCAGTTAGCGGAACTGTTAGTTACAATGGCACAACTGCAACCTTTAAACCTTCTGGTAACCTTGCAGGCAACACTACTTATACAGGCAGAGTGTCAACAACGGTGAAGGATTTAAATGGCAATGCACTGCAGGCAGATTATGTGTGGACATTCAGCACAGGCGCAACCATATCGCCGATGGTAGTCATTACCGACCCAACCAACAATGAAACGGGTGTACCATTAAATAAAACAGTAACTGCCACTTTTAATATGCCAATGGATCCATTGACAATTAATGGAACTACATTTACTGTTAAGCAAGGAACAACAGCAGTAACGGGAGCAGTTTTATACCTTGGAACAATAGCCTATTTTGTGCCTACCGTTCCATTTGCTCTCAATACCATTTACACTGCTACAATTACAACCGGGGCTAAGAATTTAATTGGCACACCGATGATGAGTAACTATGTATGGTCATTTACAACAGGAGCACTAGCTGCTCCAACTGTCATCTCCACCGACCCGGCAAATAATGCTACGGGTGTTTTACTTAATAAAATAATTACTGCAAACTTTAGCGAGTTAATGAATCCGTTAACAATTAATGCAACAAGTTTCACTTTAAGCCAAGGCACTACAATAATTACTGGTGCAGTTACTTATAGCGGTACAACTGCATCATTTAAACCAACTACCAATCTATTACCGGGACTTGTTTATACGGCTACCATTACAACCGGTGCTAAAAATTCAGTTGGTACATCATTAGCTAATAACTATGTATTTACATTCACTACCGGTACTTTAGTTGCTCCTTTAGTAATTTCTACCGATCCTGTTAACAATGCCACTGCTGTTTCACTCAATAAAATTGTAACTGCCACTTTCAATATGGCAATGGATCCGTTAACGATTAATGCAACAACATTTACCATTAAGCAGGGAACAACAGCTGTTTTGGGAGTAGTTTCTTATACTGGTTCAATAGCTTCTTTTACAGCTACTGTTCCATTTACTAACAACACAGTTTATACAGCTACAATAACAACTGGCGCTAAAAACGTTACTGGTACTCCACTGGCAAATAATTATACCTGGACTTTTACAACAGGTACTAATATTGCACCAACAGTTATTTTAACAGATCCACTCAGTAATGCGCTGAATGTGCCATTAAATAAGGTAGTTACGGCTACTTTCAGTATGCCCATGGATCCGTTGACAATTAATTTTACAACCTTTGGTTTAAGCAATGGTACATCACCTGTTGCTGGTGTAGTTACTTATAGCGGTTCAACAGCATCTTTTACACCTTCAGTACTGCTTTTGAGTAATACAACTTATACAGCTACAATAACTACCGGTGCTAAAAATGTTGCAGGTACGCCATTGGCTGCTAATTATGTATGGAGCTTTAGTACAGGTATAGTTACGGGGCCTGGTCCTGTTGTTTTGGGAACAGCAGGTCGTTTTGGAATCCTAGCAGGAGTAGGTGTTAGTAACCAGGCCGGACCAAGTGTAATTAATAACATGGACGTGGGTATTTATCCAGGTGTTCGTTCTTCAGTTACGGGGTTTCCTCCTGCCACTATTGTAAATGGGGCTATTTACGCATCTGATGATATTGCACCTCCAGGTGTACCGGCTATGTTGTTACAGGCTAAGACTGATCTTACCAACGCATATCTTATGGCCGAAGCAGCAGTATCTCCTGCACCAGTTACCGTATCTGGCGACCAAGGTGGTTTAACATTGGCACCTGGTATTTATAAATCAACTTCTACACTATCTATAGCTAATGGTAACCTTACGCTTGATGCACAAGGTAATGCAAATGCTGTATGGATATTTCAGATTGCATCTGGCTTTACCACAGTAGGTGGAGCAGGCGGAAGTGTAATACTTGCAGGTGGTGCACAAGCAAAAAATGTTTACTGGCAAACCGGTAGCTCTGCTACCATTGGAGACTATACTTCATTCCAGGGAAATATCTTGGCACTAACATCTATCACCATGAACTCACATGCAACAGCAGTTGGACGTATGCTTGCCCGTAACGGAGCAGTAGTTATGACCAGTACAAACATCATCATTAAGCCTTAAAACAAAAAATAATTATGAACATAATAAATAAATTAAAGAATGCACCACGCAAAGCGGGGAGCATTAAAAGCCTACTGATGAAAACACTTATTGTAAGTGCGTTTATAATCACAGGTATTCAAACAAAAGCACAAACACAACTGTATTCAAATCCATCTTGGTATTTTGGTGTGGTGGGTGCTGCCAATGTTAACTTTTTTGACGGAAGTACTAGGCAACTGAATGCTCAATTCACATCACCCGCAACCTTTCATAAAGGAACAGGCGTTGGTTTATATGCAGGTGGATTGATTCAATACCGTCCTGCCAATTCAGTTTTGGGTTTTATGCTGCAGGGAGGATATGACAGTCGCAGGGGAAAATTTGACCAGCAAACTACAGCCTGTAACTGCCCGGCCGATTTAGAAACCAATTTGAGTTATGTTACTTTAGAGCCTAGCTTATTGCTGGCTCCATTCAAAAATGGTTTTTACATTTATGTAGGCCCACGTATGGCTTTCGCAAATGAAAAATCTTTCACTTACAGGCAGGGTATTAATCCTGCTTTGCCTAGCCAAACTCCAGTTGCTGATGTGGAAGGTGATTTTAGCAACACACAAACTGCCCGTATCTCGGGTCAGGTAGGAATGGGGTATGACATCATGATGGGATCATCAGCCAGCAAATCTAAATTTGTTGTTTCTCCTTTCGTTTCTTACCATCCTTATTTTGGTCAAGACCCACGAACCATAGAAACATGGAACCTGACCACCATAAGAGCAGGTATTGCTTTAAAAGTTGGAGCCGGCCGTAAATTGCCAGCACCACCGCCTCCGCCGATGCCTGTTGTATTGGATAGAGATGGAGATGGTGTTAATGATATAGTTGACAGATGCCCCGACACAGCCGGTCCTGTATCTTTACAGGGCTGCCCCGATAGAGATGGTGATGGCATTGCAGATTTAGATGATAAATGCCCTGATGTTTTTGGAACAGCTCGTTACCAAGGTTGTCCGATACCAGACACCGATGGGGATGGTATCAATGATGAACTGGATAAATGTCCAACCGTAGCCGGCATTGCCCGTTACCAAGGTTGTCCGATACCAGATACCGATGGCGATGGTATAAATGATGAAGAAGATAAATGTATTACAGAGAAAGGACCAGCTTCTAATTTCGGTTGCCCTGTTATTGCCGAAGAAATAATCAAGCGTGTTAAAATAGCGGCTCAGAATATTTTCTTTATAACAGCAAAATCAACATTGCTTCCTAAATCTTTCCCTAAACTAAATGATGTGGTTTCTATTTTAAAAGACAATGCTTCTTTTAAATTACAAATAGATGGCCATACCGATTTTGTGGGTAATGATGCATACAATCAAACTTTATCTGAACAGAGAGCTGCTTCAGTAAGAGCGTACCTAGTAAAACAGGGTATTGCTGAAAGCCGTATAACTTCTGCAGGATATGGTGAGGGCAGACCCGTAGCAGATAACAATACTACTGCAGGTAAAGCACAGAACAGGAGAGTAGAAATGACCTTGAGAAATTATTAATAATTTAAAAGTTTATAGTAAAAGGCCTCCGGTTTTCCGGAGGCTTTTTTGTGTGCTAGGGTAAAAATTTAGTGCAATAGATTTTAAATAATGAGAAGCTATTCTTTATTTAAATTTTAAAACATTATTTCTATTTTAGCATGTTTAAATACAAAATTTTTCGCTCTGATTCGAGTCTTCTAGAACCGTTCGCTAAGGCAAATTTGCTTCAACTTATTAGAGTGATTTATTAAATAAAAGAATAATAAAATTTTGATGCTGATTGACGGCCTTGTTTCGTGGGAAACGCTGCAAGTATTCTGAAGATTTGCTATTTAAGTTTTAATCCCAAAGGGATGATATTAATATAGCAAATATCAAAAGAATTTTACTAACCCCGAAGGGGTGATATTAGTAATAATGCCATCCCTTCGGGATTTCGACCTCATTATATTGTTTGAATGCTATATTAATTTCAGCCTTTCAGGCTTAACTTAATTATAGTTAAATTATATTTTTCAATCTACCGAACACTTTTGGTGGGACAAGAACCAAGGCTCGGGAAAAAATCAAATCTAATTAAATGCATCCTTTCAATAGTAACATGCCTTTGCATGGTCTTTTCCCAGCAAACCCTATTAGTAGAAATAATTTATGTAAAATAATATTTTTTAGTCCTTGTTTATGAGAAAATATTTTATTTAGTTTTATTGTTGATTGGTCGGGCGCTGCTCCTCCGATAATCTTTCTTTTCAGTTGGTATCCTCACTAAACGATTAGAAAAAAATGTTTCGTAGAGTGAAACCAAGGCAAAGATTGATACGAGGAGTTAGACGGAGATTGAGAAAAAATTTTTCATGTTCCATGAGGCAAGGCGGTGGGGTTATTGTAGTTAATTTCTTTCAGCGTACATTTATAAAAAAAATATATGTGTCGAATATACATCAGCTTTATTTGTTTTCTGTTCAGCCAGTGCTCATCAGCTCAAAAAAGGAGTGATTTTAGAACAAACCAAACCGACACATTTTTTGGCAAGCTGGTCAGTGATCCCTATCGCATGCTGGAGGATACCGCCAATGAAAAGGTAAAGGCTTGGATGCATGCCGAGGCGGATAAAACCAACAGGTATTTTGCAGCACTACCCGGCAGCAAACAAATGCATGCCCAGGTAAAATCGATCATGGACAATTACCAGTTTGATGAAATAGCTACCGTAGATTATTATAAGGACCAGTATTACGTAACCAAACGAAAGGCGAGCAAAGAGAATTTTAGTTTGTATTCGATCAATGCTAAAGGCAAAGAAGTGCTGGTCATCGATCCTCAAAATGATTTTCCGGCTATTAAAAGCAACAACATCATGCTCGCCTACTTTGGGTTTGAGCCCAATGCTCCCTACTTGCAGTATGCTTTGATCATTGGTGGAAATGAAATGAAGCCTAAAACGGTGATGCGGAATATGCTCACGGGAGTGGAGCAAACGGATACCTTGTACCTGAACGACAATACCAGCATCATCAGCTTTGACCCTACCAGGCCCGATGCATTTTATTACAGCAGTTTACCCCTAGTTCACAAAGCCGGTGTAGATCCAACGCACTGGTTCGACAGCTCCAGCATTGGTTATCACGTAATAGGAACCAATCCGGCTACCGATAAAATCATTGTGGATGTGCAACCTGCCGGCATTCAGAAAGCAATAGACGATGTAATATACTTGGTCATACAAAAAGGGGTGAATTATGCATATGCCATCATCAAAAATAAAGTGGCCAATGAGTACCGTATTTATGCCGTAAAAGCCACGGAATTAAACGGCAATGCTACCCAATGGAAACTGATTGCAGACTACAAGGATAAAATCAGCAGTTATGCTTTTGCAGGTGATTACCTGTACGCTATTACCCAAAAAGATGCGCCCAACTCAAAAGTGATCCGCCTTGATATGAAGGAAGGCTTATTAAGTAACGCTACTACGCTGGTGGCCAATAGCAATGCGCTGGTGAAATCAATTGCCCTAACCAAAAACGAAGTCTTGGTGAGTGTTTTAACGGCCGGCAAGGGCGGATTATTAAGTATTTCGCATACGGATGGCAAAATAAAAAAAATGAGTTTACCGCTGCCGGGGAATGTAAAAGTTGAGTGGAGTAATCTGCGGGAAGATCATTTTGTAGTGTCCATCACTTCGTGGATAAAATTAAAATCCTACTTTACTTTCAATGCGGGTAGCAACAGCTTTGCATCCAGTAGTTTTGATCGGCAAACAGGGGAGAGCAATACCGGGCTTGTGGTAAAAGATGTGATGGTAAAAAGTCATGATGGGGTAATGGTGCCGATGACCATTTTGCATAAAAAAGGTTTGCACCTGGATGGTACGCAACCGGTATTGCTGCGTGCCTATGGTGCCTATGGCTACACAGACGACCCCTCCTTTTGGCCGGAAAGTATGATCTTTTTTAACAAAGGCGGCATCAAGGCTGTTGCACATGTTAGAGGCGGTGGCATTTATGGAGAGCGTTGGAAACTGGCTGGTCAAAAAAACAATAAGCCAAACACCTGGAAGGATGTAATTGCCTGCGCACAATATTTAATCCGTGAGAAATATGCCACTAGCAAAAGTCTGATTGTAAATGGTGGCAGCGCCGGAGGTATTACCATTGGCAGAGCTATTACAGAGCGACCCGATTTGTTTGCTGCCGCTTTGATAGATGTGGGTGCACTAGATATGGTCCGGTCTGAAACATCACCAAATGGCAAGGGCAATATACCGGAGTTTGGCAGCGTTGCCACTAAAGAAGGATTTGATGCCCTATTTGCCATGAGCGCTTACCATCATGTGCAGCCGGGTACCCGATACCCTACCGTTATTTTCAGCCATGGTGTAAATGATAGCAGGGTCCCCGTATGGACATCACTCAAGATGGCGGCCCTTATGCAGGATGCGACGGTTTCCGGTAACCCGATCATGTTAGACCTTGATTTCGACTCGGGGCACGGAGCACAGGAAACTACCAGCTCCATAATTGAAAGGGTTGCTAAGGGAAATTCCTTTTATTTTAACCTGGTTGAAAAATTAAATCAAAATAGGAAGTTGCAAAAGCTGCAATAATATTGCCTTTCGCCTTGGTGCGTGTCCCCACGCACCATACGCTTCAATCTATTACACCATAAAAGCGTAATAAAGCTTCTCTGCTCAACCCCAAGCCTCGGTGACTCACGGGTGGTTGCGATGGGCGCACACTAAAGTACTAAGTGAGCAACGAAAGCAGAGCCTTTTATACTTTTTGGTAGTTTTGGCTATATACCCGCCCCGCATACTAACAAGGGCTGAAACTAGCTTAACATGAAATTTTATCAAAAGTTTGACATACTTTGTAATAATTATGAAATTTATTTTTTTTCTAACAACTTGTATTTCTATGCTTAATACTTCGGCACAGATAAAATATTCTAATGATTCTGTACTTGTAGTGAAACCCCAGCTAAAACTTGGTGAAGAAATTTTTTATCAAATAAACGAAACTACAAAAATAAAGAACGAATTTTTTATAGGCTCATTTACTAAAACCAAAAGTTTAGTTTCTATTAAACTTGTAGATACGCTTAAAGGATATTGGTTAGTTTATCGTGTTAGAAATGTAGAATCGACAAATAAAAAATTTGCTTCCCCATCCATTTTAGATTCATTGACAAACGGAATAAAGATATACTTCATAATGAACGAAAAAGGGTGGCAAACAGATTCTAATACTTATTTTAAAACTAAAAATAAATTAGTTCAAGATCTAGATTCGATTATTAGGAATAGAAAATTGTCATTGGCAAATTCATTAGCACTATCAAATTCTAAAATGGAGCTACAAAAAGAAGAGGGGTTAGAAAATTATATGAGACCATTGATTGCCTTTAATGATATTTATTATAGAACAACCTTTAAAAAAGAAAGAAAATTTTATTATGGCTGTGAAACTAACATAGTTGGGAAACAAGGTGTGAGAGGTCTCTTAGAGCAAAAAATAGCCAACCTTAAAATAGATAAAAACGAGGTTAAACTATTCATTAAATTTACACCAAATAGGGTAGAAGCTGCTGAAGAATTTGCGCCAGCGCTTAAAGCCTCTTTAAAAGTAATAGATAAAAATGCATATGTATTTATGCCTGAGGAAATGAAAAGAATTAGAACATCTACATACACGTTAAACTTGCAATCTTGTGTACCTACTGAAATATCAATTAAAAATTTTTCAAGATATGTTGTAAGAATTAAGAATGATTTTGAAATGAATTTGATTGAATAATACTTTTAGATTTAGATTACCGGTGTTGAAAAATAGAAAAGCAAACCAACTCCTTCGCCTAGTCGACTTATGGGAGGCTGCAATGGGCACTTTTGTGTCGCCGAGGTGACCCTAGACGACAGAAATTATATTTCTATTCTTCTAATTAATCAACGAATGAGTTTATGCGATCCATCGCAGTTGGGCATTTTTTTTGACATGCCGCATGTGCAATCACGTAATCCTTTTCCATTTAAAATTTGCTGGATATATTTTTCAATTCTTGATGCTCTTGTACTTGATTGTGTGGGTGCTGAAAAATAAAGCATGTATCCTTTTTGTCGGCCTGCAGTTAAAGCATTAAAAGCAGTTTTAAAGGTTACATCAATGTTTAATTTTTGTTGAAGTTCTTCTGGAAAAATAGCAGCAGTGTCTTTTTTAAAATTTACTTTTAATCCTGCTTTTTCTACCTCAATAGCTTCAAAAATATACGCTTTCAATACGGCTTCCATTTTCACAATTTCTGCAACACTTGTAAATCTTATTTGCCGCCCCGATTGTACATTTTCCGTTTGTTGTATAAGAATATCTTTGGCGTCATTTAGCAATGCCCCTTTAAAAAACATGAGTGAGCAGTATTCTTTAAACCCACCTAGTATAACAAAGTTAGCTTCATTAAATGTGTAGCAAGGCTGGCGCCACTTTAGTTCTTCGGTTAATCCACAATCAAGAATTATTGCTCTTAATGCTTCTAATTCTTCTTGCCATTTCTTGGTTTTAATTAAAAATGCGTCTACTAAGGGGTTCATGATTTTTGTTTGTTTTTATGATTGCCTGAAATTAGTTAAAATAGGAATAGTATTTTTTTAAAATATACTTTTATAAATTGACTAAAATAGCAGCACTGAAAGGAACATTCTTTTGCTATGCCTTTTTTTTAAAATAAAATTGATCTTCGACCTGCAAAGCCCTGGTTTGAGTCTTCTCGAACCATTCGCTAAGCTAAATTTACTTAAACTTATTAGCGTAATTTATTAATTAAAAGAGACAAAAAAGTTAAACGCTGATAGAGGGGGAAGTTTCGTGGTAAACGAACTCAGGCTCAGCAGAAAAATAACTCATTCATTTTTTAAAAAGGAGTTTCAAAATAATTATTATAACTGCAGCAACTATAATCTCTCGTGTTATTTTTTCACCCATTCTATCATAATGAGATTTTTTTGCCATTAATAATATATTTTTTTTGAATTTACACAACTGATTCTATAATTAATGAGAGGCTTTTAAGATAAAATTTATGCCCATCTTCCGAAAAATTATAGTAAGTATTAGAAGGCAATATAGTTTTACTAATATTAAGTTTTATAACCTTTTCAAGTAGTTTGTAGGAAACTAATTTCATAAGGGCATCATCATCAGAGTTCCCTTTATATGTACTAGCTCCTAAAGAAAATTTTTCTGCATTTTTCATAAAAAAGTTAAATAATGTTTCGTCTTTAACTATTACAGCTTGCAATAATTCTTTCATTTGCGAATAAGGAAGTCCTGCATAAAGTGTAAAATGCGATGAATTATTCTGTGAGATTTTTTCTCTCAATTCTGAATTCTCCTTTGTTAATCTTGCCATCTCTTCAGCAAGTACTCCCATATTTACTGAATTATCACCTCTTATCCAACCAACCAATTCTTTCCTGTAACCGAAATCTGCAATAGTTTCATGTATTGCAATTTTTATATCTTTTTTGTCATCCCAAAATTTTACAAGATTACTAGTAACAATATTCTTAAATGCTTTTAATTCTTTTGGATTCTCTTGTTCTAAAACTGAGCGACCATTTTCTTGAACTTTTATGTCTAATGCTTTATCATTGATTACTACAGCAAACATTGACTTATTCTTGCTTAAGGCATATTCATATTCTAAATGGGTATAACTTTTACCTGTTTTATTATCAATAGAACCATATCGACCTCCAAGTATTAAAAGATAAACATCAGATTCATCAATCCATCTTTCAATTACTGTCATTTGAGATTCATCACCTGCCGAAAATAATTCCATACCCGCAGGAATATGACCTGATGACAAAATAGCTTCAACAGCAGCTTGCCTTTCTTCTATTAAATCTGTATATGTTGATGAAACAAAAACTTGTAATTTTTTATCTTTCATTTAGCATTTTCATTTTAGTTCAATAATGACTATCACAAATATAAACTTTAATGAATTCTTACAATTATTTGTCCTCAATAACCACCCGCTTCAATCTTCGACTTGGTGAATTTCCCCATGACTCGGCGATTTATGGGTGTCTGCGAATAGTGCTTATGAATGTATGAGGTTTTTAAAGGAAATATAAAAAGATTATTTGTTGTAACAAATTCTATATTCATTGCAATAATCCCTTATAGATTTTAAGATACTAGCTGGCAAATCTGAACTGTTATTGAATAATGAATAAGTAAATTTTTTATTTATTGAATCGTAAACAAAAACAATCATATCGGGAACTTCATCAATAATTGGGTTTATCTTATATGCATGCCATTGAACAGTAAACTCATTTACCGAGTCAATTTTTAATACATCTGATGAATATTCTGTTCCTTTATAAATGAATTTAATATTAAATTTTATCATTTATTAAAGTTATCTAAAGATTAATTGTTTGTAAAAAATTTTCTTCTATGACGGCCCACACTTAGTTTTTGGCAAGTAAATAGTAAAGCTATGGCGAAGAATCAAGTGAGGCTTTTGACTAAATAAAAGATAGGCAAATGAAATTACGTCAAAACGTCATTTAAGACAAAATAGTCATAAATGACGTTTTGATTTTCACCTCATTTCTGTATAAAACTAAAAAGGTTTGTTAAAAGTCTATTTTTAATATTTACATTTACTTAATCTATTACAAATTAAATTTTTAATGAGAAAAAAAGAATCCAAAAAATATAATAAGAATAAATCATTAAAAGTATTTAAGCAACGAAAGCATCATAAGACTTGGAAGAAAAATAAGAATAGAGTAAAATCTTCAGATATTTTTAAACTCAATAGAGAGCAGAAAAAAATTGCACATAAAGCGAGGCAAGCTAATAAACCTCCATCGATTGAACTTCCAAAGAACTTTTCTTTTATAAATAACCCCCAAGAAGTACTTGAGTTCTTTCACAAATTACAAAAGTTTTTAAAAAATAAAATTTCCGTTTTACTTGATTTTGAAAATGTTGAAGTAATAACTCCTGATGTTTTAGCATTATTAATGGCTAAGTTTTCTAATAAAGAATTTACTTATGGCACAAAAGCTTGGATTAATAAACCATTAAATCATGAATTGAGTAATTTGTTATTCGAATCTGGCTTCTATAATTTACTTGGTGAAAAGAAGGACAAAAATACGCATGGATTGTTAAGTACTAAAAAAAATACTATTGTTGATACAGAGGTTGCAGTATCCGCAAGAAAACTTGCAGCACAAAGAACTTATGGTTTTGACAGGAAAATACAACCATTATACAGGACATTAATCGAATGTATGGCAAATACTAAAAAACATGCTTCTGGTAATCAATTAAATATGAGCGAGACTTGGTGGTTATCAGTTTATAATAAACCTGGAACAGATATAACAACTTTTACTTTCTGTGATACAGGGGTTGGAATTTTTAAAAGCTCAAAATTAGCTACTTTTACAAAGTTGGCAATAAAATTGGGAATTTCGAAACATAGTGATATCTTGCTTAGGATTATTGAAGGGAAAATGGAATCAAGTACAGGATTGCATTATAGAGGAAAGGGGTTACCAAAAATATACAGTGATTATAAAAATAATGAGCTTAAAAGATTGTTCATTGCTTCGAACAATGTTTTTGCTGATTTCGATAATGGTACGTTTATTGATTTAAAAAAGCAATTGAACGGAACCTTTTTGTATTGGGAAATTAGCCCAAACTAAATTTTAACATTATGACAACTTTACAAGAAACAATTAAAGTCTCTTTAGCAGAACAATTTGCAAATACACCTGGAGCAAGAAATATTGACGAAGGAGAATTTTCAGGCGAAGCTTTTTTACAAACATGCCTTTTATCTCATTTTAAAGAAGCGTTATTAAAAGATAGTATACTTTTAATTGATTTAGATAATACAGAAGGTTATGCTACTTCATTTTTAGAAGAAGCCTTTGGTGGATTAGCTAGAATGTTTGACGCAGAAACTGTTTTAAATCATATAGAGTTTAAGTCAGACGATGAACCATTATTGATTGAAGAAATTAAAACTTATATAAAAGAAGCAAATAAATAATTTCCATTGAAGAGATATTCGATTTATTTTATAATACTAATTTGTGGTTTTTTGATTGGTTTCTTCTTTGAAAGATTTTTTAAAGTAACTTTTGATGATAAAATTAATCCAATAGCTCTTGCAGGGCTTCTTCTTACGATTGTAATCGCAATATATTTAGAATTTGTTGTTAGACCATCTTTATCTAACAGTAGAAATGAGAAGGATATAATAATTGATGAACTAAAAGAGATTAGGAAAATTTGTTCTGAGATACATTCTTTTTATAATAAGATTCAATCCCATGTTCCAATTCCTTATGAGGAAAAAACTGAATTACTTCAAATTTTTAGAACTCTCTCAAATCAAATTGAAGTATTGCTAGATGTCGTAAAATATTCAAAAATAAAGAGCATCGAACCAAATTGTACAAGTTTATTTTTAGCATATTTGAAATATAAAAAATCTTTTACTGGTTATAATTTTGACAAAAAAGATTTCGCTTATGATAGGATAAATTATTCTAAGCATGATGTGTCTTTCAAAAGTTTTGATAAGGAAACAATGCACTTTATTTTTGATGTAAACAAGTTATAACAGTATCAAATATCAAAAGTTAGATAATTACCCAAGCATCATTCCCTTAGCCTTAGTGCGTGTTCCCAAGCACCTTTTGCTTCAATCTATTGCACAATAAAAGTCCAATAAAGTTTCTCTGCTCAACCCTATGCCTCAGCGACTCACGGTTGGCTGAGATGGGCGCTCACTAATGTACGAGGTGACGAACGCTGGAGAAAAAATTTAATTAGTTTTGAATATTACATCTAATAATTTTCTTATTATACTTTTCTTAGATTCCAATATTTGTTTTGCTAGTTTTCTTACTTCATAATTTTTATCCTTTATCAATTGCTTAAGCCCATAATTTTGAAAAGCTACTGCTAACCTCACTTCATAATGACTGTCATTAATTAACTTGTGTAATTCATATTTTTGCTTGGCTACAATAACTCTTACACGATAATCAAGATCTGTTACCAACCTCTCAAGGCCAAATCCATGCTCTGCAACAGCCTTGCGTACCATTGGATTTTCGTCATTAATAAGTTTTTCTAGAAATTTACCTTGCTTTGCGATTATCAATCGCACTTCAAAATGTACATCATTTACGAGTTGATATAATCCAAATCCTTTTTCAGCTACTACTTTTCTAATTTCAACGGATGGGTCATTCAAAAGAATATCTAGTCCATAGCCAAAATTAGCTACAACTAGTCTAATTTCCTCTTCTTCATCATGAACAAGTATATTAAGACATTTACCTTGTTTAGCGACAGCATACCTAACATATCTATCAACATCTTTGGCTAATTTTTCTAATTCATATCCTTGTTCAGCTACTGCTATTCTTACATTTGAATTTCGATCTTTTAAAAGTAAGTTTAATCCAAAACATTGTTTCGCTACAGCTATTCTTATTTCTGGATCATTATCGTTTAAAAGTTTTTCAAGTCCATATCCTCTTTCAGCGACTTCCATTCTAACGAATGAATTTTTATCATTGACTAATAAATCTAGCCGATAACCATTACTTGCAACTAATCTTCGAACTTCTGCATCTTCATCATATAAAAGTTCTTCAAGATAATGGCCTTTATAAGCAACAATTTTTCTTACACCTGCATTAGAATGTTTAGATAGTTCTTTCCAATTTTCAACTTTTATTTTATTTTCTTTGTAAAGTTTACGTAGTTTTAGTTTGAATTTATCAGATCCCCAGTAATCTTCCCAAACTTTGTCTAAGTCAGCAATGTCAAAGGTGTGAAAATTCATTGTAATGAAGTCATCTACTAAATAAAACATTAAGTTTGATGATGATTCAATCTCAATCATAGTATATTTATTTCTTGCCTTATAGAAATTTTTTATTTAATTCAATTTTATTTTATCATTCCTTTTTATTAAAGAACCTATATAACTACTTAAATACCAAATTTACTTGAGGGCCAAAAAATTAAACATAAAAGTTGTCAAATTAAATCAAAGATTTTATTCTATTATTACTATTAAAATTTTGTTAGAGTTTTTCTTATATAGGCTTACGGTAGCCATTTGTACAGGTGTGAAATTAGAACTCTTTTCGCTTGAAACAAATGTTTAATAAAAATATAAATAAAAATGAAAAGTACAAAGGCCAAATTGAATAAATTACTTGCCTTTGTTGGCACTAATACTTAACCTTATTGAATTGTTAACTATATCGCATTTGCCTAGGTGTAGTCTTTATCCAGCCGATAAGATATTGATATTTTCATTTTTTTAGTAGTCTTTAATAATTGGGTTGTCTGGTCGAATAACAAGCCTCGACCCAGTACGAGTGGTGTTGATGGACACTAACGTATGTGCGAGATAGCAAATTTAGGCAAAAGGATAGAAAACACTAAAACTTGCCAACAAAGGTGAAAACTTAATCATATTTATTGGATTGTTTTGGAATTAATATTTTCAATTCAAACTGATTATTTAGAAATTTTGTTATGATATCAATTCTAGTTGCTACAATTGCTTTATTTCTGGTTTCTTTTATTTGTTCAATAACAATACCTACTAATTTTGGTTTGATAAATTTTAGTTCATCTAATTGTTGAAAATGCCATACCCCGCTTCCACTAATTCCTTCTAATTTAGGGCCAAGATGAGGTATTGTATTTTTTTGAGAAATAAGGTTGTCATTGTATTCTATAGCGATATGAGAAGTTACATTAAAATTATATAACTTGTAATCGAATCTCACAAAAGTGTCAAGATTTGCAACGAATGGTTCTGATTTTAGAACACCTTTGACACCCCATTTTTTCTTAGTTTTAGTAATAGGATATCCTGCTAAAATATAATTGGTATTAATGTCGACATAATGCCCTAATTCCAAATCTGATTGATTTAAAAACTTGTAATCAGTTTTAATTTTTTCAGCGATTGAGTTATGCATATGTATTATTGAAATATCAATTTTATCATCTTTCCTTAACCCTGATTTTGGTAATGGAGTTGTATAAAGCATTCCACCCAATGAAATGGCTTCCCCATTTGAAACAATATAAACGTCTTTTCGATTTTCAGTAAAAACATGAGCTGCAGTAAAAATAAAATATTCATTATTTATTTCAAAAAGCACTCCGCTACCTGCTGTATGATTTTTTGGTTTTGCGTTATCAAAAAAAAATTGGATAGTAGAATGCATTATTTCCTCTGTAAAACCCTTTAGCCTCTCAAGTCTTAAAAGATTTTGTTTATTACCTACTTTTTGTTCTTGGGAGAGTGCCATAAAATTTCCGCTAACGTGTTTATTTCCGCTAAAATACACTACATATTTCTTTCAACAGTTTTTTCAACTTCTTTATCTTTAGCTTGAAAAAAAAGTAAAGATAATTGTGTAACGACAATATAACTCAAATTAACATATGCTTGGCTACAAAGTTTTATTGTAATTTTTTTATTTAATTTCATAAATCACAAAAACAAATAATGGCAAATTTTAAAAAATTATTGAGGCCGCATAAAAAGTAAAACGTTGGATTATTGTTGAACAATGAACTTCTGCCCAAAGGCGCAGGGATGGGAAGTAGTACCCCACAGGAGGGAGGAACGACCGACAAGGAGTACTACGGACAGCCCGTTTCCAATGCTTAATAATGGTATTTGCTCACCGCCCCAAAGTTTTGTAAATTTGCCCCACAATTAATATTATGAGCGAAGAAAATCCACGGGATGCAATGCAAAGCCTCAACTTCCTTGAGGAGATAATAGAAAAAGACTTAACAGATGGGAAATATACATCTATCGTAACTCGGTTTCCGCCGGAGCCTAATGGGTATTTGCACATGGGGCATGCAACGAGCATTTGTTTAAATTTTGGGCTTACCAAAAAATACCCAGGTTATACCAACCTGCGGTTTGATGATACGAACCCCGTTACAGAAGATACCGAATATGTAGATAGCATAAAGGCAGATATTCAATGGTTGGGCTTTGAGTGGAAGAACGAATTGTATGCATCGGATTATTTTGATACATTGTATGAATATGCCGTAACGCTTATAAATAAAGGGTTGGCGTATGTAGATGATAGTACATCGGAGGAGATAGCTGCGCAAAAGGGCACGCATACAGAAGCGGGAGTGGGTAATGTATATAGAGAGAGAAGTATTGCAGAAAATCTGGATTTATTTGCCCGTATGAAAGCCGGTGAGTTTGCAGATGGGGCAAAAATACTGCGTGCAAAAATTGATATGACGCATACCAATATGCTGATGCGTGACCCATTAATTTATCGCATAAAACATGCGCACCACCACCGCACGGGCGACAAATGGTGCATTTACCCCATGTATGATTTTGCACATGGGCAGAGCGACTCAATAGAAAATATTACGCATTCTATTTGCACGCTAGAGTTTATTCCACACAGAGAATTGTACGATTGGTTTATAGAAAAGTTGGAAATTTTTCCTTCGCACCAATACGAATTTGCTCGCCGCAATTTGTCTTACACCGTTATGAGCAAGCGGAAGCTTAAGCAGTTGGTAGAAGAAAACCATGTGGCAGGCTGGGACGATCCTCGTATGCCAACCATAAGCGGTATGCGCCGCCGTGGGTTTACGCCGCAGAGCATTCGTACTTTCTGCGATAAAGTGGGTATTGCAAAAAGAGAAAATATTATAGATTTTAGTTTGTTGGAATTTTGCTTGAGGGAAGACCTCAACCTCACAGCTTTGCGTGCTATGGCCGTGCTTGATCCATTGAAATTAATAATCACCAATTATGAAGAAGGAAAAACCGAAGAACTTATAAGTGAGAACGGCCCTGATGAAGCGTATGGCACACGTACGATTCCTTTTGGTAAAGAACTTTGGATAGAGCGAGAAGATTTTATGGAAGAAGCCGCCAAGAAATGGTTTAGGTTTGCGCCGGGTGTAAGTGTACGCTTAAAAAGTGCATACATTCTGCGTTGTGATACTTTCGACAAAGATGCAGATGGAAAAGTAACCGCCATACATTGCACCTATTTTCCCGAAAGCAAGAGTGGTAGCGATACGAGCGGCATTGCCGTAAAAGGCACCATCCATTGGGTGTGCGCTGCACATGCTGCCGTGGCCGAAGTGCGCATGTACGATCGATTGTTTAAAGTAGAAAACCCAAGCAGTGAAGAGGGCGATTTTAAAGATTATATAAATCCCGATTCGTTAAACATTGTACAAGCTTACATAGAACCATCGCTTGTGAATGCTACCCATGAAAATCGATTTCAGTTTTTACGCAAGGGATATTTTTGTCTGGATAAAGAAAGTACTGCTGACAAAATTATTTTTAATAGAACAGTAACGTTGAAAGATGCGTGGGCGAAAGAGGTGAAGAAGGGGTAAGGGGTTAGAGGGTTACGGGTTGAAGGGTTGCGGGTTAAAGGGTTACGGGCCTGCCTGCCGGCAAAGGCAGGTTGCGGGTTTTGGAGGTTCAAGAGGATTAAAAGGTTCAAGAAGTTCAAGAGGTATGAAAGGTTGAATCTTGTTGAATGTTGTTTGAAGGGTTGAAGGGGTTCGAGAGGTTTGAAAGGTTCAAGATGTTCAAAAGGTTCAAGAAGTTCAAGAGGTTTGAAAAGTTGAAGAGCTAAAACCTGACAGCGGCTTTGGTCCTGTCAGTGGTTGGTTAGGATTTTGAAAGGTTAAATGTTGTTGAAGGGTTGAAGGCTTGAAGGCTTGTTTAATGGAAGCATTGTTTAATTGTTCGTTGGTATCTAAGAGAGGTTGCTTTGGTTAAAATGCGAAGCATTTTCCTTACCGCCTTATTATTTAATAAAACGCCTTACCGCCTTCTCGGCAAAAAAATAATTTGTACAAAGGGTTGAAAGCTTTTATTCACTAGCTGATTAGGCTATACCCTGCAACCTCCCTGCCAAAAAAGACAGGTATTTTTCGTTCCTATTTGTTGGGAGCTCTTCATCTGTAAATCTTTATTAAACTTTTATAGCAGCGTAGATCGAATTTCTATAAAAATACTACTGCTCAAGACCTCCATCGGGACAGGAAGCTTTTGTTGTAGATTATCAATATCTTCAAAATGTAAAGCGTTTCTAAAACCCTGAAGGTGGCTTTTAGCCCTAGCAGCTGTTAAAAAAGTTTTGTACCTGTGAGAAAAGAATTTAACAAGCAAAACGAAAAACGGTTTTACCCTTACAACGCTTGTTCCTTCTTCAAATAAGGAAATACACTACAAACTACCAATACAAAAGAAAGTAATACAATTAAATAAATTCCAGCCAATTTTACTACTTCACCTTCAAACAACGAACCGGTAAAAAGTACATACGTACGCATGGTATACGCAACAAGTATGGCGCAAACAAACATATTGGCTCTTTTGGCAACAATATAAGGTAATGCAGTAAGCAGAAAACTCACACTTACTAAAATGGTTATAATTTTACCCGCTCTTCCATAATTTACCCCAGTAGGAAAAGGTTTTACATTGAACCCGTTGAAAGTGGTATCAATGCTATTGTAATGTACCCAAGGAATAAAACAAGTAGCAACTAGGGCTATGCAAGTGAGTAAGGCTGTGTAATGGAGTATTTTTTTATAGTTCATTTTATAATTGAGTGCTAAGATATTGGATTATTTTCTTTCAAAAAATTAGCAATTGTCATAATTTTTGTATCGCCAAAGTTTTTCAATTCTAATAAATCATTATCCCCTGTTAATAAATAATTCACATTTCCATCTTTTGAAAGTGAAAGTAAAAAATTGTCTTTCTTATCTCTGCAGAAGTTCACTTTGGATTTTACCTGCACAAAATCTGCATATTCTTCAATTGTTTCTAAAATATCTTCTATATCTAATTGTGAAAAGAAACGTCTGAATTTTGGCCTTTTTCCTACTGTTAAGAATTCGCTCAACAACTCGTCACTAAAAACAAGTAAATATTTTTTGCTAAACAAAATCTCATCTAGTTTTGTAAAGTCTTTAGAAATTAAAAAGCTAATCCAAAGGTTAGTATCTAAAATAATACGGATTACTTTATTTTGCATAGCGCTTTGCTCTTACTAATTCTACTTCTTTGGTTATTTCTTCTAAACTGAGAGCAGTTTTTGCATTTTTTCTTAATCTTTTTAGAACAGTGGCAAAGCCTGATTTAGAATTATCTTTTATAGAAATGAGTCTTAAATCTGCTAAGTCTTTCAAAAGCTTGGTTGCTTTTGGATTGAGGATGTCTATTTGCATACTGGTCATATAAACAAAATTAAGCAATGTATCTGAATAAGATTGTTACCCAATCATAAAAAATGAAAAAACAAAAAAGCCGCAAATACATGCGGCTTTATATTTGATGAGGTCCCTAGCGGATTCGAACCGCTGTAGAAGCTTTTGCAGAGCTTTGCCTAGCCACTCGGCCAAAGGACCAATTACAAATTTGGATTGCAAAAATAGGGAAATTTTTATCAGAATACTAAATTTTTCATCGAAATTGAGGGCTTAAACCAATAATTTGAAAAACCAATCATTAATAAAACGCTTTTACCTTAAATTTTTTATATGAATCGTATAGCAGCATCCGAACTAATCATAAACAGCAGGGGAGCAGTTTATCATGTAAATTGCCGCCCCGAAGAAATTGCACATACCATCATAACGGTGGGCGATCCAGATCGGGTAAAAGAAGTAAGCAAACATTTCGATAGCATTGAGTTTACCAATAACCACCGAGAATTTGTAACCCATACTGGCTATATTGGCAAAAAACGTATTTCTGTTACCAGCACAGGTATTGGACCAGATAATATTGATATAGTATTAAATGAATTAGACGCACTGGTGAATATTGATTTTGAAACCAGGACGATCAAAGAAAACCTTACCCATTTAAATATCATACGTGTAGGTACATCCGGCTCATTACAGCAAGAAATACCGGTAGATAGTTTTGTGGCTAGTACCCATGGATTGGGGTTGGATAACCTGATGAACTTTTATAGGTATAGCAACAACGACGAAGAAATACAATTGCAACAAGCATTTGTAAATCATACGCAAATAGATTCCATTACAAAACCTTATATTTTTGGCGCCAGTGCATCGTTGCTAAAAGAATTTGTACAAGGCTTTCACCAAGGTATAACGGTTACTTGCCCTGGTTTTTATGGCCCACAAGGCAGGGTATTGCGCATGGGATTGGCACAACCAAATCTTATTGATAGTCTTACTACTTTTAGTTTTGGCAACCACCGTATCAGTAATTTCGAAATGGAAACATCGGCTATTTATGGTATGGGCAAAGTGCTTGGGCATCATTGTTTATCATTGAGTGCTATTGTGGCTAATAGAATAAGCAAAGAATTTAGCAGCGATGGAGGTAAAGCGGTAGAAAATTTAATTATTAAATCATTGGAAATAATTTCAGCAAAAATATAATGGAACAAACATTTTTTAAGTACCAAGGCACAGGAAACGATTTTATAATATTCGATAACCGAAAGGCTACAATAACTTCACTTACAAAAGAAATAGTGAGTAAGCTCTGTGACAGAAGATTTGGCATAGGCGCCGATGGTTTAATTTTATTGTGCAACAAAGAGGGATACGATTTTGAGATGGTTTATTACAATTCGGATGGAAATCTTTCTAGTATGTGTGGCAATGGAGGAAGGTGTATTGTTCGTTTTGCAAATGATTTGGGTATTCATAAATCGTCTTATTCATTTTTTGCAGTAGATGGACCACACGAAGCAAGTATAGACGTGGATAATATTATTCGGTTAAAAATGCAAGATGTGAATACAGTTGAGGAAGAAGGCACACATGCTATATTGAATACAGGCTCTCCTCATTATGTGAAATTTAGCAGAGATGTAAGGCACTTAAATATTGTAGAAGAAGGGCGTGCAATTCGTAACAGTGCAAAGTTTGAAGCAGAAGGAATCAATGTAAACTTTGTGGAAAATATAGGCTCTTATACTATTTATGTGAGAACATATGAACGTGGGGTAGAGGACGAAACATATAGTTGTGGAACGGGCGTTACTGCAGCTGCGTTGGTAAGTGCACACAACGAAAGAGGGTTTAACCATGTAGAAGTGCAAACCAATGGTGGGCAACTTGGTGTAGAATTTTATAAATCTGGGGATCATAGTTTTAATGATATATTTCTGTGCGGCCCTGCAATATTTGTTTTTAAAGGAACTGTAAATTTTTAAGAAATGATTCAGTATTTTACGATAGTAGACAGGCATACAGTTGCAATAGATAAACCTGGCAATGGTACTTGGGTAAATGTATTGCCTCCGCTCAAACAGGAAGAATTTTCGGAGCTGAGTAATTTACTAAGTATTCCGTTGGATTTTTTAAAGGACTCTTTGGATATAGATGAACGTAGCCGTTACGAAGCAGATGATGATGTAAAACTCATCGTAATAAAAACACCCACCGAAAATAATTCTTTCAACGAAAGTGATGCGTTTTATATTACCATACCCATTTGTATAATCCTCACCAAAGGGCAAATTGTAACAGTAAATTCATTTGAGAACGAAGCCATCAAAAAATTCTTAAATAGTTTTCAAAACCGCCATCCCGATAAAAAGAATATGATGGTGTTGAAAGTGTTTGAAAAAATAACCAACAATTACCAAGACCATTTGAAAGAAATCAACCAACGTAGAAATGCCCTAGAGCAAAAGTTGTATGATTCTAACAGAAACGAAGAGTTGTTTCAATTGATGCGTATACAAAAAAGTTTGGTTTATTTTATTACCGCACTTCGCAGCAATGAATTGTTGATGATGAAACTTGCCCGTACCAACTTTTTAGAATTAAACGAAGAGGAAAAGGATTTTTTAGACGATTTGGTTATAGAAACTTCGCAGGCATTGGAAACTGCTAATACGTATACCAATATACTTTCTAGCACGCTGGATGCATTTGCCAGTATTATAAGCAACAACCAAAACGAAGTACTTAAAAGACTTACTACCATTACGCTTTTTCTAAGTATTCCCGTTTTAATTGCCAGTATTTATGGTATGAATGTGCCTTTGCCTTTTCAACATTCACCTTTTGCATTTTGGGTGCCTATTGTAGTTTCATTAGGAATTTTAGCTTACGTAACTGTAAAATTTATTAGCAGAAAAAAATAATGCATGATAACGATTAGGGTGTATGGTATACTGATAAATGAACAAAAGCAAATTTTGGTAAGCGATGAGTATATACGTGGTATGTATATTACAAAATTTTGTGGCGGTGGGTTAGAAGAAGGAGAGGGTACCAGAGATTGTTTGAAACGGGAGTTTATGGAAGAAATGAACTTGCAAATTGAAGTGGGTGAGCATTTTTATACAACCGATTTTTTTCAGCCTTCCGCTTTTAGAATTGGCGATCAGATAATGTCCATCTACTATATTGTAAAGGCATTAGAACCTATTACAGCTCCGCTGCGCAGCAAGCCATTCGATTTTGATGAACGGGAAATGCGTATGTATGAGACCACTGGTGAAACGGAAACATTTCGATTTGTAGATTTACGAGCATTTAATGAGGAGACTATGACGCTGCCTATAGATAAGATAATAGCAGGAATGGTACTAAAAATACGTTAAACACAGCCCTGGTTTTATGAAAAAAGCCAGCACATGCGTACTGGCTTTTGTTATAATGGTTGGGTTAGTATTTAATAGTCAATTGCAGTGTTTTTTTCTGTTAACTCCTCCATCATTTCTTCCTCTGTTATTACTTGCATTTTTTCTGCTTTAAAATTCATTGTATTGGCTTCAAATTTTTTGTAATTGTTAAAAATCACATTGAGTGCAATAAAATTCATCACATAGTTTTGTGTTTCTGCCGGCAAGAGTTTTTTTATGTCCCAAAAATTAGGATCATTCAATCCAGTTTTTCTTTTTGCTTCCCATACATTTCCTACACCGCAATTGTAACTTGCAACAATAAGGAGCATGTCATTGTTCAAATTACGGGAGCGTTCTTTTAAATAGCGTGCTGCAGCCTGCGTACTTTTAATAAAGTTTTTTCTATCATCTTTTACAACAACCTTTTTTATTAATGCCGATTTTTTTTTGGCTTCTTCCTTAAGTTTTTTCTTTTCTGATTCCGATAATTGTGGTAGGTAGGTTAAACCATATTCTTTGGCAACTTCATCCATTATTTGCCAATAGCCTACTGCGCCAGCGCTGGAAACAGCATTTCCATTAAATGCACTTTCTATTGCTAATAATACTTGATACTCATTTGGTAAATTACGCTTGCTTAATATGCTGGCCACTTTTGGAAAAAACTGTTTACTTTTTTTATACATCCGCATCAAATAATCCCTACGGTTCTTAGCAAATTTTTCAACGTATTCAATAGATTGTTCTTCGTTTCCTTTAAGTACGGCTGGAAATAGTACGTTGGCTTCTTTGGTAATATAAGTCACCGTTCTTTTTGGATTATTCCCAATATTATCTGCAAGTACAAGATGGGAGGTATTGTTGTTGATGTCTTGCGCTATAGCAGTAACAGATGTAACCGTTAGTATTGTTATTCCAATTAAAAATATGCGGATAGAGAATAAGGAAGAATACATTCTTTTCATAAAAAAAATTGGATATTGGATAAAAATAGTGAAACTAGAAATATATAACGGGGTAAAATTGGCTTTATTGCCTTTTAAGATTTATTTAAGAAGTGATATAAAATTTATATGTTTGAAAAGATTTCATTTACAGTGTATTAGTTATTATTTTAGTTGATATAGGTACAATAAAGTTGCTACAAAATATTTCTTTTGTACATTTCATTTATAGCAATCTTTCTAATAAGAAAAAATGAAAATGCAGCAGTTGTTTATATAATTTTTTTAATGACTATCCGCTATACGGTGCATTGTCTATATTTTTTTTAAAATAACTATTACTTCTAACAATTTTGAACTACTTACAGCTTTGTTAATACTTATTTGTCTAGCCAATCTGTAGCATATTTAAAAAGAGAGGGTAAAAGGGTGCATCTGTGGCCATTTTTTTGCCACAGATGCACCCTTTTACATTATAAAAAGACAGCGTCTTCTTTTCAGTCTTAATGAAGTACGCCTTTTGGATGTAACAGAGAATCAATATTTGGACAAGCTTCTTTTTGCACCAAATAGCGGATAGTCGTTATTTTTTTATTATTATTGTTCGTCTGCTGATGGCCCATAAGTGCCTGGAATGGCAATGCCTAGTAAACGCAAATAAACACCCAATTGTGCTCTATGGTGTACACTATGATTTAAAACCCAGGTGCGCATCACAACGGCTTTTGGCAAAGTGAAGTAAACAATATCTCCATTTCGCATGGTCCATGGTTTTGCCATTTCTTCATCGGGTGTATTTTCTAAAATACCAGCTGCTGTTGCCATACATTTGTCAAATAACGCAAGCAAGTCTTCGTTTGTATTGATAACTTTTGGCGAAAAATCTCCTTTAGAAAAATCAAGTTCATCCATAGATACGGTTTCTTTTGGCCATCCATAAATCTCAGCTACGTGTTCTGCAAGTCTTCCCAGTGCCATACTTTTTTCGTGTGGTTTCCAGTCTTTTTCATCTATGGGAACAAGCGATAGTATTTTTCTAGTGGCTATTCCTTCTTGCTGCAATTCTGCAAGCATTTGTTGTGCAATGGTCATGGTTGTAAAAGTTAGAATGGTAAAAGAATAAATTTACTATTTTTTTGAAACTTTCGAAGCATAAATGTTGAGCTATTTTTTGCCGCTGAAAATTTGCGCCCGACCTGCATGCCGATAGGTAAGTTGTAGTGGAAAGCCCCGAGTCTGGGAAACGAAAACGAGGGCCTGACTTTAGGAGCCGGATGTAACGGAAAGCCCCGCAATTCTGCGGGGTAAACTGTGGCCAATAGTGAGACATGATCGAATGTTGACGTTCTAAAATGTTTTCACTTTACAGGTAGAAATGAAAAGGCGATAAGAAAGAGTGCATTAAATTGCCATTTCTTTTAGAAATTTCTTACTTTAGGGATTCAACTATAACACGATGAAAAAAATAGCACTTTTGCTTTTCACTATTACTTTTGTTTTTACTGTCACCCAAGCCCAGCTTTCAGAAGCTTCTATAGATTCGCTTGTAAACCTAACCCTTAAAACATTTGATGTACCTGGCATTGCCGTGGGTATAATTAAGGATGGCAAACTCATTCATGCAAAAGGATATGGTGTACGGTCGCTAAAAAACAATTTACCGGTAGATGAGAATACATTATTTGGTATTGCATCTAATAGTAAAGCATTTACAAGTGCAGCATTGGGTATGTTGGTAGATGAAGGGAAACTGAATTGGGACGATAAAGTGACTGATTTTATTCCCGAATTTAAAATGTATGATCCTTATGTTACAGATGCTTTTACCATTAGAGATTTGCTTACACATCGCAGCGGGCTTGGGCTTGGTAGCGGTGATCTGATGTTTTTCCCCGACGGAGGAAATTTTACTAGAGCGGAAATGATTTATAATTTGAGGTATCTAAAGCAAGTATCCAGTTTTCGTACAAAATTTGATTACGACAATAATTTATACATTGTAGCTGGGGAAGTAATAGCAAAAGCAAGTGGCTTAAGTTGGGAAGAATTTATAGAGCAACGCATAATGAAACCTATTGGGTTTACAACCAGCAAAGCATCTTATAGTCGTGTAAAAAATAATCCAAATATTATAGATGCACATGCACCTGCAGATGGGAAAGTTATAATGATACCACATGATTGGAATGATATAGCCAATGCTGCCGGAGGCATTGTAAGCAACTTAACAGACTTAAGCAAGTGGCTTATTATGCAAATGAATGATGGGAAATATGATGGCGATAAAAAATTATTTAGTAAAGCAGTGCATGATGAAATGTGGAGCCCACAAACCATTTTACAACAAGCACAAGGTGGCCCATATAACACTCATTTTTCTTCTTATGGATTGGGTTGGTTTTTGGCAGATGTAAAAGGCTATAAGCAAGTATCACATACGGGTGGGCTAGCGGGTACGGTTACTCAAATAACGTTGTTGCCAGAATTGAAACTTGGTATCATTGTACTCACAAACCAACAATCTGGTGCTGCTTTTAGCGCTATTACCAATACTATAAAAGATACATACTTGGGTTATCCCAATAGAGGATGGGTAAAAACCTACAGCGATAGGGTGGCTCGAGGAAATGCAGAAGCAAAAAAAATATCGGATGATATCGCTAAAGATATAGCCGCACAACAAAAATTAGGCGCATTAAAAATAGTAGATAGTCTGTTTGTGGGTTCTTACAATGATAAATGGTTTGGTGAAATAAGCATTACATCAAAACCCGGTGGACTTTGGTTTGCATCTAAAAAATCGCCTAGGTTAAACGGTTATGTAACACCCTACAAAAGCAATACGTTTATTGTAAAATGGACAGATAGAAGCTTTGATGCAGATGCTTATATAATGTTTAGTTTAGACAGGAATGGCAAAGCAGATGGTTTTAAAATGGAAGCAATTTCTCCTCTTACAGATTTTAGTTTCGATTTTCAAGATTTGGATTTGAAGCGGGTGAAGTGATGAGTGATGAATGATGAGCGAGGAGTGAGGAGTGATAAGTAATAAGTGATAAGTAATAAGTGTTAAGTGAAAAGTAGTAATAAGTGAAAAGTGAAGGGTTAAGAGTGAGTAGTAATTATTAATTAGTAATTATTAATTGTTAATTGGTTTGTTATTTGCTTTTCATTTCTTGTAGTAATGCAATAATCTTATCCAGTTTTTCGGTTTCAATTTTGCTTAGATGAATTTGTAAATCTTCTATTTCCTTTTTAGCTTCTAAGTTTGTATGATAATCGTTATCGGCTTGTATTCTATCTCGTTGGCTTTGCCTGTTTTGTGCCATCATAATGATAGGTGCAGCGTAGGCAGCTTGTGTAGAAAAGATTAAGTTCAATAAGATAAATGGGTAGGGGTCCCAATGGTTTACAAATGCAATTATATTCAACGACATCCATATTATTACGATAATTGTTTGCCAAATGATAAACTTCCAAGAGCCCATTCCTCTAGCAATTTTATCGGATAAACGTTGCCCAAAATTTAATTGTTTTTGGTGTTTTTCATGCCAAGTATTTGTTGCCATATTTCAATTTTTTATTATTAGGAATAAAAAAATCCAGCCTTATTAAAACTGGATTTCTTTTTTTGTGTCTAATATCTTGAATCTAATATTTTGTGTCTAACATCTTGTATCTACTATCTTGTGTCTAACATCTAATATCTAATTACGCTGTACCCATTCTTTTTAAATACAATGCATGAGATAAAAGCGCATGCCTCATTTTTTTGTACTCAATATATTTTACATTAAACTCGGCGCAAGTGCTCTTTATAATTTTACTAATAGCAGGGTAATGTATATGAGAAATTTTTGGGAACAAATGATGCTCTATTTGAAAGTTGAGACCACCCACCAACCAAGAAATTAATTTATTTTTGGTTGCAAAATTTGCAGTGGTTTCTATTTGGTGTATTGCCCACTCATTCTCTATATCATTGGTAGCTACAGATGCTACGGGGAAAGCTGTTTCCTCTACCGTATGAGCCAATTGGAAAACTACACTAAGTATTAAACCTGCAAACATGGATAATGCAAAGAAACCAACCAACCATGGCAGAAAACCTACCATGTAAATAGGTATTACTATCATTATTGAGTAGTAAAATACTTTAGCAGCCCAGAAAGCAAAATGATCGAATTTGCTAAATTTTTTGATAGGAACATTGCCCACTTTTCTCCTAAAGTATTTGGTGAAATCCGTTGCGAAAACCCAAATAACCAACAATAGGGTGTACAAAAACCAAACATAAATGTGTTGAAAACGATGAATCTTATATTTTTTTTGTGTTTCACACATACGCAACAAAGGTTTTATTTCAATATCATCATCTATACCGTCTATGTTTGTGTAAGTGTGGTGTATTATATTGTGTTTGTTCATCCACATTAGCATACTTGCTCCCAGTCCATTTACAGAAAAGGCTGCTATTTTATTCCAAAAAGCACTTTCACTAAAACTACCGTGCCCACCATCGTGCATTACATTAAAACCTATACCAGCAGTAATACCACCCATAACCAAACATTCAGAAATAGCCAGCCATGTGGTTGGGGTGAAAAATACAACATGAACATACAGCGCTACATATAATGTCCAAAATAACACTGCTTTAAAATAAAGAGAGAAATCACCTGTGGTTTTTTTGTGGGTTTCTACGAAATAATTATTCACTCGTTGTTTTAGTTCTTTGTGAAAATTAGTTCCAGAAATGTTTTTAAATTTGGGGGTTACTGTTGCCATGGGGTATTTAATTGATTGTTTCTTTTTTTGAAACAAATTGTTTAAGTATTTTCTTTTATAAGTGCATCTAGATTTTTGATGCCAATTGCTTTTTTAGATATAAAACCTTCGCCGTATTCTACGCCAATCATTTTTCCAAACATTGCCGCCCTTGCTATTACACTATCCAAAAATGCAGGAGTAGAAATGTACGTTTGAATTCCTTCATTGGTTTCCGGGTTGTAAAACTGCGTTTTATAAGCTTTTACAGAGGCTATCTTTTGTTCGAATGCATCTGAAATATCTATTACAAAATCTGGGTTTAAAAACCTGTCTTGAATGTAATGCAACACATATTTTGGTCTCCAAGGTTCTTGCAAAACTCCGTTCTCCAATGTTTCTATTTTTGACAAACCTGCTAAAAAAGCAGCATCAGTAACCAATGATGAACTTCTACCATGATCTGGGTGCCTGTCTTCTGGTGCATTGCAAATAATAATCTCTGGTTGATACTTTCTTAAAACTTGAATGATTATTCTTTGATGCGCTTCATTGTTTTCGAAAAAACCATCTGCCATGGCTAAATTTTCTCTAATATCCACACCCAGTATTTTCGCTGCAGCTGCTGCTTCTTCTTTTCTGGTTTCTGCTGTTCCTCTGGTACCCAATTCTCCTTTTGTGAGATCTATAATACCCGTTTTTTTACCGTTCGCTTTTTCCACAATTAATGCGCCTGCACAACCCAATTCAACATCATCTGGATGTACACCAAAGGCAAGCATGTCTAACTTCATATTAATTTAAACCAATTTAGGATGCAATCTACATTAAAAGACTTGTATAGCCCTGCTAAAGTATGCACAAAATTAAGGCTTAAGTGCATAACCAGTTATTTACATGGCTTTTGAGTGGGGAGCTGTATCGTATCCGTACATTCTTTGTACTTCTTTTACGATTTTTTCTATTGTAGCATCGTCGGTATCGGCATTGTAACTCTGTTTTAAATTACTATCAAAAAAGAAAGCAACCGTTTGGTAAAACCTAGCTGTAATACCTCCTTTCATTTCTTTTATAATCTCATAACAGTTATCGCCTGTTTCTCTATTTATAAGTTTCATGAGCACTTTTCCTTGATAAATAGATAAATTAGTCAGGGGAGTAGTAAACTCTTTTTTAAGCTCTCTTTCCCTCGATTTTATGTAAGTTCTTCTTTTTTCTTTGTCTTTTACACCAATTAAATTTGCATTTATATCATTCATTACAGCCCCAGCTCTGCGTGCATACGGGTAGGTAACATAAACTGCATTGCGAAGCCGGTTGTATTTTGCTGTTGCTTTTCTTTGTTCTTCCGATATTTTGCAGTAAAAATTAATGTTTTCGAGGGTCTTTAGAGAAATGGTATCTCCTTCATAAACAATAGCCAATGTGGTAATGGTATCATATACACCCACTTGCTGGGCACGAGCAGCCTGCACACATATAAGCAGGATGAAGAAAGGGTATATTGTTTTAAATTTTTTCAAAAAGAAGAATCCATGGTTTTGTTTCTGGCATAAAGTTCAGACTTTAAATTTAGAAAAAGTTTAATAGAATCATAAATTTTAAGCAGAATGGTATTTTTATATGAGAATGCTTTAGTCTATTGCACGAACCTATTGTAAAGAAGCAGTAAATGAGCAATGCCTGGGTTAGTCAAATTGGCAATTGCAAGAAAAATAGATTTATTCAATTTTAATTTTCTTGTAAAATTTATTGCTTAAATTGAATTACCAAAAGGTTAAGTTTAAACCATACTAATAACAAAGCTGACTAATAAAACCAACATATGAACCAACGATTTTACTCGCTAGATGTTTTTAGAGGAGCCACTGTAGCGCTCATGATATTGGTAAACAATCCTGGAAGTTGGGGGCATATTTATCCCCCGCTGGAACATGCAAGCTGGCATGGATGTACGCCCACAGATTTGGTATTTCCCTTTTTCTTATTTGCAGTGGGCAATGCAATGGCTTTTGTAATGCCAAAGTTGGAAGCGGCTGGTGAAAAAACATTTTGGGTGAAAGTGATAAAAAGAACCCTACTTATTTTTGTTATTGGTTTATTTTTAAATTGGTTTCCATTTGTAAAGTACAATGAGGTAGGAAATTTGGTAGCAAAACCATTTGAAAACCTCCGACTTTTTGGCGTTCTGCAACGTATTGCATTGTGTTATTTTTTTGCATCTGTTATTGTTCATTTTTTTAAAGTGCGAGGCGCATTTGTCGTAGGCTGTTTTATTCTATTATCATATTGGTTGCTTTGTATTGTTGCCAATCCTACCGATCCTTATAGTTTAACTGGATGGTTTGGTACAAACATTGATAAAGCTATTTTAGGAGATACACATATGTACCATGGAGAGGGCGTGGCTTTTGATCCAGAAGGTTTGATGAATACTTTTGCCGCAATTGTGCAAGTAATATTTGGATATTTGATAGGCAATTATATTTTGCAAAAAGGAAAAACGCAAGAAATGTTGAATGGCTTGTTTGTAACGGGTTGCGTACTCATGCTCACAGGCTTGGCATGGGATATGGTGTTTCCGTTAAACAAAAAAATATGGACAAGTTCTTATACCGTATACACAACGGGCCTTGCATTATTGGTTTTGTCGGTTCTTATTTACTTAATAGAATTTAGAAACTATAAAGGTGCTTGGAGTCGTTTCTTTGATGTATTTGGAAAAAATGCCTTGTTCATTTTTGTATTGAGTGGTGTTTTGCCAAGGCTGCTAGGATTGATAAGAATTCCAGGTGCAATAGCTGCAAACGGTAAACAAAATTTTCTTTCTCCATTTGGTTGGTTTTATGAGCATATATGTAAACGAATTTTACCAGTAGAGCCAAGATTGGGTTCGCTTGTTTATGCCTTGTGCTTTATTGGTATGATGTGGTTTTTTGCATGGATATTAGACAAGAAGAAAATTTACATAAAAGTGTAAGGCATCTTTAAAATTTACTACAAGAAATTTATTTTGAAGAAAAAAAGGATTTTCCTATTATCAGCTATTCTATTGCTGGCAACGGCAAGCATTTATTTGTTTATTCATAATGATAGAATAAACGATAATCTTTTTGTTACTTATGCTGTAGATGTAAATAAGCAAGACCTGCAATTGTATTGGAAAGACAGTAACAATATACGTTTTGGTAGTATTGAGCAATTGAAATCACATATAAAACAAAGCAATAAAAAACTGTTGTTTGCTATGAATGGGGGGATGTATAAAATAGATAATTCGCCACAAGGGCTTTATATCGAAAAGCAAAAGCTATTATCCCCTTTGGATACGGTGAGTGGAAAGGGGAATTTTTATTTGAAGCCGAATGCTGTTTTTTATATTACCAATGATAATGTTGCTGGGGTTTGTAAATCTACCAGCTTACCAGACATATCAAAACTTAAATACGCTACACAATCAGGCCCTATGTTGGTTATAGACGGAAAAATACATAAAGCATTTATTAAAGGTTCTACCAACGTAAATATAAGAAATGGCGTAGGTATTTTGCCTGATGGTAAAGCATTATTTGTAATGTCGAAAAAAGAAATAAACTTTTACGATTTTGCAAATTATTTCAAAAGCATGGGTTGTAAGAACGCCTTGTACCTCGATGGATTTGTATCACGAATGTATTTGCCAGAAAAAAAATGGTTACAAACAGATGGAGATTTTGGCGTTATGATTGCCGTAACTGAAAATTGAAAACGTCATTTAATTATCATGATTAATTAACTTTATCTCCTTGCCCTTATTAAAATTTCCATCGTACAAAAGCTTCCATAGCTGCATATTCTGCTAAACCTAATTTATTGTATAACTCGGCGGTAGCCTTGTTTCTTTCTTCTGCCCTTTGCCAAAATTCCCTGCTATCCGATCCTTGATATACCACACCATCCTTTTGACTCTGGTGTTTAAAAATGCCATTTCGTTTTTTTAATACTTGGTCTGGACTCATGGGTACGGCCATTTCTATCATATCAATATCCCACTCTGCCCAAGCACCTTTGTACAACCATACCCTGCAGTCATTCATATAATCGTTGTGCTTTAATCTTCTTACCGCTTCAAAAACACCATCCAAGCAAACCTTGTGTGTGCCATGCGGATCTGCTAAATCGCCAGCAGCATATATTTGATGCGGTTTTATTTCATCTATCAGTTTTGCAATGATGACAAAATCTGCTTCACCTATGGGTAATTTTTCTACTACACCTGTTTCATAAAAAGGTAAATTTAAAAAGTGTGCATTTTCTTGTGGTACGCCCACAAAGCGGCAAGTATTTTTCGCTTCTCCTTTTCTTATCAATCCTTTTACTTTTCTCAATGATTCAACGTCTTTTTCGCCATTCTTTTTAACTTGCAAAAAAGCCAACGCCTCTTCATACATCTTTTCGGTTTCATCACTCACTATGCCAAACGCCTTGTTATAGTCTTTAATAAATTCTATAAAACGTAAGGCTTCATCATCTGCTACGGCTATATTACCACTCGTTTGATATGCCACGTGTACTTCATGATCTTGGTCTACCAATCGTTGAAAAGTACCTCCCATCGAAATGATGTCATCATCTGGATGTGGACTAAAAATAATTACCCTTTTTTTTGCTGGAGTTGCACGCTCGGGCCTGTTCGTATCATCTGCATTGGGTTTTCCACCTGGCCAACCAGTAATGGTATGTTGCAATTGATTAAATACAGCAATATTGATATCATATGCTTGCCCATGCAATGCCAATAAATCGCTCAAGCCATTTTGATTGTAATCGTTGTTGGTAAGTTGTAAAATAGATTTATTTAGGGTAAGCGATAAATGCGTGACTGCTTTTTTTATCAAACCAGTATCCCACGATACGGCATCGGTGAGCCATGGTGTTTTTCGGCGAGCCAATTCTGCAGAGCTACTTTCGTCTAAAACAAAAGCTACATTTTGGTGACCCTGCAAATAAGAAGCTGGTACGTATTCCGTAACGGGCCCTTCTACCGCCTGTTGAATAATCGTTGCTTTTCTTTCGCCCCAAGCCATTAATACAATTCTTTTGGCTTTTAGAATGGTGCCTATGCCCATCGTAATTGCCTTGCGTGGCACATTTGCTATGCCGCCAAATTCATATGCTGCATCAAAACGGGTTAAATGATCCAGTGTAATAATTCTGGTAACGGAGCTGATATGACTACCTGGTTCATTAAAACCAATATGTCCATTCCGACCAATACCCAGTAACTGAAAATCTATGCCACCAAATGATTCAATTTTTTTCTCATAATTTTCGCATTGTTGTTTTATCAATTCTTGTGGTACGTTTCCATGGGGTATAAAACAATTTTCCCTTTTTATGTCTATATGGTCAAACAAGTTTTCTTCCATAAAGCGCCAATAACTTTGTAGCGCATCTGGTTGCACTCCATAATATTCATCTAAATTAAAAGTTACAACATTTTCAAAACTCAATCCTTCCTCTTGGTGCAAACGAATCAAAGCATTGTACACTTTTTTTGGTGTAATACCTGTTGCAAGCCCTAGCACACAAGGTAAAGCCTCCTGCTGTTTTTGTATGATGAGTGCTGCTATTTCTCCGGCTACAGCGTTACTCACTTCGTCTACAGTTGGATAAATAATCGTATTTATTTTTTCAAACGATATCAATTCGTGTGGTTCAAATAAGTCAGGGGCCATAATATTATTATAAAAATGAAATTTCACTAAATTATGTAAAATTTTTGATTAATCTTGATATTAATTTGTTGTTATTAAAATAACATTTGTTGTAAATTGCATGCATAGATTTTTATAAAACTATATTTCCTTATGGCATTATTCATCAATGTTACAGAGCAGATGAGTCATTACAATGACTTAGAAAAAATGGATGTATCGGAATTGCTATCCAACATGAATCATGAAGATAGCATGGTGCCACAAGCCGTATCAAAAGTAATACCGCAAATAGAGAATTTAGTAACAAGTATCATAGATAAAATGTTGGCTGGTGGTAGACTTTTTTACATTGGTGCAGGTACAAGTGGAAGATTGGGTATTCTTGATGCTAGTGAAATTCCACCAACATATGGTTTGCCTTATGGATTGATAGTTGGTATCATTGCAGGTGGTGAAAAAGCTATACAATATGCGGTAGAAAATGCAGAAGATAGTGTAGAGAATGGCTGGGAAGACTTAGCGGCTTTTGAAATTAATGAAAAAGATGTAGTGATAGGAATTGCAGCAAGTGGCACAACTCCTTATGTAATTGGCGCATTACAGCAATGTCAAAAAAGAAATATTACAACTGGTTCTATAAGCTGTAACCCTGGCTCACCAATAAGTGAACATGCAGATTTTCCAATTGAAGTAATAGCGGGCCCAGAATTTGTAACGGGCAGCACCCGCATGAAAAGCGGAACCGCACAAAAACTTATTTTAAACATGATATCTACAGCTGTGATGATAAAAATAGGTAGGGTAGAAGGCAATAAAATGGTGAATATGCAATTGAGCAATGATAAACTGGTAGATAGGGGTACCAAAATGCTTATGGAAAAAACGGGCATGAAAAATTATGATGAAGCCAAAGCACTCTTAGAAAAAAATGGTAGTGTGAAGAAGGCGATGGATGCTATGCAGTAGGCAGTAGGCAGTTTGCAGTTTGCAGTAGTTTATTTTTTTTGCAAGTTATTATTTGAGAATGTTTTTTTATTTTTTCTTTCTCGGATCTGCCTCATTTATTTTAATTCGGAAAACTTATCTTCCCCATACTTACACTTGGTGCAGCCTTTCCAAAATTTGTACTTTCGCCACATAATGCTTCATTGGCCAATACTGCAAATAATACGGATTCTTTTGCATCTGGGTTTATATTCAAATCGTGGGTTGTTTTAAAAACTACGTCGGGCATATTGGTTTTTAAATACTCCATCAGCAATGGGTTGTGCATGCCGCCTCCACTGCTATACACTACAATTTCTTTGGTAGATTTATTTCTCGTTAAGGCTTCTACAATTGTATCTGCACTAAATTTACAAAGCGTTGCCATTACATCATATGTAGATAATTCTTTTGTATTGCTTTTCTCCTGTGCATTTACTAAGTATGCTACATTGAATAACTCTGGTCCGGTAGTTTTAGGGAAATCTTTTTCGAAGAAATCATTTTCTTTCAATGCAGTTAATAATTTTTCGTTTACTGTTCCTTGTTTTGCAATAGCAGCGTCTTCATCAAAATATTTTCCGGAAAACTGCTGTTGCATGTAAGCATCCATGATGGTATTGCCTGGTCCTACATCTGTACTAAACATTTTACTTGCATCCAAACTACCATCTAAAAAAGTAAAATTGGCTATGCCGCCAATATTGAGCATGATGCGATTTTCATTTGCTTTGCTAAATAAAAAATAATCTCCATAAACAGCTAGTGGAGCACCCTCGCCGCCGGCAGCAATATGTTTTTGCCTAAAATCGCTGATGGTGATGATGCCAGTTTTTACTGCTATATGATCTCCATCTCCAATTTGTAAAGTGGCATTGTCGAAACCTTCTTTTTTGTGTAAAATTTTTGGAGCATGGTAAATGGTTTGTCCGTGGCTGGCAATGATATCAACATCTTCTTTTTTAATATTCCATACTTTCAAACAATCGTTTATCATTTGAGCATGCTTAGTGCCTACAAAAGCATTAAGCAAACATACTTTTTCTAAATCTACCTCATGTTTGCTGAAAATTTCTTTTATTTTCTCTTTAAACGATGGCTCGTATGAAAGTGTAGCAAACTCTTTTACCTCCACTTTTGTTTCCATACCAAAACCTTCTATTTCACACAATGAAATATCCAAGCCATCGAGGGAAGTGCCGCTCATCAGCCCAATGATGCTGCGTTTTTTCTTTGAAGCAATTTGGTAAAGGTTAAGGATGTTTTTGTTCATGGGTTGAAGGTAAAAAAAAACAGCGACTATGAAACTATGAATTTGTAATAAGGGTTGTCAATTTTGATTAGTAATTTCAAAATACATTTACTACAAAAAAGGTTGACAACTCTTTTTAAAAACCAGAAAACACCTACCCAATTTACTAAAGAAGGTATTGTAATATTAATAAGCCCTACCAATTGTATCACACACCGCTTTTAGCAACGAGCTGTTATCGTGTGCATCTTGGCTTTTTTCCCAAAGCATAATGCCATTACCCATTTGTTTTGCAAGCATCGCTTTCTTTTTTACTGTTGTAATACCATTGTAATAAATGGTATAGTTTATAAATGCACCATTGCTCACTATGGCAGAATCCGAAAAAGGATTTCCGCCATAAGTAGGAGAAATAATAGCTCCAAAACCAAGCACAGTGCCTGTTTGCGTAATACCACTTGGCCTACCATAACCAGCAATGCCCAACACTGCTTTTGAAGCGGGCATACCTCGGGTAGTAACCCAATAGTTCATACTGGTGTTAGATAAGGTTAAGTTAGTATGATGTTGATACGGTAACGTAGTACTAAAATCATCGTACGACATTATGTTGAACCAATCTATATAATTACCAGCCCACAATTCTGTTTTTATAGCATCCCTAACTGCACCAGCATACCTTCCAGCGGTAATTGCTGCCGTTAAATAATACTTACCATTGGTATGGCAGCTATCACTTAGTTGTTTCATAAGTGCAGTATAAGTTACATCCGTACCATCATCTGTGCGGGGAAATTCCCAATCCATATCTACACCATCCAAATCGTATGTGCGAACAAGATTCATTATTTGGTTTATAAAAGCGGTTCTTCCAACAGCAGCAGTGGCCATATTTTTAAAATCGGCTGCTAACCCACTAACACTAATAAAAACCTTTGCTCCGTTTGCCTTAGCCTTGGTTCTTACACTTGTTAAATGTGCAGCATTACCTAGTGTTAGATTGCCAGCCGTATTAATAGTTGCAAACGCATAATTAATAACATTGCACATCCTGAATTTTACATCTGGCACATCTGCAACAACCCTATAAGAAGGAAAATATCCTACAACATAAAAGCCAAAAGGACTAGGTGCTGCTATGGTTGCAGCGGGTGGAATTACAACAGGAATAATTGTATCTGTAGATTTTTTACAGGAATTTAATACAAACAAAATGGCAATTATAGGTATTAAAAAACGCAATTGTTTTAACATAAAAGTGTATTAAGAATTAATAAAACCAAGAATTGGAAATCTAAATTAATTAAAAAAGGGTAGGTATTTATTTTCTCCTAATAATAAAAACGGCTGGTGTAGCTCGCTGCCCTGTCTTATCACTAGGTGTAATCGTTTCCTTTCCATTTACCAACATACAACTGCTACCACCACCATCTAAATTTAATGCTTCTACACAACCTAAATCTTTTAAAATTTGGGCTTCTTGGGTAAGAGTTGCACCTTCGGCCAATTTTTCAAACCTTCCTTGTATGACTAAAATAATTAATTTTCCTTGTGTTGTATAACCCATAGCCGTTCTTGGGTGTTTATCATTTATTCCCTTGCCTACAAACATCCGCTCTTCATTGTTGCTGATAGCAATTTCTCCATTTTGTAAAAGTACAGGACCACCACCAATGGCTGTTTGCATATCCCATTTTTTAAATGAATTTCTTTTTAGTTTTTTGATTATGCGTAATTCTTTTTTTGTTGCCGATTTAATTGGTGGATTTATATATGGATTAATTGGATGTTGACTAGCCAATACTTTACCGAAAGTGGTATCGCTATTTATCCATGCCACATCAGCATTTCTTTTTTTGGAAATTCCAATGGCGCTTCTAAAAATGGCAATTTGTTTGGTAGAATCTTTGCCCGATCCTCTAACCGAAGCAATGTTAAATGAAACGGGCTGCCCATCTTTTATGACCGTATTTAAATTTTGATTTGTTTTAAAAGAAAAAAATGTGCCATTTACAACAACCAGCGGATAATTATTTTTTATATAAAATTCTCCTGGAGTAAGTCTTCTATTGTATGTTGTATCCACTTCAAAAAGGAGGGAATCGTCTTTTAAATCTGCTTCTATATAGTATGCAATGTTCGGTCTTCCATCTAAATTATCGTTTGTGAAATACAGTTTTATTCCTTTTGGTAATCCGCTATTTAAGCTATCGGGTAATTGCCATTTAATTTGCGCAAACAAGTTAGTAGTTAGAAATAAAAACAGGCAAGTTTTGTAATATTTTAGCATAGGTATGTTTGGCCTTGAAAATTGCTTTTTGAAAACCTTCGAACAGATTTATTGCAACAGACTGTGTTAGTAGGTACTATAAATTCTCCTTTTCGTAACAAAAACAACATTCAAATGTAATATTATCGTCAATTATTCATACAAATTAAGTATTTTGCTTTAGATTTTTAAAAAAAGAAAATCAATTTTAATTTATGAAACAAATTTTTACTAAGCTAGCTAAATTATTTTTACTATTTTTCTTGCCTATAATTGCATTTGCACAACAAACCCCTGATTACAATATTATGTTGAATTCGGGAAAATTTGTGCCTGAAGAAAATGTAAAGCAATTATCTAAAAATGCAAATGTATTTGCCAAAAGTTTATTCAATGGTACCCATTATGTTGCCGTTCAATTTAATGTACTTCCCGATGAAAAACTAAAAGCTACGCTAAAATCTGTTAATATAAATTTGATAGATTACCTGCCCAACCTTGCCTATACTGCAACAATACCAGCATCAGTAGATATTGCTACACTTAAGAATTATAACATTCGCAGTGTTTTTCAACTTTTGGGTGTACAAAAAACAACGCAAGATGTTTTGAGTAAAAAAGTACCGGCACATGCAATAAAACAAAAAGGCTATGCCGATGTTTCTATCCAATTATATGATAATTTATCATTAGATAAAATAATGGCTTCATTAAATAGCTTGCAAGCTATTGTAATTGCTGATGTATCTGTTTTTAAAATGGTTGATATTAGAATTCCTCAAAGTAATTTGGACAAGTTAGTAGCACTTCCATTCATTCAATGGGTTGAATATATTGCTGCTCCCAATGTGCCAGACAACTTACCCGGAAGAACATTGCATAGGGTAAATATAATTAGTGATGGGATAAGAAATTTAAAAGGCGATGGAATGAATATTGGCGTATTTGATGAAAGAGCAAGCCAGCATCTAGACTTTTCACCAGCTGGTAGAATGGTAAACGTAGACGCTGGAGGCGCTGGAAGTCATGGTACGCATGTATCGGGAACAATTGGTGGTAGGGGCATTATAAACCCAACGGCTAGAGGTATGGCACCCAATGCACAACTATTTTCTTACTATGGTTTTGCTGGAGATGTACAAGCTGTCATGGCAACCGAAATACCTGCAAAAACATTAATAAGCAGTAATCACTCTTATCATGATGGGCTTGGCGTGCAGTGTGGTGTTTCAGGGGCCTCTGTTGCTTATTCACTTAGGGCAAGAAATACAGATATAAATCTAAACAACAACTTATATCACTTGCATTGTCACTCGGCTGGAAATGCGCAAACGTCTTGCGCTAGCGGGTGGGGTACTATAACTGGTACTGGTAAAGCTGCTAAAAATAACCTAGTTGTAGCAAATGTTACTACTACCGAAGGCATATCTGGCTCTAGTAGTTTTGGCCCCGTACACGATGGTAGGATAAAACCAGAAATTAGCGCAATGGGAACAAATGTATTTTCTACTTATACACCACAAAATACGTACGGTACTATTTCTGGAACATCAATGTCTACACCAGGTATTACTGGTACGGTAGCACTTTTAGCACAACGTTATAAGCAATTAAATGCAAATGTGCTTCCACCTTCTATGCTTATCAAAAACATTGCTTGCAATACCGCCATAGATCTTGGAACAGTGGGGCCAGATTATCGTTTTGGATTTGGTCGTATAAATGCACTTGCTGCAGTAAAAATTTTAGAAACAAACAGGTATGCTTTAAATACTATAGCAACTGGTGCTACAAATGATATTAGTTTAACTGTGCCTGCCGGTGCTGCCCGCATAAATGTGATGCTTACTTGGAATGATCCTGCAGCAGCATCTAATTCGGCTCAAGCCTTGGTGAATAATTTAGACCTCTCTGTAATAAATGGAGCAACAACATCGCTGCCATGGATATTGGATAGAAACAATCCTTCCGCACCAGCCACAACAGCAGTAGATAATATTAGTAACATTGAGCAAGTTACCATTAACAATCCTCCTGCTGGTACGTATACACTTAGGGTAAACGGAGCTGCTATTACAACTGGACCTAACCAACCTTATGCACTTACGTGGAATGTGGATATGCCCTATATTGAAGTTACCTACCCTAACGGTAACGAATCTTTCAACCCTAACTCATCAGAAACAATTACATGGGATAATGCAGGCGTTACAGGAAACCAGACAGTAGAATATTCATTGGATAATGGAGCAAATTGGACAACACTTTCTACCACCGTTCCTGCTGCAACTACCCGCTTAGCTTGGACTGTCCCTACAGCAAACACAGGTACAGCCTTGGTAAGAGTAAGTAGTGGAAGTATTACAGATGTAAGTGATGTAAATTTTAAAATTTTGGGAACCGTAACTGGTTTTAGTTTTGTAGCTGCAGGTGGTTGTGGTTCTGGGCAAGTAAGTTTTACATGGGCTGCAGTTACCAATGCTACTGCTTATGATATTTACAGACTAGATCCTGCAACGGGTAATTTTGTAATACAATCTGCAAATGTTACAGGTACAGCTCACACAGCTACTGGCATGACTCCTGGTGCAAGTTTGTGGTTTTATATTGTAGCAAAAAATGCAACAACAGGTGCACAATCAGCAAGGTCTAATGCAATAAATGCAACTGTATCGAGCGGCGGTGGTGGCCTAGGTGTTATTGGTGGTATAACTGGTCTTTCAGCCGTATGCGGTGCACCTACAAGTGTACAATATACAACAACTGCTGTAACGGGTGCTACCACTTATACATGGGCAGTGCCTACTGGTGCCACCATTGTATCTGGACAAGGTACTACTACCCTCACCGTTAGTTTCCCTGCTGGAAGCATATCTGGTAATGTTTCCGTATTTGCGGGCAATGGCACTTGCCAAACTGGTACAACCACTTTAGCAATTACCATCGGTAGCTCAGCCATTCCGCAACCATTAAGTGGAGGCAATCAATCACAAACCATTTGCCCAGGTAATGCAATGCCTACGCTGGTAGCTTCGGCTTCGGTGGTTGCAGGTAATACCCTTGTATGGTACAATGCAGCTATTGGAGGTTCAGTAGTTACTTCGCCAACCTTAAATACAAATGGAACAATTTCATATTATGCAGCTAGCCTAAATACGGCAACAGGCTGCGAGAGTATAAATAGAACAATGGTTACATTGTCTATTACACAAGTAGCCGCTTCTACAGTTTCTGCTAGCAGCGCTACAACTTTCTGCCAAGGTGGTTCGGTAATTTTAACAGCAAACAATGCTGCCTCCTATTTATGGAGCAATGGTGCAACAACTCCTTCTATTACCGTAAGTACAAGTGGTTCATATAGTGTTACGGGTATTACAGGTGCTTGCACGAGCACACCTTCTCCAGTTGCAGTAACGGTAAATCCTTTGCCAGCCGCAAACATAACTGCAAGCGGTGCAACTACTTTTTGCCAAGGCTTGAATGTTACCCTTACAGCATCTGCCGGTTCGAGTTGGTTGTGGAGCAATGGTGCTACAACCCAATCTATAACAACTACAACAACTGGAAATTTTTCTGTAACAGTTAATAGTGCTGCAGGTTGTAGCAACAGCTCTTCTACCACTTCTGTTACTGTAAATCCAAACCCAGCAGCAATCGTTTCTGCAAATGGGCCTACTACTTTCTGCCAAGGTGGAAATGTAATTTTAACAGCAAATAGTGGAGCCACCTACCTATGGAGTAATGGTGCTACTACACAAACTATTTCAGTTCCTGCATCTGGATCATTTAGTGTGGCTGTAACACAAGCAGGTGGTTGTGTAAGCAATTCGTCTAACACGGCTGTTACGGTAAATCCATTGCCTATTGCTGCTATTACGGCAGCAGGTCCAACAAGTTTTTGCCAAGGAAGCAATGTGGTTTTAACTGCAAGTGCTGGTAATAATTGGCTTTGGAGTAACGGGGCTACCACACAATCTATAAGCCCAAGTACGGCGGGTAATTATTCAGTTACAGTAAGCACCGCTGCGGGATGTTCTGCAGGCTCTACTTCAACGGCTGTATCGGTAAGCCCTAATCCAACGGTAAGTTTATCTGCATCTCCTTATACCAGTTTGTTCCCAGGTTTAACCACAACACTTACAGCTAGTGTAACGCCATCGGGTAACTATATTTACACATGGTATAAAAATGGCGTATTGGTAAGCGGTGCTAATACCTCTGTAATTGCAGGTATTAATTTAGATAAGCTTGGAAGCTACTCAGTAAATGTTACAAATGCTACTGGTTTACCATGTAGTAAAACATCTTCTTTAGTTGCCATCACAGATTCGGTAACTACCAAAATGTTTATTTACCCAAGCCCTAATAACGGGCAGTTTAAAGTAACATATTACACCCCAACTTCAAACCCTAAAAACACATTGGTTATATATGATAGTAAGGGTGCGAAAGTTTATACAAAGCAATATGCTATAACAAGTGCTTATCAAATAATGGATGTAGATATGCGGAAGAATGGTAAAGGAATATACCAAGTTGTATTGCTAGATGCCAATGGCAAAGTTGTAGCGAACGGCTCTGTTTCCATAATGTAATAAATTTCAATATTTCTTTAAAGCTCCAATGTAAAAGTTGGAGCTTTTTTTTTATAAAATATTGTCCAAATAAAGTTTATGCGCTGTGTGCATAGGTGCGGCTGGTAGTATTTGTCCGGTCTTCCCGCAATATTGCGGGACTGTTCCGTATATAGGTGGTTGCGTATGCTGCCACAGCGGCACGCAACCACCTATATACATCGCTCGATCCACCGCACGTGTCCCGTACATTTTTGTCGGGAGCCCGTCAACAGTAGTCTATTTTTCAGCTGTTACCGAAGCGAGTAAGGGCCCTATATTTTTGGATTGCTTATTAATTACAGTTGGTATCACAAATACGCATATTCTGCAATAATGCAAAGTCTGTAGGTATTCGCCTGCGGCGAATACTTTATCTTTCTCCTCGGTTCGTCGGGTCACCATAACTGTTCGGAAGAAAAAACATGTCGCTCCTAAGGAGCTATTATTGATGTTATTATCTTATCCTACTGACATATCACCTCTAACGAGGCTAAAAAATAGAAGTTCTTAGCTCCATGGGAGCGAAATGTTAGTAGAAAAATAATATAGTTTGCCTGATAGAACTCCGTAGGAGTGACATGTAAAGCAAGTTACGCTGCCATGGTTCGTGTCTCACGAACCATTATGGCGATCAAAAGTTGTTTTGTGAGACACGAACCAAGGGGTAGAAGAAAAAAACATGTCGCTCCTACGGAGCTTCATTAATGTTTATTTTCTTATTCTACTGACATATTACCTCTAACCAGGTTAAAAAACCGAAGTTCTTAGCTCCATAGGAGCGATATGTCAGTAGAAAATAATATAGTTTGCCTAACGGAACTCCGTAGGAGTGACATGTAACCATGGCATAAAGTAAAATATTTTTTAAAAAAATATTATTATAAAATGAATTCAGAACAACTACATACACCACTTAACATCCTGCTGGCAGATGATGACCGGGACGACCGTACTTTCTTTGAAAATGCATTGCTGGAAATATCCATTGCAACCCATCTTACCACCGTAAATGATGGCGAGCAACTGATGGAATACCTTACAGAAAATAAAAATAAATTACCTGATATCGTTTTTTTGGATTTAAGCATGCCCCGTAAAACAGGGTACGAATGCCTGGCAGAAATAACAGGGGATAAAAATTTTACGGGCCTTTATACTGTAATGCTTACCACTTCTTTTACCAGAGGGATGGAATTAGAAGATAACCTTATAAAAACACTTTTAAACATGGGGGCACAGCATTCTATACGCAAGCCCGCCGATTTTGAAGCATTTAAAAAAGTTATTAAATATATACTCACCATTTTTATAGAAAAAAAAAACGCATATCGAAACACCATTTAAAAACATCAAATAAAAATACTTTTATGAATACCAAACAAATGAATATTTTACTTGCAGATGATGATATTGACGACCGCAATTTTTTTAAAGATGCTTTAAAAGCATTGCCGCTTACTACAAGTCTATCCACTGTAAACGACGGAGACGAATTGATGAACTACCTTTTAGCAAATACAGAACAATTGCCCCATGTTCTTTTTCTCGACATTAATATGCCTGCCAAAAATGGTTTTGAATGTTTAGAAGAAATAAAACAAAATAAAAAATTGAAAGATATACCTGTGGTCATGTTTTCAACATCCTCAGAACAGGATAAAATAAAGATACTCTTTAAAACGGGTGCCGATCTTTACATACACAAGCCTTCTAATTTTGCACAACTGGTGCAGGTTATACATCATGCATTGCCGATGGCCGCAGAAAATATATTTTCTAACGGCACTTTGAAATATATACTTAACGCATGAGTATAAAATCTTTCAGGGTACTTCTTGCAGATGATGATAAGGATGATTGCCTTTTTTTTAAAGAAGCAATTGAAGGAGTGATATCCGATGAAAACTTTACAGCAGTACATGATGGGGAGCAATTGATGCAATGGCTTGAAAATAAAATAAACCGGCTTCCTGATATTCTTTTTTTGGATTTAAATATGCCCCGTAAAAACGGGTTTGAATGCCTGGCCGAAATAAAGCAAAATAAAAAATTAGATATGCTGCCGGTAGTTATTTTTTCCACTTCATTCGAGCAGGAAGTAGTGAACCTGCTGTATGAAAATGGAGCAAAATATTTTATCAGAAAGCCATCAGAATTTTCACAATTCAAAAAAATAATTTTGCATACGCTTTCACTTATACTGCAAAAAAATATTTTACAGCCCGGGCCAGAAAATTTTGTGTTAACGGTTGAAAACAGTTTGATTGATTAAACCGGCAGGGTACTTTTAAATTATTAATTGTTGTATTTGGCTAACGTAACATCTTGCGGTATGCAATTACAAAATAAAAATCGTTATCAAAATAAATACAGGTAATATGAAAAATTTAGTGGAAGATAAGTTGAGCATTGCCAACAAAGAATTGATTTTTCAAAACGAAGAAAAAGAAAAACGGGCAGCGGAGTTAAGTATTGCCAATACCGAACTGGCATTTCAAAATAAAGAAAAAGAAAAACGGGCAGCAGAGCTAAGTATAGCCAACATTGAACTGGCCTTTCAAAACGAAGAAAAAGAAAAACGGGCTGCTGAGTTGGGCATTGCTAATACTGAATTGGCATTTCAAAATGAAGAAAAAGAAAAACGTGCCGGCGAATTGGGTATTGCCAATAAAGAATTGATTTTTCAAAACAATGAAAAAGAAAAACGGGCGGCGGAGTTAAGCATTGCCAACAGGGAACTGGCATTTCAAAACGCCGAGAAAGAAAAGCGGGCACAAGAATTACACATTGCCAACAAAGAATTACTTTTTCAAAACGAAGAAAAAGAAAAACGTGCCGCAGAATTGGGCATTGCAAATAAAGAACTGGCATTTCAAAACGATGAAAAAGAAAAGCGGGCAGCAGAAAAAGAAAGGCGTGCTGAAGAATTAATTATTGCCAACAAAGAGCTGGCATTTCAAAACGATGAAAAAGAAAAGCGGGCTGCAGAATTAATAATTGCCAATAAAGAACTGGCATTTCAAAATGAAGAAAAAGAAAAGCGGGCAGCAGAACTAATTATTGCCAACAAAGAACTGGCTTTTCAAAACGAAGAAAAAGAAAAACGGGCGGCGGAGTTAAGCATTGCCAATAAAGAATTGCTGTTTCAAAACGAAGAGAAAGAAAAGCGTGCCGCAGAATTACATATTGCTAATAAAGAACTGGCTTTTCAAAATGAAGAGAAAGAAAAACGTGCCGCAGAGTTAATCATTGCTAACTATGCCCGTAGTTTAATTGAAGCAAGTTTAGATCCACTTGTTACCATCAGTGCCACCGGAAAAATTTTAGATGTGAACGAGGCATCAATAAAAGTTACAGGCGTTGCCCGGGAAAAATTGATAAACACTGATTTCTCCAATTATTTTACAGAGCCAAAAAAAGCACAGGAAGGTTATCGCCAGGTTTTTGAAAAAGGGTTTGTGGCAGATTATCCGTTAACGATAAAACATAAAAACGGGAATTTGACAGATGTGTTATACAATGCTTCAGTTTATAAAGATGATAAAGGCAAAGTACTTGGGGTTTTTGCAGCAGCACGGGATGTTACAGAACAAAAATGGGCAAAAGATTTGCGAATTGCCAATACAGAACTGGCATTTCAAAACGATGAAAAAGAAAAACGGGCGGCGGAGTTAAGTATTGCTAATACAGAACTGGCATTTCAAAATAAAGAAAAAGAAAAGCGGGCTGCAGAGTTAAGCATTGCTAATAAAGAACTGGCCTTTCAAAACGAAGAAAAAGAAAAGCGGGCTGCAGAGTTAAGCATTGCCAATAAAGAACTCGCCTTTCAAAACGAAGAAAAAGAAAAGCGGGCAGCCGAATTAATTATTGCCAACAAAGAGCTTTTGGCATTCACTTATATTTCCAGCCATGATCTGCAGGAGCCCTTGCGAAAAATACAAACTTTTGTAACCATTGTTTTGGAAAATGAAAGCGTAAATTTATCTGAAAAAGGAAAATATAATTTGGAACGTATGCAATTGGCTGCAGGCAGAATGCAGCAGTTGATAGATGATCTGTTAGCCTTCTCCCGTATCAGCACTACCGAACTTGTATTTGAAAAAGTTGATCTTAAAAAAATTATAAACGAAGTAAAAGCCGATCTGAAAGATACGATACAGGAAAAAAATGCAACCATTGAAGACACGGAACTCTGCAGTGCCAATATTATTGCTTTTCAGTTTCGGCAGTTGATGTATAACCTTATCAGCAATGCCCTAAAATTTTCAAAGCCCGATTTGCCATCTCATATTGTAATAACAGGCTGCATTGCTAAAGGCAGTAAATTAAATAATAAAAAACTTTCGCCTGATAAAAATTATTGCCACATAACGGTTAAAGATAACGGTATTGGTTTTGAACCACGTTTTAACGAACGTATTTTTGGGGTGTTTCAAAAATTGCATGGCAAAGATGTATATGCAGGCACTGGCATTGGTCTTGCTATAGTAAAAAAAATTGTAGAAAACCACAACGGCATTATTACTGCAACCGGCGAATTAAACAAAGGGGCACAGTTTGATATTTATATTCCTGCTTAAGTTTACAAAAAATATCGTTCCGCCGGGCAATGTCATTAAGTTAAGCCGGTAATAAGGTCGTTCCCGCCGGGGTCTTCATAGCAAAGCCTTAGTGCGCTGGCATGAGACCCCGGCGTTTAAAAAGAGTTTCAAATATTTTTACACCAACACTTCCTGTTTATATTTCCCTGTAATGCAGTGGGGTGAAATGTTTGCTTATACCTAACTCATAAAACGACGCAGTGCTGTGTTCATAAT
>JANPCB010000083.1:0-52734 GCA_031430735.1 Ferruginibacter sp. | reverse complement strand
AAAAGTAAATTATAAGCTCTGAGAATCGCCTATATGAAATTGGTGATGGACCCCGACTCGAATACTTTAAAGAAAAGAGGCTGTTTTCAATTTAGAAAACAGCCTCTTTTGATAAACAGCCAGTTTTTCAGTGCCCTCCCTATTTGGGTTCCTCTTTTTTTAGTGTGTCTATAATTCCTATTGCTTAACAAATTCTACCCGCCTGTTATTTGCCTTCCCAAGCGAAGTAGTATTTTTGTCAAGTGGTTGGCTTTCTCCTTTACCATCCGTTTCCATTCTAGAAACTTCTATAGAAAACTCTTTCGATAAAGCAGCTTTTACAGACTCGGCTCTTTTTTTGGACAATGCCATATTGCTAGCATCATCACCATCTGCATCTGTGTGGCCAATAATTTTTATTTTTACTTCAGCATTTTCAGATAGTACGGTTGCAATATCTTTTAATACCCCGTAGCTTTCTGGTTTTATCTTATCGCTGTTCACATCAAATAAAATACCATGGGTTACAAACTTACCTTCTGTTATGAGTTTGTTTCGGGTATCTGGCGCCCCAATAGCAAGGCGAATGTTGCCAATATAATAACTGTCATTCGTGTTTGTTGCGCCATCATTTCTAAAATACAACGAATTTAATTTCATTCCATCTGCACATCCTTTTGGAAGATCCCAAATTTTTTTATCGTCCATATAAACCCTTACCCTCGATTTTTGTCGCCAAATAGAGATATGTACCATTGTTTTTTCTGGTCTACTAAATTTATTTTGATCGGCATCATTCTTTAAATACTCTTGCCCATTTTTTGTAGAATAAAATGAAGTCAAGCCTTGTGTGCCGCCTGCACCTTCGGGGTGAAAACCAATTTCGAAACCACCACCATTTTCTATTCGTCCGTCACCAAAGCGTGCAAATTTTCTAAAATCTGTACCAACTTTGGAGGCAGTGGTAAAACCTGTAATAATAAAGCCACTGTAATAACTAAAAGCTTCGGTAGATAACAAATCAAATTCTAGTGTAAAATTGTCCGGTAAATCCTTTATCCATTCGGGGTAAAAAACCACTTCCTTTTGGGTCATTAAATATTTACCTGGCGTATTACTCAGTGTTACAATTTCACCACTGCCATTTGTATTCCATTTATCTGGAAAGTCACCCACTGCATCTTGACTAAAATCTTCCGATGCAACCATTTTTTCGCCAGGTACGAAATCAAACTTACTGTAGCTTTTTAATGAGCCATCTGGTTTGCTTTTAGAAGTTCCAGCATTTTCATTGTTCCCCTCTCCACCAGTGTTTTTACCGTCATTACTTTTTTTATTCTTAGTTCCTGCAGGATTGTCTACTGCATCGTCTATTGTTTTGTCAATTTTTTTATCTATTTTTTGATTAGCCTTATCCTTGGCTTTTTGTTTTACCCTATCTAAAATATTAAATTGGGCTTCGCTTTTAGCAATACAAAACAACAGTGCCATTGTGCATATGATATTTTTCATTGTAGCTGTTTTAAATGTTAATAAAAGTAAAAAATATAATTCGCATCAGCAATACCATATTTGGGGTATACATTTTACCCAAATGGCTGTTGGACATAATCGGAAGTTGAAGTTTAAATGCAATGTTTACAGTTGTTTAAGTAAAAAAAATCTTTTTAGTTATGATTATGCCTCCACAAATATGGTTGAAGTAAAACAAAAACACGCAGTAAATTTGTATTAGAAATCAAAATGAAAATATCCGAGATATTTGTCTACCTCAATTCTTTCATTGTAGTTTTCTTCTAAAAATTGTTTAAAACAATTTGACGTTTGCCCACCATATAGAAATTTCAAAACGAAAATGCTGTATTAAGAAATTGTTATTCAATTTAACAAGTTGTATAGCAAATTAAAAAAAAAAGTATTTATAAAAACAAAAACAAAAACAAAAATCAAAAACATGAAAAATTTAAAAAACATCAGCACAGCAATATTAGCAGTAATTTTATTTGCAACATCAGCAAGTGCACAGTCATCTAAATTAGATAAAACAGAAACCAATTTTTCTGTAAAATTTGTAGGAATTGAAGAAGATTATTTGTGCTTTCAGGTAAATATTTCGGATAGTTATAATAAAGTTGCCGTATTAAAAATTTCTGATAGAAATGAAGGTGAACTTTATTCAAATAATTTTAAAATAGATACTAGAAGTTTGAACTTTAGAATAGAGAAAAAAGAAGGTCAAGAGTTAGATTTTCAACTTTTGTCAGGTGGTAAACTTTTTTCAAAAACTTTTTCTACAAATACAAAGACAACTGAAAAAGTAATTGTACAAGAGAACGAGGTAGCAGTTTTATAGGTTTACGTTTAGCTACAACAGGTTTGTTTTTATGCAAGATTAAAATATATAACCCCTTTGGGGAAGAACATTAAAATATTGAAGACATAATTATTTAAATTATTTTCTAAACAATTTCTTATCTGCATAAAAAGTGCCAAAAGGAATCAATGATGCAACGAATGCCAATGCCATTTTTAAGAATGTCCACTTATTTAAAATGGATACCCTGAGCAATAAAATCATATATGCCAAAAACAAAGTGCCATGTATTACACCTACAATATAATTGGGCAAGGGTAGACGATAGTAATATTTTAGCGGCATGGTAAGTGCAAAAAGCAAGTAGGAACAGCCTTCTAAAAAAGCTACCATTCTAAATTGACCAAGCGGGGTTTTTATTAGTTCTTTTATCATGCTAGATTATTGGAAATAAATATTTAATATCAATTGAGTTGCAAAGTTACTTGCTAATATTTTATACGGTAACAGTTTTTACAATTTCAATAATTTTTATTTGTTGTTGTACCTCTGTGGGGTTAACAATTAAAGCTGCTTTGAATACAATGGCCTCATACAAATTTTGAAATAGCAAGGCCCAATTACCTTTTTCTGTTGGAATAATTTTATCAATCGAATTATTTTCTATACTGGAAAAAATCCCGGATTGTGAAATTGGTTCAATACCAAAATTTGTTTCTGTGGGTATCATTCCGGCTTTTAATTGATCTTCTTGGATATCCAAACCGTATTTGGTAAAACTACCTTTGGTCCCTTGTACAATGTATCTGGGCGTTTCTTCTTCTACCATTAAACTAGATTTTAAAGTAACCCAAAGTTTATCATATGATAACCTTATTTCAAATGCATCATCTATTGTAGAAAGTTTCCTTTGTATAAATGTTTCGCCGGAAATAGTTTTTGGATTACCAAAGAGAGCAATTGTTTGATCAATTATATGAGCACCTAAATCATATATTATTCCACTGCCTGGAGCTATTGTTTCTTTCCACTGTTTTGTATTTAGCGCTGGTTTGTAGCGATTGTAATTTATTTGTACATTATAAATTTCTCCCAATACTTTTTCTTCTATTAGTTTTTTTACGGTTAAAAAATCGCTATCAAAACGCCTGTTTTGAAAAATGGCCAATACTATATTTTTTTCTTTGGAAAGCTCAATTAATTCTGAAGCTTCTTTACTAGTAGCTGTAAAAGGTTTTTCTACTAATACATGTTTGCCTGCCAATATGGTTGCTTTTGCATATTCAAAATGTGTAGCATTGGGGGAACAAATACTCACTAGATCTATGGCGGGGTTTGATAAAACCTCCTCTATACTTTTTGCAACTTCCACTTCGGGATAGTACAGTGTTGGATTTTGATTATTTGTTACAATCATTTTAAGATTAAAATTCGGATGCGCTTCAAAAAAAGGCGCTTGCAAATATCTTCCCGACAATCCAAAGCCGATAATGGCAACGTTTAATATTTTCATTGGTTCTAATCTTATTTTACAAAACTATTTTTTATAATCTGTATTTCTGCTATTGGATTAAGATAACACTTTTTATGAATAGCAATAATAAAGTATTAATTTCTTGTTTTTTACATTTCTCATTATTTATAAATTGGTACCTATAAAACCATTAATTATTTATTTTATGATTTAATTAGTATATTCACAATAGTATATCCAACATCTAAAATCTAATTTATGTTTAAATCAAAATTAAAATCATCATTGGATGAATCGCCTACAACATCTACTACTATTATTGGAGCTGGCACTACTATTACAGGTAATATCATGTGCAATGGAGATATTCGAATTGATGGTACATTGATTGGAGATTTGCAGGCAAAAGATAAAATTATCATTGGAGTAAATGGTATAGTTCAAGGTGATATAAATGGATCGCAAGCCGATGTTTTGGGAAAAGTAAATGGAATTATGAAAATATCGGATCTTTTATATCTTCAAGGAAAAGCCAATGTAAATGGAGATTTATTTGCTAGTAAATTACAAATTGAGTCTACGGCAACTTTTAATGGAAATTGCCATATGGGAGCAAATGTGGTAGATATAAATGTAGAAAGGTCGAGTATTGGAAATGAGGCGTTACATTTTGTTACCAATTAGCATCTTTAATTTATTTATTTAACATTTAGTTGAAAAAATTAATAAGAAGGGCAACTATAGCGCTACCATCAATATTAATGGCTACTTGTATAAAAGTGTTTGTACATGTATATAATGCAATAATTAAAATTGAATAAAATTTCATGGTAAATAATTTTTATACAACATAGTTATTCAACCTTATTTTATTTTTCAATTTCGTTTATCGAAAGGTACAAAGCAGTTATTTTACGGTAAACATTTGTTTGAAAAATATTATTGGTTTGCAGAAAATCAATCGCATTTTTTATAACCGCATAATTTTTCATATCTACAATATACGGTTCATTAAAAACAAAATATCACCAACTATTTCACTACATCACCCAAAAATTTATTCTTCATTATTTTTTGCATGCTGCGCCTGCATCCCACGGTGCTGCGCACCTGTCCATGGGTTGCACCTGTCCATGGGTTGCACCCATGGCTATTAAAATTCAACCCCGTTGGGGTTGGTTGTTTTAAAACAATACTTTAATTAAAAATACGCTATTAAGAAAACTAATATCTCAATACTAACATCTCCATACTAGCATCTCAATACTAACATCTCAATACTAACATCTCAATACTAGCATCTCAATACTAACATCTCAATACTAGCATCTCAATACTAACATCTCTACTTCACATACTTCTTCAACCACTCACCCTGCTCCCACAACATGTGCAATAAGTTTTCTTTGCCTCTATAGCTATGTGCTTCGTATGGTAAAAATACAAAACGCACTTTACCACCATTGCCTTTTATAGCAGCAAACAAACGCTCACTGTTTATCGGGAATGTGCCTTGGTTATCATCGCTATCGCCGTGTATTAAAAGTATAGGTGTTTTTATCTTATCGGCAAAGCCAAACGGGCTCATATCAAAATACAATTGCGGTGCTTGCCAGTACGTTCTATCTTCTCCTTGAAACCCAAATGGCGTAAGGGTTCTGTTGTATGCACCACTGCGAGCAATACCCGCTTTAAATAAATTGGTATGTGCTAATAAATTGGCTGTCATAAACGCACCATAGCTATGCCCGCCTACAGCCACCCTGTTTTTATCGCCCACACCCATTGCACTCAAATTATTTATGGCTGCCTCTGCATTTAATTTTAATTGTGCTATAAAATCATCATTCGGTTTTTTAGAACTATCTGTACTCACTATCGGCATTTCTGCATTGTCCAATACTGCAAAACCTTGCGTTACATAAAATATCGGACTAGCCCAATTGAGCAATGTAAATCTATCTTTGCTACCTCTTACTTGCGCTGCATCAGCCGCACTATTAAACTCTCTTGGGTATGCCCACATAACCACAGGTAATGGGCCATCTTTTTCTTTGTTATACCCTTTTGGCAAATACAAATCGCCTGTTAAGTCCACACCATCTGCTCTTTTGTATTCTAACTTTTGTTTGGTTACGCCTTCCAATGCAGGGTAGGGGTTTGCAAAATTGGTAATAGCCATATCAGCTATTTTCAATTTTAAATTTTTAATAAAATAATTGGGTACATCTTTTTGCGATTCTTTACGAGTAAGCAATTGCAATTTATCTGCATCCAATACTGCTACCACTTGCTCATACATTCCCTCTTGGCAGCGCCAAAGCATTTCTGTTTTTTTGGTACCCAAATCAAATGTAGATAAAAATGGCAAGTCGCCTTTTTGAGAAGCACCTTCGGTATTATTTAGCAACAAACGATTGTTCGTAATTTTTATAACTTCTCTGTTAAATTTATTTTTTTCTGTTTCAGGCGATCCTGGGTCACTGTATGCATCGGTACTGTTGTATTCAAATAATTTTTCCATGGTACCCGTGCTTGGGTTGTACCTGCTTGTACGTTGCAACTGCTTGCCTTGCAAAAACTCCACCACCCATGCAAAGCTTTCATTACCCCAAGCCACACCGCCATAGCGCATTTGCGTTTTAAACAATTCCTTGGCCTCCCCGGTAAACGGTGCACTCAATGCATACACCGCATCATGGTATTCCATTTTATTTTTTATCAATCCACTATCCAATGCCTTGCACCAAGTTATCGTAGCCGCCTCATCATCTCTCCACGCAAAACTCCTTGGCACATCTTGCACATTATCATTGCCGCTAGGCCTGGTCTCTATGTTGGGTAACTCTGCCAATACTTTTACAACCTTGCCTTGCATATCTGTAACGCTCACCACACTCGGAAATCCTCCCGCAGGCACCAAGTACGAATATGGTTTTACAATGGTACGCTGCATCATGTATTTTTTATCGGCACTAAAAGATACCGCTGCATAAATAGCAGGCTTACCAATATTTGTTTCCACGCCATTTTTATTTACTACCAATTGTGCCATGGCCATAAATGCATACAACTGCTCGTCGTAAGGGCTTTTTATTAAATCTTGATACGTTCTTGTAGGCGCCGCCTTACCAATACTTTGTTGTATCGTAGGCCCAGATGGCGTAATCGGTTTTTTTGGCGCTGCACTTGCTGGCGCTGTAGACACTTTATACATGATACTGTTATCATCTATCCAGCGTATGTTTGCACCGTTTATCAAATTGAGCGGTTGCTTGTTTACACGCATTGCTTTTTGCGTAGCCACATCTATCATGTAAGCATCTACCCTTGTTCCGGTAGTGTTGGTAAATACAATTTTCTTTTCAGTATCGCTCCAGCTCACATTGCCTGCCAGCATATTTGCAGGTAAGCCGCTCACTTTATATTGCTTACCAGTTCGTATGTTTTTCAACGAAAAGTTATTGATATACGTTTGCCTACTCGGGCTAAAATTATTGGGGTTCAAGCGCAAACCCGCCACTCGTATTTCCGGCTGCCCAAGCTCTTCTACTGTTGGGTAACTATTGCGTTCGCTCAGCAGCATCCACTCACCCTTGCTATCTACACTCACGCCGGGCGTAGGTTTTGCCAGCAGCAAGTCGGCTATTTCTTTTGGTGGCACTTGGTAGCCGGTAGCTTCCTGCGCATACGCACCCGCACCCACATATACAAAGCATACAAATAATAAAATTCTTACAACAGCAAAATATTTACGCATAGATTATTTTTTAGGGTATGAAGTTATACGAATTGTTTTTATTTTTTGCCTTTGGCAAAAATAAAATTACAATCGTAAATGCCGATATAAAATTTTCATTCTACAATTGATCCGCCAGAGGCGGAGAAAATGGGAGGATAGAAAATTTATTATCGGTATTAATGGAAAATTTCTCTACAGAAAATTGGGAGGGTGAGTTTTTTCTTTTGGGGCTGTAGGCTGAACATCTTTGATGGGCATTTGTTGCGGCTGTCTGTAGTACTCCTCGTTCCGCTTCGCTGCACTGTGGGGTACTACTTCCCATCCGCCAGCCCTTCGGCGGAAAATCTTTTTTCAGCTATTATTGTGGAGGAGGTGGGTGGGGAGATAAATTCTTGTTCCCACGAAACGAGGTGCAGATTATAAAATTAATTAACTTTGCTTATATTTGGTCTTCAGAAATAAATTCTAATGAGTCAAATCGAATACATAAAAGACATTGCAAAATTTGGGTTAGAAAACGACCAAACCAAGCTATTGTCTGCTCTTAATGAACTCATTGAACATTCTAAGCAAACTAAAAAAATAAATTTTGCTCTTCAGTTGCAGTCAATTTTAAAAGAGTCTTTACGTCAAAATAAAACAAGTAATTTAAAAAAAGTTGGATCAGAACCTTTTTTTAATCGGGTAGATGATAGAGAGCTTAATGAATTGATATTGGAGAAACTCACATCTGATTACAGTTTTAAAAATCTTGTGGCGAACAAAGAAGTAGAAGATGAATTAAATTTGTTTGTAAAAGAACAAAGGTGCGCTGATGCGTTAAGGAAGTATGATTTGCCTATTGCAAATAAGCTATTATTATATGGGCCTTCTGGTTGTGGTAAAACTCTAGCATCTTATGTAATAGCGGGAGAGTTAAAGAAAATGATGATTGTTGTAAACCTTGGTGCTATTGTTTCGTCAAAATTGGGTGAAACAAGTAAAAATCTTGCAAAGATTTTTAGGCGGGCAGCATCAGAGGATAGTATAATTTTTATAGATGAATTTGATTCCTTAGGCAAAGTAAGAGATTATAGTCAAGACCACGGTGAAATGAAAAGAGTAGTAAATACTATTTTGCAATTGTTTGATTATTTGCCTCAAAACAGTATTATAATTGCAGCTACTAACCAAAAAGATATGGTAGATTCTGCCTTGCTGAGGAGATTTGATGTTAATGTTAAATTTGATTTGCCAAATGAGGAACAGATAAATGATTTAATTAATCTAACATTAAAAAATGGGCAAATCAAATTCACTTCAAACACTTCAATAAAGTCTATTGTAAAAGCTGCAGTTGGATTAAGTTACTATAGCATTCAAAAAACCCTCATTACTGCTATTAAGCGAAGTATATTTGATAACATCTCAAAAAATTCGGTTGCACTACCAACTATTGACAATAAAGTATGGCGACAGCTTGTTGAGATTGAAAAGAAAACATTGTTTTAGTAATCAAACTTCTATTTCAATATCTGCGTCTCCATCAAGCTCAATAATATTTCTAATTTCATTGCAACTAATCATTGTAGAATACAATTGATTACTTGCATTTATTTGGGGTAATTCAGTTACTGATAATACTATAGAAAAAGAATGTTTTTTATTTTCTAATTTTGCAGCATGGCTAGCTGGGATCTCACTCTTAACAAGGCATCTAACACCTAATGCTATAGTATCCCCTACATTTTGTAAGTCATTTGGTTGTAAAATATAAGTTTTAAATTGTGCGTTTGAAAAAACTCTATTTTCAATTCCATGATGATCTTCGCTCCAGCTAAATCCATTCTTAATTCCATATTCAACCTGTTCTTTTTCAGCAACAGTTTTTATGTCAACATTTTTTACTAAGTTAAAAGACATATAAACGGGCAAATAATTTAGATGATTATCTTTTAATGGCATAAAGCTATAACATAAAGAAATATCAAACTTTAATTTGTTACCTGAATCTTTTATATAATCGGGAGGTACTATTGGGATAGTTAATATTTGCTGAGCTTCAATTTCATCCTCGATTATAAAAATTATAGAATTATCATCTGTCGAGAGCAACTTAGTTTTTTGTGGTTTGCCAAAACCAACCATGCTTTTAAGTAATGAATCAGTGCTTGTTTTAAAATCAGGTAAGTCGTTTTTTTTATAGTATGAAGCACAATTTATTAATAACGCTTTTACAGTTTGTGTTTTTAAGCTTGGATAACTATTTAGTATCTCAGCTGCATATGATGTGACCAATGGTGTTGAAAGACTTGTGCCACAAGACCTACCAAAGTATTTATCATCATTAGCTAATGGAGAACGAAGGATTTCTAACCCCGCATCATATCTAAATAAATCACCACCTTCGAAAACGAAATCAGGTTTGTTCAAATTTTTATTATTTTGATTTCTACTTAGAGGTCTTTTATTTATTGGTTGAGAATGATCGAAATGAAATTTGCGGCTGTAATATGCAGGGTAAAAACTATTTGGGGTTATATCTGTATTATCACCCTCTTCAAGATTGCCAGCTAGAGCTCCAACAGAAATATTATTTAAGGATTCAGAAGGCTCTGAAATATTTGTATTTTGGCAATTATGAGACTGACTTGTACCATTCAAATTATAGAAAAAAGTAGGGTACTCATGGTCTGGATGCGCTTCGTTTATTACTAGTTCTTCAAGATTATCCATATCAAAATTACCAACAGAAATGAAGATTAAGATATCTTCTTCATGTGCTAATTTATCTAATTCATATGCAAATTGGCTATAAGTATCATTGTACTTTTTAGCAAAAGGTATATTCAAAGACATATTGAATAATCTTACCCCATAATTTCTTTTTGCTTCTCGAATATCTAAGAGCAATTGAGGTATATTGATATCATCATTTTCATTGTGCAATGCTTTAATGGCAATTACTTTTGCTTTAGCGCTATAGTTCTCTTTTACTGCCATTTGGAATTCATCGCCTAGAATAACCAATCCCGCAACCATTGTTCCATGCCCAGATTCATCCCAAAATGGTCCATTCCCAGTATGGTCGTATGATGTATTTAAAAGAATATTTTCAAATGGCTCAATTAAGCTAATACCTGTATCAATGATTCCAACAGTCGTAAGGTTCTCTGGAATTGTAACAGTGAAACCAAATTCCCTTCTGTTTACTCCAAAAGCTCCAGGTCTTATTTTTAAAGCCCTTGTGCTGGTGATCATTCTTACAATATCAAAGTTATCAGCAATAAATTTATTTTGACTCCTTTTGATATTTTTAATTTCCAAAATATCAGGGAATGAATTGTTGTATGTTATTTGCAAATTTTGTTCATCCAAAAAGTTCAGTAGAGCTTGCTTTTGTACTATTGAAACTGCATTAGCAGATGAGATGAAGGTAAGTAATATCCCTGTTTCTTTAGAAGTGAGTAATCTATTACGATATCCAATAAATTCGAATTTTAGAATTAGGGCAATAAGATTAAAGGGTCGATTATCGTATGTTGTTTCATCAGGACTCTCGATAACTTCTTTTATATGTTTTTCAAAGTTCAAGAATAAAGTTTCATTTATTATTTCAAACACAACGGTCTTATTAAAGTGACTATATTCTACTGGGCTTAAGCCATAACGTTGCTCAAACTTATTATTTAGATCGGCATTAAAGACAGTATGGAAAAATATGCGAATCAAATCGATATTCTTCGGAAATTGTATTAATCGATTTTCATTCCTTTGCTTTCTTTGAGCATAGAAACTTATGTTATCATTTCTGAAATTTTCTTTCTGAAAATCTTTAATAAATTTTGGTTGAAGTGGTACTTCTACTTCATCTTCTTTACTGTCTTTCCAACCTCTTTTCCTTTTGAATTTAGGGTTGTCAGATTTTTCATTTAGTAAAAAAACATGTTTGTTATTTGGCATATTTTAAAGATAAATTATAAATGTCAAATAAGCATTTTTAAATTTATTTTTACTCAGCTATTAACGCAAAGATGTAAAAATCTAGCTCCTATTGGCGCAGAGATGTATAAATCTAGTAGATTAGAGGCGGTGCCAATGTGTATTGGCAATCTGTCGCATGAGGTGGTACAAGTCCTGCGGCAAATTATAAACAACTTTATGCAAATCACATACACGCTTCCGCTGTTTTGCTATGCTGCACATCTGCTAGAGTCCGTGGCTTTCTTTGTAGAAAAAATATTTCGTTGCGCCATCCCCTCCACGCCAAGGCGTGTCCCCATTATTACTGTTCTGTAGATTTTTAGCCATGAAGGTTTTTTTTGCCTCCGTTGGCATCTCGCTTCGTTCTTCGCTACAATCTTCGCCGCCACTAGATCATTGACCTGCGGCGAACAGAAGTTCTAAAATGTTGGGTCGGCTGGTCGAGACCAGCCTTGGCGGCTCACGAATGGATGGTATGGGTGCTAATGAAATGTAGGGCTGACCAACTCTGGCTCAGCGTAATTTATTATATGGTTATTTTCTGAAATAATAATCAGCAAGAGCGTTTGCAATGGCACGTGGATTTGCTTCATCTGTATTGGTAAGGATAATAATTGAAAGTCCATCATTCACAAAATGTGCAAACACAGATTTAAAACCAATATTAGAACCCCCATGTTGAATTAATTTATGCCCTTTATATTCATCTACAAACCATCCAAAGCCATAATATTCTTTTGAATCTGCTCTAGCCGAAATTTTAATAAACGGTTGCCATAGTTTTTCCCAACTGTCTTTTTTAAGAATAATCTTTTTCTCCACTAGAACCTTCTCCCATTTAATCATATCGGAAGAGGTAGAAATAAATCCACCGCTGGGTCTAATGGCATACATGGTTGTAGCATTCACCAATTTTTTTTTGTTATACATATAGCCATTGGCACGGTTAGGAATGATTTGATAAAAATCAGTGTGGTAGCTATTATTCATTCCTGCTGGTATAAATAACGTAGAATGAATATAATCCTGCCAAGGCATGCCACTTACCTGTTTTATAATTTCTGCCAACATAAAATAAGCTAAATTACAATACTCGTATTTTTCTCCTGTTTTGAAGAGGAGGGGTAAATTATATGCAGATTTAATAATGCCTAAATCGGGTTGGATTTTGAAATTGTCATAAGCAGGGGCTTCTCTTTGCAAACCTGATGTATGAGACATCAAGTTCTTTATTTTAATAGGTCGCCATGTTTCTGGTGCATCAGGAAAAAATTTATGTACTCCATCCTCAATATCCAGTTTTCCATCTTCCATTAATTTCATAATAGCTGTTGTAAAAAACTGTTTACTAACTGAACCAAGTCTGATTACAGTTTCGGAGCTTACTGGTACATTTAATTCTACATTGGCTAATCCATAGCCTTTGTTTGTTACAGATTGTCCGTTTTTTATTACTGCCAGCGAAAGCCCAACAATTTTTTGCTTGTCCATCATTTGCTTAACAATTATATCAGTACTGTCTATCTGTGCAAATGAGATTGATGGCAGAAAGAAGAAAAGTATCAATTTGTTCATATAAAAATAATTAAAGTATTAAAAATCGGATTTCTAAATAAGTGTCGGCTTGTATTTTGTGTACACCTAACTGACTGTTCTTTGGTTCCAATTGCATGCAATACAAATATATAAATTATCCTACTATTTTTATTGCTGTTGGATGTCTCTGCCTCTGTTGGGATATCGTTTCGTTCTTAGCTAAAATCTTCGCCGCCGCTTGGGTGTGTCACGTATCAATAGAGCCGATATCTATTGAATAAACTAAATAAAAGATGGAGGGAGGCCCTCCGCATACGCTGTGCAGACAGTGTTTGCAAACCACCCTATGCTGCTTCAATCAAAAGTTGAGGTAGTGAGCAATTAGGGAAAAGCGTTCATAAAGAATGCAGGTAAGTGTAAAGAAGTTGAACGAAAGTGAACCGCATGATGATGTGTCGAAACGGCTCCTTGTATTGCAAAAGCTGTGGTTCCCACGACCTAGGCGACAAACTGTAGTGGATAGCTGCTTACTGACTACAGGCATACCGGCATTAAGGCGGCAAGAGCTTTACACAGGCTTTTATTTGGAACGTGAGAGGCTTCCTTGTTGATGTGCCGAAAGCTTTGCAGGAAGTTTTTTTTTTAGAGAATGACTGTTAAATAAAATATTGTACAGTTCATACTGCAACTCAATTTCACCTAAGGTGGGAGAAGCAACAAGAAGCGTCGGACGAAGCCATAGTAGTGTTGAAACTTTTGTAATGAAAGTGGAGCGAAGGGCTTCGGTTATCTAGTCAAAATTATTTTATCACAACCCTGCAAAAGCAAGGGAGGATTTTAAGAGAAAATGACAAAATCATTACCTATTAGTAAACGGATGCTACATGATAGCTACCTAAAAGTTGTGTCTAAAGATGGCAGTGCAGGCATAGACAAGCAAAGCATTGAAATGTTCAATGAAGACCTTGAAAATAACCTGTACAAGCTATGGAATAGGATGACCTCAGGCAGTTATTTTCCACCACCCGTACGAACGGTATTTATTCCCAAGAAGCAAGGCGGCACAAGACCATTGGGCATTCCCACAGTAGGCGACCGCATTGCCCAAGGCGTAGTAAAAGATTACTTAGAACCTGCACTAGAAACTATTTTTCACACAAGTTCATTTGGATACAGACCAGGCAGAAGCGCACATGGTGCATTACAGCAATGTCAGGACAACTGCATACAATATGCATGGGTGATAGATGTAGATATAAAAGGTTTCTTTGACAACATTAACCACGAAAAGATGTTACAATTATTACAAGAGCATAGCCAAGAAAATTGGGTGATGCTGTATGTAGAGCGATGGTTAAAAGCAGGTGTAGAGCAAGCAGATGGCAGCATAGCAATGCGAACAAAAGGCACACCACAAGGTGGTGTTATAAGTCCATTGTTAGCCAATATTTATTTGCATCACGGCTTTGATAAATGGATGGATGAACAACATCGACAAAATCCATTTGAGCGCTATGCAGACGACATTGTAATACACTGTAAGAGCAAGGAAGAAGCGGAAGATTTATTGGAAAAGTTGAAGGCAAGGATGCAAGAATATTCATTAGAATTGCATCCAGAAAAGACAAAGATTGTGTATTGCAAAAACTTTAGGCGTGATGAAACGCATGATAACAGAAGCTTTACCTTTTTGAGCTATAGTTTTCAACCACGCACCATTAAATCGAAACAAGGAGGTAAGAAACGCTTACTAATATTTGGTGCAGGCATTTGCCAACAGGCAAAGCAAAGCATTAGAGAAAAGCTAAGAGAATTTTTACCCACCCGTTGGACAAACCAAACTTTAGTATGGTTTGCCAATCGGCTCAATCCTAAAATAAGAGGTTGGATAAATTACTACGCAGCCCATACAAAACATGAAGTTTACGGCGTATTTTATTTTCTTAATACACTTATCCTAGATTGGATAAAGAACAAGTATAAGATAAGAGGAAAAACGTGGCTTTATGAAAAGTACCAACTGATACAAAAGCAGAATCCTGCTTTATTTTATCATTGGCGGTTAGGAATAAAAGCATGATGGATAACAAGAGCCGTATGAGGCGAGAGTCTCACGTACGGTTCTGTGAGAAGCTTGGGCTGAAATGCCCTTGCTTACTCGACTCCTTTGACCTGCGGCGAACAGAAGCCTTAATATGTTGGACGGATGTTCGACCAATCCTCGGCGGGATATAAAGCCTAAATATGCATTGCTGCTGACTGGGCTTCCTTCAAGCCGCAATTGGAGCAATAATTTTGTTACACGCTGTAGCTATTTAAATGTAATTCTCCAGTAGTTACATTACATACTTTCGTCAAACATAATTTCGTCTGAACTACCTATTTTATATAATGGTTTCTCAAAGGGTAAAGTAAAATAAAAAGATGAACCTTCGCCTTCAATACTTTCTACCCATATTTCGCCACCATTTTTTTCTAAAAATCCTTTTACCAATAATAATCCAATTCCAGCACCCTTATCCTTTTTTCTTTTTTCTGAAAGGGTTTTCAATTGTGGTGTAAAAAGTTTTGCCATTATTTCTTTAGACATTCCAATTCCAGTGTCCTTAACCTGAACAATAATTTTGTCATCTTTGCTCTTTGCGGAAACCGTTATTGTTCCTCCTTTTTCTGTATGTTTTATAGCATTTGAAACAATATTCTGAATAATAGAGATTAACATTTTACCATCTGCAAATACAGAGGTATTCTCTTTAATTTCGTGATGAAGATTTATAGTATTTAACGAAGCCGTTTCGTTTAGGGTTTCAAATACTTGATTAATGTATTCTATTAGTTTTATTTTTGTTGGGGAAAATACGTCTGATGCGTATTTTATTCTTGCCCATTCTACAAGATAGTCTAACATATCTAATTCATCTGTTGATGATTTGTAAAGCAAATCAAGCATTTCCTGAACAGCATCGGGTTTCATTTTATGAAAATTTTCTTTCAAATATTTTGCTGTTCCAATAATGGCAGATAAAGGACTTCTTAAATCATGTGAAAGAATTGCCAAAACACTCTCTTTATGGGTATTCAGTTCCTCCAATTCTCTTACATATTTTTTTATCGCATCTTCCGATTGTTTTCTATCTGTTAGGTCTCGCAAAATTTTAACGTAACCCAGCAATTCTCCGTCTAATCCAGTCAGCGGAAAAACCAATCCATAAGCATAAAAAAGGCCCTTGTCTTTTGCAATGTGCCATCTGTTATCCGTTGCTCTGCCTTCTTTTAAAGCTGTTTCGATTTCTTTTTTCGGAACGCCACTTTTAATATCGACCTCCGTAAATATAATATCGAAAGGCTCTCCAATAACTTCGTCTGTTTCGTAACCGAATATTTTTGTAGAGCCGGAACTCCAACTGTTTATATTGAATTCTTTATCCAATGTAAAAATGGAATAATCTTGTAAACTGTCAATTATTTGGCTATAAAACTCAGCAGTTGGTATATATTTATTTTTAAGAACCTTAGAATTGTCTTGTTTGTTTTCCATTGTATTTATTTTAGTCGCTAAGTTTAATTGTTATGTTATAGTTTCTGCCGCCATTGCGTATAGCGGTCGAGACTTACTGTAGGGGTGGGATTCGTTGCTCGTTCGCCCGGAATTGATGCTGATTAAAGATATAAAAGTACAGGTTAACAAACAAAAGCTCGGCTATATTTCTTCAGCCTAGATGTAGCACAACAAAGATAAAATGCCCAATTGCTCCAATGTCCAGCCAGCCTTACAGCAATGTTACCTGCTGTTTTTTTTACGAAATTATTTTACTGGGTATTGCCCAACAACTTCCACGCCTTTATCTGTAAATTTCAAAAGTTCTGTTGTTATTGGATAACCTGATTTTTTATATTCATCAACCACTACCTGCCCAATTCTAGAAGAAAAGAAATTAAAATCTTTTTTTGAAAAAATGTAACAAAAGTCTCTAACCGGAATAACTGCGTAAAAAGGGAATCCAAAATCTTCTTTAACTTTTTCTTTCATTGTCGGAGCAAAAAGTAAAGCTGCTTTCAATGAAGTGTGTTCAACTTCAATAAGTCCAAGTTTTCGATTTTCAATTGTGTCGAAAGAAATATGAGTTACAGACAAAAGTTTGTCGGCATTGCTATTCGCTTGTTTATCGAGGTCAGCGGCAGTAATATTCCATTTCTTTAAATCGTCTGCGGTAATCCAAGTTAATTTGTCTTGTCCGCTATGAACATATACTTTACAAAATTGATCAGTTACTTTACTATGTAAAAAATCTTTGAATTCATAGTCGTTTGGGAATAAGGATATATAAATATCATTTTTGACGTCTGCCCACTTCGAAGGAAGTTCAATTGAATAAGATACCAAAGTTTCCACGAAGTCTGAAATGTGAGATGTGTCCTTATCTCGTTCATAGTTCTTTCTTGCATTGTCCAAACTAACTTTTAAAGTTGTTTCACCTTCCGAAATATAAATTAATTCTGTCTCATCAACCGAATCAATTTTCATTCCGTGCTTCTCAATTTGTGATTTGAACTCGTCAAATACAAAATCTTTCTTGTCCTTCGCTTTGCACTCAATTAGTCCAAAAAGCATTGTCAATATTGTTATGTATGTGAAGTGTCTCATTAAAATGGCTTATAACGCAAATATATTCGTATCCTACCATTTTCAATATTATCGATACTCTTTTGTTTAGCTTAACTAGAAGCGTATTGTCGTTGCTGCAATACAAATTTACAATTACTTATTTTCATTCGCTATAAGTATGTCTTTGCTTCCTTTCCTGTCATCTCCAATCCTAATGCAAAATCTATTGCTCAAGAAATATTGCCTAGGCATAGCTATGACTGTTTTATGTTGTATTAAATGCTTTTATGTTTTGAAGGTAGTTTTTTTTATTTTGGACGGCTTGTAGAGTACATGCCTCGGCGGTGCAGGAGTGGATGGGTGCTTATGAAATGTGAGGATGACCAACGCAGGCTCAGAGATTTTTTCCACTCCCAACGATCTCAACTGCAAAATCCGGGTTAAAAACAGTTTTGGTAATAATAACAGGCTTCTTAAACAAAAGCCTGTTATCATCATTTTTTATTCCCATTAATTCCCTTTCCATTCCGGTAAACGCCCCGGTGTATAAGGGGCTTTATTTTGATCCAATATATTTTCTACATTTTTTAACGCTTCGCCAATAGCCTTTATCTCATTATAAACAGGTGTAAATTGCCTGGCTGCTGTTTGATAGGAATTAATGAACGTAGTTGTTGGGGCTGCTGTTGTTCCCCACAAGCCTCCTGCAATTGAACCAATCCGACCATTGATTGAAGGCGAAGATTCAAACTCTCTTCTGGCTAAAGTTGCATCTCCATTCAATTTGGTATTTACATCTGTTAACCGTTTTTCGAGGTCAGCAATGGTTTTTGCAATACTTACTGGCAGATTCGGTGTTTCAATAATTGCCTGCTTAATAAATTTTATTTTATTGACCATTTCGCCACGGTATTCATCTGCAGCAGCACTAATCCTTCTTAACGCTGCAACCTGCTTACAGAAATCTTCCAATGCTTTTTTATCGGTTGCAGGTAATGTTGCATTGTTTAATGCTACTGCTTTAAAAGGCTGAGCGGCTGTTAATGGACTGTATTGGCCATCTTCAAACTTACTGAGCGATACTTTATAATTACCGGGCAAAGCCATGTAGCCAATTTCGGGCGAATTGAATGCATTTGATTCATCAAATGGCGTCAGATCAACGGGGCCGAATGGTGCATAACGGAAATCCCAAAGGATCCTGCTCAACCCTTTTTTTGCCGGCGCTTTTATACGGCGAACTTCATTGTTGTTTTCATCCATTACCGTAAATAATAAATGTGGTGCAGGCTGTTCATCTTCCAGTCTTAAAGAATCAATTGATGGATAATAAGGAGCTTCTCCTTTTTTTATTTTTTCTTTCTCTGCTTCACGCCTTTTTTCTTTGATGGTTTTTATATCATCTTTTAAATAATAAGTAAATACTGCCCCAACTTTAGGGTTGGGCGTGGTAAAGAAACTTTCGCCCTGGAAACCCTTGCCTCTAACACCCAGTGGTACAGATTCAATAAACATCAACGCATCTTTTACAGGATAAAGCGTTGCGGCATTGGTCAAATCTTCTTTTTTGAAATTACGCAGCGGCGTATAGTCATCCAGCACATAAAAACCACGGCCAAAGGTTGCAAGTACCAGGTCATTCTCCCTTTTTTGAATGCTGATGTCTTTTACGGCAATAGTTGGCAAACCGTTTTTAAGGGGTATCCATTCTGCCCCGCCATCTACACTGAAATAAATACCAAACTCGGTACCTATAAATAACAGGTTTGCATTTACATGATCTTCGGCAATGGTATAAGCCGTGCCTCTTTCAGGTAAATTATTTTGAATCGGTTTCCATGTTTTACCGCCATCAGAAGTTTTATAAACGTAGGGATGAAAATCGCCGTAGCGGTGATGATTGAAAGTTACATAAGCCACATTCCGGTCGTGTTGTGATGCAATGATCTGGTTTACATAAGTACGTTCGGGCACACCGGCAATACCATCAACTTTGGTCCAGGTTTTACCGCCGTCATTGGTTATCTGTATCAATCCATCATCTGTACCAACAAACAACGTGTTTTCATCAAATTTTGATTCTGCGATGGATGTTGTTTGTCCATAAATATCGGTTGATCCATTCTTTGCAACCGCATCCACGCTCCAGACTTTTCCCATAACCTCCAGCTTATTGCGATCGATCTGCCTGCTTAAATCTCCACTGATCATTTCCCAGCTATTGCCCCTGTCGTTGGTACGGAATAATTTATTGGCACCAAAGTACAGGCGTTTGTTATCGTATTTTGAAATTTGCAAAGGAGCATCCCAGTTCCATCGGTAAGCGGCTTCGCCTTCCTGTTCAACCGGTTTAATATCTAAAAATTCTCCACTTTTTTTGTCATAACGAATAAGACCCCCATACTGCGATTCTGCATAAACAATATCTGGATTGGTTTGATCTACATGGCTTTGAAAACCATCGCCGATACTGGTAAAATACCAATCGGAATTAAAAATTCCGTTTGCACTGATTGTACGGGATGGCCCGCCAATACTGAAGTTATCCTGTGTACCCCCATGAATATGATAAAAGGGAAAAGCATTATCGGTAGCTGCTTTATAAAATTGGGTGACCGGCAGGTTGGCTTTGTACAGCCAGTTCTCTGCAGCATCAAAACTTTCGTACACCCCCCCATCGCAGCCCACCAGGTAATGATCGGTATTTGATGGATCGATCCAGATAACATGGTTATCAATGTGTTTACTTTTTTCGCCCAGGTTGGTAAAATTCTTACCGCCATCTTTACTTACACCCAGGTAAGTATTTATCACAAAAATTTTGTTTACATCTTTCGGATCACAATATAGTTTCTGATAATAATTTCCACTGGTGGAATAGCCACTTTGTTTTTCCCAACTGGCGCCACGATCGGTACTTTTAAAAACGCCACCCTTTCCTTCATTGGCTTCCACAACGGCATATAAAACATCGGGATTAGCAGGAGAATAATTCAGGCCAATTCTTCCCAGGTCTACAGCAGGTAATCCCTTCATCATTTTATTCCAGGTAACACCTCCGTCGGTACTTTTATAGAGTGCCGATTCGGGGCCGCCACCAATATAAGTAAATACTTTGCGCTGGCGCTGGTGTGCGGCCGCATACACAATATTCGGAAAACGGGGATCAACCATTACTTCATTGAAACCGGTATGCTCACTTACATTTAATACCTGTTTCCAGTTTTTACCTCCGTCGGTGGTTTTATAAATTCCACGCTCGCCTCCCGATTTCCAAAGTGGGCCGTAGGCAGCTACATAAACAATATCGCTGTTGGTTGGGTCAATGGCAATGCGGCCAATATGTTCAGAATTCTTCAGTCCCATATTTTTAAAACTTTTGCCGCCATCTTCCGATTTATAAATACCATCGCCATAAGCCACCACCCGCTGGTTATTATTTTCGCCGCTGCCCACCCAAACAACATTGGTATTGGTTGGGTCGATGGCCAGACAACCGATAGAATAAGAACCTTCCCCATCAAATACCGGCTTGAAGGTTACACCTGAATTGGATGTTTTCCAAACGCCACCTGCAGCCGCGGCTACATAATATTCGTTGTGGTTTGTTGGATTAACGGCTATATCTGCAATACGTCCCGAAGTAATGGCAGGTCCAACACTCCGGAAACTTAAACCGGCCAGGGAAATATTTTTTAATGAATCGGGTGCTGTAGGTTTTGAAACTGGTTCTGTTTTTTTCTGAGCAACAACAGTTAAGGAAATAAAAATCATTAAAGCGGGAATGAAAGCTTTGGAAATTTGCATATAATTGTTTTTGTATTGCTAAATTAAGCAGTTTATTTTTATCAGTGCCTCTTTTGGCCCGGAAGGCTGGCATCTGCCCGATTCTACAGCATGGGTAATATCGGGAACAAGTTTAGAAGAAATTGCATTTTGGGTTGTGCAATAAATACGGTATCCTACCATTTTCAAAATTATCGATACTCTTTTGGTTAGCCTTATTAAAAACATTTTGTCGTGGCTGCAATACAAATTTACAATTCCATATTTTCATTCGCAATTTGTATGTCGATGCTTCCTTTCCTGCCTCTCCAATACTATTGCAAAATCCATTGCTTTTGAAAAATTCACCTAGGCATAGTTTGTTACCGTTTGATGCGATATTAAAAGCTTTTAGTTTTAAACTCGCAATTACAAAATCCCCAACTCGTAAAAGTGGAGAAGAATTTAGCATTGGGTTCGTGGGGATTTGAACGGTGGCTTTGAGGAATGAATTTTATTTTAAATATTACAAACGTTCGAGTGTCTGACAGCTTTAAAATTAACTTGCATTCATAAAGCACCTATTGCTGTCTGACACTTTTAAAAATCTCTTCGATATTGGAATATTTAGTTTGAGTCTAAAGTAAATGTGTCAGACACCTGCAAGTGTTTTTTTTAATAGAAAGTTTTTGCAATAGGTGTCAGACACTTCAAAGATTTTAATTATTTAAACCAACAACTTGATGCTGTGAGATTGCTGAGCCTTGCACAAATGTTTCTACGAAGCACGTCAGCAGCCGTATTGCCAAACTGATGTTAGCCATAGTTTTTATTTTCGGTTATTTCATTTTTCAAATTGTCTGTTACTAAGTTATTTGTCGTTATATAGTGGCTTATCATTTTCAGAAACCTCTTTGCTTCTTTTAAATATTCTTGGTCAAAGTTCTTGCTATCAAGTGTTTCTAGATTACTGTAAGCTCTTTGAATGAATCGTCCAGCACCTTCAAATTGTTTGCTCACAAATAGTGCCCCAACCATTGAAATATAAGATACGAATTCATATTGAATATGATTTCTTTTCAAATACTCAATTGGTAGTTTTTCATTCATATTTTGAAAGTGCGAAATTATTCCTATGTCTTTCAAATATTTTTCTTTTTCAATTACAAACCAGTCATCTACAACTTCACCGTTCAGATTTGTGTCAAGTTCGTAATAGCCTATTGGTTCTAAATTGTCAAGCCAGTTTTCACTTTCAACATAGAGCCCTATTCTTGTTCTAATAATAGAACCACCGAGACGCCTGTCTATTTGATATTCAAATCTGTCAAATATTGTTCTGATTTCATTTTGTTCAAAGCCACACAAAAAGTCTTTGTCGGTAGAATTGTCCTTGAATATTTGTTCAAGAGTGTCAAACGCAGACTTTTTAATGTCCAGCGTTTTACATTTTTCTGTAAATATTATTTCAAGTTCTTGGTCTGTCATAAAATTGTGGCTTACACAAATATATACGGTATCCTCCCATTTTCACAACTATTGATACTCTTTTGTTCAGCATTATTAAAAACGTATTGTCTTTGCTGCAATACAAATTTATTATTCCATCACCTTGGTTTATGCCCACACGAACCATTCGCTTCAATCAACTTTTGTCAATCATAAAATTGGTAAATAATTAGTTTTTCGTTTTGGTGGCTCACCTAAAAAACGAAAAAGGAGGCTGATTTTACAGCCTCCTTTATAAATCACAGTTTTAAACTTTTAATTCAATTTCACCAGTTTCACAAGCTGCTTGTTGCTGCCCTGTGTTACTTCTGCAAAATAAGTGCCTGATAACAGTCTGCTTCCTACTTTAATAATGCTGTTTTTTGAAAGTTGCGTTTGCACGCTTCTTACTTTTCCATTCAAATCCATTATTCGTACAATAACAGGTTCATTACTCTTACTCAAAACCTGTATGCTGAATTCAAACGCTGCTGGATTTGGAAAAACAGTCACCTTAAAATCTGGCTGTTCCACTTCATCAATTGGCTCTTTTGTAACAATCTGGTCAGTCACAGGTTGGTTGCTAGTTATTAAAGAAACTGCACCAGGTACAGTGCTGAAACAATTTTGTTGGCATGGGCCTAGGTAACAGTTGTTATGGCCATTGCTACCACTGGTTAAATGCGCATTCAATGCATTTGCACTGATACAAATGTTATGTGCGTTTGATGGATTACCCGGAGGTACATGGCATACATTGAACTTAACATTGTTTCCGTTGCCCGAACATACTGCACTTGACAATGGCAGAACATTGATAGTAATACTCAAACTACGCTTACAACCTCTGCTGTCGGTTACAGTTAATGTATAAACTGTAGTAACTGTTGGGGTAGCAACCGGGTTAGCAATCAAAGCATTATTCAATCCATTTGAAGGTGTCCATTTGTAGCTGTATCCTGGTGTTCCGCCTGTTACAACAGAAGTAAGGTTTACACTTTGTGGACCAAATGGACCTACACCTGAAGTTGGACCTATGTAAATGGTTCTGGTAGGACCAGCACAAACATTGATATTGATCTCCGGATTGCGGGTTACCGTTTGTGTTGCTGTTGTTGCATTACCGCACTTGTCAGTGGCTGTCCAGGTAACAGTTGTAGTTCCTACAGGAAAGCATACAGGTGCATTACTTGTCAATGAAAGCAATCCGCAATTATCGGTTGCTGATGCACCCAAATTGATGCTGCAGCCAAAATTATCATCTGCAAAACATCTGGCTATATTCTGAACCGAAATAACAGGTTTGGTATTATCAATTACCGTTATGGTCTGAGATGCTGATGTAGCATTGTTACAGGCATCAGTTGCTGTCCATGTGTTTAGAATACTATAGCTGTTCGGGCATGATCCGGGCGTTATCACTTTTGTATACGTGATGGTCGGAATGGAACAGTTATCTACTGCAACCACAGGCGAAACAGATAACGATGCATTTACCGTACCCAGTGCCATAGATGCTTTCAGGGCATTACCATAATTGTTGGATACAAATATGGATGGTATGGTGATGAGTGGCTCAGCACCGCCCATGGTTACTATATTATTACCGGGTTGATTATTCACTACTATAACGCCTATGGCTCCCGCATTCTGGGCTGCCAATACTTTAAGGGTAAATAAACAGGCGCCCCGGTCTACTACGGCTATTTTACCGGTGAGGTTATTGGTAACTGCTTGGCAGGCATCGGCAGTATTGCCAACTCCATCATTTACCAATTCTAGATTGCCTGTAACTGCTGTGGTGGATAACGGTGCACCAAAGACTGCGGTACCGAAGGTATAAGTACCATCCATGTTATTTGGACTGCTGTTAATATTTAATGGCATTAAAGGCAACGGATCACTGCATTGCAAAGTTATATCTGTTGGTACAGTAATGGTAGGTGCTGTATTGTCAATAAAGGTAATTGTTTGCGATGCAGTTGTTGCATTGCCACATCGGTCAGTTGCTGTCCAGGTATTTACAAGGTTAAAGTTTGAAGGGCAATTACCCGGTATAATTGTTTGCTGATGCGTAATGGCTGCAAACGAACATTCATCATTGGCAAAAACTGTTGGTGCGGATAATGATACATTTACAGCACCCGCCAATATCTCGGCCTTAAGTGTATTGCCGTAATTATTAGATACCAGCATCAACGGTATGGTGATTGTTGGATTAGGGCCAGGAGGCAGTCCCATGGTAACTACATTGTTGCCTGGCTGGTCAAAGATAAATATTACGCCCACTGCTCCAGCCTGTTGTGCTTTATAAGCTTTGTTCACAAAAAAATTAGCAGGAGTAGGGCAGCCACCTCTTTCAATCACAGCAATCTTACCTGTTAAATCATTGGTGATATTTTCACAGGCATCGTAAGGATTACCGGCATCATCGATCACCATTATTGCATCTGCTGTTAATGGTGTTGCTGTAAGCGGTGCTCCAAAAAGAGCTGTGCCAACATTATAAGTTCCTTCTATAAAATTTGGACTGTTGTTTATATTCAAAGGCATTAGCGGTAACGGATCGCTGCATTGCAAGGTGACATTCGGTGGTACCACTAAGGTTGGCGGCGTATTGTCTACTACTGTTATTGTTTGTGTACAGGTTGCACTGTTGTTTGACGCATCGGTTGCCCTGAAGGTACGTGTGATCGTAAAACTGCCTGGACAGAGTGGGTTGCTAGTCACATTGCTTACCCAGGTGACAGTTACCCCGGGGCAATTATCGCTTGCCGAAACCGAAGCAATGTCAGGAACAGGAATGGGCGATCCACAATTCACCGTCATAGCGGGCGGGCAACTGATCGTTGGCGGCTGGTTATCATTTACGGTTACTGTAAATGTGCAGCTTGCTATCCCACTACCGGCGTCTGTTGCCGTAGCAGTAACAGTAGTAGTACCTATAGGAAAGAAAGAACCGGAAGCATTAGAATAGGTTATATTTATTGGTGGCGTTCCTCCTGATGCGGTGGCAGGAGGATAGATTACATCAGCACCGCATTGATTGGGGTCATTATTAACTGTTATGTTTTGAGGACAATTGATGCTAAGAACAATTTGACCATTCACATTTACTTGTGCACCGATAAGGTTATTGGCTACAGGGCAATCGTCATACTGAACAATGACAATTCTGTTTACTTCACCCACCACAGCAAGGCTGGCTAAATTAGCGGTAACAGGAGGCCCACCAATAATAAGATCACCACCGGCTACAAATGCACCAGTTGGATGGGCCGAATTAAAAATATAAGCCCTGGCTCCATCATCAACCTGGCTAAAAGATACTGTAAAAGTACTGATGATAAAATTTGCTGGAATAGTGACCTGGGTTTCAAAATAGGTAAAATCCGCCCATAGTAAACAACTTCCATCGGGAAGAAGAGAGACTTCTGAAAATGAAACTTGCCCCAGTCCATTTAAAGGCGCAGCTGACCAACCTGGGTCAAGTACTGGTGGAATAGCGGCATAGTTATAAGGGCAAGGGGCCCCATGGTATGGCATGGGCAAACATGCTGGAGGAAGGGCAAAACCTGCTGCACCCCGGTTTATTCTCCAAGGAGTAATTGATTGCGCCTGCAGATCAAATGAATTAAGAAACTGCAGCACAAATAAAAAGATTGGTAACGAAAAGCGAATTAACTTTTTCGCAATTGATTGTTTTTGTCCCATAATAGTATATTTATGATAATAGAAAAATATTTATGTGTGTAAAAGTTGATCAATGCAGGCTGAATATTCTATTGAGCTATAAATCATTAAATCGCACTTGTAAGATTTACATTTACAGCCTCAGCAATAAGATGCCTAAACCCTAGGCACGAGTTACATTACCTATCCTAATACTATGGGCTATGGGGGAACTTTGAGCAATGGATATCTCAAAAATAAAATGTAATGATAATAGAACAGAATTAGCTTTTCCATTTTTTGTTTTTTTTACAAAAAATACAGTTTCAATTAATTAGGAAAAATTATAATTCCTCCTTAATTGATTATTAAATGCTATAAAAATAATATCAGCTTTTTGGGGGGACTGCTGATTCAGGAGTTTGGCTTTTATTAGCTTTTAGAAGATATAGATTATAATAGATATTCAAATGTAATAAAATATGATAGAAATTCCAAATTTATTAATTGAGCAAAAGAAAGCCTATTATTTAAATTTACAAACGCTTGAGTGTCTCACAGCTTTAAAATTAACTTGCATTCATAAAGCGCCTGTAGCTGTCTGACACTTTTAAAAGTTTTTTCGATATTGGAATATTTACTTTGAGTTTAAAATAAATGTATCAGACAGCTTAAAGTATTTTTCTAATAGTAAGTCTTTATAATAGCTGTCAGACACTACAAAGATTTTAATTATTTAAACCAACAACTTGATGCTGTGAGATGACCATCAAGGTTAAAAAAGTTTCTTGAAAAACTCGCCGAGGCATGGTTTGTGACCATTTGATGCGGTATTAAATGCTTTTATATTTTAAAAAGAGTTCTTAATAATTTGGTCGGCTGGTTGAGTCCACGCCTTTAGTTAATTATTCACGAGTTGAATTGAAGAACTAAAATCCAAAGTAGTTTGTCTTTCCCGAACTACAGCTTGGATTTGCAAATTGTTGTCGGCAGGCCGGTTGGCTGATGTTTGTTTGTCTAGCCACTGTAGCACTATGTTAGATGCATACACTTCTTTGTCAGCAACAAGATTTCCCCAATTGGATAGGAGGACACTTTACTGTCCCATAGCTACAATAAACGCAACAGTCACCTTGTTTTGGTTTAAGTCGTGACTTACAACTTGTACATTCATAAAAATATTGGCAAGCGTTTGTTGGCATAGTTTCCTCTTGTCTGTGTGCACAAACAGGGCAAGTAATGATTGATTGAAGTATGATCGTTTTTGTCATTGGTTATTTGTTACGGTTTGTGATACTACTTTGTAACCTGTGCTGTTAATTACTGTTGCAATGCTGTCAATGGAAGTTTTGCTATTGTCAAACTTAACTGTGCTGTTTGCATTTTCATAAGAAGTTTCAAAAGTAATAATTCCTTCTACTTTTGAAATTTCACTGTTGACGTGTTGGGTACAACTTTCGCAAGTCATTCCTTTGATTTTAAAAACGGCTTGTTGGATATTTGTTTTGTCAACCACAACAACTTTTGTTTCTTCAGGTTTTGGATAAAATGCTTTTGCGTAGTAGGGGAAAGAAATTAGTAATCCTGCAACTACTGTAACAATTCCTAAAAATGATTTTGATTGCCAAAATGACTTTTTATTGTCGGCTTCACAATCGCAGTCAACTCGTTTTTGTGTTCTAAGTTTTTGATACCATGCAAATGCAAAAACCAAAACGGTCACCCCAATTAAGTAAGGTCTAAAAGGTTCAATCCACGAAAAGGAAGAAGCAAGTCCACTTGCACCGCCTAACAATGCTAAAACTGGTGTGATGCAACAAACAGAAGCAGCAATTGCTGTGAATAGTCCTGCTACCCAACCTTTATTACTCTTTATTGTCTTGTTCATAAGTGCAAGTTCGTAAAATATTTTCAAAGTGGTAAAGTGCATCAAATTGGACTGTAGCTACTACAAATATATACGGTAACCTACTATTTTCACAACTAATGGTAATCTTTGTTTATGATTATCAATAACGTATTATCGTTGTAGTAATCCAAATTTACTATTCCATATTTTCCATTTGATTGTCTTTGCGTCCTCTACAGTCTGCACGAATCCAATTGAAAAATATAGTGTGTTTGATAAACTCGCCTAGCTGTATTCTAATGACCATTTGGTGCGGTATTAAATGCTTTTAGTTTTGAAAATAGTTTTTAAAAATTTGGTCGGCTGGTCGAGACCACGCCTCGGTGGCGCAGGATTGAGTGGGTGCTTTTGAAATATGACGGTGACCAACACAGGCTCAGCATTTATCAATCCTAATAAGAAATTATTCTAAACAATACTTTAGTAATCCATAAATTCAACTAACACTGAATCCCAAGTGCCTTTTGGTAAACTATTATTTAATATTTGAAAGGGCATAACGAAAAACACCTTGCGTGTTTGTAGCAGCAATAATATATTTATCATTGAGTTCTATATCGAAAATAGTTAAATCGGTTAAACCAGTATTTATTGTAACCCAGGTATTTCCCTCATCTTTTGAATAAAAAATACCTGCTCCAAACGAACCCGCCACAATTAAATCGTTATTGCTTGCAAAACCCCTGTACGAACTTGATGCAAGGCCACCTGATAACAATGTCCAGTTAGCACCCAAATCTGTTGAGCGATATACACCTGTTCCTGTTGGACCAGCAGCAAACAGTGTATTCCCTTTACTTTCAATAGCTCTAAAATTGGTTGAGCTACCTAACCCATTATTAACCGCTACCCAATTTGCACCCCAGTCTGTACTTTTATAAATGCCTGCACCATTTGTTCCAACAAATAACGTGTTGCCAATTGCTGCAATACTTCGTACATCAGTTGCTAATAAACCTGCGGTACTCCAACTGTCTCCTTGGTTAGTGGATACAAAAACTCCGTTAGGCCCAACATAAAATAATTTTGTACCCACATTTAATACCCCGCTACCACGCAAATCTGTTAATCCAGAACTTTTAGAAACCCAAGTAGAACCATTATTGGAACTTCGGTAAACACCTTGGCTAGTACAAGTATAAATATACGTATTGTCTTTTGTAAAGCCACGAGTAGGACCTACAGCATCGTTACCACTATTAGCAGAGGCAAAGTTTGCCGCTGTATCCGTTGAGAGATAAGCTCCGGTTTGTCCACCGGCAAAATTGTAATTACCATAAGTTAACAAGGACTGCATATTTAACCCCGCCGTTCCTGCAGATTGTTGCCATTGCCCAATAACGGGGTCAATGGTAACAACAGGGGTAGGGTCAGCTTCTTTTTTGCAGCCTGTGCCAATTGCTAATACTACTGTAAGTACGAGCAAGGAATTCATTAGTTTGTTGTTCATAATTTGATTGTTTGTTTTTAAATTTATTTAAAACGTTTTCTAATTTTTAGTTTGAGGGATCATTGCAATCGCCTAAAAATGGCAAAGCACCCCTTTCATAAAAATTGCTTTTTAATAATATAAAATTCAAAAATGCTTTTGAAAAATGTAAGTACGCTACGTGTACTAATTATTTGTCTTCATTTTATGTAAGCATTGATGATTAATATTTTACTATCAATAATTGAAAAAATTTGTACAGTTTGTTTACCAAGTAGTTAAAATAAATCCCGAAAGGCTAACAATGGGTCGGGAAATATTTTTTTTGAAGAATAAGCCTCAATCGGCAACTCTTTCTACACGAAAACCTACTCCCGGCCCCTTTAAAAATTTAGGTGCCCCTACTGCTCCTCGCAAGTAGCTCCAAGGTTCGGGCAATGCCTCATTGTCCCCAAGCTGCAGGAACTTATTAAAGAGACCTGTGTCGCCCATTACTTCCTCACAAGACATACCAATAACATTGATTTTGTATTTGCCTTTCGGAAATTGCTTACCAGCGATCACTTCGTTAGTCGTTATTTCAATAATTCCACACGATGGGGTTTGTGGTCCTGCACTTTTTCGCCATTGTCCATAAGAGGAAAAACCGATGCAACTCAATAGAATAATTTGCAATGTGCATTTCTTCATGATTGATTATTTTATGTTTTTAATAATAGAATAGAAAAAAAATACTTTTGATAATTGTTGTTTTTAAATTAAATGGGGGAACACAAAAAATGTCTAGGAAAGCGCCTATTTTTTTAATGAATAAATATTATTCGGCAACTCTTTCTACACGAAAACCTACCCCTGCCCCCTTTACAAACTTGGGCGCCCCCACTGCTCCTTGCAGGTAGCTCCATGGTTCTGGCAATGCATCATTGCCCCCCAGCTGCAGGAACTTATTAAAGAGACCTGTGGCGCCCATTACTTCCTCGCAAGACATACCAAAAACATTAATTTGGTATTTACCTTTCGGAAATTGAACACCATCGATAACTTCGTCAGTAGTTACCTCAACAATCCCACATGGTGGAGTTTGTGGTCCTGGTTGAATAGTTTCTTTAGAACAGCCGGTTGCGATTACTAAAAATATGCTCGATACGAGCAGAGATTTCGTTAGTTTGTTGTTCATAATTTTACTGTTTTACTTTATTATTTAATTGTTTTACTTTCTATTGACAGCAAAATATATGGAATGTTTAAATGCTTTTTATAAGTGTAGATGGATAGGGTAATGTGTAGATAAATAGGAGATTTTATTCTTAACCAGCTTTATATTTAGCAAAAAAATCGGCTGCAAAAGAAGCCCCGATGGGAATTTGCTTTTTTTGAATAAATAGCTGCATTTTTTGTGTAGATGTAATTTTATCAGTATTTACAATAAACGAATTGTGCACTCTATGAAATATGTTTTGTGGTAACCTTGCTTCAATACCTTTTAAATTAAGCCTGGTGAGGATGGGGTATTTCGTATTTTCTAAATAAATTTTTACATAATCTTTTAAGCCCTCTATGTACAAAACATCTCGGTACAATATTTTTATTTCTTTGTACTCGGCGAAAATAAAAAAGAATCCATTGTTTCTAATATAAGTTTCGTTGGAATTTCGAAAATTCAATTGTTCCTGTGCCTTTGATACTGCATTCATAAATCTTTCAAATGAAAACGGTTTCATAAGATAATCAACTACATTTAGCTCAAACCCTTCTAAGGCGTATTGTTCATAAGCAGTGGTGAAAATCACCATAGGTGGATTAACCAGCGTTCTCAAAAATTGCGTGCCCGAAACAACCGGCATTTGAATATCTAAAAAAATTAAGTCTATTTTTTCTTTAATCAATATATTGTTTGCCTCAAACGTATTTTTACAGCACCCTTTCAGATTTAGAAAAGAAATTTTACCAACATTGTCCATCATCAAGCTTCTTGCAGGTTGTTCATCATCTATGATTATACAGTTCATCAACATAACTCAATCTTTAAGTCAACAATAAACCAATCTTCCTCGTTTTGTATTTTCAGTTGGTGCCTGTTAGGGTATAGCAACAAAAGTCTTTTCTTTACATTTTCCAAGCCAATTCCAGATGAATCATCGGATTGTTTGAATTCAATATTAAACCGGTTCTTCACTAAAAACTGAAGCAGACCCGATTGTACGGATAAATCTATTTTTATTTCAGGGTTGGCAATGCTGTTCATACCGTACTTAAACGCATTTTCAATAAATGGGATTAGAATCATCGGCTCTATTTCAACTCCAATATCGTCAACATTTATCGTTTTTGTTATGGGCAACTCTTCCCCAAACCGCAATTGCTGAAGCTGAATAAAACTTTCTAAATACTCCAGTTCAAGTTGCAGCGAATTTTTTTTATCCGCTCTATTATAAAGCATATACCGCATAAGCTGCGATACATTTATTATTACACTTTCTAGCTGCTCAGACTTTTGACGGGCAAGCGAACTAAATGTATTTAAAATATTGAATAAGAAATGGGGACTTATTTGAGAACGTAACAAGGCAAGCTCTGACCGAGAGGCTTCATACTCCAAGTCTTTTTTGAGTTGTGCTTCCTTTTTTCTAATATTTGAAATCCCTATGCTTGTACTCAACGAAAAAATTAGCAGCAAAAGAAAAATAATCAAGGGTGGTACGGGAGGTCTGCCTACAACAAACATTGTACCTGCTAATATGAAGCGAAGTACAATTAGGGATAATATGAAAATGATAATGAAAGCACCAAGATATGGCAACCAACCTTTCCGCTTAAACACATAAGGAACGAGTAAATACATATTTAAGTAAAATACGCCTAGTAAATGCAATACGATTTTTAATAATCCATACTGCGTACTTATTTTATTTTTAGTTCCAATAAATTCCCGGCTAGGGTCGAACCATATTGCCAATGAAATGAATATTGCAATGAGTAGCAAGTTTAAAAAAATGACTGGAATATTTATTTTGTAAGTCAACGGTTAAATAAATTAAAAATTCAAATTAGCATAAATGTTTGATATGAAGGTTTATTGTGCCTATGCATAAGGGGTTTTTGTAGATTAATTGAATGTAGAAATATAATTAAAGCAGCTGGATCTTTCTCTTCCTTAAATTTCGCCTTCTAAATGATGTTTTGTGGCTGGTTAATTTTTGTAACATCTACTTAGGTCCTAAGGAATTCAATCGTTTACGTTCAAAATCATGGATAATAAAGAGTCAGCCATTACATTATTAAACTACTGCTCTGTACAATTACTGCAAAAGCAAATATATACAGTATCCTACTATTTTCAATATTATTGGTAATCCTTAGTTTAGCGTTACTAAAAACGTATTGTCGTTGCGGCAATACAAAATTACTTTTCTTTATTTTTTTCTATAAGATTGTCTTGCGCCCTCACCTGTTTTCTCTAATCCTATTGCATAATCTTCTGCTCATGAAAAATTCGCTTAGCCATAGTCTGTGGCCATTTGGAGCGGTATTAAATGCTTTTAGTTTTGAAAAGAGTTTTTAATAATTTGGTCGGCTGAACTAAGCCTCGGCGGTGCAGGAGTGAATGGGATGGGTACTTACGAAATGTGTGGGTGACTAACGCAGGCTCTGAACTCAACGTACTTTTCGTGGAGAAACTAGCTGTGGCTTGGTCTTCCTACTTATCTTTACTGTTAAACCCTACCAACAATTCCTTCACCGTTGTCCATTGCATAGGGTAGCGGTTGTTGTCCAGTTCATTCATATTGGAGCGATCATCTATCATATTGCGCATGTACTGCATGCCTTGCCACGCAGGGTAGAGTTCTTGTCTACCTGGTGCAAGCTTGCGTGCTATTTTTATTATGAAACTTAGCAAGCCCAATCCACCTGCACGAAACAGGCGAAACTTTTTGCCCGAAATTTCTGTCATCATTGTTTTTATTTCTCTTGGACTTAGTAGGCTACCTGCTATATGCAAATAACGAGGCGAAGAGGAATCTAGTGCAACGTTTGCTGTATAAGCAGCCGTATCGGCAATGGTAGTAAAGCCCATGCGATGGTCTGCTTGGCCCCAGTATAAAATGAGTTTTTGTTTAAACAAAATAAGGGGCATTTCATTGGTAAGCAAATCTGCAAATGCGCCATTAAAAATAGATGTAGCGGCTATGGAAGTTTTATCGAGATAGCGGTGGAATTGTCGGCGTAAATCGAGGTTACGGTTTTCGCCATCGGTAAATTTTGTGAAGTCCAATGAATAGTCGGATGGAATAAAACGAGGTACGCCTGCTGCTATGGCTGCATCTAACAATACTTTTTGTGTATCTATGATTACATCTTGCAAACCAGCCAATGCAGATACCACACAAGAAACACCCTCGCAGGCTTTAGAAACTTCTTGTACGTCTAACATATTTACTTGATAAACTTCTACACCGAGTTGCGTTAGTTTATCTATTTTTTCTGCTTGGCTACTTGTACGCACAATAGCACGAACAGTAGCTCCATTATCTAATAAATTTTTTATTATTCTTTGTCCTAAGTTGCCCGTGGCACCTGCTACTAATATTAATTGATTCATTATTTTTCGAATTATTTTTTGTAATCTAAACCTTTAATATTTGTTTGCCGTGCAAAAATTTTCGATTTGTTATGATTCTTGCAAATACTTTTCCCTGATTACATTCCAATGGTGCAACTCATGCCCACAGGTAATCCATGCGAGTGCACGTACAGTGGTACTTGTATTGCCCGCAATGCCTGCTCTTTTACATGCATCTGCAGATAAATTATTGAAAAAAGCGAGGCTGGACTGCCTAGTTGTTTTATATTCTTTCAATAATTTTTTTATGGGTAGTGAAGTAGCTTTTGCTGCTTTTGCAAATTTGTTTTCATCGAAAAATGGTTGGGCAGAATTGTCGTGGCGGGCAAAACGCATGGCTCTATACACAAATACTCTTTCGCAATCTATCAGGTGTTGTATAATATCTTTTATGCTCCATTTGTCTGCCGCATAGGCGGTAGTAAGTTGCGGCTCGGTTAAGGATAAAATCAAAGCTTCTATTTGCTTTGCATTATTTTTTAATTGGTCTAATACACTTATATTTTCATCTACCAATTTTATGAAATTACCGTAATAGTCGGCATGTTCAAATTGGGTAGGTTTTGTGATTTTTTTCATGTGGCAAATGTAGATAAGTTTATTGTTTTTCTATCCCTATCGGGGCTTTTGCTTCGCAAAAGCCCACGGGTTTCGCCCGTGGTTACTCATAGTGAACCCCATTGGGGTTCGTAGAGAAATTTGGTAGTATTAAAATGATAAAAATGAATGTATATAAAAAGCTATTGCATCATCTACGCATCTATCTTTTGCACAATAAAAGTTGAAAAAAGATTTGCTGCTGGGTCTAGCCCCGATAGAAATGAAAATAGGCGAGGAACGAGCCTATTATAATGGATAGCGGGAAACTGAAGTTTAATAAGGGTATATGGCTCATGCTCCAAGGCCTACTGTATATCCCCCGAAGAGGGAAGAAATCTCGAAGATTGTAGCGAAGGTTTTTTTGAAAACTTATTGAAATAAAAAACCGCCACAATTTTACTTGCAACGGTTATAATCATAAATCAAAAATAGTAAATCTTAATTCCTTAGCGGTTTCCCTGTTTTCAAAATACTCTGTATTCTTTCCAAGGTTTTCTTTTCGCCGGTAAGGCTTAAGAATGCCTCCCGCTCTAGGTTTAAGAGATATTGTTCGCTTACGAGTTGTTGTTCGCTGAGGTCGCCGCCGCACATTACGTAAGCCAATTTTTTTGCTACTGTTACATCGTGGTCTGTAGCATATTTTCCTTTGTGCATGCCATTTATACCTGCATACATAGCGCCCAAGCCCATACGACCAAGTACTTTAATATCGGTACGTTGGGTAGGCATTACATAACCATCGTCGTATAAATTTAATACTGCTTTTTTTGCATCAGCAATTCTTCGACCGATATTGATACTTACTTCATCTATGCCTTTGCGATAAATTCCCAAGTCGTATGATTCGTATGCAGAGGTAGCCACTTTTGCGGTAGCAATATTTAAAAAGCGATTGGTAAGTGTAATCGTTTCGGGCTCGCCTGCATGCATTTCATCTGCTGCACGCAAAATAAATTCTTTGGTGCCTCCACCTCCTGGTATTACGCCAATGCCTACTTCTACCAAACCTGTATAAGTTTCTGCTGCTGCTATTACTTTGTCTGCATGTAAACATATTTCGCAACCGCCACCAAGCGCTAAGCCATGTGGGGCAAGCACTACAGGAATACTGCTATAACGTACTCGCATCATGGTGTTTTGAAACTGGCGTATGGCCATGTCTATTTCATCATAATCTTGCTCGAGGGCAAGCATAAATATCATACCTACATTGGCACCTGCACTAAAGTTTGAACCTTCGTTTGCAATTACCAACCCTTTGTATTTTTCTTCGGCAAGTGAAATAGATTTTTGAATACCTTCCAATACTTCGCCGCCAATGCTGCCCATTTTTGTGTACCATTCTAGGCCTAATACATCATCGCCTAAATGATAAGTTCTGCATGCACTGTTCTTCCAAACGGTTTCGTTTTCAAAATTGCGCATTACTAAAAACGAATTTCCACCGGGCATTTCTTGATAGGCGCCTGAAGCCATATCGTAACAATATCTTTTACCATTTTCTGTTTTGTAAAAAGTTTTTATGCCTTTTGCCAGCATATCATCTACCCAAGTAGCTACACTACAACCCGCTGCCTTCATGGCTTCTACGGTTTTGGCCACGCCAAGTGTATCCCAACTTTCAAAGGCACCTATTTCCCAACCAAAGCCAGCCATCATACCATCATCTACCCTGTATATTTCGTCGCTTATCTCTGGTATGCGGTGCGAAATATAAGAGAACAAAGCATGGTGAAAAGAACGATAAAATTCTCCAGCTTTATCCTGTCCTGCATTCAATGCTTTTAACCTGGTTTTTAAATCTTCTATGGGTTTTGCTGCTTCGAGGGTAGCAAATCTTGCTTTTTTGCGTGGCTCATATTCTAACGTTGTTAAGTTTAAAACATTGATATCTTTTGCACCATCGGCACTTTTCGTTTTCTTAAAAAAACCTTGCCCGGTCTTATCGCCCAACCAATTATTTTCAACCATTTTGGTGAGCCAAGTGGGAATGTTAAAAATAGCTTTGGCTTCATCATTCGGGCAATTAGCTGCTACACCATTGGCTACTTTTACCAATGTATCAATGCCTACAACGTCGGCCGTGCGAAAGGTAGCAGATTTTGGTCGTCCAATTACTGGTCCAGTTAGTGTATCTATTTCATCGATAGATAAACCTAATTTTTCCATGATATTCATTATCGCCATCATGCTAAATACACCAACCCTGTTTGCTATAAATGCAGGTGTATCTTTTGCTAATACGGTGGTTTTGCCAAGGTATAAATCGCCATAGTTCATTAAAAAGTCTACCACATCGGTATCGGTATGTTCGGTAGGAATTATTTCCAGCAAACGCAAATAGCGGGGTGGATTAAAAAAGTGGGTACCACAAAAATGTTTTTTAAAATCATCGCTGCGCCCCTCCGCCATCATGTGTATGGGAATGCCCGAAGTGTTAGAAGTGATAAGCGTTCCAGGCTTTCTGTATTTTTCTACTTCTGTAAAAATGAGTTGCTTTATATCGAGCCTTTCCACCACTACTTCTATAACCCAATCTGCCGTGGCAATATCTTTCATATTGTCCGTAAAATTGCCAGTGGTTATTTTCTTTGCTGCATCTTTTGTATACAAAGGAGATGGGTTTGATTTTACAGCAGCTGCCAAGGCATCGTTTACTATCTTGTTTCTATCTACTTGCTTCGATAGTTCTCCCCCTTCGGGGGAGTTAGAGGGGGCTGCAATGTCTAATAACAAAACAGGCAAACCAATGCCTGCAAAATGGCAAGCAATGCGGCTTCCCATAACACCACTACCTAATACGGCTACTTTTTTTATTGTACGTTTCATATGTATAAGTTAAACACTTTTTTTGGTAAAAAGAAAAATAGTTAGTTAAACAACTATTTTTATAAATCGAAGGTAACATTTTTAAGTTACGGGCAAAAGAAATTTAGCTTTTAAAAAATAAAAAATAGGGAAATATATAAAAAAGGCCCCACAATGATGCGGAGCCTTTTGTTTATTATAGATTGAATTATTTAAAATCAGCTTCTGTTACCCCCGTATTTAATTTTATTTCAGAAATTTTGATATTAAACTCTTGCCCATCAGCGCTTGAAATGATATTATGCGGAAAAAGTAAGTTTCCTACTTTTTTATAATCCTTATATTCTGTTGTAGAAGTAATATCCACATCTCCTTCTTTGCTGGTAGTTTCTTCTTGCAATAATAAACCGGTTTTAGCGGAGTATTGTTGTACAGATGTTCTGCCGCTTGGGAAAATAACTTTTAAGCGGTACGTTTCTTCATCGCCTACTTTTCCTTTTCCTATGTACTCTTTGTTGTTGTAAAATAGTTGTGGAATTACACCCTTTTCATCCAATGCTTCTTTAATTTCTCCTTCATTAAAATCTGCTTTTTGTGGGCCTTGTTGTGTAAATCCTTTCGCTCCATCGAAAACTTTTTTGTAGACAGTCATTTCTCCCATCTTCATTTCTGTTAATGATTTATTGGGAGCCATCTTTTTTTCTATCCCACTAATTTCTCTTCCCATCATTTCCATACCCATGGTAGATATCATAGAAGTAATTTTAGCAGCTTCTTCTTTTCCGCCAATGGCTTTAAAATAATCTTGCATAATACTATTGCCAGATACTGCATCGGTATTGTTTGGCGTCTCCGTAACTTTTACTTCCTTTACTTCTTCTACCACCAGGTCTGCATATTTATCATATTTTTTTATTGGATAACCTAAGCGCATTAATCCAGGAATTATTTTTTTTTCATTTCCTACAATTACTATTCTTGCATTGCTTTCGCTAAAATAATTTTTTGATACCCTTTTGATATCATCTATGGTAACGGCATTTATTTTTTGTAAATAAGTTCTGTAATAGTCTTTGGGTAAATTATTTATTAGAATATTGCTTGCATAAGTAGCAGCACGTGAAGGATCTTCCATGCCCAATGCAAATGATCCATTGTATTTTGCTTTTGCAATGGTAAGTTCTTCCTCCGTTACTTTACCATCTCTCATGTTTAATATTTCTGCCACCATTTCTTGTACGGCACTATCTACCTTATCTGTACGCACCGCAGCGCCTGCTTTAAACAGGCTTTGAAAACGACCACTTCCTACACTCGAATAAGCACCATAAGTAAAACCGTGTTTTTCCCTAAGGTTCATAAATAGTTTACTCTCAGCACCGCCACCCAATATTTGATTAGCCAAAAGCAAGGCATGGTAATCTTTGCCACCCATTGGATTGCTTACAATATTGCCAGCGCTCAATTCGCCTTGTACAGCAGTAGGTAAATCTACAAAATCAATTTCCGTTTTTTCGGGGTTTTTTATGGCTGTTAATGTTTCCAATTCCAATTTTTTGCCAGTCCAATTTGCAAAGGCTTTTGTTACCAAAGCTTTTGCAGTTGCAGGAGTAATGTCTCCAACAAAAGTTAAATAACTACGAGATGGTGTGATATAATTTTTGTAAGCGTCTTTTACATCTTCGAGCGTAAGTGCTTTTACAGAAGCCTCTGTAGTAAATTCGCCTTGTGCGGTTGTTTTACCAAAACTCAATGCTTGTGAAACCCTGCCAGCAATTGCTGCAGCACTTTTTTCGCTTGATTTTAATCCAGTAATCGTTTGTGATTTTAATTTTTCGAAAGAGGCTTGTGGGAAAGAAGGATTTTTTAAACCATCTGCCATCAACATAAATGCTTTTTCAAAATAACGTGTAAGGGCAGAGGCAGATCCACCACTTGAGAATACATTTACATCCGCTCCAATAGCATCTACCGCTTCATCAAATTTGTCTTTACTCATACTGGTTGTTCCTTCTCCAAGCATTCCTCCCATCATATCTAGTAGGCCGGCTTTTTTGCCCTCTGTTATTGGTCCTCTATCTATGTTTAATGAGGCCCTTACTTTTGGTAATTTATGATTTTCTACTACCATAACGGTCATCCCATTTGGCATTGTAAATGTTACAGGGTCTTTAAAAGTAATGGCAGGTGCGGGCCCTGCAGCAGGTTTATTGGATCTATCAATTTTTATTTGTGCAAAGCTGTTTTGTAAAAGAAACATGCTACATGCAACTATGATTATATTTTTCATTTATTTTTTTTTTACTTTTTGTAAAATACGGTGAAACTATTTCTTATTAGGTAAATAATACAATACCACTCTTTGGTTAGGGTTTAAATATTTTTTAGCTACTGCTTGTATATCCTCACGAGTAACTTTTCTTATGGCATCTAATTCTGTATTGATGTTGTCGGTATTTTTATAAAAAGTAAAACCATCGGCCAAATTTTCAGCCACACCCAACATCCTGGTATTTTTATCCAGAAAATCATTTTCAAACTGATTTTGCAACTTTGCAAATTCATCGGTACTAATAAGCTCATTTTGTAATTTAGCAACTTCTTCGTCCATATCTTTCAGTAAGGTATCCAATGGGGTGTTACTATTGGGCAATGCATAAGAAATATATGCACCATAATCTTCTAGCGCAAAATTAAAAGTTCCTACTTGTAATGAGTTTTTCTTATCGTCTACCATTTTCTTATACATGCGGCTGCTATTGCCTTTACTTAAAACGGCAGAGGCCATTTCAAGTACGTTAGATTCTTTGCTTGTCATACCAGGTATGCGATAAGCACACATAATAGCTGGTATTTGAATGTTGTTGTCGTATGCGGTATCTATTATTTGTTTGGTTATAGGGTCTTCCACATATTTTGTTTTCACAATGGGAGTACCACTAGGAATATCGGCAAAATAACTTTCTATCAATTGCTTTGTTTTAGCAATGTCTATATCGCCCGCTACTACTAATACAGCATTGCTTGGGCTATAAAACTTTTTATTAAAAGCTTGAAATTCTTCTAAAGTAGCAGCATCTAAATGAGCCATACTACCTATGGGTACCCAATTGTAGGGGTGTTTGGTAAACAACCTTTTCATTACTTCACTTAAAAAATTACCATAAGGAGAATTGTCAACCCTTAATCTTTTTTCTTCCTTTACCACTTCATTTTGTGTTTTTACCCCAATTTGATTAATGATGGGATGTAGCATACGCTCGCTTTCTAGCCAAAGGCCGGTGGCCAATTGGTTGGAGGGAAATACTTCATAGTAAAACGTACGATCTTGTGAAGTGTTTGCGTTGTTTTGGCCACCATTGGCACTTACAATTTTCATGAACTCGCCTTTTTTAATATTTTTAGTTCCTTCAAACAGCAAATGCTCAAAAAAATGGGCAAAGCCTGTTCTATCTGTTTGTTCATCCTTACTTCCTACATGATACATTACAGACACAGCCACTACTGGTGCAGATTTATCTTGGTGTAATATAACGGGTAAGCCGTTTTTGAGTTTATATTCGGTAAAAACTACCTTTTGTTGAGCATTAGTCAAAGCGCCAATTGCCATAAACGAGCAATAAAAAACGATTCTTTTCATATATGTGTGGTTGAGTAGCAAAAATATATACATATTGGCAATGGCAATAATTATTCTTAAAATATTGATAAGCGGTAGATAGGTTGTATATATTTACATAAAACCCACAGCAATGGAACCTAATAAAATGAGTTTTGGTAGTTTTATTAAAAATTATAGCAGCATTATTCTATTGTTGGGTGGGATTATGATAGGCAGTATATTGGGATTGATTTTTGGCAAACAAGTAGAGATACTAAAGCCGCTGGGAGATATTTTTCTGAATCTACTATTTACTGCCATCATTCCGTTGGTTTTCTTCACCATTTCATCTTCAATTGCAGGTTTGGATAAAACGGAGAAATTGGGGAAATTGTTTTCAATTGTAATGGGGGTGTTTTTAGGGACGGTAATTATTTCTGCTGTAGTAATGATTATTGGGGTGTTGGTTTTTCCTATTAATTTTGAAATGACTTCATCCAACATTTCTTTGGAGGAAATAAAAATGGGTTCTACTGGTTCCCAAATAACGCAATTGCTTACGACAAACGATTTTTTTGAATTGCTCTCTCGTAAAAATATGCTAGCCCTTATTATTTTTTCATTTTTAATTGGTTTTGCAAGTTTGCATTCCGGCGAAAAGGGGAACAACTTCCGGCTTTTTTTAGATTCGGGAAATGAAGTAATGAAACAACTGCTGCACATCATTATGAAAGTAGCACCAATAGGGCTGGGTGCCTATTTTGCCAACCAAGTAGGTATTTTTGGGCCACAATTATTTGGTGCTTATGCACGGCCAATGGCATTATATTATGGGATAGGCATTTTTTATTTCTTTTCCTTTTTTAGTATATATGCTTTTTTTGGAGGAGGTATTGTTGGTATAAAACATTTTTGGAAAAACAATATCACTCCCTCGTTAACGGCTTTGGGCACCTGTAGTAGCATTGCTACCATTCCTGCCAATTTGGAGGCAGCAGAAAAAATGAATATTCCTGGTTATATCAGAAATGTATCTATACCGCTTGGTGCACCATTGCACAAAGATGGATCGTCTATGTCGTCGGTAATAAAAATTGCAGTGCTTTTTGCCATTTTTGGAAAAGACTTTACAAATCCTCAAAATATATTAATTGCTATTGGTATTACCATCATCGTTTCTATTGTAGAAGGAGGAATACCCAATGGGGGTTACATAGGAGAGGTGCTGGCTATTACTGTTTATGGATTTCCTATGGAACAAGCGCTGCCAGTTGCAATGATAGTAGGTACATTGGTAGACCCATTGGCCACTTTATTAAACGCAAATGGCGATTTGGTTTGCTCTATGATGATTACCAGAATAGCGGAGGGTAAAAATTGGTTATCAAAACATGCTAAAACGCACACCCTTTAACCCATTTTTCTACCGTTCAAAAAAATATTTATTATTGTGCAACAACAATTTACTTTCTTTGATACATAAATTTATAATATGGCTATTCTAACTGTAGAAAATATTTCAAAAAATTATGGTAGTATAAAAGCACTAAAAGGCGTTAGCTTTTCTGTTCCAAAAGGATGTGTGTTTGGTATACTTGGCCCAAATGGAAGTGGTAAAACTACCTTGCTTGGTATTATTATGAATGTGCTAAAAGCAACAGGAGGAAGCTACAAACTATTTGATGAAGAGGCCTCTGATGCTCATAGAAAAAAAATTGGGACACTGTTGGAAACACCCAATTTTTACCATTATCTATCAGCAATACAAAACTTAAAAATTTCTTGTGCTATAAAAGGAATTGGAGAAGAGGATATTGAGCATGTTTTGCAAACGGTGGATTTACTAAAAAGAAAAAATTCTCCATTTAGTACTTACTCGCTTGGTATGAAACAGCGTTTGGCTATTGGTGCAGCTCTTTTGGGTAATCCCGAAGTGTTGGTTTTTGACGAGCCTACCAATGGATTGGATCCAGTAGGTATTTCGGAAATAAGATTGCTTATAAAAGAACTTTCGGCAAAGGGTAAAACCATTATTATGGCAAGCCATTTGTTAGACGAAGTAGAAAAAGTTTGTACCCATGTGGCTATTCTTAAGCAAGGAGATTTGCTTACTTCTGGTAGTGTAAAAGATGTTTTTCAAGAAAATGATATTGTACAAATTGCAGCTGCCGATAAAGAAAGTTTAAGAAATGTTGTAACAAGATTGAACAATTACATAAGGATAGATGAAGTAGGAGGGGTGATTGAACTGTCCTACAATTCAGGCCAGGCAGACCTTTCGGCCATCAACAAATTTTGTTTCGACAATGGCATTGTGCTTTCTCATTTGCAATTGAAGAAAAGTAATTTTGAATCTAAATTTTTGGAACTAACTAATTAATATCATTTATAATAAAACAGACCATGATTAATCTTTTAAAAATAGAATGGCTTAAAATAAAAAATTACGGAGCGTTTAAGATATTGGCTATATTTTTTGCTGTAGGGGTAATACTTACCAATTACATTGTTTTTATCATAAACAAAAAGATTATAAGCAATTCAACTGGTGGCATGGTGGTATCCTTTAGTCCGTATAGCTTTACGAGTACATGGCAAACTACCAGTTATGCAACGGGCTTCTTGCTTATTTTGCCGGCCATGCTTATTATTATGCTCATTACAAATGAATATGCATTTCGTACAAATAGGCAAAATATAATTGATGGGTGGAGTAGAAATGAATTTATTTCTGTAAAACTTGTTATGGCATTAATCATAGCCATTGTAAGTACTATTTTGGTATTTCTTACAGCGTTGGGTTTCGGATTTGCTTCTGGCACCAGTTTTTCATTAAACAGTATTTCTCACGTAGGTTTCTTTTTCTTAAAGGCAGTAACTTATAATATGTTCGCCGTACTTATATCTGTACTTATAAAAAAGACGGGCTTTGCCATTGGCTTATTTTTTATATACCTAGGTGCAGAAAACTTTTTGTCTCAAATATTGGATGTATTGAGTATGAAATTAAAATCCGATACTGGCAGAAACCTTGGTAGTATTGGCGATTATCTACCTATGAATGCTGCGGATGGGTTGCTTACTTTTCCTGACAATCCGTTGAAAGGGTTAGCCAAAGGAGCTTTACCCACCGATTATACTTGGGTAGTACTTGGTTTTGCACTTGCTTATTTAACCTTATTTATTTGGTGGAGTAGAAAAAAATACCTGAAAGCAGATTTGTAATTCTTTAAAACAAAGCCACGAATGCAGGAATGTAGTATTTCTTAATTTGTGCATTCGTGGCATACAATTACTATTTCTTTTCAATGTCATTTACCGCCGATTCTACACTTGGATGTAAAAAAGTAAAACCCGCATCTTTTATTTTTTTACAACTCACGGTAGCACTTTTTAATATTTCAATACTACGATTGCCCAACATGATTTTTAGAATGAATGTAGGTACATGTATTGGTATAAAGTTTTTGCCTCGAACGCTTTTGGCTATTGCTAGCGTAAGTGCTTTGTTGCTCACTGGCGATGGTGCCACAGCATTATAACTACCATTCATCTCTTCATTTTCTAGCGCATAGATAAATTGCCTGCAAAGATCATCTATATGAATCCAACTTACCATTTGCTTACCAGTACCCAAAATGGCGGCTATACCAAACTTTAATGGGTTTTTAAATTCGGCATATGCTCCGCCCTCTTTGCTCAGTACAATTCCTGTTCTTAGCTTGCAAACCCTTATCCCCTGCAACGCTGCAGCTTCTATGCTTTGTTCCCATTTAAGGCATACGGCTCCTAAAAAACCATCATCTGCTTTTTCGTTTTCTGTAAAATAATGATTGGGTATTTTATCTTCGCCATACCAACCAATGGCCGACGCACTAGCAATCATTCTCAGCTTATGTTCGTTATTTTTTAGCGTATTTACCAGCAGTGCGCTACTTTTTGTTCTACTTTCTTCTATTTCTTTTTTGTAACTGTCATTCCATTTTTTATCCATTACACCTGCACCTGCAAGATGTATGATGGCATCAGCGTTGGTTACCGCATTTACATCAATGGTTCCTTTTTGTATATCCCAACTTGCATAAGAAATATTTTCGCTGCCATTTATTTCAGGTATTTTTCTGGTGAGAATGATAACCTTGTATCCTTTTTCCACCAGTTGTTTTACAAGTGCCCTTCCCACTAGGCCAGTTCCTCCAGTTATTAATATGGTACGCATAATTATTATTTGATTGCAAAGTTATTTAACATTAAATAAAACGATTTGTTTTTTAAATAGTTGACGCTACTTATTAAAAATCGTATTTTTATGATAATTAATTTTAGAACCATGAAATATGTCTTTTTTATTATAGTTGCTTTTTCTTTTGGCAAGTATGCAACTGCTCAAAGTATTACCTACTCCGATATTGAAAAAACAGATACAAGAAACCTGAATTTTGAAATCCTTGGGAAATTTTCTGATAATTTCCTCGTTTATAAAAACATCAATCGTAGTCATAAGCTAACCATCTATGATTACAATATGGTATCTAAAGAAACCATCAAGTTGGATTTTATTTCTGATAGAACCAGTAACATAGATTTTGTAACGTATGCAGACAATTTTTTGATGGTATGGCAATATCAAAAAGGAAATATTACATTTTGTAAAGCAGCCAGAATGAATTTTGATGGAAAATTGGTTGGAGATGTGTTGCAATTAGACACAACCAAAACGGGCGCATTTGCCAGCAACACGTATTATTCGTTAACATGGAGCGAAGACAAAAAGAAATTGTTGTTGTATAAAACAAATACCAGAAACGATAAATTTTATTTGGTAACAAAAGTATACGATGAAAAGCTACAATTGCTAGATAGCACCAGATGGAATACAGAGTTTAATAACAATAGGGAATCATTTGGAGATTTACAGGTAGATAATGATGGCACTTTTCTTTTTAGCAAACTAAAAGAAAATGCAAGGCAAGAATATATAAATACCATTGAAATAAATTTTAAAAAATTGAAGGTAGATTCCGTTTTTGTAGTAGATGTCCCATTAGAAAAACAGCTTGTGCAAGAGCCTGTAATTAAAATAGATAATTTAAATGGTCGGTATTTAATGAATTCTTTTTCTTATAAAAAAAATGGAGGAAATATAAATGGTATTCTTACAGCGGTTGTTACCAGAAATCCGTTTGCATTAGATAAAAAGGCAATAAATCTTTTTGATGATTCGCTTCTTACCAAACTCTCTGGAAACCCCGATTGGCGGACGGCATACGATAATTTTTTTCTTAGAAATATTGTTTTAAAAAAGGATGGTGGTTTTGTAGCCATTACAGAAGAGTATTACAAGCAAAGGCGTTTTGGGAATACATTTGATGATAGGTTTAACAACGGTTTTAATGGAAACAGGTTTTATGGTTCTGCTAACGATTATTATCTTTACAACCGAGGCTATTATGGGTTTTACAGGCCTTTTGGTGAAACCAATGCGAGGGATATTGTGTATAATTATGATGATATTATCAATTTTAGTTTTACCAAAGACCTGAAATTGCAGTGGAACAACGTCATCAATAAAACAACAAGCGATGTAGAAACCGATAACTTCCTTTCTTTTGTAAATATGAATGCTGGCTCAGAAATTCATTTTCTATTTCTATTAAAAGACAACAATAGGCAAATCTTAAGCGACCATGCAATACAATCAGATGGCTCTATAAAAAGGTATGCCACTTTAAAAAGCCGCGAAGCAGGTTATAATTTTATGCCTAAACTTGGAAGACAAACGGGGGCACGCCAAATGATTGTTCCATGTATTGTAAGAAACAATATCGCTTTTGCTAAAATAGATTTTTAATGAAATAAAGTCTTTGTATACTTTTATTCAAATAGCTTTCTTAAACCAGCTCTGTAATGCCAATATAATCTATTTAGAAACCTTTTTTGATTTAAAATGAAATTAATTTATATAGGATTTGTTTTTTTTATTGCCTTTATTAATGTAGCAGTTGCGCAAGAAATTATTTTTTCGAAAACAGAAAAGGCAAACAATTTAAATAGCCCAACCGACATTGAAGTAATTGGAAAAATTTCAAACAATTTCGTTGTTTATAAAAAATACGATGTGATGAGTCGTATTACTGTTTACGATGAAAATATGCAAGTACTCAACGTAAGAAAATTAAAGTTTATTGCTACAAATGCTTTTTCAGTAGATTTTATTAATTACCCCGATTTTTTCTATATTATTTGGCAATATAAAAAAGACAGCAGCATTTATTGTAAAGCAGCAAAAATAAATGCCGATGGCGATTTGATAGGGGAGGTGTTTTTGGTAAATAAAATATTGCCCAATGCTTATTCTTACTATAATAAATTCAGCATTAAAACTTCTGAAGATAAAAGTAAAATAATGTTTTTTAATATTAAGCAAGATTCTAGCAATCTAAATATTAGTACAAAAATTTACAATGATAATTTTTCGTTAATCGATAGTAGCGCAATAACTGTTTTAGATTTTAATAATAAATTAGAATCCATTGATAATTTTTTGATTGACAATGAAGGTAGTTTTTTGTTTAATAGAAATACAAAAAGAGACGTTAGACAAAAAATGTTGGAAACATTGGAAGTATATTTTAAAAAAATTGCTACACAGAATTTAATAAAAGTAGAAGTTGCAATTGATAGTATTTTTATAAAGCGCCCATTTATAAAAATTGATAATCTTAATAAGCAGTATATAATAAATTCTTTTAACTACAATAAAAATAGTTTGCAAATAGAAGGGATAGCCTCCTTTTTAATTAATAAGCGTCCGTATGTTTTGTCTAAAAGTAAAATTATATTATTTCCAGATTCAATAAAAAAGAAATTTACTGCAGCCAACAACAATGGGTACGAATATTATTTTCAAGATATTCTATTGACAAAAAATGGAGGATTTAGTGCTGTTGTACATAAATATACCCAAACCAAATCTCCCACAATAAAAGAAATGAGAACAAATTTGCACCCATATTTAAAAAGCCAAGGGTTTCCTTATAATAATTCCTATTCTTTTCTTGCAACTGATAATACAAAAATTGCAAGTAATCTGATTAACTTAGATGATTTTTATATTCCAAACAGCTATCCTGTTTCTAATAAACTTCTATATAATCAAAACAATACCATACCGAAGCCCATTTCTCAAATAGATACCAAAGAAACCTTGGTTGATGCTGGAAATTTTGTAGCAATTCTTGATATTAACAATAATCTTGATTTCAAAAATTTTGGTTCAATTGTAAGTACATACAAACACCATGCTTCTAATTTTTATACGTTTGTAATTGCAGACAAGCTGCATTGCTTTTTCTTAGAAGTAAATAGGAACAACCAAATTCTTTTAAATAATTACAGCTTTCTCGAAACATCCGAGTTTTATAAAGATGCCATCATTAAAAGTAGAAAATTGAGCTTTGTATATAGGCTTAATTTAGCCAAACAAACTGGACTAAAACAATTGATCATACCTTGCATTTTTAGAAACAGTGTTGCATTTGCCAAAATTGATTTTTAACTTCGTTCTAATTTTTAATTATTTATTTAATTTTTTACTGTGACAGGCATTTTTAAAGCCAATAATCCTTCGGGGAATGCAATGCTGTTTCTTTATGCCATCATATTGAAATTGCCCTTGTTTCTGCATTTGAATAAACCACAGTTACAACCTTTGGATGGTGCTTTATATAAATCATTGCTTCAAATCATTCATCCAACCGCCAGTCATTTTGCAGCTACCTATAGCATACTTACTTTTATTTTATTATTTCTACAGGCTATTGGAGTTAATAAAATTGTAAACGACTTGCGCTTACACAAGCAGCAGAATTACCTCACTGGTATGAGTTATTTACTCATTACTTCTTTGTTTAGCGAATGGTTCTCTTTTTCTGCACCACTTATTGTAAATACTTTTATGATTTGGATATGGTCTAAACTTTGTACGCTGTACAACAACCCCAATACAAAGGCTACCATTTTTAATATCGGATTGGCTACGGGCATATCTGCATTCATTTATTTTCCTTCCATTAGTTTTATAGTGCTCATTATTGTTGGAATTACTATTTCCAGGCCTTTTAGATTACAAGAATGGTTAATCGGATTGTTAGGAATGATAACGCCCATTTATCTTTACGCAGCCTATTTATTTCTCACAGATAAAACAGGTTCATATAATTTCCCTGGGTTTCATTTTTCGTACCCTCATTTTTTTGCCAATGCATGGGCTTATACGGCACTTGCTATTATTTTTATAGCATTGTTATCGGGTCTTTATTTTATAAACAGCAATATCCGAAGGCAGGTAGTGCAAACCAGAAAAAGTTGGCAACTATTATTTTTATATTTTGCAGTAGCTGCATTGGTGCCTTTTTTTAACGCTACTATAAATTTCTCTTATTGGATATTGCTTGCTGTGCCTGCATCTCCTATTATTGCCGCAGCTTTCTTTTACCCTCAAAAAAAGTACTTACCCATTCTACTTCATTGGGGCATGATTGCCATTTTTATAGCCATTGGTTTTTTTGGCAAATAGTATAAAGAATAAATGACTATCCGCTATTAGGTGCAAGGAATATAAAATTGTAGAAAATTAAATATAAACTGTATAAAAATTCATTCTTCATTTAAAGAATTTACCCATATTATCCGTAATCTATTTGTGTAATAGTTAAAAGATCATATACAAAACAGCTTTTCTGTGAATCTGTGGCAATATTTTTGCCACAGATTCACAGGAAAAATCTGGGTAAATCTGAGTAAATCTGGGAGCCAAAAATATAGGATCATCTAACGCTGAAAACAGGAAAAATATAATGCTCTCAGATTTTACGGATTTACGCAGAATAAATCTGAGTAAATCTGAGAGCCAAAAATCTACTCCATCAAGTCTTAGAGTCTATAATTTTACTGGGTGTCCCAACGCTTAAAACAGGGAAAGGATTTTAGCTACAATCACTCACGCACAGATCGAAGTCCTTTTCTATAAGCCACATATTAAAATATTTATAGGGTCAAGAATTTAGTTCACCAATTTCGTAGCTTTTTTACTTAAGCCTTGATTTTTTTGTTACTCTTTTTGTATCAAGACTGTCCCGCTCTTTAGTCCTATCGTATGGACACATTTATGTTATAAAAATGGAACACGGATGACACGGATCTGCCTGCCGGTAGGCTGGTTGAACTGATTTTTATGGATAAAAAATATGGATTTTATTTTTTTGCTTCGCAAAAAAACCTTTTAAATCCATAAAATTGGTCTCATCTGTGTTTGAAAAAATTGCGAAGCATAAAATCCTTTTTGAATCCATTCAACTTGCCTGCCGGCAGGCAGGTCCGTGTCATCCGTGTCCCAATTGCATTTGTGTCCTTACGATAGCCACTTTAGTCGGGAACAAAACATTTAATCCTACATATTTATTTTCCATAAAGTTTAATGCCACTCTTTTTATGCTCCATATTTCCTAAGCAGTATCTTTGCAATATGAGTAAAGTAAGAGTACGTTTTGCACCTAGCCCAACTGGTGGCTTGCATTTAGGCGGCGTAAGAACCGTTTTGTTCAATTATTTATTTGCAAAAAAGCATGGCGGCGAATTTATTGTAAGGGTAGAAGATACAGACCAAAGTCGCTTTGTGCAAGGAGCAGAAGAATACATTTTTGAATGCCTTGCCTGGTGTGGAATTACTGCAGATGAAAGTGTAGTACATGGGGGACCATATGCGCCCTATCGCCAGAGCGAACGAAAAGAATTATACAGGCAATATGCCGATAAATTGATAGCAGATGGGCATGCCTATTATGCCTTTGATACACCCGAAGAAATAGAAGCCATGCGGGAAAGCCGCAAAGCTGCAGGTAGTGGTAGCTTGCAATACGATGCAGGTATCCGCATGCGTATGAACAACTCTTTGCGGTTACTGCCAGAAGAAACCAATGCATTGATGGATGCCGGAAAGCCTTATGTAGTGCGCATAAAAGTTGAACCAACTGAAAGTATAAGCTTTACCGATATGATACGGGGAGAATGTAGTTTCGAAAACGCAAATGTGGATGATAAAGTTTTATTGAAAGCAGATGGAATGCCAACCTATCATTTGGCGGTGGTGGTAGATGATTACTTAATGAAAATTACCCATGCATTTAGAGGAGAAGAATGGTTGCCCAGTGCGCCCGTACATGTATTGCTGTGGAAATATTTATTTGGGTTAGATGAAATGCCGCAGTGGGCGCATCTTCCATTGATATTAAAACCCGATGGCAACGGAAAACTAAGCAAGCGTGATGGAGATAGACTTGGATTTCCGGTGTATGCAATGGATTGGACAGACCCCAAAACAAATGAAGTAACCAAAGGTTTTAAAGAGCTGGGCTTTTTGCCCGAAGCATTTTTAAATATGCTTGCCATGCTGGGTTGGAACCCCGGTACAGAGCAGGAAATTTTTTCGATAGACGAATTGATAGAGGCATTCTCCATAGATCGTGTACACAAAACAGGTGCAAAATTTGATTTTGAAAAAGCAAAATGGTTCAACCATCAATGGATACAAAAGTTACCAATTGCACATTACAGCGCAAGGGTAAAAACAATTTTGGGGGGAAAAGGCATCGATGTACCTGATACTATTTATTTGGAAAAAGTATTGGAATTGGTAAAAGGTCGTAGCAGCTTGCTCAGCGATTTTTACGAACAGTCGGCGTATTTTTTTGCAGCACCCGCTTCATTGGATATAGATTCTGTAAAGCCAAAATGGAGTGAAGAGAAAAATGATTTCTTTGTGGCATTTATGGAGCTAATAAAAAATAATATATTTGTAGCAGCCGACATGGAAACTGCCTTTAAAGCATTGGCAGCAGAAAAAAATATTAAGCCAGGAGAATTGCTAGCGCCGCTACGCATCATGCTGGTGGGCGCTAAGTTTGGGCCAGGTGTTTTTGAAATAGCAGCACTGATTGGTAAAACAGAAACATTGGCCAGGATAGAAAATGCTTTAAAAGCTTTTAATGCCTAGGAAACCCTGATTGAAAAAAAGCGCTGATTTTTATGAGGGCACTGAAAAAGTCATTTAAGATTTTAAAGGCTTTCTAAAAGTAAATTATAAGCTCTGAGAATCGCCTATATGAAATTGGTGATGGACCCCGACTCGAATACTTTAAAGAAAAGAGGCTGTTTTCAATTTAGAAAA
>JANPCB010000082.1:0-47989 GCA_031430735.1 Ferruginibacter sp. | reverse complement strand
TTTAACAAAGCATCTATCTTCTTCAACTTTGGCGTAACAGGCGTTATAGCTGGAGCGAGAACGTATTTCTTTGATGATGTAAAATTTGGAGCAGGAAATACTCCTTCGGCACCTACAGTTGTTAGCCCAGTAAATTATTGTCAGAATGCAACTGCAGTTGCTTTAACTGCTACTGCTACAACAGGCAATACGCTTGCTTGGTACACGGTACCAACAGCGGGCGTAGGTAGTGCTGTAGCACCTACTCCTTCAACTGCCACGGTTGGAACTACAAACTATTATGTAAGCCAAATAAACGCTTTATTAATAGAAGGACCTAGGGCATTAATAGCAGTTGTTGTTAGTGGAATACCTTTAGCGCCAGTTGTAACAACTACAGTAACATATTGCCAAAATACAATACCAGTTGCACTTACAGCAACAGCTGCAGCAGGTAATACTTTAAGATGGTATACAGTAGCTACTGGTGGTACAGCAAGTTTAACTGCTCCAACACCAAGTACATTGGTGGCAGGAACTACATTATATTATGTAAGTCAAGTAAATGCAGGAAATTGCGAAGGCCCAAGAGCTTCTATAAGCGTTGTTGTTAATCCAGCAGCAGCATTACCAACAGTTACGAGCCCAGTAACATACTGTCAAAATGCAGTTCCAGTTGCACTTTCTGCTACTGGCACAACCTTAAGATGGTATACAGTTGCAGTTGGAGGGTTTGGTTCTACAACAGCACCAACACCTAGTACAGCAACTGCAGGCACAACTTTATATTATGTGAGCCAAGCAACGGCATTAGGATGTGAAGGGCCTAGAGCAACAATAACAGTTGTTGTAAATGCGCTTCCAAATGCTCCAGCAACTACAGCGCTTAGTTATTGTCAAAATACAACAGTACCTGCTTTAACAGCAACGGCTACTGCAGGCAGTACTTTAAGATGGTATACTGTTGCAACAGGAGGAACAGCTTTGGCATCTGCACCTACACCAATAACAACAATTGTAGGTTCTACTACTTTTTATGTAAGCCAAGTAAATGCAAATGGTTGCGAAGGACCAAGAGCATCATTGGTTGTGGTGATAAGACCAACAGCATTGGCACCAAGTGTAACAACTCCTGTGGCTTATTGTTTGAATGCTACTTCAACTATATTATCGGCAACACCTGATGCTGGAAATGATTTGTTGTGGTATAGCAGCGCAGCGGGTGGAGTAGGTTCAGTAAATATACCTACTACCGTAACGAGTGTAATTGGGACAACAATATATTACGTAAGTCAGACAAATACACAAAATTGCGAAAGCCCAAGAGCAGCAATTAGTGTGAATATTATTGCACCACCTATTGCTCCTAATATTGCAGCAGCACCTTACACCAAATTATTCCCAGGGCTTACTACAACTGTATCTACTCCAAATGCACCTGCTGCAGGTAACACGTACGCTTGGTTTAGAAATGGAGTTGCATTAACCGGGCAAACTGGAAATTCTGTAAGCGTAAATATAGACGGACTTGGTGCTTACACATTAAGAGTTACCAATAGCAACGGTTGTGTAGGAACCTCAAATGTTGTGAATATAGCAGATTCTTCTGCGCCTAAAATATTTGTATATCCGAATCCTTCTACAGGAAGATTCCAAATAAGGTATTTGAGCGATAATACTAATTTGAGGCCGAGGAAAATAGCCATTTTTAACTCAATCGGAGCTGTTGTATATAATGCAAGCTTTGTAATGTTTGGGCCTTACACTCCAATGAATATTGATTTGTCCAACGTGGCTTCTGGTGTTTATCATATTCATTTAATGGACAACGACGGTAAAGACTTAACAACAGAAACAATTTTTATACATAAATAATATCCCCCCAAAATGTAACTGGAGCTTTCTGAAAATGAAAGCTCCTTTTTTAAATCTTGGAGCATTTCTTAATTTAATAAGTAATATATCTTTCTCATTTTTTTTAATTTACTTACAATGGGTAAAATGAATTTATTACATACAATTTCAGTATGGGTAGCATGTATTTCTTTTTGTGCATGTTCTCAAAAAAGTTTATTGTCAATACCCGAAGAAGCTAATGTAATCGTTTCAAATTACAATGCTGCCAATAGTTCGTTTCCAGACAAAGGGTACGATGCGCCAAAAGTTTATCCAGATTATAAACTGGTATGGGCTGATGAATTCAATGGAAAAGCGTTGAATACCAAAGATTGGAGTTTTGAAAATGGAGATGGATGCCCAAATCTTTGTGGCTGGGGCAACAATGAATTAGAACATTACAGATCTGAAAATACCAGTTTCAAAAATGGTAAAATGATTATCGAAGCAAAGAAAGAGAACTATGGAAATAAATATTTCACTTCATCAAAAATGCTTACAAAAGGTAAAAAAACATTCAAATACGGAAGGGTAGATTTTAGAGCAATTTTACCAAATTTACAAGGCATTTGGCCGGCATTTTGGATGCTTCCAGAGAAAAATGTTTTTGGCGGTTGGCCTAAAAGTGGTGAGATAGATATTATGGAAGTAATTGGGAAAGAGCCTTCGAAATTATATGGCACCCTACACTTTGGCCCTGGCCCCGGTAGTACACAATTGGGTAGTAATATAAGTTTAAAATCGGGTGTTTTTAATGATGAATTTCATGTTTTTTCAATAGAGTGGGAGGAGAATCAAATTAAATGGTTTTTAGATGGAAACCTTTTTTCGTCCTTTTCTAAAAAGGATTTTGGAACAAATAATTATCCTTTTAATGAAGATTTCTTTTTTATAATCAACTTGGCAGTAGGTGGAAATTGGCCTGGTAATCCTGATATGATGAATTTCAAAAATCAATTTTTTGTGATTGATTATGTAAGGGTATACCAAAAAAAATAGCGTTTTCTTTTTTCAATCAATCTTTTTAAATCTCATTACATGCCTTCTTTTTTTCAAATAAAGCATTTGCAAATCTACTGTGCCTTTTCTTTTTTATTATTAACCGGTTTCCAATTAAATGCCCAAGTAGTATCATCAAAAGATAAATCTAAAACGGACGCCATTAACAGAAGGGTTGATTCTGTTTTGCAATTAATGACGCTTCAAGAAAAAGTGGGGCAAATGAATCAATACAATGGCTTTTGGGAAATTACTGGGCCTGTGCCGAAAGAAGGAAATGCAAAACAAAAATACGACCATTTAAAAGCAGGAATGGTAGGTGCTGTACTGAATGTAAAAGGTGTAGTAAATGTAAGGAAGCTTCAAGAGATTGCTGTAAAAGAAACTAGGCTAGGCATTCCATTGTTATTTGGTTATGATGTAATACACGGGCACAAAACTTTATCTCCTATTCCACTAGCAGAATCAGCAAGTTGGGATCTGGTAGCGTTAGAAAAATCTGCAAGGGTTGCTGCTATTGAAGCATCGGCAGTAGGTATCAATTGGACATTTGCTCCTATGGTAGATATTACAAGAGATGCTCGCTGGGGCAGGGTGATGGAAGGTGCTGGCGAAGACCCTTACCTTGGCGCAAAAATTGGCGTTGCAAGAATAAAAGGATTTCAAGGTAATGATTTATCTGCAAACAATACCATTGCTGCTACCGCAAAACATTTTGCTGCGTATGGATTTGCAGAGTCTGGCAAAGAGTACAATACGGTTGATATAGGTACATCCACTTTATACAATATTGTTTTACCTCCTTTTCAAGCTGCGGTGGATAATGATGTAAAAACAGTGATGAATTCTTTTAATACACTAAACGGAATTCCTGCTACGGGAAATAAATTTTTGCAAAGAGATATCTTAAAAAGTAAATGGAATTTTAATGGCTTTGTAATTTCCGATTGGGGATCGGCTGGCGAAATGATTGACCATGGTTATGCAAAGGATTTAAGAAATGCGGCAGAAATAGCTGCAAATGCAGGCTCTGATATGGATATGGAATCGCTTGCTTATGTTACATACTTAAAAGAATTGGTAGAAACAGGTAAAGTAAAAATGGAAGTTATAGATGAAGCAGTAAGAAGAATATTGCATGTAAAATTTGAGTTGGGTTTGTTTGATGATCCTTACCGTTATTGCGACGCCGCAAGAGAGAAGAATTTAATTTATAATCCTGCTCATATTGCTGCGGCATTGGATATGGCCAAGAAATCTATTGTTCTTTTAAAAAATGAAAAGCAATTACTACCATTAAAGAAAAATCAAAAAAATATTGCCGTAATTGGTGCCTTGGCCAATGATAACAATAGCCCGCTTGGAAGCTGGCGTATAGGTTCGGATGACAGCAGTGCAGTATCATTTATAGAAGGATTTAAAAAATATACCAAGGAATATAAATATGCCAAAGGCGCTGACGTAGTAGTTGGAAAAGTTGATTTTATAAATGAAGTAAAAATAAACGAGACAGATAAAAGCGGATTTGCAGCAGCAATTGCTTTGGCAAAAAAATCGGCTGTTGTAATAATGGTGTTGGGTGAGCATGGATTTCAAACGGGTGAGGGTAGGAGTAGAACAAAACTAGATTTACCCGGCTTACAACAACAATTATTGGAAGAAGTATATAAAGTAAATAAAAATATTGTATTGGTTTTAATGAATGGTCGTCCACTGGCTATTACATGGGCAGATGAACACATTCCAGCAATACTAGAAACCTGGCAACTAGGCACCGAAACAGGCAATGCAATAGCACAAGTACTTTTTGGTGATTATAACCCATCTGGAAAATTAACCATGACTTTTCCAAGAAGTGTAGGGCAGGTTCCTATCTATTATAACTATTACAACACTGGCAGGCCAGGTCCAAAGCCAGAAGTATTTTGGGCGCACTATGGCGATATTTCAAACAAGCCGTTGTATCCATTTGGGTATGGTTTAAGCTACACAAATTTTGATTATTCCAATTTACAAATTGACAATACAAATCCATCTGCTGTAAAAGTGAAAGTGCTGGTAAAGAATACAGGAAAAGTAGCAGGAGAAGAAGTAGTGCAGTTGTACATACGTGATAAAGTGGCAAGTGTTGTAAGGCCTGTAAAAGAATTAAAAGGATTTGAAAAAATCAAATTAGCAGCAGGCGAATCCAAAGAAATAGCGTTTACACTCACCGATAAAGAACTAGGCTTTTATAACAACGAAGGCGTATTTATTGTAGAGCCAGGCGAGTTTGAAGTAATGGTAGGGACAAGTTCCGAAAAGGGTATTGTGGGTAAGTTTACTAAGGAGTAATTACAAAAATCTTTATCTAATTTTATACAATAAATTTTGATAATGTCAGCATCATTCCTCTCCTCCGCTATTGCACAATTTCACTATAACAAGTTATTAGCTGAGAAAACTTTTGATCAATTGCCAGACGAAAGATTGTTTTGGCAATACAATGAGGAAAGTAATAGTATAGCCACTATTGTAAAACATTTAGCAGGAAACATGCTTAGCCGCTGGACAGATTTTTTAACAACAGATGGTGAAAAAGAAAATAGAAATAGAGAAGCAGAATTTGAAAATATTATTCATTCCAAGAATGAACTATTAGATCGCTGGGAAAAGGGTTGGAAATGTTTGTTTGATGCATTGTCCTCTTTAACTGAAGAAGATCTAGAAAAAGAGATTTTTATAAGAAACCAAGGCCATACTGTAACGGAAGCAATTAACAGGCAATTGGCACATTATCCATACCATGTTGGGCAAATTGTTTTTATTGGTAAGATGATTTGTAACAACGATTGGGCTTCATTATCAATACCTAAAGGCAACTCCGCTATGTACAACGAAGAAAAATTTGCGAAACCAAAACATACAGCGCATTTTAGCAATGAAATATTAAATAAGGACAAATAGGTTTACTTATCATATTTTATTTTAAATTTATTCAAATCAGGTTTGAATTTTCTTGCCCTTGTTTTTTCAAAATCATATAAGACTTTCCCTAAGTTTTTCATAAAAGGCCAACCTATTGTTTCATATTCATACTTGTCATCATTGAAAATGCCATCTTTGTTTACATGTATTGTAGCACTTAATGCAAATTCAATATTATTTTCGAAATCTACTATGTAAGCAATGTCTGTTATAAAGCCATATGCCACCCCTATCTTATTAAAAATTCTTATATTTTTAGGTATAGCAATATTTTTAGATGAACCGTATATTAGAAATTTGCAATAGGGATCATATTTTTCAGTTGTATCGTAACTAGGATAAGTACTTTCTCTTGGTAGTTGCGACATGTATTTGTATAAAAAAGCATAATCTTCTTTGTTTAAGTTGAACCTTTTTTTCAAAGGAAAAGAAGTGGGAAAAATTACACGTAAAAGCATGTCATTCAAATCAGCAAGTGGTAAGTTATTTTTCAAAGAAAAATTAAAGGGTTCGTTTACCAATTTATTATTTGCATAAAACCCCTTTCCTAAATAATTTGTACGCTTTTTATAAGCAAGTTTATTTTCTACTGCTGGCTGTTCATAAATTACTTTATTATTTTTATTTACAAACTTTATTGGATTGGTATGTCTATTTGCTTCGTCAGAAAAAGATACACCTAACCGATGTAAAATTTGTGCATCTGTATAGCCTGATTTTTGCAAACTGTTGTTTATATATTCTTGTCCAAGAAATTCGTATAGCCTATTGTTTGCATCGTTATCACTCACCATAAAAACTTTTTTTATATAATGTGCAATAGAGGGTAAGCTATCCTCCGAAGTAAAATCGTTCATTACGGGGGATTGCGATTCCCATGCACTATCAGTTAGCATGGAAGTGTTTTTATCTAAGCCTTTTATGTGTAGTTCATTAATTTTTTGTAAAGCCAAAATAGCGGTTGGCATTTTTGCAGTACTTGCCGGATAAAAGTATAGGTCTTTGTTTAAGTTAAATGCAAAAGTTTTAAAATGAGGGTTATTCTTTGCATCCCTATTTATTTGTGTATAGATTATTTGAATTCGATGTGAATCTTTATTTTCCATTGCCTCTTTAAAAAGGACATTGTTCGATAATAGACTATCTAAAAAATGATCGTCTTTTTGATTTGGATTGGTTTGTGCCATAGCATAGCTCAATGAAATGGTTAGTATAAATGTAAAATATAGTTGCATAAGAATTTTTGTTATTCAAATATAACTAGAATTGCAAATAGGGTTGTCAACCTTTTGCAAACAGGGTTGTCAACCTTTTATACAATATTTGTATTTTGACATTTCCTATGAAGGTTGACAACCCTTCCAACCTTTACAACCTTTGCAGCCAATGCGAATCTCGCAGTTTGCAAATAGGGTTGTCAACCTTTTATGAACTATTTGTATTTTGAAATTAACTACGAAGGTTGACAACCCTTGGAACCCTTGGAACCTTTGGAACCCTTCCAACCCCCTGCGAAAATTTAAAATCTACCCAAATTTCCATATTCCATTTTTCTAAGTTAAATTTGTAGCGTTAGAAATTTTACCGTTTTCATGAACAAAAATTTTGCAAATAAACCCGATACTTCTTCCAACGAAGAAATAGATGTGCTTACCGAAGAAGCCATTAACCATAACTTAGTTGTATGGAACGATGAGGTGAATACGTTTGAATGGGTAATTGATACATTGATGGATATTTGCGGGCACCAACGTGAGCAAGCAGAACAATGCACCTTATTGATTCATCTAAAAGGAAAATGTGCTGTAAAAAACGGAAGCTACGAAACACTCAAGCCTCAAAGGGATGCCATAACGGATAGATTGATCAATGCTACCATTGAGTAATATCCGGCAAAAATTATCTGAAAATAAATATTTTATATTATCTTATACTTTTTTATAAGCACTTGTATAATTATTTAACCATCAAATAATATTTTCAATGCCCACTTACATTCTCGCCATAGATCAAGGCACAACAAGTAGCCGCAGTATTTTGTTTGATATAAACGGAGCCATCGTTGCAACTGCTCAAAAGGAATTTACACAACTATTTCCTTCACCGGGTTGGGTAGAGCACAACCCAATGGAAATTTGGGAAACACAACTTAGTACTATAAAAGAGGTTTTGGTTATCGCTAATATTACTGCATCGGCTATTGCTGCAATAGGCATTACCAACCAAAGAGAAACTACGGTGGTTTGGGATAGAAATACAAGCCAACCTATTTACAATGCCATTGTGTGGCAAGACAGACGTACTTCCAATTTTTGTGACGAACTAAAAGCAAAGGGATTGGATAAAACGATTCAACAAAAAACAGGCTTGGTAGTAGATTCGTATTTTAGCGGCACAAAAATAAAATGGATATTGGATAATGTGGCAGTAGCTAGGGATAAAGCTGCAAAAGGAGAATTGTGTTTTGGTACAATAGATACTTGGTTGCTTTGGAAGCTTACAGAAAGTAAAATACATGCAACAGATGTGAGCAATGCAAGCCGTACCATGCTTTGTAATATTGAAACATGCCAATGGGATGGGGAACTAGAAAAGATGTTGGATGTACCTGGCAATATGCTCCCGCAAATACGCAGCAGTAGTGAAGTGTACGGGCATACAACTTTGTTAGATAATAAAACACCCATCCCCATTGCAGGCATTGCAGGCGACCAACAGGCTGCATTGTTTGGTCAACTTTGTACACAGCCAGGCATGGTAAAAAATACATATGGTACCGGATGTTTTATGCTAATGAATACAGGTGAAAAAAGAATCACATCACACAATAATTTATTGACAACCGTTGCATGGAAAATTAATGGCATTACCCATTATGCTTTAGAAGGCAGTGTATTTATAGCAGGCGCTGTGGTGCAATGGTTGAGAGATGGATTGGGTATTATTAAAACATCGGCAGAGGTAGAAGCACTTGCCATGAAAGTAGATACAAACGATGGCGTTTATGTAGTGCCTGCTTTTGCAGGTTTAGGTGCGCCCTATTGGAACCAACATGCACGAGGCACCATTACTGGGCTTACACGAGGCACAACATCTGCACACATAGCCAGAGCTGCCATAGAGAGCATTGCTTACCAAACAATGGATGTATTAAAAGCCATGGAAGCAGACAGTGGTATCAGTATAAAAGAACTAAGGGTAGATGGTGGTGCTACAAAAAATGATTTGCTAATGCAGTTTCAAAGTGATGTATTGAACACAAAAGTAGTGCGCCCTGTTGTTACAGAAACAACGGCTTTGGGAGCTGCCTACCTTGCTGGGCTTGCAGTTGGCTTTTGGAAAAGTATTGATGAACTGCAACAACAATGGAAAGTAGAAAAAATATTTTCTTCTGAAATGACTGATGAAAAAAGAGACGAATTAACAAATGGATGGCATACCGCCATAAATGCTGCTTTGGCAATAGCATAATATAAATGAATAGAAAGAAACAGTTAGAAAAATTATTTACGGAAGAAGAATTTGACATCATTGTTATTGGTGGAGGTGCTACTGGGCTCGGTTGTGCGGTAGATGCGGCTAGCAGGGGATACAAAACATTGCTGTTAGAAAAATATGATTTTGCAAAAGGGACTTCTAGCCGTGCTACAAAGTTGGTGCATGGGGGCGTGCGGTATTTGGCACAAGGCAACATACGTTTGGTAAGAGAAGCTTTATTTGAAAGGGGAAGATTGTTGCACAATGCGCCTCATGTTTGTCACACATTGCCATTTGTTGTACCCTCTTACAAGTGGTGGCAAAAATGGTATTATGGATTTGGTTTGTGGATGTATGAATTCTTATCGGCTAAGCTAAGTTTGGGTAAAACATCTTTGCTTACCAAAAACAAAGCATTGGCATTATTGCCTTCCTTATCTGCCGATAAGTTGAGTGGTGCAGTTTTATATTACGATGGGCAATTTGATGATAGCAGATTGGCTATAAACCTTGCTCAGACTGCCATTGAACAAGGAGCCATTGTTGTAAACTATTGCGGGGTTACTGATTTTATAAAAGCGGGGAAAAATATTATTGGGGTAAAGGCAATGGACAATATTGATGGAAAGGAATTTAAAATAAAGGCGAAAGTCGTAATAAATGCTACGGGTGTTTTTGCAGATAGTATATTACAATTGGCAGAAGGGCATGCGGAAAAAACCATTGCGCCTTCGCAGGGAATTCATTTGGTAGTAGATAAACATTTTTTTAAAGGCAATATTGGAATGATGATTCCTAAAACCGATGATGGCAGGGTGTTGTTTGCCATTCCTTGGCATGATAAACTTTTGTTGGGTACAACCGATACAGCAGTAGATGCAATAGAAAATGAACCAACAGCCCTTAAAGACGAAATAGATTTTGTTATCAATCATTTTAATAGGTACACTACGTCTGATATTAGTTACAAAGATGTGAAGAGTGTTTTTGTTGGGCTAAGGCCATTGGCAAAAACGAATGATGCAAAGAAAACTTCTGTAATGCCAAGAGACCATGTAATAAAAGTATTACCATCTGGCTTGGTACATGTAACCGGCGGTAAGTGGACAACTTACAGAAGTATGGCAGAACACGCCATTGATAAAGCTGTACAAGTAAGCGGATTAAAAATGATTTCTTGTAAAACAAAGCATTTAAAAATTCATGGTTGGGTTGATGGCAAAATTGAAACTATGTTGGCACAATATGGAGCAGATGCAAATGCAATAGAGAAAATGATGGAAGATGATGTTGCATTAGCAGAGAGAATTCATCCTTTGTATGCATATACGAAGGCAGAAGTAAAATGGGTAATAGAAAATGAAATGGCCATAACGGTAGAAGATATTTTGGCAAGAAGAATACGTTTGCTATTTTTAGATGCGAAAGCAGCCATGGAAGCCGCACCTATAGTTGCGCAAATGCTAGCGTCGCTTACAGGAAAAGATGAAGCATGGAAAAATGAACAAGTACAAACTTTTAATAAATTAGCATTAAATTACCTTGTAAATTTCTTATAAATAAAATCAACAATTATGAGTCCATTTATTGCAGAATTATTGGGTACCATGTTTCTTATTATTTTGGGCAATGGGGTTGTGGCAAATGTGTTATTGACAAAAACGAAAGGCCACAACAGTGGATTAATTGTGATAGTTTTTGGTTGGGCCATTGCTGTTTTTGTAGGCGTATATATTGCGTCTCATGGTAGTGGTTCGCATTTAAACCCCGCTGTTACATTGGCTTTGGCAGCATTCAATAATTTCCCTTGGGCTGATGTGCCTATTTATATTGCCGGTCAGTTTGCCGGGGCCATGCTAGGTTCTTTTGTTGTATGGCTTAGTTATCGCCAGCATTATGATGAAACAACCGACCCTGGTTTGCAGTTGGCTACATTTTGTAATATGCCTGCCATCAACAATACTTTTTACAACCTCCTAACAGAAATTGTAGGCACTTTTGTATTGGTAATGGGTGTATTATTTATGAGCAAACCAACCAACTCTTTAGGAACTTTAGATGCGTTGCCAGTTGCTTTATTGGTGTTGGGCATTGGTGTGTCATTGGGCGGACCAACTGGCTATGCCATTAATCCAGCAAGGGATTTAGGTCCAAGAATTATGCACGCCATCTTACCAATGAAAAATAAAGGTAAAAGTGGATGGGGGTACAGTTGGATTCCTGTTGTTGGGCCAATTGTGGGAGGGCTTTTGGCAGCGTTTGTATTTAAAATGATTTTGAGCAAATAAAATGTCTAATCAAAATTTACAGGATTAAGTATTTAGTTCACAAATTGTAGAGTAGGATTGGCCTAAGACAAAAAGTAAATACAAACAAACCTATATCTTATTATACTTTGGGAACTAAATACTTAATTCTAAAAATTAAAATAAAATCATGAAAATATTGCCAATACTTTTACTTAGCTTTTCGTATTTTAATGTAGCAGCACAAAAAATGGGTTTGTATAATTCAAAAAAGTTTACTGTAAAAGATAAACTAGTTTATGTGTACACAACCGCCGATAGCAGCAGTTTTAGAATTTCGCTTACAGATAAATTAACCTTTAAAGAACTGCTACAACCTACCGAAGGAGAGGTAAGTGTTTTTGTAGAACCCAATAAAACCTTTCAAACTTTTTTAGGTATTGGAGCTGCATTAACAGATGCTAGTGCAGAAGTATTTGCAAAATTACCTTTGGGTAAACAGCAAGAATTTTTGCAAGCTTATTTTAACAAAGACAAAGGCATTGGATATACATTGGCAAGAACGAATATTCACAGTTGCGATTTTAGCAGCGATATGTACACCTATGTAACGGAAGGCGATGCAGCGCTCAATTCATTTAATATTAATCATGATAAACAATTTCGTATTCCTTTTATAAAACAGGCCATTGCTGCAGCCAATGGCAAGCTTACTTTATTTGCAAGCCCCTGGAGCCCGCCAGCATTTATGAAAACCAATAAGGATATGTTACAAGGCGGCAAATTGAATAATGACTTTGCTTCTAGTTGGGCAATGTATTACACCAAATTTATTAGAGCTTACGAAAAAGAAGGAATACCCGTTTGGGGCATTAGTTTGCAAAACGAACCTATGGCAACACAACGTTGGGAAAGTTGTATTTACACTGCAGAAGAAGAAAGAGATTTTCTTAAAAATTATTTAGGCCCTACTATGAAAAAGGAAGGGTTGGGAGATAAGAAAATAATCGTATGGGATCACAACAGAGATTTGATGACACAGAGAGCGGCTGTAATTTTTAGCGATCCAGAAGCAGCGAAATATGCGTGGGGTATGGGGTTTCATTGGTACGAAACTTGGAGCGGTGGGCAACCCATGTTTGAAAATGTAGCGGCGGTAAACAAAACATACCCTTCAAAAAATTTATTGTTTACAGAAGGTTGTGCAGAAAGTTTTAAGCAAAATGATTACCAGCGTTGGGCTAATGGGGAGCGTTATGGTAAGTCTATGATAAATGATTTTAACAATGGTACCGTTGGTTGGACAGATTGGAATATTTTATTGGACGAAACTGGTGGCCCAAACCATGTAGGTAATTTTTGTTTTGCACCCGTGCATGCAGATACCAAAACGGGAGAAATAATTTACACGCCATCCTATTACTACATTGGTCATTTTTCGAAATTTATACGACCAGGTGCTAAAAAAATAAATAGTGCTGCAAGCAGAAGCCAATTATTAACCACGGCATTTATAAATACAGATGGAAAAATTGCCGTTGTTGTAATGAACCAAAGCGATAAAAAAGTTACCTATAATCTTTGCATTGCTGGCAGCGCTGCAGTTGTAAATATTTTGCCACATGCTATTCAAACATTGGTTTTATAAAGCTAAAGATACTGATGGATTTGTCGATGGTGATTGCTGCTTTACCCAGATTGACTTGTTTGTATTTTTTCAAGAAATGGTATTCATTGTTAAGAAGTTTCCTATTCAGGCATTCGATAATCGTAGAGCAGCCGTTGTTGGTATGCAGCGCAAGCAGAGAAGCCAAGCGTACCAACAACTGGTGTAGCGTCCCTCTGCGGCGCAAATCATAACGATAATTTTTTTATTTCACAAAACCTGTAGCCTAAGCAAGTGTTGTAGGTACGCACTGCTGCATAAGCAATGCTGCATACCAACAACGGCGGCGCTAAGTATATTTGGAATTCCAACAAGTGTTAAGATATCTCTGCGCCATTAGGAGACTTACTGGTGTCTGCGATGGGTACTCACGAATGTACGAGGTGATCAACGTAGGCAAGAATTATTTTTTTTTGAATTTAATTGATTCTAAATCTTCAGTTTTATATGCTGTACAAAATTTCGAAAATTTGTTATAAATAAAAAAATAGCTTTTAGTCATACCCACAAAAGTAATTGAGTCATTACTGACTATAAAATTCTTTTCTTTCCATTTTATTTCTGTACCTGTAAAAATATTATTAGTTTTTAAAACTTTTCGCTTTTCATTAAAACCATTCAAGATTGCAAATCCAAGTAACAGACTGCACAAAAAAATAGTTGTGAGTTCTACTCTATCTAATCCAAGATTTTTATTCATCTTTTTGTATTGGCCAAATAAAAATGGGATAAGTATAATGCAAATGAAAAATAGTAATAGCAATAAAACCAAATCAGTTTTATCAACCCCATGGGTTAATTTATAATATGCGAATGTGGCTGGAATTATTAGAATAAACAATAACCAACTTATTCTTTGATATTTTATTGAAGTTTTAATATTCCAATTGGAAAAATCATTTTTGTTTTGAAATAGAAAGTATAGATTTATTACTGTAAGTATAACTACAATAAAGTATCCAATTAGATTTTCTAAAAAATATGTTAGAACTTCTTGGATTTCTACAAATTGCGATATTAATATACCAAAACCTTTATAAAAAATAAATAATTTTATATACCCACAAAAAATTATAAACGATGTAATTATAGCTGTGAATTCTATTATTTTTTTCATATTTATTTCAATGTCGTTTAATTAAAGATAGCTGATTTTGCAGCATTTTTTCTAAATTTTCATCATAAAAAACTCATACCGGCGCAGGTAAGTAAGCTACCCATTGCTTGAAACCTAGCAGATATGCAGCCCAGCTAAGTACGGTAGGGTATCTGTGCGGCGCAAAACATATCGATATTTTTTTTATTTCACATTACTTGTAATCTAAGCAAGTGTTATTGAATCGCATGGCTGCCTAAGCTATGCTGCATACCAACAACGGCGACGTTAAAATAGGGCAACCAATTACTGCAGATTACTGCAGAGAATTTATTTATATTTGGAATGTTAACAGGGGCTAAAAATCCTAACCTTTGTTAAGTGGTAACCTTCTTTGTGCTTTTAAAACTTTAATTTTCAGATACTGTCTGTGCATTATCCACAACAATATAAAAAAAACTAAAGGCTCAATAATTACAAAAATCCAAATATTAACTTCTTCATAGGTCATGTTCAAACTTGCAGCTAAATCTTGTAATAATTTCACGCAGTATTTAAATGTCTTATTCATGTTGTTTGGTAAAATTAGTTTGTGGATAGATAATCTTTTTATGAGGATGAGAAGCTTTCTCCTATTCCACTGACAATAAAAATACTTGCTCCATTTTTATCGATCCAGTCCATTTTAGGATGGGAGGGTTTTGCCCAATCTTGACACCATTCATTAAATAGAGCTATATTTTTCCCAACAGTATATTCTGAAAACTCCATGGTATCTGTATTACAATGCTGACAATTCAATAAAAATACAGTCCAGTGAATTTCATTTTGATTAATGCAATCCAGACAATTTTGTTTGTTAATGGGAAGACTGGCAATTTGAATGTGCAAAGGAATATCATGGTCTGAATTTCCTAAATCATCCCGATAAATTACTGGTTCGTCAAAATGATTTTTATTAGATTTTTTACATTTCTCGCAATCCTTTTGTCTAGTTGTTTTCAGCCATTCAATATTAGAATAAATATGAGTTTGGTATTCACACAAAATACATGTGAATATGGCTGCTTTACAGTAAAAATTTTCTGAGTTCCAAATATTCATAAGACCAATTGCATTTTTTTGTTTCAAAACTTATTCCTTAAATAATTTTAATTGAATTGGTTTAGGAACCCGTTCTTTCTTTTTTTCGGTCACTATTTCCTTTTGTATAATGGATGATTTAATCTTTAATGCCTCTACTCTTGCCTCATTTGTATTATTCACCATCATTATTGATAACAAGCTTTTAAAATAATTTTTAATTACTTCTTTTTGTTTAAGAATATCATTAGGTAAAAGAAAACCAATCATTGGTGCTTGCCATTCTCCTAATTTTTTTTTACAATTAGGACAGTTCACGACGTACATTAAAACTTTTTCGGTTTTATCTCCTTCATTAAAATCAGGCAATGGGCCTTCCCATTTACAACAAGAGCAATTGTATTTATTGGAGGTCCCGTATGTAAAGTAATTATTCAACAACAATAGTTTTAGGGTTCTGTACTAGGCAATAGAATACCTTTTCAAATGTTTAATTTATTATTCTCTTCTAAGTTTGAAGAATATTATTCTAAAGGGCAAATTAAAAAGTCATTTGTAAACTTTCGATACTATTCATTCCATTTAATGAAGCACAACGCTAATTTAATTATATAGAAAAGGTTATTTCAGGGTTAATCAACAAAGGATTCGCTCTCAATTATCATCTAATAGCTTTCTTGCGAAATTGAATAAGTCATCAATATCCATCAGACTTTTATTTGTTGTCGAAAGCAAATAATAATCACTGAATTCATCTTCCTCCAATGAAATAAAAATATTATTTTCAATACTTAAGAATCTTCCACCACCGAGTTGATAAAATTTTTTTTTGCACCTTTAAGAGCCATACTTGTTGTATTAGCTAGATAATTACCTTCTCCAATTTGAAGTAGTAGATAAAATAATTCATCTGATAAAAAAAGAATAGCAGTAAAAGGTACTGTAGAAAAACTGCTCACACTTTTAATGATAATTGGTGCATCAAACTCTACTTTATAAACATCACATAAAGAAAATTGTAAGTCAGCTTGCCCTTTAGATAAAATTTGGACATTACTGAAATCTTCTTCAAAAAAGTTTGTCCATCCTTTTATATCTATAGGAAGATGGATATTTGATAAGCGAATAGTAAAATTTGAAAATGGAAAACTTGTTGTCATATTATTTTTGGAAGATTAAAATCTTTGAGGAATACGATCACTTTTCCATCGTGCTAAAATACACTATTATTATTTAAAATTTATTTTAAATAATAATTTAATTCCTACGAGCCTCGGCAACTTAAGTATGGAGACGTTAGGAGTTTACAAAGTTGCGAATTGACCTACTCCAGCGAAGATTTTATGATTAATATACTTTTAAGTTTTCAGTTAAAAATCATATATTGCAAATCTCATTATTCACCCAAATAAAATCGACTTTAAATAATTTTAAGTTTTATCATATTAATTTAGGAAAGACATGTGGAAAAAGTTAACAACAGAATTAGTGATGCAATTAATTCTTCATGATCGTTTGAGAAATATTGATGGAGAGCAATTTAGCATCACTCAAATATCAGCAGATCATAAATCATTTGAAATAAATGGTGATCCAATTACCAGAATCGGAAGTTACAATTTTCATATAGGTTATAAAACAAATACGCTTAGTAGCAATGCCCTAGTAACGAACAGCTGGGAAATTTTTAAAAATATTCAAAACAAAATTATATGAGTGTTACTTCTTTAAGTTCATCTGAATCTGCTGTCGATTATGTAAATAGTAAAGGCAGATTAATAGCGAGATCGTTAGGATTGTCGGAAAAAAAATATGATAATACTTTTAGTGTAAGAATTTATAATGATGTTATTATAGAAAAAAAATACTTTGAAAAATTACCTATCACTTTTAAGGAAAAAATTGAGAGCAAATATTTAAATTCTACCGTCTCTTACCACAACAAAATTGATAATACTTTTAAAATTGGGTATTTCACTTTAGATGCTTGGAGGATATCTAAAATGTTACAAGGCGATTGGGATGAAAAAATGGCAGATATATTTTTAAAGACTGTAAGAAATGAAGACATCAATCCAAATGAATTCTCAAGATTTTTTAGTAACAGAAGAGTTTCATATTTTGGTGCTGAATTAGGCGGACATTCTAATAAATTGTTATTTCATAATTTTATACAACTTCCTTTGATCCCTTTGATGATAAGGAACACAAAACTTGAAGCAATAAATAAAGATATGATTAAAGTAGGAGATGATTATTGCATTTTTGAAAGTAGTAAAGTAACACCAGAAGATTCACTATTGCTTTATGAAGAAGATAGGTTTAAAGAAGGTTTAAATCCTGATTATATTAATCCATATACACGCCATAAAATATCTTCTCGTTTCTTTGGGGAGATAATTTAGAAATAAAAAATTGTCTTCGCCTCTGCCTTGGTTCGTGTCTCGTCCATCTGGCTCAGGTATGTAAGCTACCTATAACTTAATACCTAGATATGAAGCCTAGCTAAGTGCGGTAGGGTATCTGTGCGTCGCAATAGATAGCGATGAGTTTTTTTTATTTCACAATACCTGTAACCTAAGCAAGTGTTGTTGGTACGCACGGCTGTATAAGCTAAGCTGCATACCAACAACGGCGGCGTTAAAATAGAGCAACCAATTACTACAGAGAATTTAAGTATATTAACAATGCCAACAAGGGCTAATAATAAAATTGTATCAAACAAAAACCCCAACAATTTTGCCGGGGTTTTTATTTATAAGAAATGTGAATCCTACAATTTATTCACTATCTGTGTTTTCATTTTTCCATCCAACATCAATTTCAATATATAACTACCATTCTGTAATTTGCTCATATCAATTGAAATGTTTTGCAATCCTTTTGATAATGGTATTTCTTGCAGCAACATTTTTCTGCCAGCAATATCATATATTTCTACCGTAGTTTTTTTAGATGTTATCGACATCAAATTGATGTTCAAGATTCCATGTACTGGGTTTGGATAAATGGTATAGTAGGATTTAGCTATTTCGCTCCTGTCCACAACTTTAATATCTGCAAATGCAATGCCTGTTTTGCTTTTTTGTAGCAAACGATAATAAGCAATGCCATTGTATGGTTGCATGTCTTGTATACCATAGCTGTTAAAAATATCATTTGTCCCTTTACCATTTATTGTTCCCATGGTTGAATATGTTTTACCTCCATCAATTGATTTCTCAATAATAAAAGTTTGATTCATGGCTTCATTATCTGTTGTCCATTTTAGCATCACCCTATCTTTTTCATTTATGGCAAAGAAAGAAGTAAGCGCAGTGGCTTCCTTAGCAAACAATGCAGCATCATTTCTAGTATACCAAACAGGCGCTGTAATTATTCTCGTGCCATCTGTTTCTGTAATATCTAGATAATAATAGCGCTGCGACAAATTTGAAAGCGTGTTATCTGTAAAACTGAACGTGCCACTGGTGCTAGTGGTGAGCAAGGTAGCAGCAGTACCGCTGCCCGGTACACCGTACATAATTTTAACTGTGGATATGGGATTTGTAGTTATTGAGCCAACAGAAATAGTAGGTGCACCTGCTTTCGTTACGATGCTACCAATTGGATCTGTATTGATGGTATAATTAATTCTTGCTCCACAATCTTCCGATGCATAGAACCGCATTTTTCTCATGCCGTCCAATAAATTATTTTCACTCAATGATGCAGCTAATACAACCAATCTTGTTTTTGCTGTATGTCCAAAAGTGAAATTGTGGTTATCATGGTCTATGGTGGGACCTACATGGTAACCCGCTGCCAACATATTTCTGTAATAAGAAAGATAAGACATGGATGTAGCAGGATCGGTATATGTTGTGTTTACAGAAAATGCTGGGCCGCTTTCTACTGTAGTACCTACTACTGCATTATCAGCAGCTAAGTCATAAGCACCATTTAGTAACCCATTGTAATCTGTAGTGTTAGGATGTGCCAAATAGGCAAGCGCATTGGATCCATGACGGTTAATGATATCAAACAAACCACCGGTGCCTGTATATAAACTTTTTGGAACAAATATTTGGTTATTACCTGCATCCCAGCCTACAAGCGAATCCATACCATAAACGATTACATGCCCACCACCACTTATTACACCCCACTCCATTCCGTGCAATGCAACAAAATTGGAGGTTGTAGCAGCTGTTGCTTGTGCAATGCCAGGAGCCCAATCAGCTAAGTGCATACCTGCAGCCACATGGTTATGTTCACTTATACCTAAAAAATCAAAACACAAGGCTGTTTTCGCATAGGCATAATCGTCTGCAGGTATTTTTGTAGTGTTATCTGCATTACCATCCGAATAACTGCTATGAGAATGCAAATTTCCATAATAGAAATTGAGTGGGCCAGCAGCCACCACATTGGAATTGCCCGATAATTGAACTTTATTATCCAGCAAACCTGTGCTGTTAAAATTTATTAAACCGCTATAATTGGTATTAGCTGTTGTAGGTGCAAATCTTACAAATACAGTTTGACCTGCTTGCGCTTCTGCTAAGCTGTATAGCGCTGAACTGGCAAATGATAGCGCATCTTTTGAAATTAGAAACCCTGTAGGTGCTGTTAAGGTTAAGCTTGTAGTGATACTGGTAGTTGTAAATGCAAAACTTTGGTTTGTTGAATTAGAACCAGAAGCAACAAAACCAAAACTCAGCGAAGTTGGATTTACAGTAACAGTAGCCGAAGGTTGAGGTATGGTAGTGAAACTCCAAATAGTAGAGCCAGCAATACCTGCAAAATTATTTCCTGCAATATCTTTAAAAGTAGCACTTGGTATTTCTACATAATAAGCAGTACTATATGTTAATCCCGTAAAAGGAATGGTAGCAGTAACAGCACTTACAGTTACAGAAGCTGCCGTTACCGCTGTTGTATTTACGATGGTTCCATCACTTAATTTTTTTATTACAATATTCCCTGCAGCACCTTTTTGTATACTTTCAGAGAAACCGATTACTAAGTTTCCATTCAATGCAATGTTAGTTGCATTATTAGTTGGGTTTAAAGTAGATAGAGTTGGTGGCGTTACATCACCTCCTGCTAATTGTAATGAAAAATCATCAATAGATAATCCATCATCGGCACCAGTGGCATCTGCATCAGCCCATCTTAACCAAAATTTGGCATTACTTGCTATGTTCAACCCAGTGATAGTTGTTGTTTTTAAGGATCTATTTGCGGTAGCATTACCGTCTTTTGCACCGGTAGTTGTAGTGCTAGTCGATAAAAAATCCAGCACATTTGCGTCTACCCAAGTACCTGTAGAAAGCGATGTGGCAGAAGTGCTGTATTGAAAATCCAATTTATCTGAACGACCAGCAGTACCGCATCTCCATTGCTCACCTGTATAGGAAATGGTAATGGATGTAATGGTTTGTGAAGTACTATTAAGAATTTGTACACCAATAATAGGACTAAGGGAGCCAGAAAGTAAAGTGCCAAAAGCCCTATCAGTGCTAGTGCCAGTTCCATAGCTGTAAGTGTTACCAGTGGCTGTGCTACCTGCATCGCTCGCATAGCTGGTATTGGCGCTTGTGCCAGTTTCTAATAATTTCCAACCCGCAGGTAGAGTGGATGATGTACCAGCGGTAGCTAAAATTGTATTAAAGTTTTGGGTGTAGGGCGTTGCAGTACTCGTTATGATAACTTGTGCTTTAGCCGCTAGTGCAGTAAAAAAGAATGTAAATAAAAAAATCCTTTTACAAAAGTAGATGTCTCGTTTTTTCATATTTAATTGGTTATTTTGATGTAAGGAACAGTTTTTAATTTGCAATTGAATTTATCTTTACTAACAATTGTGGAATAGTTTTGACGAAATGTTTTTCGTATATAATTTCAATGATTTTTAACAAGTTGAGAATCATTTTTAATTTAAATGTATAAATAGCCATTAACCGCTCGTACGCTTATTCTCCCCGTTCACCCATTTATTTGTCATGGTTTTGTAAAATGCCAATATTTTTGTGCTCATAAAAATTAGAAAATGAAAAAAATATTGTTGTTAGTGGGGGTTTTATTGGTTGCATTTTTAGCAAATGCACAAAAAATTTCTGGAATTGTAAAAGATGAAGAAGGCAAGTTATTAAGTGCTGCCAACATTACATTAAATAGATTAAAAGATTCTGTAGCGGTAAAGTATGCAGTTACCAGCAAGGCTGGTATTTACACAATAGATAATATTGTAGCGGGTAAATATTTTTTAACCGTTACACATGTTGGAAATGCTACCAAGAGAACCAGCGAATTAAATGTAGCAGGAACAGATATCGCCGTTACTGAAATTATATTGGCAAAAGCCAGTGCTGATTTGGCCGCTGTAAGTGTTACATCGAAAAGACCCATTGTAGAAGTAAGGGCAGATAAAACTATTTTGAATGTAGAAGGTACCATCAATGCGGCTGGAAATGATGCATTGGAATTATTAAGAAAAGCACCTGGCGTTATTGTAGACAAAGATGATAATTTGAGTTTGGCTGGTAAGAATGGGGTACAGGTTTATATAGATGGCAAGCCTAGTCCATTGAGTGGAGCAGATTTGGCTAGCTACTTAAAATCTATACAGGCTACACAAATAGAATCCATTGAGCTTATTACAAACCCTTCTGCAAAATATGAAGCTGCTGGTAATGCTGGTATCATCAATATTAAATTTAAGAAAAACAAGAACCTAGGTACAAATGGGAGTGTAAATGCAGGTTATGCAGTAGGTGTTTATGGAAAATACAATGGAGGCCTTTCTTTAAACAATAGAAATGCGAAAACAAATGTATTTGGTACCTATAATTACAACAGAGGATTAAACCTAAATACTTTTGTATTAGAAAGAAATCAAGCAGATACTTTCTTTAGCCAAAAAAATGAAATGAAAAATTATAATAATGGTAGCCATAATTTTAAAACAGGGTTAGATTATTTCATTGACAAAAAAAGTACCATTGGTGTTATGATAAATGGAAATGTTTCGGATGTAGTTATGAAAACTGCAGGGCCAATGAATATTATTTATACACCTACAAACAAGCTTAGTAAAATATTATATGCTACCAACGAAAATATTAATGATAGAAAGAATGTAAACTTTAACCTCAATTATAGATATGCATTGCCTACAGGGAAGGAATTAAATTTGGATGCAGATTATGGATTTTTTAAAATAAGAAGCAATCAATTTCAACCAAACAATTATTTTGACGTAGTTACAAATACGCCGCTCAATAGCAATGTTTATAGGATGATATCTCCTTCGGATATAGATATCTTTTCTTTTAAAGTAGATTATGAGCAGAATCTTAATAAAGGGAAATTGGGTATTGGCGGTAAGATTGGATACGTAGGTACCAACAATGATTTTAAAAGATATGATGTTTTAGGTGCTACAGATGTATTTGATAAAGATAGAAGCAATACTTTTTCGTACAAGGAAAACATCAATGCAGTGTATGCAAATTACAATAGGAGCTTTAAGGGCTTCGTATTGCAGGTGGGTGTGCGAGGAGAAAATACGGTGTCTAAAGGAAGATCTACCGGATTGAAGTATAATACCGTTACTTCTACATACAATGCGTATGATTCATCTGTAAATAGAAATTATTTCGATCTTTTTCCGAGTGCGGCTATAACATTTAACAAAAATCCAAAGAGCCAAATAGGCTTGTCGTATAGCAGAAGAATAGATAGGCCTGCCTACCAAGATTTAAATCCATTCGAATTTAAAATAAACGATTACACTTTTAGGAAGGGTAATACCCAACTTAGGCCACAGTACACCAATAGTGTTGGACTAACCCATACATATAAATACAAATTAACAACCCAATTAAACTACAGTCACGTAAAAGATATTTTCACCCAATTGCCAGATACTACAGAAAAATCAAAATCATTTTTGAGTCCTAAAAATTTGGCTACGCAAGATATTGTTAGCTTAAATGTAAGTTATCCGTTTTCTAAAAAATGGTATAGTTTGTTTACCAATGTAAATTCATATTATTCTAAATACCAAGCAAATTTTGGTGGAGGCAATCGCAATATTAGTTTAGATGTTGTAACGGTATCGATATTTGTACAAAATTCTTTTAAACTTGGAAAAGGATACACAGCAGAGCTTTCGGGGTTTTATAATTCACCTACCATATGGCAGGGTGTTTTTAAATCTATTGCCATGTATAGCGTAGATGCGGGATTGCAAAAAACATTGTTTAAAGGAAAAGGAAATTTAAAAACTTCGTTGAGTGATATTTTTCGATTAATGAAGTGGAGTGGTACTTCAGAATTTAGTGGACAAACGAATACAGCCTCTGGAAGATGGGAGAGTCGTCAGTTGAAGGTAAATTTCTCTTACCGTTTTGGAAACAACCAAGTGAAAGCAGCTAGACAGCGTAAAGATGGAGCAGAGGAAGAGCGCAAGCGTACACAAGCAGCTGGTGGAATGGGAGGAAGTTAACAAGAATGGCAAACAAAAAAAAGGGAGCTAACTTTTAAATGTTGGCTCCCTTTTTTGTAATATAAATTTATGGGATCAAAGCATATTTGAATTCTGGCTTGCCTCTTGTTCCGCCGTCTGCACCTACACCCATGGCAAGGCATTTCAATTTGTAATAGTTGCCACTTGGATCCTTCAATAAATAAAATCTGTCTTGCCTAGCGCCAATGGCAGGTTGTGTACTTCTCCAGCTACTGGCTATCGTCCAACGACCTACCAATGTAGGGTTTGTTGCAACACTGTCTTTATTAAAAGCATTGAATGCATTGGTAGCTGTTGTGGCATCTACATATCTTTTTTCTAGCACTTGTACGCCCGCAAGATAATTAACTGAAATCATATCCGAAAAATTATAAGGAACGAGCCCAGCACCAAAATTAGCTTGATACATTGAATACGACCACATAATATCCCACGCAAGTTTTTCTGGTTCTACAGAAACGATTCCGTTATCGAACGATACAAACTGAAAATTATATTCTTCGTTTTTTGTTACATTAACAGTTTTGTAGGTGGTTTCTTGTATGCCAGCATATTGAATGGAATAACCATTTGTAGTCCTTTGTATACGCATCTTTACCCAAGCACGTGGGGCAATATTTCCACCCGTTCCTCTGTTCACTATTATTACTGGGTTTAAGCTTGGCGTTGCAGATATTGCTGGAATAACTGTTCGTGTCAAATCTCCATTTACATTGTCAAAATAGGTAAGATCAATTGGCAATGGATTGAATTGACTGGTGTTTAGCGAAAGCCCCACAGTATCGGCGGCACCTACCAAATTTAAATCAAACTTGTTTGTAACTTTTGCACCAGCTACTGCAGTTATATTTAGAATGGCCCTAAAATCTGCGCCAGTATATAAACCTATATCCCAACTAGACCTTAGTACAGGCGTAGTTTTTTCTGTACTAAAATCTAAGTAAACGGATTTAGACGGAGCTGCATTTGGAAGCTCATTTTCTGCCAATCCATTTAATTGTATTTTTTCGCTACCCGTAGATATGGTAAGGATAGGGTCTGTATCTTTTTTACAAGAAATTACAGAAAGGCTCAAAGTAGTTATTAATAGTATCCTATTGATTAAATGCATATTTTTTATTTTTTGTTTAATTGAAATGATAGACCAAGAAAATAAGAACGACCATAATTTACTAACAATGCGTTGGAGTTGTTGTGCGATAAATTGGATGAAATTACTGTATTACTATTTACAGTTGTTACATCAAATAAATTTTTAACTCCTGCATTTACTGTAATATTTTTATGTGCGTTTGTGGTAATGGTAAAATCTGCTAAGTTATATGAACTTGTTCTTGTAGAGAAAAGACCAGGCTCTCTGCCAGTAGGGTCGTTGCTTAAGTTTGGCTCTACACCTACAAATTTGTAAAACAATCCAAGCGATGTTTTTAGTTTTTGTATTTTATAAGTTATGTTGGAGTTAACTTCTGGTGTCCAGAAAAAATCGGATGTAATCGTTTTATTATCTGAGGTATTAAACTCTCTTTGATTTGAATAATATAGTACGCCAACGCTTAGTTCTAGGTTTTTTACATTTACCTTATTGTCCAACGATATTCCTTTTGTTTTTGATTTGGTGATGTTGAAATAACTGAATTGTATTGGCGTTACACCTGCACTCTGTATAAGCTCTATTTGATTGTTAAATGCATTGTAAAAACCGTTAAGTGTAGAGGTGAAATTTATTGCTTTTAGATTGGGTGCTGTCCAAGATAAAGATCCGTTAAAGCTGTTGGAAGTTTCTGCTTTCAAATTTGGGTTACCAACTATATTATGATTTACATCTACAAATTCGAAAAACAATTCTCTCAATACAGGTGCTCTAAATCCTAGGCCATAGGAAAGTCTTAAGTCAATGTCTTTTGTAATTACAAATTTTGTGTTTATAGAGGGTAAAATTGGGGGGGCATCAAATTGGGTGTTTTTTATTACACGGAAACCAGGTCGGATATTTATTTTACTCGTTGGTTTATATTCTGCCGATACAAAAAATGCATAATCACTTATTTTTGGTGAACCTAAAACCCTGGCGCCGCTCATGCCTTCATGATTGATATCTATACCAGGTTGTAAAGATAACTTTGGTGAAACAGTATATTGCAAGCTGTTTTTAAATGAAATACTGTTTAGCTTAGATACATCTTGTTGTGCATTTCCTGCCCCGATGCTGTCAGTGTTTTTTACAAAATCATGGTAAGATGATTGGGTGCTTCTTTTAAGATTTGTGTAGGCTATAAATGAACTAAGGGAAAATTTATCATCGAATTTGTAATTGCTTTGAACTTGCTGTAAGATGCGGTCCGTTATAAATTTCTGATCTAGTGCCCTAGCGGTACCATAATTTATTTCATTCCTGTCAATAATCTTTTCGTTCATTCCATCAATACGATAATAGATGTCTAATTTATTATTTTTATAGCCAATTTTAGCATTGCCCAAAACTTGTTCTTTTGGCAACCAATCTTTATCTCTTCCGTAGGCATCGCCACCAAAACCATTGAAGTCGTTGCGGGTTCCTCCTGCTGACAAATACCAATTATTTTTTTTAGTGGAAATAAGTATATTTTGTATATGATTGCCTTTGTAGTTAAAGGGATTGTACTCTTTGCCAGCGGTTTCTTCTTGCACCCTAGCCGTTAGTGAAAAAGTGTTTTGAGACAATTTTTTTGTAATGATGTTTATCACACCGCCCATTGCATCTGTGCCAAAAGAAACTGACATAGGGCCATCTACAATTTCTATTCGTTCAACGGTATTAATATCTATCTGGCTCAAACTTACTCTTTCATCAAATCTATCTAGTAGTGGTACGCCATCCAATAATATTTTTACGTTTCTTCCGCTTACCCCATTCAGTTTTACATCTGTACCGGTTATGTTATCGCTAGAAAAGCGGAAACCAAGTTGGTTGTTTAATACTTGTTGTACATTGGTAGCACCACTTAGTTTTATTCTTTCTGCATTCACAACCTTTAGTTGGTATACAGAACTTTTAAGCGATTGTGGTTTGTATTGACCAGTAACTACCACTTCATTTAATAATTTTGTAGTAGTAGTATCTTGTGCAGAGCTGGTGTTTGAAAAAAAGAGGAAAGTGAAAACGGTAAAGTAAAGTGAAACTTTTTGCATATCTTAGTTTTAAGAACACAAAGGTCTATCTATGCTAATTTAGTTTTGTCATTTGAATGTAAAAAGGGTGCTTTTTGAGTATTTTTACAATTATCTGACAAGTCATATTTTAGAAATGTAAATAATAAGCCTCTAGCATATTTATAAATTCATTGCTATATGAGCCATCGTTATTTTTGATAGATATTTCGTTTTCTTTTACTGGCTCCTCTTTAGCAGAAACAATCATCATACTTCTAAAAAGCGGGTGTGTTGAGGCATGCTTTACATTTAATCTTTCTTCGATAAAAAAAGGAATTGAGCCTAATTTTTTTTCAAAGAAGGTTATCTTATCGTAAGGTAGAAGCAGTGCCGCAGTTCCATTCTCTGTCAAATTATTTTTTATGGCTTCTAAAAGGGCTTCAAATGAAAGGGTTGTTGCGTGCATGGCAGCGTTTCTATTTTCATTATCCGTTTTTAATTGATTCTCAAAAAATGGGGGGTTACAAATAATGAAGTCGTATTTTTCTTTTGCCTTAAAGCATGTAATGTCTGCATTAAAAACCTTTACTTTATTGCCCCAAGGAGATTGCTCCATATTTTCTTTTGCTTGTTCAAAAGCATCTTTATTTAATTCTACCGCATCTATGGCACAATCCGATTTTTGTGCAAGCATTAAACTAAGCAATCCTGTACCTGTACCAATATCCAATATTTTTGTAGGATTGATTTCTTTTTTCTCTATTTTCTCTGCAACCCATGCACCAAATAAACAGGCATCTGTACACACTTTCATGGCACATTTTTCCTGATGGATGGTGAATTGTTTAAATTGGAAAAAAGTATTCATATATTTTTACAAATCTCAAGAATGCGTTGCGGTTTTCTGAGTCAGTTGACTAAAGTATAGGTAGGAAAATTCTACAAATCATATATTCAATTTATGAAGTGGATTGGATTTCTAAAGAAAATTCGATTTAAAAAATCTTAAATCTCAAATCTCAAATCTCCTAACCTTAAAAAGCACTATTAGCAGTAGGGGTAACTTCCAACCCTACAAATTCATTTGCCAAATATTTATAATGCCCCGTAATGGCAATCATGGCAGCATTGTCAGTGCAGTATTCAAATGCAGGAATAAAAGTTTGCCAACCGAGCTTTTCGCCTGTTTCTTTTAATCCATTCCGCAAGCCGCTATTGGCACTTACTCCTCCGGCAATGCAAACCCTGGTAATACCAGTATGTTCTACGGCTTTTATTAATTTATTCAATAATATGCTTATGATTCTTTGCTGCACCGATGCGCATATGTTCGCAAGGTTTTCATCGATAAATCTTTTTCTATCTTCTAGGGTTGCAGTAAGTTCTACTTTATAAACATTGGCAGTGCCGGCATTGTTTAGAAAATACAGTATAGATGTTTTTAAACCAGAAAAACTAAAATTCAATCCTTCAATTCTTGGTTCTGGGAATTTATAAATTGCTTTTCCTTCTTTGGCATATTTGTCTATTAATGGTCCACCGGGGTAAGGAAGTCCCAATAATTTTGCCGTCTTATCAAATGCTTCTCCTGCTGCATCATCAATGGTTTGGCCTATCACTTTCATATCTATAGGCGAGGAGCATAAAACAATTTGTGTATGACCGCCACTAACTGTTAAACATAAAAAAGGAAAAGCTGGAGCAGGGTCTTGCAACAAATTTGCCAACACATGCGCTTGCATATGATGTACTGCTATCAGCGGTTTGTCTAATGCCAACGAGAGCGATTTTGCAAATTGTGAGCCAACCAACAATGCGCCAATAAGACCGGGTGCTTGTGTAAATGCAATGGCATCTATTTCGGGTAAAGTACATGCTGCTTTTTTGAGTGCAGCGTCTACAACTGGTACAATATTTTCCAAATGAGCCCTGCTAGCTAGCTCTGGTACTACGCCTCCATATTGCTCATGTATTTTTTGTGTGGCTATTATATTGCTCAATATTTTTCCATCTCGGCATACCGCAGCGGCTGTTTCATCGCAAGAAGATTCTATGGCTAGTATGGTTAAAGGCTGTTTGATACTTGTTCTAATATTTTTCGTTTTTCGTTTTTCGTTTCTTGATGTTTGATGATTGTTTTATTTTTTTGTAGTTCTATTATTTCGTTTCTCGTTTTTCGTTTCTCGTTTCTTGATGTTTGATGATTGTTTTATTTTTTTGTAGTTCTATTATTTTCGTTTCTTGTTTTTCGTTTCTCGTTTGTTGATGTTTGATGATTGTTTTAGTTTTTTGTAGTTCTATTATTTCGTTTCTTGTTTTTCGTTTCTCGTTCCTTAATTTTAGCAAATTAATTTTAAGTATCGAGTTTAAAAAATTTGCACATTTGCACATTTGCATATTATCACATTTGCACTTTTGCACATTTTCACATTAACTTCTAATTGCCACCACCGGATCCATTTTAGAGGCTTGCCTAGCAGGGATAATACCCGCCAAAATGCCCACTACAATACAAATGATAACCGTTGCAAACATTAATGGGAGCGACACAAATACCGGAAAATGTAATGGACCTGACAAAACCAAGGTGAGTATCCACACAAAAAATAACCCAATGGCACCTCCAAAAATACACATCAATGCTGCCTCCATTAAAAACTCTAACAATATGGATGAACTTTTTGCACCTATTGCTTTTTTTAATCCAATGATGGATGTTCTCTCCTTTACAGTTACAAACATAATATTTGCTATTCCAAATAAACCTACAATAAGACTTATTCCACCAATAAATCCACCCACAATATTGAGTGTACCAAAGAAACCAGATATGGCTTTGCTAAATGCTTCTACACTATTCAACGAAAAATTATCTTCTTCTCTAGGGCTTAACCGTCTTATTTGCCTCATAATACCACGTAGCTCTTGGTACAATGCATCTGTAGATACGCCCGCTTTACCATTGGCAATTAATATAGGATTTGAAAGTTTTTCATCAAAGATTCGTTTACAAAATTGGTAGGGCATCATTACACAATTATCATAATCCCATCCTATAAAATTTTTCCCTTCTTTTTTCAAAACCCCCACAATGGTTAATATTTTTCCTTTTATTTCTACTTGTTTTCCTTCTGCTCGTTCTGCAGAGCCAAATAATTTTTCTGCATTCTCAAATCCAATTAAACAAACATTGCTTGCATTTAAAAATTCCGAATTAGAAAAGTACCTACCGCTTAAGAAACCCAATGGCTGTATTGATATCTGGGCTTCGTTGATGCCATACACCGAAATGCTTTGCAACACATCATTTTTATATGACAAGCTACCACCTGTTTGCATCAAGAAAGTAATATCCTTAGTAAGTTCAGATCTTTCTTTTATCATATCCTGTTCTGCATATTTCATACCAGGCCTAGCCCTCATTTTCCAATATGGTTTATTTGGACCACCACTATAGTCCCATTTGTCTATATATATGGTATTGCTACCTAGGCTATTCACTTCATCTTGAATGTTTCGCTCCAAACTATTTACCGTAGCCAACACACCAATAATACAAAATATACCAAAAGCCACACCAGTAAGACTTAGTGCAGTCCTTGTTTTGTTTACTTTTAGCTCTTGCAGAGTAAGCTTTAATGAATTTGATAATATGCTTAGCATTTTTGCCATGGTACAAAGTTAACTATAAAATGAAAAGTTCATTGGCCAGAGGAGGGCTTTAAATGCCGTTCATACTATTTTGAGACTAAAACATCTATATTTTTTGCTAAAACCAAGAAGGAATGTAATAATGCTTTAGAAATTATACACTGTAATATGACTTTATGTGGCATAATAACTTTTTGCATTTTTACATTATGCTATAAATATTTACTAGTTTTTTAACAGGCCCTTCATTCTTACATCTTAGTATGCTTGCGTTTTTGTGGTTTTATTTTTCTTTGCCCTTCAAATCTTACCTTTGCCCACGCAAAAACATGCCATGAAGTATATTTCGGAAATAAATAGAAGAAAAACATTTGCCATCATATCTCACCCCGATGCTGGTAAAACAACCCTTACAGAGAAATTTCTCTTATTTGGAGGAGCCATACAAACTGCGGGAGCCGTAAAGAGCAATAAAATAAAAAAACACGCTACATCCGATTTTATGGAGATAGAGCGCCAGCGTGGTATTTCTGTAGCTACCTCTGTTATGACGTTTGAATATGATGGTCACCTCATAAATTTATTGGATACCCCGGGGCATAAGGATTTTGCGGAAGATACTTTTCGTACACTTACTGCTGTAGATAGTGTTGTACTGGTTATAGATTCTGTAAATGGGGTAGAGCCACAAACAAGAAGGCTCATGGAGGTAATAGCCATGCGCAAAACACCGGTAATTGTTTTTATAAATAAAATGGATAGAGATGGTAAAAACCGTTTCGATTTATTGGAAGAAATAGAAAATGAATTAAAAATTCAATTGCATCCCATGACTGTGCCTATAAACAGCGGCAAAGATTTTAAAGGTGTGTACGATTTACATAAAAAAAGTTTGGTTTTGTTTACCGCAGGTACCAAGGCCAATGATGAAGCAGTTGTAGAAATAAAAGATATTGATGATAAAATCTTAGATGCAAAAATAGGAGAGAAGGATGCCAAAATTCTTAGAGAAGATGTGGAGCTGATAGATGGGGTGTATGGCGAATTGAGCAACGAAGATTACTTAAGTGGAAATGTAGCACCCGTATTTTTTGGTAGTGCGGTAAATAATTTTGGTGTAAAAGAAATGCTAGATACCTTCGTACGTATAGCACCCACCCCACGTGCACGCCACACAACTACAAGAGATATTTTACCAGAAGAAGAAAAGTTTAGCGGGTTTATTTTTAAGATACATGCAAACCTCGATCCCAAGCATAGGGATAGAATTGCTTTCTTGCGTGTGTGCAGTGGCAGGTTTGCAAGGCATACATATTACAACCACGTACGCCTAGAAAAAGACATGCGTTTTACCAATCCTTATAGTTTCTTAGCTCGCCAAAAAGATGTGATAGAGGAAGCATACCCTGGCGATGTTGTTGGATTATTTGATACCGGAAATTTTAAAATTGGCGATACCCTTACAGAGGGAGAAAATTTTTATTTCACCGGTATTCCAAGTTTTTCGCCTGAGATTTTTAAAGAAGTGGTAAACAAAGATCCAATGAAAACAAAGCAATTGGAAAAAGGCTTGAACCAGCTTACAGATGAAGGCGTAGCACAATTGTTTACCCAGTTTGGTGGAAATAAAAAAATTATTGGCTGTGTAGGTGAATTGCAATTTGAGGTAATACAATATCGTTTGTTGCAAGAGTACGGTGCATCTGTACAAATGAACTCATTACCATTTTATAAGGCTTGTTGGCTTACTGCAAAAGATCCAAAAAAATTAGAAGATTTTACAAAATACAAGCAAGCCAATATTGCCGAAGATAAAGACGGCAATGTGGTTTACCTTGCTCAAAGCGAATGGTTTTTAAATACAGAGATTACCAATAATCCCGATATTACTTTTCATTTTACGAGTGAGATAAATAAGGTGTGATTGAAGTAAGAAAGCAATTTAAACGTAAGAAATGACTTAAATCAGTACCTGTATTGGGTTTGTTCTTTTTTTTTAAAAAACTTATATTTGCTTTATGTTTAAAATGGATAAAACTATCGGCAAAGGAAAAACGCATAAGGCATCAGAATCCGATAAGCTTTTTTTACCTGAAACTACTTATGGGCAAAGGCTTGCAGAGGCTTGGTACCTCACTTGTATGGCTTATGGAATAGATTATAAAAACCCCACCAAGATGGATAAAACGGTTGGTTCATCTAGAAAACACAATCGGTAATGGGAAATATTTTTAATGATGATTTTAGAGATTTTATTGAGGCATTAAACAAAAATAAAGTTGAATATGTTTTAGTAGGTGCCTATGCTGTTATTCTACATGGTTATAGAAGAACAACAGGTGATATGGATATATGGGTGAAGAATAATGAGGAAAACCACCAGAAATTATCAAAGGCTTTTTATCAATTTGGGTTACCATTAATTGATATGACTTTAGAAAACTTTTTAGATTCAAATAAAATAGATGTTTTTTCTTACGGCCGCCCACCTGTTTGTATAGATATTTTAACAACAGTAAAAGGTTGTAATTTTGATGATGCATTTCGACTTAGCGAAGTTTTTATTGAAGATGAATTACAAATACGATTCATTAATCTAAATACGCTCAGAGATGCAAAAAAAGCCTCGGGACGTTTTAAAGATTTGGATGATCTAGAAAAATTGGCAGACAAATCTTAGTTTGACATAAGGTTATGATATTGACAATCTAATTTGTAACTAAAAAATGCCCGTATAGTTATGTGGTGCAATGGCTTTCAATTCTTTCTTTAAAACAGTAGAAATTTTTAAGCCATTTATAAAATGATGAACTGATGCTTTGTTTATTTCCTTACCCCTAGTCAATTCCTTTAAAGCCTCATAAGGAGCCGGATAATTTTCTCTGCGTAAAATGGTTTGTATGGCTTCTGCTACTACTGCCCAATTGTTTTCTAAATCGTCTTTTAATTTTGGCTCATTTAAAATCAATTTGCCCAACCCTTTTTCTAAAGATTTTAGGGAGATAATTGTATGTGCAATTGGTACGCCAATATTTCTAAGCACCGTGCTATCCGTTAAATCTCTTTGCAAACGACTAATGGGCAACTTGGCCGAAAGGTGCTCCAATAGGGCATTGGCGAAGCCAAAATTGCCTTCTGCATTTTCAAAGTCTATGGGATTTACTTTGTGTGGCATAGCGCTGCTGCCTATTTCGCCTTTTTTAGTTTGTTGCTTAAAATAATCTGCACTTATATAACTCCACATATCCCTGCACAAGTCTATTAAAATATTGTTGATGCGTTTAATAGCATCAAAATGTGCAGCGAGTGTATCGTAATGTTCTATTTGTGTTGTGTATTGCTGGCGTTGCAAAGCAAGTTTATTTTCTAAAAACGCATTGGCAAATTTTACCCAATTGTATGTTGGATATGCAATGGCATGTGCATTAAAATTACCCGTAGCCCCACCAAATTTTCCAGAAAAAGGAATATGGCTGAATAATTGTATTTGATTTTCCAACCGCTCTACAAAAACCATTATTTCTTTTCCAAGTATGGTTGGGCTTGCAGCTTGTCCATGTGTACGTGCAAGCATGGGTATGGCTTTCCAGTCATTGGCCAGTTTTTTTAAATGCTGTTGCAGGTTTATTACAGCTGGTAAATATTCTTGTTCTACTGCGTCTTTCCAAAGCATGGGAACAGCGGTATTATTTATGTCTTGCGATGTGAGCCCAAAATGTATCCATTCTTTCAATTCACTTATACCAAGTACATCAAGCTTTTCTTTTAAAAAATATTCTACTGCTTTTACATCGTGGTTGGTAATGGTTTCGGTATTCTTAATCACCATTGCATCTTCTTCTGTAAAATTTTCAACAATTGCTCTAAGCGCATTTTTTTGCTTGGCATCTAGTTTAAAAAACTTTTTTTCGCCCAATGCTATAAAATATTCTACTTCCACTTTTACACGGTATTTTATTAAAGCATATTCAGAAAAATAGCCAGCAAGTTGTTGGGTGGCTTTATTATAGCGGCCGTCGATAGGTGAAATAGCTGTAAGTGGAGAAAGTTGCATATTTGAAAATTGTTTGAAGTAATTTTGCACGAAATTAACCGAAACAAGTTGGAAAGAAAAATAAGGGTTGCCGCAGTTAGTTATCTCAATACAAAACCGCTCATTTATGGGTTCGAACAGGGGATGATGAAGGATGAAATTGAGTTAATAACAGATTTTCCTGCAAATATTGCCAATATGCTCATAAACGATGAAGTAGATATTGCGCTTGTGCCTGTGGCGACCATCCCATTGTTACAGACGCCACATATTATTACGGATTATTGTATAGGAACAAAAGGCGAAGTAGCCAGCGTTTGTTTATTTAGCGATGTACCCTTGGAAGAAATCAAAACAATTTTGTTGGATTATCAAAGTAGAAGTTCTGTTGGTTTAATCAAAATTTTATTGAAAGATCATTGGAAAATAGCACCAGAACTTATATTCGCATCGGAGGGATATGAGCACAATATTATAGGTACAACTGCAGGGTTGGTCATTGGTGATAGGGCTTTTTTACAAAGGAAAAAAAATAGGTATATCTATGACCTTGGGGCAGCGTGGACAGCAATGACAGACTTACCATTTGTATTTGCAGCTTGGGTAGCCAATAAAAAATTGGAGGCAGAATTCATTGAAAATTTCAATAAAGCTACTGGTTTTGGTTTACAGTATTTGCAAGAGATAATTGCCGCTAACCCTTATGAAGCGTACGATCTAGAAAGGTATTATACGGAGAACATTGGTTTTACTTTGGATGAAGAAAAAAGAAAAGGCATGTCTTTATACTTGAATAAACTTACTTGAAACCTATTTTTTCAATAGCATATTGAACCTTGCCTGCAATGAATACAATATTGGTTTTACATCGGGAGATATATTTCTTTTGTAAACCAATCCAATAAAAATAAGACAATAAAGTATAGACCTTATAAACATAAAAAGAAGTCCTTCTTTCTCGTCAAATAAAAAATATAAACCAGCAAATGCCGCTACAGCTATCAATAGCACTTCCCATGTTTTTTGAGAAAAGGGTTGCATATTAAATTTTTTCAACAAAAAGAAATACCTAATAGCATTATAGATAGTAAATGAAATCAAATTTGCAACAGCGGGGCCAATTAGACCATATTTTACTGTAAGAAAATAACTCAGTGGAATAATTAGAACGGTCAATAAGATACTTGTCCATAATTCAAACCTAAAAAAGCTAGATGTACCTATTATTTGACCATTTACGCCAGTACCAAGCTCAATAATTGTAACAATGCCCAGTAAGATAAAAACATATTTACCTTCTAAATAACTTTCGTTGAGGTTAAAATATTGAATGGCTGGAGTAAAATTTAATAGAATGAGGAAAAATATGAAAAGAGAAAAGCTAAGTAAGTTTATAGAGGTTCTCTTATAAATGCGCTCTATTTCTTTAAAGTCTTTTTCTTTCCATAATCTAGATAATATTGGAATTGTAATGGCAATTAAACTTCTGCTTGGAGCACCCATTGTCATTACCAGATAATTGGCAAATCCAAAAATGGCAACTTTCTCCAAATTTTGCCTAGCGGCTAGTACAATGGCATCTATACTTGTGCGAAGTACTGCTATAATGATTGTAAGAAAAGTAAGAGCGAGAATACTTATTATTTTCTTTCTATATTTTTTAGTTACCCTACTTGTTTTAAAATTGAGCCAAAGTTTATTTTCTCTTTTTAAAATGATTACAAGAATAATGGCAATGGCGCCATATTGAAAAGCAAAAAGATAAATAAATGTTTTAAAATTGATAAGCCCCAGTATTTTTAATAATGTTACCAGAAGCGTAAATAATTTCAGGACGGTTTCTTTCAAAAAAATAGTTGTACTAGCTTTCGAAAAACCATATGCATAAGACTCTAAAATGGTATACAATAAAAGGAAAAAACCAATGGGAATTACCATATAAAAATACTCAACCAATAGTCCAGAATTGGTACTAAATTTTTTAACAATTATTGGCTTTAAAAATATTAAAGCAGCAACAGTAATAGCAAAACCAATAAGGGAGATTTTTAATGCTAGGCCTAGTAAATCGTTGTCTTTTTTTTCTAAATTGTCTTCATAATAGGGGAAAAATTTGTACAAATAAAAAGTGGAGCCAATTGTAGAGAATGCATATACCAAAATCCCAATTTCCAACAATGACCTTGTGAGGCCATACTGCTCGGGTGTAAACCATTGCTTGTATGTAAAAAAATAAGTAGTAATAGCACCTAAGAAAAAGCCAACATATACCCAAATCGTTCCTTTTATGCCTTGTCGTCTTATATCTGCCATGCTTTAAATGAAAATTACTGTGTTTGTCTAAATGATGGTACGAAAATATACTTTTTGGGCAATAAAATCTTGTATAATTCGAATTGTAACCAATCATTGCTTATTGTATTAAGATAAGCTATGATAAAATATCAATTTGTATCCTTATTTTTGCGAAATTTACCAGTAACATAATAATTAATGGCAGAAACACTCGGTATGCTTTGCGATAAATTGACAATTGTAAAGTTAAAGCAATATCATACAGAAGATGAATCAAGGCTGAAGAGTCTTTCTATTCAATCTATACAGCTACAGCAGGAGATTGATCAGTATGTGGTAGATGCCATTGCTGGAAATATTTTACCTGAAAAATTGACTTTTGCGTCTAATAAGGTTTTTAAAAAAGAAGGAAATGCCGTTGCAGAAGTAAAGGGCCATATTGGCGAAGTGTTTTATCAACTTGCCGACGTAAATTGCAAATTGTGGCATGAGCAAGAAAAAGTGTATGAATTTGAAAAGGTAAAACCAGAGGAGAAAGATATTGTTGTGAAACAATTGGCTTTGCTTAATTTGGAAAGAAATAACTGTATAGATGCTATAAATGAGCGGTTTATAGATATTTTGAAACAAAATAAATAACAATAAACACTTTTGTACGTCATCTGGATTTCTGATGCCTACGTAAAAAAAATCACTATGCATATTCGTAAAAGAAACACCTGTCGTGTTTGCGGCTCCCCTTCTTTAAAAAAAGTTATTGACCTTGGTCCTCAATACTTGCAAGGTAGTTTTATAAAGCCAGGAAAAGAAATGCCCAGCCTTCGTAAGATTGATTGTACACTAGTACGTTGCAACCCCGAAGAAGATGAAAATGCCTGTGGATTATTACAAATGGAACATTCCGTGCCGCCAGAAATATTGTACGCAGCTTATTGGTATAGAAGTGGAACAAACGATACCATGCGCAATCATTTAAAAGATATAGTAGAGAGTGTCGTAAGTACAGTGGGCGAAAATAAATTTCCAAATGTGTTGGATATTGGTTGTAATGATGGTACCTTACTCGGTTATTATCCTACAAATTTTATTAAATATGGATGCGACCCTAGCGATGTAGCCCAAGAAGTAAAAGATGCAACCGTTGTGCAAGATATTTTTCCATCTGAAGAATTATTTAAAGTATTGGAAGGGAAAAAGCTAGATGTTATTACTTCTATAGCTATGTTTTACGATTTGGAAGATCCTGTAGGCTTTGTAAAAGGCATTAAACGCTTTCTATCATCTACAGGTGTTTGGGTTTTTGAAATGAGTTATATGCCTCGCATGCTCGAGCTAGATAGTTATGATACCATTTGCCATGAGCATCTGGAATTTTACAGCCTGGCAGTGCTGGAAAAAATACTTTCATTTGGTGGAATGAAGATTTTTAAAATTTCTTTTAATGAAATAAATGGTGGTAGCATTAGGTGTTATGCAACCCACAAAGAAAATAGTAAACATGATAGTTTAGAAAATTACACACTAATAAATGAAACAAGGCACAAAGAATTCGATTTAGAATTGGATACTGATAAGCCGTATGTAGCATTCCAGAATAGGATAGAAGTGTTGAAACATGAATTATACGACTTACTTGTAAAGCTAAAAACCGAAGGTAAAAAAGTGCATGTATATGGAGCATCTACAAAAGGTAATACCATTTTGCAATGGTGTAATATAGACCATACGCTGGTAGATTATGCTGCTGAGCGTAATGAAGATAAGTACGGCGCTTTTACATTGGGTACAAACATTCCTATCATTAGCGAAGCAGAAAGCAGGGCCATGAATCCAGATTATTATTTAGTACTCCCATGGCATTTTAAAGACGAATTTGTGGTGAGGGAAAAAGAAGCTATAGATAAAGGAACTGGTTTTATTTTTCCAGTGCCAAAAATAGAAATTTTAACGAAATAACAAATTCAATGGGCAAAATAAAAAAGCTATCTCAATTTATAAAAGTGATGTCTTTTATTGGGAAATCTAAGAACTATAAAGAGTATTTAAGTTTCGCACAAGCTGGCGAGGATAGGGTTTTAAAATTTCTTTTTAGGTCAATGGGAATAGATAGAATTACTTATCTTGAAATTGGTACCAATAACCCAATTGATATAAACAATACCTATTATTTTTATGTAGAAGGAAGCAGAGGTGTTTGCGTAGAACCTAATCCATCATTGATTGCTAAAATAAAAAAGCATAGGCCTAAAGATGTTTGCCTTAACATTGGTATATCTCCTGATGGTGAAGAAGGGGAACTTGATTTTTACATTTTTGATGAATCAGATTCTGAAAAAGGGTTGAGTACTTTTTCAAAGTCTGAAGCTGAGCATGTTCAAAATACTACTCATATTAAAATCGGAGAAATAAAAAAAATACCGGTAACATCAATTAATAAAGTTCTGTCTCAATATTTTCCTACAAAGGCTCCAGATTTAATTTCTATTGACGTAGAAGGCCTAGATTTAGAAATATTAAAGACAATTAATTTTACTATTTATCGCCCAATTGCAATTTGTGTAGAAACTGTAAACTTTACACTGTCTCATAAAAAAACAAAAAACGAGGATATCATAACATTTATGAATAGTAAAGGCTATTTCCCTTATGCTGATACAGGTTTAAATACAATTTTTGCAGATAAAACACATTTCTAATTTTTTATAATAAAAAATGAAAAAACTAATATTTAAACTTTTTAAAAAATTTGGCTATACCATTACAAAAACTGTAACAGCAGTAGATGCACAAATTCCAATAATCAATAAGGGGAAAGCTATTATTAATAAAATATCGCCAGACTTTACGATATTGAATGGACCATTTAAAGGAATGAAATATCCATCAATTGATATTACAGAATTAACACTTGTTCCAAAAATTACCGGAAGTTACGAAGGGCATCTTGTTCCCTTAATAAATGAAATAAATAAAATACCCTATAATAATATCATAGATATAGGTTGTGCTGAAGGATATTATGCAGTTGGATTTGCTATGCATTTGCCTAATAGTAAAGTTCATTGTTTTGATGTAAATGAAAAAGATTTGCAATTTTGTAAGGAGATGGCTAGTTTAAATAACGTTGGTAATTTAACGTATAATAATTTTTGTTCGCCAACTACGTTAATTAATTTTGATTATGGTGATAAGTCGTTAATTTTTTGCGACTGTGAAGGATACGAGATGGAGCTTTTTACACACGAGGTAATTTCGGCATTAAAACATACGGATGTATTGGTGGAAATGCATGATATTTTTAATCCGTTAATTTCTACAACACTGATTGAAAGATTTAGTTCTTCTCATAATGTGCAAGTAATTAATAACAGTAACATGGATTATTCGAAGCTTGAAGGATTGGAAAATATTACTCCAGCGGAAAGAGCCTTTGCTGTATACGAACACAGGGGAGGGTTGTATCAAAATATTTTTATGGAATGGGCATTTTTTACGCCCAAAAACTAATTCGTAATGGCAATAAAAGTTGTGTTAGATGGCACACTATTTTCTGAATGTGAAATGCAGGGAGCAAACAGAGATGGTATGATGCGTCTAACAGAAGATATTACAGATAGGCTTGTGCTAAATAGCAAACTTGAAATCAATTTCGCTAATACATTGTACATAGAAAAATATGATAAGCTTTTAAAAAAGTTTGTAAAGGATCATTATCCTCAAAACTATAATAATATTTTTTCAAAAAGGACTCCTTTCCTAACCAATATACTAAAATGGAAAGAGCTTTATAGAACCAAATTAGCCAAATTACCAATAAGTCCTTATTATAAAGAGATAGATGCGTGCGATATTTTTCATTCATTCTATTACCCATTCTCAAGTTCAATATCAAAAAATAAAATTAATCGCTCCATTACCTTTTTAGATATTATCCCTTTAAAGAGAGCTGGCTATCCTGAGGTGTTGGTAAAAAGAACGAAAGATGTAGTAGATAGTGTTGTGTCTAATTTCGGAATATCTATTTCTGAATTTTCTAAACAGGATTTACTTAATTATGATATAAGAGCTAAGCAAGAAAATATATTTGTAGCACCCTTAGCGGCTTCTAAAGAATTGTTTTATCAAAATAAGAATGAATCCGATTGGGAATTAGTAAAGAATAAATATCAACTCCCAGATAATTATTTCCTTTGTGTTGCAGGAAATGATAAACGAAAAAATATTGCACATATTATAAAATGCTTTAGTGAATTTTTTTTACAAGAAAAACCGCAAGATTTATACCTAGTGCTTACAGGAAATTGTACGCACAATCGTGCAATGTTAGATGAATTAGAAATTCCCAAAATGGTATGTGATAGAATTTATACTCCACTTACGTTTATAGATTCTGTAGACCTTGCGGTACTTTATTCAAATGCAATGGCTTTTTTCTTTTTGTCTCTTTATGAAGGATTTGGTTTGCCAGCTTTAGAAGCAATGCAATGTGGGGTTCCTGTTGTTGCATCTAATACCACTTCTTTGCCCGAAGTTGTTGGAGAAGGAGGTATACAATTACCACCAGATAATGTTGATGAGCTTTGCAATGTTATGAGTGTATTATATAAGGATGAAACCGTAAGGAAAAAGTATGAAATTGCAGGCTTAAAAAGAGCGGATACTTTTTCTTGGCAAAGATGCGCCGATGAATATGCTAATATATTTAAAACTATCACCACAAATTTTTCTTAGTGAAAAAATATTTAATTACTGGCTTTAGTGGTTTTGTATCGCAACATTTCTTGAATCTTCTAGAATCAAACCAACAGCCTGTAATTATTTTAGGTGTAGATATAAATGAGCCAGAAATTATATCAGAATTTCAATATGTACAATGTAGTTTTCAAAAATTAAACTTGCTAGATAAGGAGGCTGTATATAACATGCTTTCGAGTTTTAAACCAGATTATATACTTCATCTTGCTTCTTATAGTAGTGTGGCATATAGTTGGAAATACCCTGTAGAAGCTTTCGCTAATAATTCTAATATCTTTTTAAATCTTGTAGATCAAGTAAGGTTGCTTAATTTAAAATCAAGAATTTTATCTGTAGGCTCTTCTGAAGAATATGGAAATATATCAGAAGATCAAATTCCCATTACAGAGTTGACTGTTACTAGACCTAATAGTCCTTATGCAGTGGCAAGGGTTTCTCAAGAAATGATGTCAGTAATTTATGCAAATAATTACGATGTAGATATTGTTATGACAAGATCTTTCAACCATATTGGACCTGGGCAAAAAGATATTTTCGTAATTTCTTCTTTTGCAAAAAAGCTTACAGATATAAAGAAGGGACTTGTTAATGCTAAATGCATTGTTGTTGGTAATGTATCGTTAATAAGAGATTTTGTAGACGTAAGAGATGTGGTAAAAGCATATTATTTGTTACTTGAAAAAGGCAAAAAAGGGAATGTATATAATATTTGTTCGGGTAAAGGATATTCTTTGGATGAAATATTAAAGAAAATGATGGAAATTCTTTCATTGTCTGTAACCATCGAAGTTGATAAAGATCTAATAAGGCCCGATGATAATAAAATTATGATTGGATCCAATAAAAAATTATCGATAGAAACAGGCTGGAGTCCAACAATAGATTTGAATACAAGCCTAAAAAATATTATTGATTATTGGACAAATAAAGGGTCATAGTTTCATCCAATTTCAAATTGTTTAAGTATGAAAGTAATAATATTCGGAGCAAGCGGGCAAGATGGGTTTTATCTTACAAAACTTTTGCAATCGGAAAATATTGATGTAATTGCTGTTAGTAGAAGCAAAAATTTTATACAAACAGATATTGCTAGTTTTACTCAAGTCAGTTTGCTTATTCAAAATTCTCAACCGGATTATATTTTTCATTTAGCAGCAAATTCCACAACGAAACACGATGCGCTTTTCGAAAACCATCAAACCATTGCTACAGGTACACTTAATATTTTAGAGGCTGTAAAACAATTTTCGCCTCATACCAAAGTTTTTATTTCTGGCAGTGGGTTACAGTTTTTAAACACAGGCAATCCTATAAAAGAAACAGATCCATTTGTGGCAAACGATGCATATTCTATTAGCAGAATACAAAGTGTGTATGCTGCTCGCTATTTTAGGAGTATTGGCCTGAAAGTATATGTAGGGTATTTTTTTAACCATGATAGCCCATTGCGAAGCGAAAGGCATGTTACCAAAATGATAAGCGAAGCAGCAAAAAGAATAGCGGCAGGCAGCAACGAAAAATTGGAGATAGGAGATATGTCAGTAATAAAAGAATGGTCGTTTGCTGGAGATATCGTAAAGGGCATTTGGTTGTTGGTAAACCAAGATAATATTTTTGAGGCAAATATAAGTAGTGGAGAAGGGCATTCGATAAAAGAATGGATAGAGGAGTGTTTTAAAATTATTGATAAAGATTATAATGATTATGTAATTGTAAACCGTAATTTTACAACAACTTACAAGAAGTTGGTTTCAGATAATTCACTAATTGAATCTCTAGGCTACAAACCAAATATAACTTTTTATGAGCTAGCAAATAGGATGATTAAGGAATAGCATTATGAGAAAACTTTTATTGGTAATTTGTTTATTTTTTGGGCTAAAGTCATTTGCTCAAACTGATACGGCTTTTTGGTTTGCGGCACCAGATGTTGATGAAATTGGAAATCTTGACCGACCGATTAAATTGAGATTTTCATCTTATCAATTGCCGAGTACAGTTACAGTAACTCAACCAGCTAACCCGGCATTTATTAGTCAAACAATTACTTTGCCGCCGTTTTCCACACAGTCAATTGATTTAACACCTCAACTTAATATTGTTGAATGTAAACCAGGGAATGTAATTCAAAACAGAGGCCTAAAGGTTACAGCTACTAATAAAATAGCAGTATATTATGAAGTGAATGAAGGCGCCCCAAACCCCGAAATATTTTCATTAAAAGGAAAAAATGCTTTAGGCACTCAATTTTATATTTCATCACAAAATATTCTTAATAATAATTTTTATGCTGGAGAGATCAACCCATACTCTTCATTTAATATAGTTGCATCAGAAGATAATACATTAGTAACAATAACACCTTCTAATAATATAACTGGGCATGCTGCAAATATTACTTTTGCAATAACTTTAAACAAGGGCCAAACCTATGCGGCAGAAGCATCTTCTCAATTAGCAAGCCAGCATTTAGATGGATCATATGTTATTTCTACCAAACCTATTGCCATTACACTCGAAGATGATTTATTAAACGGCGGTCCTTACTATGGAGGACTTTGTCAAGATTTAGCAGGCGATCAAACTGTACCCATAACTTCTTTGGGTACAGAGTATATCGCCATACGAAGTCAATTGAATCCCCCTTATGATAAAGTATTTATTACAGCAACTCAAGCTGGCACTACAGTTAAGCAAGATGGAATTATAATAGCAACATTAAATGCTGGACAAAGTACTCCTGTCTCGGTATCAAACCCATCCACTTATATTCAAACTTCTTTTCCTGCTTATGCCTATCAATTGGCTGGTGCTGGATGCGAAATGGCTTCTGCAATTCTTCCTAAAATTGATTGTTCTGGTAATAATACAGTTTCTATTACACGCAGTTCTCCCGAGGGACTAATAATTACACTTTTAGTTAAAAATGGTAACCAAGGGAATTTTTTAATAAACAATACTGCTGGAATAATTATTGCAACTCAATTCTCCGTTGTACCAGGCACAGGAGGATTGTGGTATTTTGCTAAAATAAATTTGCCTGTAGCTTCATACCCCAATGGATCAACAGTAAGAATTGATAATACCTCTAGCATATTTCAATTCGGATTTATGCAAGGTGGTGTATTGTCTGGTCTCAGTTTTGGATATTTTAGTGATTTTAATACCGTAAGAGCGACTGTTTCTGCAACTAGTATAAAGCCCTGTGTTGGCTCAAACCTAACTCTTAATGTAGAAACAATTCCTTCTGCAATTTATAGTTGGTCGGGACCAAATGGATATTCATCTAGCAGCCAAAACCCAATAATTAATAATGTTACCCTACCAATTTCTGGTTATTATGTTGCTACGGTAACGGTACCTGGCTGTGGTACATACAAGGATAGTATAAACATTACCGTTTTGCCAAAAACTTTTTCTACAATAAATCAATCCATTTGCCAAGGCCAAAGTTTTGAAGGTTACATCACATCGGGGACTTTCTTAAATACTTTTGTGGCTGCCAACGGTTGCGATAGTGTAAGAACATTGAACCTTATTGTAAAACCAAAATCCTTCACAACGATAAACCAAACTATTTGCCAAGGCCAAAGTTTTGAAGGTTACACTACATCGGGCACTTTCCTAAATACTTTTGTAGCTGCCAATGGTTGCGATAGTGTAAGAACATTGAACCTTATAGTAAAACCAAAATCATTTACAACCTTAAACCAAACTATTTGCGAGGGACAGAGTTTTGAAGGTTACACAACATCTGGAACTTTTGTAAACACATTTGTAGCTGCCAATGGATGTGATAGTGTAAGAACATTGATACTTATCGTAAAACCAAAATCGTTTAAAACCTTGATACAGGCTATCTGCCAAGGGCAAAGTTTTGAAGGCTACACAACAGCTGGTACGTACATAAATACATTTGTGGCTGCCAATGGTTGCGATAGCGTTCGAACGCTTATTCTTACGGTGAAGCCAAATTCCTTTTCTACAATAAACCAAGTAATTTGCCAAGGCACAACCTATGCAGGCTATGGTATAGCAGGGCAATATGTAGATGTTTTTACAGGTAGCAATGGATGCGATAGTACCCGTACACTTAACCTTACCATAAAACCCAAATCCTTCACAACAATAAACCAAACTATTTGCCAGGGTCAAAGTTTTGAAGGCTATACCACATCGGGCACTTTCTTAAATACTTTTGTGGCTGCCAATGGTTGCGATAGTGTAAGAACATTGAACCTTATAGTAAAACCAAAATCATTTACAACCTTAAATCAAATCATTTGCGAGGGACAGAGTTTTGAAGGTTACACAACATCTGGTACGTTTGTAAACACATTTTTGGCTGCCAATGGCTGTGATAGTGTAAGGACATTGAATTTGACTGTCTCTAAATTGCCTTTACCTAATCTGGGTCCAGATAAATCAGTTTGTTTTACAGGTAGATTCTTAATATCACCAGGTATTTTTGATTCTTATTTATGGCAAGATGGTTCTACTTTAAATACTTTTTCGGTGGGTTCGGCTGGAATGTATTCTGTAAAAGTTACCAACAGCTGCGGTGCTGCAAATGATACCATCAACGTTACAAATAATTCTTGCGATGTATTTTTCCCCAATGTATTCACGCCAAACAACGATACGAAGAATGATTTTTTCAAGGTTTTAAATGCAACCAATTTGTTAGCATACAAAATAATGATCTATAACAGATGGGGAGAAAAGGTTTTTGAAACAAATGATTTTTTAAAGGGTTGGGATGGGACATTTAAAGGCAGTGCTTGCCAAATTGGTTCCTATGTTTGGTATTGCAATTTTGTTAAGGATGGTAAGGCTAACAATTTTAAGGGATCCGTATTATTATTAAGATAAAATTAGTTTTTTGTACTTTTAAACAATGGTTTCAAAATTGTTTCAAAATATCCTTCTGGTACAACTCTACGCCAACGGAGATTGTCTTTACGCTACAGCCATAGCTCGTCAGATAAAAAGTGATTTTCCTGCTAGTAAACTTACGTGGGCAATTGCCGATTCCTGTAAAAGTATTATTGCCAATAATCCTTATGTGGACGAAGTACTGGTAACAAATGAAGTTGCCAAGAATGACGTAATTGCTTTTAGGAAATTTAAGAAAAAAGTTTTTGAGGAAAAAGCAGCAGGTAAGTGGGATGAAGTTTTTGTAACCCAGACCATGGATACCAATTTGGCTTTTTATGATGGCACCATACGGGGTATGATCTTACGTGCATATCCAAAAGCAATTACCGTACCGCTACAACCTGTTTTAGTGCTTTCAAGCAATGAAATAAATAATGTGTCTAGTTTCGTTGAAAAGGGGTGTTTGAAAAATTTCAACAATGTAATTCTTTGGGAATATGCGCCACAAAGTGGTCAATCAAATCTTAGTTTTGAGATGGTCTTATCTGTGGCAAAAAAAATAACCTCATTGCCTTCTACCTGTGTTATTCTATCTTCTGCCAATGAATTTAACAGCACAGAAAAAATACTAGATGGAAGTGTATTATCAGTAAGAGAAAATGCAGCGCTTACCCATTTTTGTACATTGCTTATAGGTTGTAGCAGTGGCATTACCTGGCTTACAACCAGCAGTGCTGCCAAGTTTTTACCCATGTTACAATTATTAAACCCCCATGCTTATTTTATCAATACCCCTTCGGTAGATTTTAAAAGATACAATATCACGCACAATGGATTAATAGAAATGGGCTCTTTCACTGAAGAAAAAATAGTTCAATGTGTGCAGGAGATTATTTTAAATGGATTCGGTGCTGCAGAAAAATTCAATGAAGAATTACCATTGCAATTCAATTCTTCTAAGAATATCATTTACAACTTGCTGGTATATGGGGAGCTAGCAGCCATAAAAAGACACATTGGTATTATAAAATCAATATACGGTTTGCAGCCACTTTTTATTACGGCTTTACTCAAGGGCTTTTTTGGAGCGCCATTTAAACTCATTCATAATATTTGGAAAAAAAAATTACTTAAAAGAAATTATATTTTATAAAATATAATACCAAAAAAAATGGTTGCCTTTAGAGGAGGGCACTGAAAAAGTCATTTAAGATTTTAAAGGCTTTCTAAAAGTAAATTATAAGCTCTGAGAATCGCCTATATGAAATTGGTGATGGACCCCGACTCGAATACTTTAAAGAAAAGAGGCTGTTTTCAATTTAGAAAA